>OMXJ01000004.1 GCA_900315015.1 uncultured Eubacteriales bacterium | reverse complement strand
TCATTGATAAACTATTTTTGTTTTCACTATCAGATAAGCATTCGACACAACGCATTTGAACTTTTTCAGAGTAATCATTGATTCTTTCAGACAGCTGCTTCCATTCCTCATCAGAAAAGCTATTTATCATTTCCTGACATGAAAAAAGTGCAACATCATACCAATAATCGTCCGATGTATCATCATTAATAATGGCTTCAAATTCTTCTAACATATAAACTTCCTGTCTTTAATTTCCGTCAATTTTAACATCAGGTTTCATTATTTCTGAACTTTCGAGAAAAGCTATAGACTTCTGCAACTTCTTCTGCTTTCCAATACCTTTAATGTCTCGTTCATGTTAATACCTCCATCCGTTTGGTTTTCCCACTTATCCTTTTAGCAACAGCCTCAGCTCATCCTCATCCATCCTTGGCAGTGCTTTTCTTGCATGCTTGATGATCCTCTCAAGCGACTTATCGGGGCTTCTGCTATATGCTGATCTGCATAGCTTCTCGCCCCAGTAGTTCTCTGCGATATCATATCGGCAGTTGCCCCATCCATACTCATCGCCGTTCTTACGCTTGCTGTATTCATAATTGACAGGAACAACATAGGTCTGCATCTGAAGCCTCGTTATTACTGTCTCAAAGCCTTTGTTACCACCCTTCTTATAGTTAAGACTGTCCTTTATTTCCTTTGTCAGTGCAGCTCCCGTGCCTGTGATATAATCGACAATACCCTTATCCTTATATGAGGAAAGTCCGTCATCAAATCTGGCATCGAAATCATATCCATCCCGGCGGTAATTGCAGAAATCCGGCCATAGCTTTTTGCTGATGAATCCCGCTTTCTTTTCAAAGAACTTGCCGTAAACAAGTTCCTTGTTCTGCAAAACCTCACCTTTCCAGTCCCAGGCATCCCAATGTATCTTGCCGTTCCATCGTCCCTGATACCATGCATCATATGAAATATTCTCTTCTAGAGAGAATCCCTCTATCCTGCTTGTGAAGAACGGAAGGAATCCTATCTCATTGACAAGGGCTACCAGTTCCTCTCTGCTTTTAATCTCTGATTCAATCATTTCCTATTCTTCATATCCTATTTTGTATTCCGATACCTGCTTGTATCCAATGTACCGCCTGTAATCTTGATACTGTCAGCTTCAACATGACAGCTATTATAGATTATTTCCCATATCGTTTTCTAATTCTTTAAGGAAAAATCTGTTCATCGTGCTGTGTACTACTGCTTTTGGTCTTTCAATTTCTCTATATCCGCACTTCTTATACAAATGTATAGCTGCCTTCAAATTGTTATGTGTTTCAAGATACATGCGTTTATATCCAAGCTCACGCGCAACTGACTCTACCTTATTCATCAAGTCGTAGCTAAAGCCTCTTCCTTTGACGTTATCATTTAGATATAGCTTCTGAAGTTCTGCACAATCTTCGATTCCGGCAAACTCCGCCAGCCCGACTCCACCCAAAACATTGTCTGATTCATCCGTCAGAACATAATATATTCTCTTGTCTGGCATGGCATTATAAAACTCACTCAAATGATACAGGTTATCATCAAAGTACACCGTCCCTGGTATATCAAGCTGATGAGCTTTCAAATTACTCCTCACCAGTTCTGCAACCGCAGTATCATAAGCAGGAGAAAGCAATTTATAGATCATATCCTCTACATCCTTCCATCATTGTTGATCTCACGACTCTTCCCATCCCTTGCATACATCACACCATCCGATTGCTCCCGAAGCATTCTCCAGTTCTTCCGGAGTAAGTTTTACGGATGTATAGATATTGCCGCCTGCGGGATGAACATACTCAAACCGCTTCATCGAGTCTTCTGTTTGTTCTATACCTCATCAATCCTCCCCTACCAAATACACAGTCTGATAATCATGACCTGTCGCAGGCAGGAACTTCTCTATCACATCAGCGGTTTTTATCTTCAAACTTGATGTACATACGCAGGGATGACAACCAAGTTCTTTTCCTTTAAGCACATCCTCATCTATCAGAAGCTGCACCGCATGATCCTTATCATTCATCAAACCCATGATGCTCACTGCCCCAGGTTCAATATCAAGATACTTCAGCATATCTTCCGGATCAGCAAAGGAAAGCCGCGCAGAGTTAATCTGCGCAGACAATTCCTTAGTTTTAAATTTCTTATTTCCCGGCATCATAAGCAGATAGAAGCTGGTCTTCTGCCTGTTACACAGAAACAGGTTCTTACATATCAACACACCCAGCACTGCATCTATCGCATTGCAGGCTTCCATATTGTTTGCAGGCTCATGATCTGTCCGCTGATACTCTATTCCAAGATCATCGAGAAAATCATATGTCCTGACTTCTCTCGGCAGCCTGCCATCTGTGTTATCCGGTCTTCCGTTAAACAATTCCATCTCAAGCTCCGTTTATTCGAATTTCTTTCCGGCTTTCCATGCTCTGCCTACGTTTGCTCCGATCTCTCTGTAGCAAAGAGCCACTGTATCAAACATGATTGGATGAAGCTTTTCAAGATCAACCTTTCCATCAGTAAGAACACTCTCATCAGCCTTCATGCCAACGATCTCAGCCACAACTCTTGTCTCATTAAACTCTTCCTGAAGTTCTATCACTTTGCACTCTATAGCAACGGGAAGCTGATCAATGATATAATCGAATACCATTACGTTTATCTCACATTCTTGAAACCAACAGTTTAACTTTTATAATATACCGGATTCATTTATTTTTCAAGAGAAACATCAAAAAAACCGTAACCACACCTAAAGTGAAGCTACGGCTTTCAATACTATTAAGATATGCTTACTTACCAGATCGTTGGAAAAGGTTACATGGGATAATTATCCCAAATATCTTCTTACCACCGACAGTCTTCTTCAGAAAAGGAATGGGATTTAGTATAGCTTTGCTCCTGCCGGGATATGATTATCTACCATAAGAAGGTGTAATTCTTCTTCATCACTATCCTTCTTATTATTTACAGCTGAAAGAAGCATACCGCAAGACTCTATTCCCATCATTGCTCTTGGTGGAAGGTTTGTTATTGCGATAAGTGTCTTTCCGATGAGCTCTTCTGGCTCATAGAAGGCATGAATTCCTGAGAGGATTGTTCTGTCTGTTCCTGTTCCATCATCAAGTGTGAACTGAAGAAGCTTCTTGCTCTTTGGTACTGCTACACAGTTCTTTACCTTTACTGCTCTGAAGTCGCTCTTTGAGAAGGTCTCAAAGTCAACTGATTCTTCAAATAATGGCTCTACCTTTACGTTTGAAAAATCTATCTTATCGTTTGGTGTAAAGAAACCTGTTGCTGGTGCTGTTGCTTCTTCTGATGCGCCATCTGCTTCTGCTGATGAACCCTTCTTGTCTGCGTCAAGGCTCTTCATTGTTGGGAAGAGAAGTACGTCTCTGATTGCCTGTGAGTCTGTTAGAAGCATTACAAGACGGTCTATTCCATATCCGATTCCGCCTGTTGGTGGCATTCCAATTTCAAGTGCATTTAAGAAATCTTCGTCTGTATGCTGTGCTTCATCGTCTCCTGCTGCTGCATTTGCATCCTGCTGTGCGAAACGCTCTCTCTGATCTATTGGATCGTTAAGCTCTGAGTATGCATTACACATTTCCCATGTGTTACAGAAGAGCTCGAAACGCTCTACCTTGCTTGGATCTGATGGCTTCTTCTTGGTAAGAGGACTGATTGCAAGTGGATGATCCATGATAAAGGTCGGCTGAATAAGCTCCTTCTCGCAATATTCCTCGAAGAAGAGGTTTATGATGTCGCCCTTTGTATGACGTTCCTCATATTCGATATTATGCTTCTTTGCAAGCTCCTTTGCTTCTTCATCAGTTGCTACTGCATCGAAGTCTATTCCGGCATACTTCTTGATTGCATCGTTCATTGTAAGACGTGCAAATGGCTTTCCGAAATCAAGCTCGATGCCGTTGTAGGAAATCTTGGTTGATCCGCATACCTTTTCTGCAAGGTAACGGAACATGCTTTCTGTGAGCTCCATCATTCCTTCATAGTCTGTATATGCCTGGTAAAGCTCCATTAATGTAAATTCCGGGTTGTGACGTGTGTCTACGCCCTCATTACGATATACTCTTCCGATTTCGTATACTCTTTCAAGACCACCTACGATGAGTCTCTTTAAGTATAATTCGAGTGATATACGAAGCTTTACGTCTTCATTTAATGCGTTGTAATGTGTTTCGAATGGTCTTGCTGCTGCTCCACCTGCATTTGATACAAGTGTTGGGGTTTCTACTTCCATGAAGTCTCTTCCGTCAAGGAAGTTACGGATTTCCTTGATTATCTTTGAGCGCTTTATGAAGGTATCCTTTACTTCCGGATTCATAATAAGGTCTACATATCTCTGACGGTATCTTGTGTCTGTGTCTGTAAGTCCATGGAACTTTTCCGGAAGGTTCTGAAGGTTCTTGCATAATAATACAAGCTCTTCTGCATGTACTGATACTTCACCTGTCATTGTTCTGAAAAGATATCCCTTTACACCGTAGATGTCGCCGATGTCTGACTTCTTGAAGTCGTCATAAGCTTCATCACCGAGTGCATCCTTTGCTACATATACCTGGATTCTTCCGTCTCTATCCTGAATGTTCATGAATGATGCCTTACCCATGATACGCTTGAACATCATACGTCCTGCAATTGATACACGGATTGGATCTGCATCCATGATTGCTCTTCTCTCATTATAGTCTGCCTTCTTTGCTGCTCTTGCATCCTCTTCTGACATGCCTTCTGTATTTACTGCTGCTCTGCCACTAAGAAGCTTTGCTTCATGCTCATTATAGAGATTCTTTGCTTCTTCTGAGTGATGTGTCTGATCGTACTTTGTGATCTTGAAAGGATCCTTGCCAGCTGCCTGGAGATTTGCAAGCTTTTCTCTCTTTACCTTAAGAAGCTCATTTAACTCTGCTGCTGTCTGTTCCTTCTGTTCAAACTTAGCCATTTTTATTCCCCGTTTCTTTTATATTAGTTTTGCCTGTTTGTATTTTATATCTACTTTTTACTTTTGCCTTTTTACTTTTGCCTTTTGCCTTTAGACTTTAGCTTTTTGGGCCTCTAGGCTTTTTTGGTCTCTAGGCTTTTTCGATTTTTAATCATAATAATATTTGATGGCACACCCATTTTCATGTAATCTGCCATCAAATATGTTTAGTCATATTAGTTGAAAGAAAAGTTCTCTTCTGCTTATTACATTACGCCATTGGCCTTTTCTTCTTCGGTTGTCTTATGTACATCCTTGATCTTGTACTTGATTGTTCCTATAGGTGCTTCTACTTCAACAACCTGTCCCTTCTTCTTGTGCATAATTGCTTTTCCAAGAGGTGATTCGATTGAGATTAAGCCTCTAAGGCTGTCTGTTGACATTGAACCTACGATCATGTATGTGATGTCTTCATCTTCTTCTATGTCGTGAAGTACAACTGTAGATCCCATATTTACGCCGCCCTTATCAAGCTCTTCTGCTGAGATGATTTCTGCGTTATTTACTAATAATTCGAGCTCTGCAACCTTTGCCTGAATTGCCTTCTGCTCTTCCTTTGCTGCACTATATTCTGCATTTTCTGAAAGGTCACCCTGCTGTCTGGCTTCAAGAATTTTTCTTGAATTTTCTTTAGTTTTGGTCTCCTTATAATCGCGAAGTTCCTCTACTATTCTGTCGTACTCTTCCTTAGTCATCTGATGCTTAAAAGAGTTGTTAATCTCATCCTGTGTTGCCATGTGAACCTCCTAAAGATAATATTTCTAACTTAATGATTATAAACTAATCCCTCTCTTATGTCAACTCATAATTTTTTTAATTGCTTTTTAACTTTTTTTACCATATTCATTACAAATTCATCTTTCATCTTTAACATAAGGAATACATATACCATTATTCCTGCTATTAATTGCAGTATTGCTGCGATTATGTTGCTGCTTCTGAACGGGATTCCTACTAATATCATTGCTGCTAGCATTCCTATAGCTGCTTTTATCTTTTTGCCTGAGAAGTCTATTATATTCTTCCAGCTGATAAAGTCGCTGCATTTTTTCATATATACTACTGCTATGAAGCTTTCTGATATTACTGAAGCTATTGCTGCTCCCATCGATTTAAAGAAATAGATGAGGATTGCATTTAGGGCTGCGTTTATTACCGCACTCATTATTACTATTCTTGAGCTTTCCCTTGCTCTTCCTGCCGGGTTCAGGCACTGAAGGCTCAGTGCGTTGCTAAGTGCCATCGGAAATAGTATAAAGGCAAATACGTATACCAGATTTACTACCGGAAGATAACCCGGTCCTAAGAACTTTGGTATGAACAGCCTTGCTACTCCTATTATCATCACCATTAGTGGTATGGTTATGGATAAGGTGGTATTTAAGGAGTCATGGAGCTTTTTCTTTATTTCTTCTAGCTTTCCTTCTTCAAACAGTAGTGACATTCTTGCGCTCATTACCGTATTCATCGAGGTTACAAGCGCTAATATCATTTTTATGAAGCCTGAGGCCTGCTCATAATAGCCATTTTCGTATTTACTTTTTGATATTCCTCCTATCATTGCTTTGTCTATTATTGTATATAGCGTTGTTGCTACTACCGGTATGAAGTATGATAAGGATTTTCTTATGTGAACTCCTATGTATATGTCTGATATCTTTACCCTTACCAGGTATTTTTTTAGTGATATCCATAAAAACAGGTTTCCAAATAGTCCTACTACTGCTACTGCTACCATATATGGCAACAGGCCCTTACTGTTTTTTACGATTACAAATAATAGTACGGCATCTATGAGCCTTACTGCCGTATTTTTAATTATTACCAGATCAAATTCTTCAAAGGCCGTATAGAACCATGATATCTGAAAGACATTTCCTATCAGCGCGATGGTCAATACTCCGTAATAGGCCTTTAGGCTTCCTCCAAATATTGCTATATAAAGGATATATATTACTACCATTATTGCTGTGAGCAATAGATTTGTGATTTCTATCTCCCAAAAGGCTCTTGAATATTCTCTTCTGTTTTTTCTTTTTCTTGCTATTTCTCTTTCCCCATAGGCCGAACACCCTAGTGCCGCAAGCAGCATGAATATCGTCATTACAGATGTCGTATAGCTCCTTATTCCTACGCCGTATGCACTGAATTTTCTCGATTCATAGGGCATTGTTACAACTGGTAACACTATCGAGAACACCTGATAGATCGTATTCAAGAGATAATTCCTTTTTATCGTTTTATCATTCATTCTTGCCATCTCTTCTTTATTATTATTTTACTAAATTTCCCTCTAAAGCCCTATATTTCTGCTTTTTATTCCCTCTTTCCATTATATCACATCCAATTCTAAAAATGTACAAAAAAGTAATAAGATTTAGCTTCATTTCACGGAATGAAAATTTATTTTTGTTTCATTTTGTACTGTAAAATTAATACAACCCTTTATTTATAGCCTTTTATCCGTTTATAAAAAAATAATTTTGCCATACAGTTTATAATTTTGCATTTTTTGGGTTACGATTTTTTCGTAATTATTTTTCTGCATTTCGTCTTTTTTCAAGCTTCACAGTCATTTTTCCTTTTAGTTCCAAAACGTACGTTAAGTAAACTTTTAGGTAATTATTTTCAATTATATCAAATTTGTACTATAAAAAATCAATTTTATCTCTTTATTTAATTGTTAAATAATGCTATATTATATTTGTTCAAAAACAAATGTTATTCAATAACTTTTCTGTTAACTAATTTAGGCGGAGAAAGTGATAATTTTAGGAAAGGCGGACTATTTATTTATGAAGAGCACGGGTATTGTAAGAAAGCTTGATGAGCTCGGAAGAATCACTCTTCCTATCGAGCTTAGAAGAACTCTCGGTATTGCAGAGAGAGATCCACTTGAAATTTATGTTGATGATGACAAGATCGTACTTCAGAAGTACGAGGCTACTGACATCTTCTCAGGTGAGAAGACAGATCTTATCGATTACAACGGCAAGAAGGTTTCAAAAAATACCATTAAAGAACTTGCTAAGATGGCAGGTCTTATCTAATTTGTTAACTACTTAGATTGATCCTATAAAAAAATAGGCCCGGCATTTCGCCGGTCCTATTTTTTTGCTTGTTTGATCTTTTTCTGTTGTACCTTTATCAGGCCTTTTTTGTCATTCCTTTAATTCTACCTTTACCTTGTCAAGCTTCCAGATATCCTTTACATACTCTTCGATTGTTCTGTCTGATGAGAACTTTCCTGAGTGTGCTATGTTGATGATTGCTGACTTTGCCCATGCGTTCTGATCCTGGTACGCTTCCATTACACGTGCTCTTGCATCTGCATAGCTTCTGAAGTCCTTGAGGATGAAGTACTGGTCTGCTCTTTCATAACCATTTGTCTCAAGAAGTGAGTTGTAAAGCTCTCTGAACTCTTCCGGATTTTGAGGACAATAATAGCCGTTTATAAGCTTTGTAAGTACATCTCTGATTTCTGAGTCTGTATTAAAGATTTCCTTTGGATTATATCCGCCGTTCTTTTCATAGCCGATTACTTCATCACTTGATAGACCGAAGATGAAGGCATTATCCTTTCCTACTTCGTCTACAATTTCTACGTTTGCTCCGTCCATTGTTCCAAGGGTAATTGCTCCATTAAGCATGAACTTCATATTTGAGGTTCCTGATGCTTCCTTTGATGCAGTTGAGATCTGCTCTGATACATCTGCTGCTGCAAAGATGATTTCTGCATTTGATACTCTGTAATTCTCTATGAATACTACCTTGATTCTATTTTCAATGGTCTTGTCGTTGTTTATTACATCTGCTACCGAGTTGATGAGCTTGATGATTGCCTTTGCTCTTCTATAGCCTGCTGATGCCTTTGCGCCGAAGATGAAGGTTCTTGGATATGGCTTATAGTTTGCATCATTCTTCATATGGTTGTATTCTGCCATGATATGAAGGATGTTGAGGAGCTGTCTCTTATATTCATGGAGACGCTTTACCTGCACGTCGAAGATTGATCTTGGATCTACGTCGATTCCATTATATTCCTTGATGTACTTTGCAAGACGTACCTTATTCTTATACTTGATGTTAAGGAATTCGGTCTGTGAGAGCTTGTCGTCTGCATATACTTCAAGTGCCTTTATCTTTGATAGGTCTGTAATCCAATCATCTCCTACCTTACCTGTTACCCACTCTGCTAAGAGCGGATTTCCATGAAGGAGGAATCTTCTCTGGGTGATTCCGTTTGTCTTGTTGTTGAACTTTTCTGGCCACAGCTCGTAGAAGTCCGGGAGAAGATCCTTCTTGATGATGTCTGTATGAAGCTTTGCTACACCATTTACTGAGAAGCTTGCTACTACTGCAAGGTATGCCATACGTACCTGTCCATCATAGATAACTGCCATTTTTTCGATCTTGTGGTAGTTGTTTGGATATAATCTCTGAATCTGCTCAATAAATCTACGATTTATTTCTTCTACTATCTGATATATTCTTGGGAGCAGTCTTGAGAAGAGCTCGATTGGCCACTTTTCAAGTGCTTCTGTCATGATTGTGTGGTTTGTGTATGCACAGCATCTTGTTGTGATGCTCCATGCATCGTCCCAGCTAAGGAAATATTCATCCATAAGTATGCGCATAAGCTCTGCTACTGTAACTGTTGGATGTGTATCGTTGAGCTGGAATACTACCTTTTCCGGAAGCTGATGGATGTCATCATGCTTTTCCATGAACTTCATTATTGCACGCTGTACTGATGCTGATACGAAGAAGTACTGCTGCTTTAATCTGAGCTCCTTGCCGGCATAGTGGTTGTCATTTGGATAGAGAACCTCTACGATTGTTCTTGCAAGGTTTTCCTGCTCGAGTGCCTTCTGGTAGTCGCCCTTGTCAAAAGAGTCGAGGTTGAAGGTATTGATTGCTTCTGCATCCCAGATTCTTAAGGTATTTACTACATTATTTCCATAGCCTAGTATTGGCATGTCGTATGGAATTGCCATTACTGACTGGTAATTTTCCTGGATAAAACGCTCACGACCCTGCTCATCCTTTATCATGCGTACATAGCCACCGAACTTTACTTCTGTTGCATATTCTGCTCTCTTGAGCTCGAATGGATAGCCATGCTTTAACCAGTTGTCCGGTACTTCGATTTGATATCCATTTTCAATCTTCTGCTTGAACATTCCATACTTATAACGGATGCCGCAGCCATATGCCGGATAACCAAGAGATGAAAGTGAATCAAGGAAACATGCTGCAAGTCTTCCAAGGCCACCATTTCCAAGTGCTGGATCTGGTTCCTGGTCTTCAAGTACATTCAGATTCATTCCTAATTCTTCAAGAGCTTCTTTGATTACCTTTTCAGCTTTGAGATTGATAATGTTATTTCCTAATGCTCTACCTACGAGGAATTCCATTGACATGTAGTATACGGTCTTCGCATCCTGCTTCTCGTACTGCTTATGGGTAGCAATCCATCTGTCCATGATGAGATCTTTTACTGCATAAGATACAGCCTGATACTTCTGCTGGTCTGTAGCCTCATCAACTGTCTTACGGTAAAGAGCCTTTAAATTCTCTTCAACACTTCTCTTAAACTCTTCCTTGTTAAGTTTCATTCCTAGTACCCTTCCTTTTTTTATTATAAACCCATAACCCATTCCTTAATAGGCTGTTGCAGAGTGACTCTGAACTAATACAAGGTTTATCAAACCTTTATAAGATTTTTATCACTCTCACTTGTTTAGTATATCACAATTTTAGCAAATAGTAAACCATTATTTTTTCTTAAATAAAGAAATCAGCACCAGTTTTTGACTTGTGCTGATTTCCGTTTTTAGCATTATTTCTTGTATTTTTCAAGTGTTTTTGCAGTTTTTTTGGGCAGTTTTTTCCGCTTTTCCGAAGTTTTTTTTTATATTTTACTTAGACTTTTTTCACTTTACCAGTTTTTTCTAAGTCTTTTATCAAACCTTCTTTACCGAAAGTACTGCTGCTTCTCCGTTGATTTCCCATTCCTTTACATAGCCTGCTTCATCAACGCCGTCATAGTTTACGCTGTCTGCAAGTACGATTCTTGTAACTTCATCCTCATACTTCTTTACTGCTTCTACTACTACGTCTGAGCTCTTGATTCCTACTACGATTCTATTCATTACTTCAAAGCCAGCTTCCTTACGCATGGTCTGAACTTTGCTTATGATTTCACGCATGTAGCCTTCGCTGACAAGCTCTGGTGTGAGCTCTGTATCCATTACTACGATATAGCCGTTGTCTTCTGCTGTGGTATACTTCTCGTTCTTAAGTGCTTCGATGAGAAGGTCTTCCTTGGCGATCTTATGCTCCTGTCCTGCTACTGTAACTGTAAGTGAGCCTGTCTCGTTGAGTTCCTTGATAGCTGCTGCTGAATCGATTTCTGCAAGCACTGTCTTAAGCTCATTGATATTCTTTCCGAATACCTTTCCGAGTGTACGGAGCTGTGGCTTGAAGCTATATGTTGAGTATACGCTTACATCATCTGTAAAGGTTACATTCTTGATATTAAGCTCTTCTCTGATGATATCCATATAGAAGTTTGAAAGGCTCTCTGCTGAAAGTGCCTTGCCATTATCCTCTGTTGGTACCTTTACGTACATATTTGCAAGTGGCTGTCTCTGCTTTGTATTTGCTGTATTTCTGCATGCTCTTCCAAGTACTACGATATTCTCTACTTCGTCCATGTCCTTCTCAAGCTTTTCGTCGATGAGCGCTTCATCTACTGCCGGGAAGTCGCAAAGATGTACTGATATTGGTGCACTTCTATCTACTGTACGAACAAGGTTCTGGTAGATTGATTCTGTCATGAATGGAATCATTGGTGCTGCTGTTTTTGCTACTGTTACGAGTGCTGTGTAAAGTGTCATGTATGCGTTGATCTTATCCTGCTCCATGCCCTTTGCCCAGAAACGCTCACGGCCTCTTCTTACATACCAGTTACTCATTCCGTCTACAAAGTCGTTGAGGGCCTTTGCTGCCTCTGGAATCTTGTAGTTTGCAAGGTTTGTATCTACTGCCTTTACTGCCGAGTTAAGTGTTGAAAGGAGCCACTTATCCATTACTGATAGCTTATCTACTTCAAGCTTGTACTTTGTAGGATCGAAGCTGTCGATGTCTGCATAAAGTACATAGAAGGCATAGGTATTCCATAAGGTGCCCATGAACTTACGCTCGAATTCCTTTACTGCCTTTTCATGGAAACGCTTTGGAAGCCATGGTGCACTTGAGATGTAGAAGTACCATCTGATTGCGTCTGCTCCGTAGGTTTCGAGTGCTTCCATCGGGTCTACTGAGTTGCCCTTTGACTTACTCATCTTCTGTCCATTTTCATCAAGTACAAGACCCATTACGATTACGTTCTTGAAGGCTGGCTTGTTGAAGAGAAGTGTGCTTTCTGCAAGAAGTGAATAGAACCATCCTCTTGTCTGGTCTACTGCTTCTGAGATAAAGCTTGCTGGGAACTGCTTTTCAAAGAGTTCCTTGTTCTCAAATGGATAGTGAAGCTGTGCGTATGGCATTGCGCCTGAGTCGAACCAGCAGTCGATTACTTCTGGTACTCTACGCATTGGCTTTCCGCACTTTGGACACTTTATTACTACATTGTCTACATATGGTCTATGAAGCTCGATATCATCTGGTACATTTTCTCCGAGCTCCTTTAATTCTTTGATTGAGCCTACTGAAAGCTGATGGCCACATTCTTCGCACTGCCAGATGTTGAGCGGTGTTCCCCAATAACGGTTACGTGAGATGCCCCAGTCTACAAGGTTCTCAAGCCAGTCGCCGAATCTTCCCTTTCCGATTGATTCTGGTACCCAGTTGATCTGCTTGTTATTTTCGATCATCTGATCCTTAACTGCTGTCATCTTGATGAACCAGCTTGAACGTGCGTAGTAGATGAGAGGTGTGTCACATCTCCAGCAGAATGGATAGTCATGCTCGAACTTAAGTACCTTAAAGAGAGTTCCATCTTCTGCAAGCTTCTTAAGTACTGGCTCGTCTGCCTTCTTTACGAAAAGTCCTGCGAAGTCTGTTACTTCTGCTGTAAGATTTCCCTTTCCGTCTACGAACTGGATTACTGGAAGGTCGTACTGCTTTCCTACTTCATTATCGTCTGCACCGAAGGCTGGAGCGATATGTACGATACCTGTACCGTCTGTAGTTGTTACATAGTTTGCATTTACTACATAGAAGGCCTTCTTTCCGTCTACATTGTCACGGTTTGCCTTTGGATTGCGATTTCCGTCCTTGTCATTATATGCATATTCAAAGAGAGGATCATACTTCTTATATTCAAGATCCTTTCCCTTATATTCTTCGATTATTTCATAAGCGCCGTCACCAAGTACTGCTCCGATGAGATCCTTTGCAAGATAGTAATACTCTGTCTTTGTCTCGCCAAGCTCTTCTGCGCTCTTCTTTAAATCCTCTGCTGTAAGTACTGTAGCCTTTGCGTCTACGGTTACCTTTACCTTTGCATAGATTACCTCTGGATTCATACAGAGGGCAACGTTTGATGGAAGTGTCCATGGTGTTGTTGTCCATGCGAGGAAATATTCATTTTCTGCGTCCATTACATGGAACTTTGCGATTACTGACTTTTCCTTTACACTCTTATAGCCCTGTGCTACTTCGTGTGATGAAAGAGGTGTTCCACATCTTGGGCAGTATGGTACTACCTTATATCCCTTGTAAAGAAGGCCCTTTTCCCAGATCTGCTTAAGTGCCCACCATTCTGATTCGATGAAGTCGTTCTCGTAGGTTACATATGGGTGATCCATGTCTGCCCAGAAGCCTACCTTGTCTGAGAACTTCTCCCACATTCCCTTATACTTCCATACAGATTCTCTGCACTTCTTGATGAATGGCTCGATTCCATACTTTTCGATCTGCTCTTTTCCGTTGATTCCTACAAGCTTTTCTACTTCAAGCTCTACTGGAAGTCCATGAGTATCCCAGCCTGCCTTTCTTGGTACATATTCACCCTTCATGGCATGGTAACGTGGTATCATATCCTTGATTACACGTGTTTCTACGTGGCCGATATGTGGCTTTCCGTTTGCTGTTGGAGGACCGTCATAGAACATATACATTGGTCCCTGTGCGCGCTGTTCTACGCTCTTATTGAATACGTCATTTTCTTTCCAGAACTGAAGAACTTCCTGCTCTCTCTCAACGAAGTTCATGTCTGTACTAACTTTTCTGTACATACTTCTTCCTTCTTTCTATTTTATGTTTGTTTTTTAATAACCTCTTATTTAAGCCTTCCCTTTTTCTTTGGGTGATTCTTTTGGGTTTAAGCCTTCCCTTTTTTCTTTGGTTGATTCTTTTGGGTGATTCTTTTGGGTGGTTCTTTTTGATTATCTTTTCTTTTTTACTTACTGCTTTTTGTAGTTTCCACCTATCTGAAAATTCGGTGAGAGCATCATGTACTGTACATAGTTCAGCAGCCAGTCGATATAACGGTAATTATGAAATTCTCCATTTTTTACCATCTGAGTCAGCTGCTCTACAGTTACCCACTTTGCTTCTGCTACTTCTTCTTTTTGAAGCTTCAGATCTTTTATATCTACATCTACATGCACTATCCATATGGATGTAAAACTGTCTATCCGCTTCAGCATTCCGACTAATTCAGAGTTTCCTTTATTTGCAACTATTCCAAGCTCTTCTTTTAATTCTCTTTTTGCTGCCTGAAACGGAGTTTCGCCGTATATGGCGCTTCCTCCTGTCGCTGCCCATTCCCCTGGCATTAGCTTAAGATTTGGGTTTCGTCTTTGAATAAGTATCTGATTTTTGGAATTCACGGGAAATACCGCTACTACAAGATGATAGTCTCCCGGATCAAGCTTATTGCCCCTGATCTGAAGCCTTCCTGTCTTCTCGAAACACTTATCATAAATGTCCCAAAGCTCCATCGTTACCTCCTTTTGCAGCTACCGGCTCTTTTGGGCTATTTATTATTTTTGCCTTTTGCGTTTGCATTTGCTTTCACATTTGCTTTCGCTTTCACATTTGCATTTGCTTTTGCTTTCACATTTGCGTTTGCATTCGCTTTTACATTTGCTTTTGCTTTCACATTTGCGTTTGCATTTGCTTTTACATTTGCTTTTGCTTTTGCTTTCACATTTGCGTTTGCTTTCACTTTTGCATTTGCATTTGCATTTGCTTTTGCTTTCACATTTGCTTTTGCATTTGCATTTGCGTTTGCTTTCGCATTTGCATTTGCGTTTGCTTTCGCATTTGCTTTCGCTTTCTGCAGATAAATAATAAAAGCCCCGTCCTTCAACAGGACAGGGCTTAATATAGCTTATTAATTAACCTGTAACCACCTATTTGATTTCAATTCTATGCACTTGAGGTAAACCCAGTGATGCACGCCCTGTTTAACGGCAGGTGCCGGCACAGGCTACTTTTTACTGATTTCAATAACTTTCACCCTGCAGCTTAGAAGTGATTTTCGCTTTCTGCTATCTCCGCCAGGCTTACACCATCCCCAGCTCGCTATAGGCCTTCACAGCGCTACTGTCTTCGTCATCGCTTTTTACATACTATGAAACCATTATATTACTTTTGATTTTTTATGTCAAGACGTTATAAAAATTTAATCTAGCTTTAGTATCAGTTTCCGGTTAGTAAATATGCGCCGTCTAGTGTTTCTACATCCATTGGCATTTTTATTGAAATCTCATTTTTTTCTACGTCCTCTATGGCTACGTAGATTTTTGGAACTTCTCCCTTTTTATATTTTTCATTAAGGGTGATTTTTGCCGTTGCACTGGTTCCATTTCCGTACAGGCTCTTTAAGTCTATATCTGTTTCTATTCTTTCGTAGCTGCTAAGGTCTTCAGAGCTGGTATTTCCCTTTACCTTTTTTACGTAAAGGACTACCTTTTTATCAAAGTAGATTGGTGCTGCTCCATCGTTTGTAATCTTTAGCTCTAGCTTTATTACTCCCGATAACAGATTTCTTGTAAGTTTTAGCTCTGATGCTCTGTATCTATAACCTACATATCTAAGGACTTTTAAGGCTCCGTCCTCATATTTTTCAAAGTCGTCTGATAGTGGTGCCTTTGGGCCTATGAAGGTCATGTGGCTATCCTTTACCAGCTTTACTGTTCTGTCGATATTTCTTACGAACATGTTGTTAAAGGAGTGCGAGCTGGTAAATTCTCCTCCTACTGGCGAGCTCTTCCAGATATCCGGATTTGCCGTATAGTTGAGATTGTACTTTTCTCCCTTATGTACTCCGCCTTCTTTTATCCATGAGAGCCATTCGGTGGTGCTGTCTTCTTCTCCGGTCATGTCATTATAGACTCCGGCGCCATATTCTACTCCTACTGAATAGGGTCTTCTAAGTAATATTTTTGCTTTTGGGAAGGCATCTGCAAAGGCTTTTATATATCGTGTGCAGGTTTCCTCTGATGGCATTGGTACAAGGCCTTCGCCCTTTTTTATGTGCCATTCGCCCCAGTGTCCTATTGCACCCATTTCTACATAGGATATGAAGTCATCATTTCCGTATCTGTCTCCTAATGCCTTTACTGCCTTTTCATAACATTCTATGAAATATTCATTTTCATAGTTTGGTGAGTAGCCCATTCCATAAGAATTGTCATATCTTTTTCCATCCCTTGTCTTTTCGTATAGCCATCTTGGGATATCAAGATGTGCTTCATCTCCAGGGCAATCACATACAAATCTTAGTACGACGTTCTTTCCTTCTTCCTTCCAGCGGCCGAGGTAATATTCCTCTTCTAGAGTTTCAAAGTCATACACGCCCTCTTCTTTTTCAAAGTCGCTCCAGAGCAGGCCTACATATACGAGGCTCGTTCCTTCTGCTGCATTTATATGTCTTGCATCAGCTGCAAAGCCTATATATGGGTTATCCTGGATTTCTCCGTTGTCTTCGTATATATATTGCTCCATAACTGTGTACTTCTCCATTACATATGGATAACTTATTCTAACTACTGCTGCAGCTACTAACGCTCCAGCTATTAACTTCTTAATCGTAATTTTCTTACCCTCCATTATCCGTGGTATTCACCGTCAAAGGCAAGTAAAACTACATCATTAACCGTTTCAATTTCCTTTATCTTGTCTGCGAAGGCAAGATTTCCATGCTTTGCACGAAGCTGAATTGTCATTTCGTTTGTTTCTCCACGTAATACCTTTGATCTTATTGCATACTTCATTCCACTCAGTACATGAGCGATTTCACTTTCTGTCTGTTCTCCGCTAAAATGTACTACAAGGATATAAGTATTCTTTCCTCCTGCATTTTTGCTGAAGATTATTACCATGATGAACATTATTACAAATGCCACTATTGCAAGCAGATACATGCTTGCTCCTGCTGTTATTCCCATTGTTATTGCCCAGAACATGTACATCAGATCCAGTGGTTCTTTTATTGCTGTACGGAAACGCACAATTGAAAGTGCACCGACCATACCAAGTGAGATTACGATATTTGTACTGATTGCAAGTGTTACCATTGCTGTAAGTACGCTCATTCCTATGAGTGTTAATGCATAATTTCTGCTATATACCACTCCTGCAAAATACTTCTTATATACTGCATATATAAGTATTCCCATAATCAGGGCAAAGGCTAAGTCTATAAATATTGTTACTAGTGTACTTAGACTTATTGTCTGGTTATATGCATCTGACTCTAATATTGATTTCTTTATAAAATCCTCTACGCTCATTTTTTCCTCCAGTTTACTGCTTTTTTTTGCAGCTTTTACTTATTTATTGCTAAAACTTCGTTTCGCTTTTCCATGCACATTACGTATTTTGATGCTGATACATATACGCTTCCTTGCACATCTAGCATATCCCTTATAAGAGATGGGAGATATTCTGTAAATTTTACCTCCATGATGAGGGTGCCCTTTTGCAAGGTCTCTAGTGTGGTCGCCTTGTCATTAAATATATCATCTTCCGCTGCTGCAGAACGTATATTTGCATCGAAGGTCACTCTTACATCGCCGTATGCGTATACGTAAGGCGCTCTCTCATAGTCTACTATTACCACTGGTCTTAGCTTATTTGACATAAGTTCTACATAAAAGTCGTGACAGAGTTTTTCTTCTCTATCTAGCAGAAAATCATAATCTCCTTTATTTATCTTATCATATTCTGCTCTTGTCATTGATACCGAGGTCTTTTGGATATATTGCTCTTCCTTTCTTTTTCTCTCTAGCATTATTACATTGTCAGAGTAGTTATATATCCTTATCCTGTATTTATGTCTCGAGGATACTCCGGAATCCTTTTCTACTAGCGCCGTATCCTTTATGTCGTCAAAATACAGACTTCTTATCGAATAACCATCAGGTCCTGCATGCTTATCAGTTTGCATTATCACCTTTATGCGATTCTTTATGACCTCTGCTTCGCTCTCTGATATCAGATATTTAAGCTCGTGTCTGAATTGACGAATTATTTCCTGTGCCATTTATTCTCCTTCTATCTTCACATTTCCCTTTGAATCTACATAGAAACATAAAGTTCCAAAATACTTAATGCTTTCTGAGGATGCATAATAGTCAAAGGCATATTGCTCATTTCCGCTTGTATCCTTTGCCTTTACATTTAAGAAATACTGTCCCTCTGGTAATTTTTTGTTATAGGTGACGCTGTTCATGTAAATATCATTTTTGCTAAAGATAGGATTTTTTAATTCGTAGTTATCCGCTAGTGTTACGTCATAGTATATGTCTTCACTCTGGAAATCGTAGGATGGATCCCAGGTAAAGCTTATTCCCGCATCAGTGAGGGCCGGCTTTCCTATGAAGAATGGCATTGGCTTTTCTAGAGATTCAAGATAAGCTTTATAATTTTCATCAAGCTCTTCCGGGAACTTTTCTAATACGTCATCATATTCTTCTTCCGTGAGCGGCTCTCCAAGCAGATCTCTTCCTGAAAATACATATGGCTTTACTACCTTTGCATATTCATTTGCCATTTTTCTTATTTTATCTTCTGTTATGACCTCTCTTAGCTCATTCATCTTTTTATCAAGTACTTCTCTAAAGCCGTCATCCTTTAGGATCTTTCTAAAGAACACATTTCCCCAGTAGTTGCTTATGCCGCATTCCCAGCCTTCGCCTGCTGATAGATCTCTTATTTCTCTTTCATAGTTATTCATCGAGTCGTCACAGTCCCAGTTTATGAAGAACCATTTGTCTACGTTAAGCGGACTATATAAAAGCGTATTTCTGCTCTGGGTATCTACACTTCCAAGCAAGATGTTAAAGGCGAGCCAGGTCGCTACATTGTCCTCATCGAACCATCTCTTTAGGATTTCTCCTCCTGAGAGCTTGCTGTCATTTACATCTTCTATCATTTTTAAGAGCTTGCTATTGTCCTTATCGCCCTTGGTCTTTAGATAGTATGTAAAGTCATCTTCGTCATAATCCGGGTCTGAGGCAAGCTTTAATGCATCATAATTATAGAATTCAAAGATATTATTCAGCTTGTATAAAAAGCCTTCTCTGTCTAGTCCATGTGCCTTTAAGAAGTTCTTATTGGCCTGCTCTACCTGAGTATAGAGTCCATAGTCCTCAAAGCCTATGTCCTCGCCCTGGGTCAGATCTCTTACGTACAGATGTACGAACTGAGTTCTAAGGGCTACCATGTCATTTAGATTTTCCTGAAGGTCGTACATCAGCTTGTTTCTAAATCTCAGTCCTTCTCCCTGATGCTTGTTCAGATTTATTACCATCTGACCGTTCCAGCCTTCTGAATTGTTCTTTAGTTTTATTTTGTAGTTTTTCTGACCATATGATGAGGAGGATTGTCCTCTTATGGTTACTGTGCAGTTCGGTGCCTGCTTTCCATAGCCTAGCTCTCCTGCTTTTGGTCCGTTTCCATCTCCTACCTGGAGAAGTCCATTTACTCCGTAACGTTCTACGCCTTTTTCTTCATAGTAGTATACGGAGTAGGTATTTACCTCTTCCCAGGTATGATCTGTTGCTTCTGATGAATTTCCCTTGGTAACCGTAAGATACATGGTTATTACAGAATTATCATCATCATTTTCATAAAGGCTTTTATTATCCTTTAGCTTGTAATCTACTGTGCTGTTACTGAATACTATCGGCTCGTCTGATACATTCCCCGTTTCCGCATCCTCATTTATTACTACTCTGCAGCCGCTCATCACACTTACCGTCAATATCGCTGTTAGTACCGTAAGTAACAGCCTCTTAATACTATTTTCTTTCCTCATAATTTCTCCTAAACTATCCTCTATTCCCTGTCTTTTCTTTTTTCCTCTTTTACCTTTCTTCATCTTATTCTCCTGCCACCAGGCTGATATTTCCTTCCTTGTCTACATAAAAACTAAGTGTTCCATAATGTCTACTGCTGTCAGGTGAAATGTAATAATCAAAAGCATATTGTTCGTTCCCTTCCGAATCTCTCGCTTTTACATTAAGGAAATACTGTCCCTCTGGAAGAGGCGAATCATAGGTGCATATATTTAAAAATATATCATTTTTTACTAGTAACGGATCCTTTAGTTCATAGTTATCTGCGAGTGTTACTGTATAGTAAACATCATCGCTCTGTATGTCATAGGATGCCTCCCACACAAAATTTATCCCATTTTCTACATTGGTCGGTACACCAATATAGAACGGCATCGGCTTTTCTATCGATTTTTTATAGGACTCATAGTTTTTCTCCAGCTCTAAAGGTATGGCATTTATTACTCTGTCATATTCTTTTTCATCTAATGGTGCATTTTTTTCATCTTTGCTGCCATCGGTGTATAGATACGGCTTTACTACTTCTGCATAACCTTCTGCCATTTTCCTTATCTTTTCTGGAGTAATCTGCCGCCTTAATTCATTTATCTTCTTGTCTAGAGTTTCTCTAAAGGTATCATCCATTATCAGCTTTCTGAAGAGTATATTTCCCCAATAGTTACTGACTCCTGTCTCCCAGCTGTTCTCTAAGTTGATGCCATGTATTTCTTTTTCTTCAAGCCCTAGCGCGCCGTCACAATCCCAGTTTATTAAATACCATTTATTCACATTTAATGGACTATATAACAGCATGTTTCTACTCTGAGTATCGATATTTCCAAGTAATATGTTAAAGCCAAGCCAGGTCGCTACATTGTCCTCATCGAACCATCTTTCTAATACTTCAGTTCCGGATAATGTACTATTATTAACATCCTTTAGCATATTTATGAGCTTTCCATTATTGGTATCACCCTTAGTTTTCAGGTAATACCTGAAGGCCATCGCATCATAGCCTACATCATTTACCATCTTTATTTCGTCATATTTATAGAATTCAAAGATGTTATTTAGCTTGTATAGATGCCCTTCCTTATCTAGTCCATGCGCCTTTAAGAATTTCTTATTGGCCTGCTCTACCTGAGTGTATAGGCCATAGTCTTCAAATTCTGCATCCTTGCCTTCGGTCAGATCCTTTACATATAAATGTACGAACTGCGTTCTCATGGCTACTAGATCATCCACTTCTTTTATTAGGTCGTACATTAGTTTGTTTCTAAATCTCAAACCGTCAGACTGGTGCTTATTGAGATTTATTACTGTCTGGCCTCTCCAATCTCCGCTCGAGTCCTTTATCTTTATTTTATAGTTCTTTTGTTTAGCTCTTGATGAGGTCTGTCCTCTTATGGTCACAATACAGTTCGGTGTCTGCCTCTCATAGCCTAATTCTCCTTCTACCGGTCCATTTTCATCTCCGACCTGCAAAAGTCCGTTTACTCCGTATCTGTCTATTCCTAATTCGTCATAGTAAAATACCGAATGGTCATTTACTTCGCTCCAGGTATGATCTGTCGATTCCGAGGAATTTCCCTTAGTTACTGTTAAATACATGGTAACTACCGAGGTCTCATCATCATCCTCATACAGAACCTTATTGTCTATGAGCCTTGTTTCAAGAGTCTTATCGCTGAATACAATGCTCTCCTCTTCTACCTCTTTGGGGGCTTCTTCTAATTCGCCAACACTTACTCCGCAGCCTGTCATTACTGCTGTTGTAACCGCTATTAAGGCAGTGCTGAACATCTTTTTCATTATCTTATTTCTTATTTTCATTAATACCTCTTCTGGATTACTTAAAGGTATCCAACTTTCTTAATTTTTCACCTTCACCTATTTTAATTAATCTCTTCTTCCTGTTTTACTGTTCTTCTTCTTGGATATTTTTCCTGATACTTTCTTTCATATTTTTCTGCAATGCTCTTCATTGGTCCTCTGACTTCACTTTCCTTTAGTGGCTGCCTCATGAGTATATTTTCTAGTACCTCTTTCATGAAGTTTCTTAAAAGTATAAAGGTAAGCATTGTAAATACTATTCCACCTGCTAAGAAGCCAAAACCATACCACTTTACTCCCATAAAGGTGGTCAGCACGGTTCCTAGTGTGCTTATTAACATAAATGCACCTGTGCTGATCATCGCTCCACGGTTGTCTGCAAAGTACAGCTGTATCAGCATAAGGCTGTTTCCCATGGCGTAAAATGCGTAGCCACAGCACATTATTCTGAATATTCCAAGCATTTCATCTGAGAAGCCAAGTGGCAGCATCGGTATTAATATCGAGCCTACTATTATAAATAGCATACTTGAAAAGAACTGTTTTATGAATGTGTAGGTCAGCTCTCTTATGAGAGTCTGCTTCATTTCCTTCTGAGCCTGCTCTATGTCTACTAAAGCGCCATCAAGCAGACTAAAGAAATCTCTGTATTTAGGATAAAATTCTACCTCTACTGAGGTTACAAAATTTACCGTTGTTATAAGTATGGATAAAAAGGCCATTAGTGCTGATATGTCATACATAGGAGCCTCGTAAAACAGTCCTTTTACCTGAACGCTTGCCGGTGATGCCCACATTATGATCAAATGGCTGTATAAGCCTATTCCTATGTTGGTTCCTATCGGTACAAGCTCTCTATACTGGTCTATCCATTTCAAAAAATATAGCGAGCTGCAATCCCCCTTTGGGAAATATCCGAGCAGTATTGCGTAATATATTATTGATACTGCTCCGTATCCCACGCATACAGCTATCATCATGGATATTATTATATCAAACCATTTTAATACAAATATGAGCAGATACCCCGTTACAAAGGTTATTATTACTGCTCCTAGAAAGGCTAAAAGTATTCCTCTATAATTTTTTACCGCGGTAAGATAATTTATCTCTGTCCATACTACTATTAGTATTCCATAAAATACAAAACACGCTATGCCTTTTCTTAAGTCAAGACCTGAAAATATCAGGAAGGTTCCATATACCGCGCCTCCTACAACCAGCATTACTGATATGCTGCCATAAAAGGATGGCATTATGCTGCCCGGTCTTTTCATATATAGCTGATCTGCTATGTATCTTGTGGTTACCATTGATAATACATTTGTTGTAAGTAGCGAAGCAAGCAGCGTATAGGTAACCATCGAGTTTACTAGCCGCATGTCACCGTCTGCTGTGTCTGCAAGTATTCCTAAGAACTTTATTCCCAGCAAAAGGAGTATTCCAAGGATCATCGGTCCGGTACATACCATTGCCGAATATCCATAGGCCTTTATCAAGGCAAATAGTCCTTTTTTCTGGAATGCTCTTTTTAATTCAAAGCCTATTCCAGCCATTTTTCTTTCCCCTCATATATTGGTTATTTTTTAACCACTTCTTCATATAAGCTGCGATATTTGTCCATCATTATTTTCTGAGTATAGTATTTCTCTGCTCTAAGTCTTCCGGATTCTCCCATTTTAATTCTCATTCCCTTGTTAAGACACATGGATACCATCGCATCTGCTAAGAGATCCTTATGCATCGGTGGTACGCATAGTCCCGCCGAGCCAAATTCATCATCTCTATCGATCAGTTCTCTGCAGCACCCTACATCAGTTGTTACTACCGGTCTTCCTGCTGCAAAGGATTCTAGTACGGAAAGAGGCTGTCCCTCTGATATACTTGTTAGGATGGTAAAGTCAAATTTAGGGAAGTATTCCTTTACGCTTACTACTCCTGTAAATATGATGTCTTCCACCTTTAACTGGTCTATCAGCTGATGACATTCTTCATTATATTCCTTGTCATCTACGTCTCCTAGTATATACAGTCTTGCATTCGGAACTCTTGATTTTACTTCTGCAAAGGCGTATATCATGGTCTTTATATCTTTTATCTTTGCTATTCTTACTACTGCTCCGATATCTATGTAACCATTGTCGGCCTTTACTGGAATATCCTTGAAGTTATCATAATTGATTCCGTTTTCTATTACTGACAGCTTTTCTACAGGGCAACCGATTGCCGCCTGTATTTTGTTGGCATTATTAAATAGAGCCGTTACTCTGTCTGCATACTCATAGGCACAGGCTGAGAATCTATAGAATATTTCTATCCACTGCTGCCTTAAATATGGCAGTACCCATTTTGCGCCGAGCAGTTCTTCCTCTCGCTCTCTTGTATAGATGCCATGCTCCGTTACTATCATCGGCTTTTTGTATTTCCATTTGGCCATGCTTCCTAGTATTCCGCTATAGCCGGTTGCCGTTGTATGATATATGTCTGCCTCTGGCACCTTGGTTGTCATAAGGTACAGTTCTGGAAGCAGCATTGATCTTACGTTGAAGAAGTAATTTGAGAAGGAGATATACGGATATTTTTCCCTACACTTTTCTATGAGAAGATTTAAAAATTCCTGACTCATGAGCAGGGAGGTCGGATTCATCTTTTTTTCCTGGAAAAGATTGAACAACACATCCCAATTTACATCATTTCCTGCAAAAAGATTCTGCATCTCTTCTCTTTCTTCTTTTGTTATTTTTGGATGCTTTCTCTGACGTTTATCCATTTTTATTTCTAGCGCCGTATCTAGAAATACTTCATGTATCTCTACTACGTTCTTAGGAAGCTGAAATTTATATTTTCCTTTTAATTCTTCCTTTGAACCTATGCACCAGAGTACGAACTCAACATCAGGCATTGCCTCTATGTAATGATGCGTCCAGCTTGAAACGCCTCCAAATACATAAGGGTAGCATCCTTCAAGAATAAAACATACCCTCACTTTTTTTCTCCATTAATAATATATTTTGATGTTTTCTTCTACTGCTTTTACTAAATACAGACCATCTGCTACCTCTGTAACTGTGCAGCCTTCTGTATTCTTTACTTCGCCCTCGTTTATTCTAAGAAGGAGATACGCTTCCTTTGAAAAACCTCCGAGCCTTACGTCTATTTCGCCGTCCTTTATATCTCTTTCTACTGATAGACCGCAATATCTATAGGTTGCTGCTCCCATGTCTGTTCCTGAGAGGTTTCTCATATCTGGTACAGCATTCTTTACTAATTCCAGATATTCTGTAAACTGTCTTGACATTTCAGGCCATCCGCTCTTTGCACCTCTGTCTTCATCTAATATATCATCCGGATGTACGAAATGTGACTGTACGTAATGGAAGTTAAATTCTGAAAAAGCAGTAAGCTTTGCGTATTCATCCAGCATGCAGCCTGATACTACTCTTGGTGTATCTATTATGCCGTTTTCTTCTACTGTGAATTCCTGTACCATGCTTTCTACGCCATCTGCTTTTAGATATACACTCGCTATTACCTTTATATCAGGTGCTGCTTCAAGCAAGAGCTTTTCTCCGGTTTCTGACATGATGTTCGATGGCGGTACATATACCTGGAACTTTTCGGTTGGATATAGTGCACTTGAGAATTCTACAAGCTCCTTTATGGAGTTCTTTAGATCTTCTTCGCTTGCCCAGAGCTTGTATTCACCGAACTGCATATTATCATCTATTCCTTCTACGCAAAGCGGCTGGTGATTATAGCCATGGAGTCCTAGCTCATTTCCATTATTTATCATGGTATTTCCGAACAATGAGAATCTGCTGGTCTGCTTATTTCTTGGCAGTTCTCCTTCAACAAAGTTGTTATAATCTTCGATTATGAGTCCTGTATATACTATTCCGTACTGCTTCTGCCAGTTGAGTATCTGAGGCCACCATACAGTTGAGTAAAAGCTTGCTGTATCTATTCCGTAGTCTCTTTCGATATATTCTCCGTTTCCTCCTGGTACTGGTGCCGGGAAGTCGTCTATGTAAAATGATGAACCATTTATTACAGGATACACGAAGGAATCTTCTAAGAGGCTGTAACAGAGTGTGTAGAAGCCTCTCTGGAATTTATCTGTAATTACATAATTCATTATTACTGCTCTTCCATCCTCTATGTCATTTGACCATATAAGAGGCACTGTTCCGTCATAGGAAGATACATAGCGCTTTGCCTTTGAATCTAATAACACGCCTAGTGAAGTCAGAATTTCTGTTTCTTCACCCAGCATAAATTTATAGGTATTTTTCTGATCTGCTCCTATAAGAGCATTATTGTCCATCCTTAGTCCATCTATTCCTACATACGATGAAAAGGAATCTACTCCTATTTTTGATGCAAGGAGCGAGAATACACTGTTAGGTGCTGGAGTCATGGTATTCATCATTCTTCCGCCTGATACTAACCACTTTGATAGCTGCTCTGCTCCTTCGCCTATCTTATCCCAGTCCTGGAAGGAAAGTACTAATGTCTTATAATTTTTAAGCTCATTTTCCCAGTCTACCTCAGATACATCCTTTACATCATAGCCTACTCTTAAGCTATCTAATACAAAGAGCATTTCAGAGGTGATTTTTTCTTCGCTTTCTCCCTTTTTGTCTACTACTACAAGACATTCCTTTTCCTGCTCAAAGGTTTCTGTCAGCTGTATTTTTGACAGATCCTCAAATCTTGATGCTACCTGTACGGAGATTCCTCGTCTTTCTAATACTACGAACACCGTAAATACAAACATTGCGATTATCGGTATTGCTACTCTGAACCAGGTATTCTTATTTTTTCTATTTTTCTTTATTTCTCTTTCTTTATCTGCTATTTCTTCCCGTTCATATTTTTGGATTTGTTCCTGAAGATCTTCCATATAATTCTTCACCCTTGCTTTCAGCATTCCAGAAGTCGTACCACTCTCGTCCCGCTCTTGAGAGATATACTTCTTTTTCCTTTACTTCCTTTAATATCTGCATTGCCAGCTTTTTATCTGATATCTTAAAGGCATATGCCATATAAGACTGATAGCACCTTTCTTCCCCCGGCCATTTCTTTAACAGGTCTTCGCATTCTGCTTTTACTCCTGCTGTATTTCCTATATCAAGCCTATTGTCTATCCAGTCAAAACGATACTTGATTTTCTCCGGACAAAGCCCTTTAAGTTCTTCAAGCACCTTATTCAGCTTATTTTGATATATCCTAAGCACCTGTCCTGATATGAGGCCACTTTTAATGTAATTCTTTAATACAGTGGCATAATCGTCAAGTACTACCGGATTATCCTTATCTCTTTCTTTTTCTTTTTCAAGCTCTGTTATGCTCTTTTCATACCTGCTCTGTATTGCCATCATTGAGGTTGTAGCATAGTGGGAGAGCTCTGTGTCGCTTGAAAGGCTGGCCTTTTCAAGCACTGCTACATAATTTTCAGGATTCTTCCTTAATATATCAAGTATCAGAGATCTTCTTACCCTGCTGTCATTTATTGCCATGGCCTCTTCTAGAGGAACTACTTCATTTTCCTCCTTCTGAGGTACCTTTATCTGCTTATATCTGACCTGGGTTATTTCTAGCTTGTCTAAGTCTATTTCTCTTTGACCTATGCGGTTTCTTTTGTCCATAATGCACTCAACTAACAGCATCATGAAACCCACATAAGGCACTAAATATACTATAGGATAAATCCTGTCCCTGATTTTTAAGATGTTCATGTCCTGCAAAACAAAGACCACCACACTTATTATCAGGTGTATTAGAATTAATAATATCAGTATCATTTAATAGTCCTTTACAATCTCGAATTGCTGACCTATTTCAGTTAGTCTTCCTGCTACCTTTTCTGCACCTACATTTCCTGTCTGTACTAATAGAAGATATAGCTCGTTATTCTTTCCTATTCCAAGTACATCATTATTTCTTGTAACCTTTTCGATTTTCTTCTCAATTTCATTTATTGCTTCGCCCTGGCTATTGATTTTAATAAGTGTATAGTCTGCAAAGTTCTTTTCGAACATCTTCTTTCTTATATCTACGAGCTTTGCAAAGTTTTCACTATTTAATACCTTTGTGCCCTTTACGAATCTATCCACTCTTGTGGTTTCCTTTATGGCATTTGTTATTGATGAGGATATGAGCTTTGAAATTATTGTAAATTTATTTGAGAATTCAATGTTCAGCTGACTTTCATCAGCCTCCTTTATGATGACTATTCCGTATAGATACTCTCCGTCATAAATAGGTGCTGCATATGCTGGATAATCCGGTAAGCATTCCCTATTTATAAATGTCTCATTCTTCTCCATTTCATCCATAAATTCCATATAGTTCCTTAAATCTATGGACTTCTTCATTCTTTCATTTTCATTCTTAGAGCATACTTCAAGACGAGCCATCCAGCTATCCTTTTTACAGCTATAGATGCCAATGGATTCACTTCCAAGCATTTTTTCTAATACCTGAACTGCTTCATAGAGTACTTCTTCAGTTGAGAGCTTTTCAAGTTCTTTTACTGCTGAGTAGATCTTTCCGTAGCTGTCCTTATAGCCGATGATCTGGTTGTTGTAGTGCTCTGCTGTCTTTAATACATCATGATAAAGAAGATTTAAGAATACGTACTTCTTCTCCATTACTTCATTTTCTTCTGTCACATTCTTTAGCTTATCGTTCATCTTATCTCTGCCGTAGCCTGTTACTGATCCTAATAGGAAGTAAGCCGCAAATGGCAGCCAGTTCTGAATGTTCGTTATAAGAAGCTGCCAGCTCACTGTATCTAGTAATGAAAAGAGGTATCCAAAACTAGCTATTAGGGCTGATATAAGGCCTGGCATAAGTCCATTCATTGTTCCTACTATCAGCACTGCTAAGAGCCTGAAATCCATAAATTCAAGCAGAGAATTACCCTTTACCAGATGATTCAGCCATTCAGTGATTACCGCAAGTACTGCTATTTCAGCCGTTACTCTGGTCACCTCTCCGATTCTCTTAAGATTTCTCATTCTCTTTTTCTTTTTGCTCAGATTTAAGATATCATTTTTTACAGAGCTTATTATGTCTGGAAGCTCTTTTCTTAAATCATGTGTTGGATACCAGCCGTATTCCTTCTTTGCAGTATTATCCCCGTAAGCTATTGGCTGTCCTACAACAAAATTCTTGAAGGTTCCGGTTACTCCCGGAATATTTTTCTTTATGCAGTTTACTAAATCGTTTAAGGATTCAATGTTTCCTCCCCCAAGATTCATTTCAAGATACTTCTCATCCGGTGGTAAATCTGCAATACGCGCCACAAGAACACCCAGATCTTCATCATTTAAGAAATCGGTGTTCTCGTCTCTATAGCCTGTAAATGAAATTTTCTTTGTCCTGACTGCTGAATGGATCCATTTCTCTAGCTGCCAGTCATTTTCTTCGGTTGAATACATATGCGGAACTCTTAAGATCTGCGTATGCATTTCATCTTCAGATGCGCCTATATATGCAAGCCTCTCGCCTGTCATATTTAATACTCTTCTGTTTCTGCTTCTTGCTGTATCCTGTACAACCGGTGCATTTACATCATTTGATGTAATCAATACAAAATTCTTTATTTTATTATGCCTGCAAAGATACATATTTTCTTCGAGCATTTCTAAGTCATCATAAATGCGAATAGCCCCATCTATCGCTTTTGATACATATACCACCATGTCAAAGCTATATGCTACATATAGATCTGTCAGTGTCTGCTCTGTCTCTGTCGTAAATACCTTTACATTTTTTAATTTTCGTATTTTCTCAAGATTACGCGGCTCTTCTTCTTTATTCTGCTTATCAGCTAGAAAATGCCCCTCATTGCTATAATCTTCAAATACAACACAGGTATTGTCCTCAGAAACTTTTTTAAAAAAATTCACAGAAATAGGACGTATATTTCCTGTAAATAGTATGTTCATTATTTTTCTACCTCCAAACCCATACTAGCACATTTTTTCCTTTCAGTCAAACAGTTTATATTATAGTTATATTTTATCATTTATTTATTTACACTACATATCCAATTTAAATATCCGCATTTTTTTACCTAATTTCAACCTTATTTTTCGATATTCGTATAGATTTTTTTCAATTGATATGTTATAATGTAAGGTGGTGAGTTTGTTAGTTATTGCAAACCACTTAATTGAATAGCTTTTTTAGACGGAAAGGAATAGATATGTCTAATATATTACTTGAGAAATATAAGAGTATGATAAGAAAGGAAGCAATAAGACTAGAAAAGGAAGGCAGATATTCGGATACTAAAAAATATATCCAGCATTCAAATATCTCAGTTTATGACCACTGCTTCGGTGTTGCGCTCCTTAGCGTTATAATCGCTGAAAAGCTTGGTATTACTGTAAATCTTCACTCTTTAATTGTCGGTGCCCTGCTCCATGATTACTTTTTATACGACTGGCACGAGAAGGAAAGAAAGGGCCATAATATCCATGGCTTTACCCATCCTACCACTGCACTTAAGAATGCCGAAGAGGATTGGGAACTTAATGATATCGAAAAGATCATCATTAAAAGACATATGTTCCCTCTCACTGTTATCCCTCCTACAAATAGGGAAGCCTGGATCGTATGCATCGCCGATAAGATCTGTGCTACTAAAGAAGTGCTTTCTGGCAGGACTTTCGCGTAAAAATAAAAAAAATAGAAAATCTAAGAGACGTTTTGTTTCTTAGATTTTCTTTTTTTAATTATGTTTTTTTCAAAAAGCTTTATTTTAGCCTTTACTCAAATTGTACATTTGCTCAAATCCCTTTATTTTAGCCTTTACTCAAATTGTACATTTGCCCAAGCCCCTTTATTTATCAGCATTTCAGCAATATCTTAGTTCTTTTTCTGGGCCTGGATTTTTTCGTTTAATTCACTTAAGTACTCCCAGCGCTCCATTTTTTCTTCTAACTTTGTTTCTAATTCTTCTTTTCTTTTTGATAGCTCTGAGAGCTTTGGATAGTTGCTTGCTTCCTTTACGATTCCTGCTTCTACCTCTGCCAGCTCTGCTTCCAGCTTTTCTATGTCGGCATCTATGGTTTCAAATTCACGTTCTTCTTTATAAGAGAATCTTACTTTTTTTTCATGACGCGAGTTACCACCGGCACTGCCTTTATTCCAACTGCCACTGCCTTCACTCCAATTTTCCCTACCTTCAGAAGTACCTTCCCCGTTCCAAGAAGCCCCTTCTTCACTGCCTTCTTTCGCTTTGCCTTCTTCTCGGCCTTCGCCTTCTGAAGCTTTTTTACTTCCATTTTGGTTTTCAGCTGCAATGGCCCCGGCTTCAGCTTTCCCTTTACCATTAGCTTCAGCTTTGCCTTCTTTGCCCCTCTTCTTTCCGCCAGATAATTCTCCAAAAAGTTCTTTTTCATCTTCAACTTCCTTCTTTAGTCTGTAGTCAGAATAACCGCCTTCATACTGTTTTATTATGCCATTTCCTTCAAATGAGAAGATTCTATTTGCCATTTTGTCGAGGAAATAGCGGTCGTGAGATACGCTGATTACAATTCCCGGAAAGCTCTTTAGGTAGTTTTCTAAGATTGTCAGCGTCTTTATGTCAAGATCATTTGTAGGTTCATCCAGTATCAGGATATTAGGCTCCTGCATTAATACATGCAGCAGAAATAGCCTTCTTTTTTCTCCGCCTGATAGCTTTCCTATTATGCCATATTGCGCTGCTCCACTAAAAAGGAATTTCTCAAGCATCTGTGAAGCTGTGATTACTCCATCAGTGGATTTTATATAGTCTGCTGTTTCTCTTATATAGTCTATTACTCTTTCATTTTGAGGAAGCTCTTCATTTTCCTGCAAGAAGAAACCTGCCTTTACTGTAATTCCTGTTTCTACTGTTCCTGTATCTGGCTGTAGTAGACCTGTTATAAGCTTTAACAGTGTTGATTTTCCGCAGCCGTTCTTTCCTATTATACCTATTCTGTCATCTGATAAAAGGGTATATGAGAAATCCTTTATTACCTGCTTTTCTCCAAAGCTTTTGCTGATATGATCCAGGATTATTGTCTTTTTTCCAAGTCTTGAGGAAAGAGTGCTGATTTTTACTTCATCATCAGTTATTACCGGCTTTTCTCTATTTGCAAGCTCATTAAAACGTTCGATATGTGCCTTTTGTTTGGTTGTTCTAGCTCTTGCTCCTCTTTGCATCCAGGCCAGCTCTATTCTATATAGATTCTGATTCTTATGCTCTGTGCTCAGGGCTATTTCTTCTCTTTCTGCCTTCATTTCAAGATATTTTGAATAGTTTGCTCCTACATATTCATATATCTTTCCCTGATCTAGCTCTATCATTTTATTTACTGTTCTATCTAGGAAGTATCTGTCATGAGTTATCATGATAAAGGCTCCCTTATAACCCTTTAAGAAGTTCTCTAACCATTCGGTCATGTCTGAGTCTAAGTGGTTAGTAGGCTCATCGAGGATCAGAAAGTTTGACGGTGTAAGTATTGTCCTTACTAGAGCTGCCCTCTTTTTTGTTCCGCCTGATAGGTGCTCTGCCGTGTCATCCGGATTTTCTATTCCAAACTGCAATAGCAGAGTTCTTGCCTGTCCTCTTAGATTTATATATTCTTCCTCTGCTCTCTTTCCTTCTACTACATTATCTAGTACACTTTTACTATTATCAAATACCGGCGTCTGCGGAAGATATGCTATCCTTAGCTTTCCATTTTTAGTGATTCTGCCCTCATCCGCCTCTTCTTCTCCTGCGAGACATTTTAATAGCGTTGATTTTCCTGTTCCATTTACTCCGATGAGTCCTATCCTATCCCCATCATTTATTCCAAAGCTGATATTTTTCAGTACATCCCTATGAGGATACTCCTTTGAAACATTCTCTAGCGTTATTAAAGTTTCCATTTTAAATCCCTGTTCCATCAAAGGCTGGTATGAAGCTTTCTGAGACTGCTTCCTGTGACTGTATGAAGGCATTTTTTATGCCTAGCTCTATGGCATAGTCTACTAGTCTTTCATACCTTTTCCTTGATACCTTTTTGTCTATTTCCGGATAATCCTTTAAATTCTCGTGTAATGGCGTGTACTGGCACATCAGGCTCATATATACATTATCACCATAAGTGTCTGCTACATATTTTACTATGCGCTTTGAGTCTAGCAGTGCTCCTGGCAGCATCATATGCCTTATTACCACACCCTTTTGCATGAGTATTTCCTGGTCATTATCCAATTTTTCATTTTCTTTTATTTCTTCTGATTTTAATGACACATAGTTTCTAGTGCCTATTTTCTTTACTACAAATTTAGGCTTTCCTACCTGCCTATACATTTCTGCTATGGCTGCTGTGGCTACTTCAAAATAATCCTTTGCTTTAGAATACCTTCCGCTTATGCTTTTATCCACATATTTTAGATCTGGAAGATAAATATCAACAAGTCCATCAAGGATTTTAACAGTTTCCACATTGTCATAGGTGCCTGTATTGTATAGTACTGGTATTTCTAGCCCCGCATTTTTTGCTTTTTCTATGGCTTTTGCTATATGAGGTACATAGTGCGTTCCTGTTACCAGGTTTATGTTATTTGCACCCTCTTCCTGAAGTCTTAAAAAGTCTTCTGACAGCCTTTGCGTTGTAAGAGCCTTTGAGGAGTTATTTCCCCCTTCCAGGCAGTGCGCAAGATTGTAATTCTGGCAGAATACACAGCGCAGCGAACAGCCTGTAAAAAACACTGCTCCCGAGCCTTCTTTTCCTGATATTATAGGCTCCTCCCAGTAGTGCAGGGCTGCCCTTCCTGCTAGGAGCTCTGCGCCAATTCCGCAATAGCCTGCCCTTTCATAGCGGTTTATTCCGCAGTTTCTTGCACATAAATGGCAGTGCTCATATTCTTTATATTTAATTTCCATTTTTTGTTATTTTGCAATATTCCGTTACTGCTTTCATCTCTTTTGCTGTACTACTTTTTACTGCTTTTACATATCGCTTTACTGTGGCGCTTTTGAGTATTGCTTTACTGTAATGCTTTTAAGTATTGCTTTACTGTAGCGCTTTTGAGTATTGTTTTACTATAGTGCTTTTGAGTATTGCTTTACTGTAGCGCTTTTGAGTATTGCTTTACTGCACACTTTTACATATCGCTTTTTTAGACGTCTTAAGGTAAAGCTTATTTTGCACGTTTTTACCATTACAGTTCGATATTCTCTATATCCTGCATCCAGAGTGCCTTTACCGCATCTGATGGCATACGAAGGTCTCCTCTTGGGCTGACTGCTATGCTTCCTACCTTTGGTCCGTCTGGAAGACAGCTTCTCTTGAACTGCTGTGCAAAGAATCTCGAGTAGAAATTCTTAAGCCACTTCACGATTGTATCTTCATCGTAGGTTCCCGGCTCTACAAAGGCCTTCTTTGCTAAGGTGAAGATCTTTGTTGGCATAAAACCAAATCTCATTACATAATATAGGAAGAAATCATGAAGCTCGTAAGGTCCGATCTTATCTTCTGTCTTTTGAACTATTTCTCCATTTACTGGTGGAAGAAGCTCTGGACTTACCGGTGTATCAAGTATGTCTAGAAGCACTTCTCTTAGATTGTCGTAAATATCTGCAAAATAAGCTACCAGATAGCGAACAAGTGTCTTTGGTATTGAGGCATTTACACCGTACATGGACATGTGATCACCGTTGTAGGTTGCCCAGCCCAGTGCCAGCTCTGATAAGTCTCCTGTTCCTACTACAAAGCCGCCGGTTTCTCCTGCTATGTCCATGATTACCTGAGTACGTTCTCTGGCCTGGCAGTTTTCATAGGTTACATCCTTAACTGCCTCATCATGTCCTATATCCTTAAAGTGCTGAAGTACGGCATCATTGATGCGTACCTCTCTAAAGGTCGCACCGATTTCCTTTATTAATTTTACTGCATTATTATAGGTTCTGTCTGTTGTTCCAAAGCATGGCATTGTAACTGCTACGATGCCTTCCGCTGGAAGTCCTGCAAGCTCAAAGGCTCTCTTTGCTACGAGGAGCGCAAGTGTTGAGTCAAGTCCGCCTGATACACCGATTGTAACAGTCTTTGCATGAGTATGGACAATTCTCTTTTTGAGGCCGAGCGCCTGCATATTTATTATTTCTGAGCATCTGCTTGCTCTTGCTGCCTCATCTGATGGTACAAACGGATGAGGATCTACAAAACGGGTAAGCTCTGGTGTTTCAAGATTCTTGAAGGCAAAGGCAAATTTGACATAGCCCTCCTCCCTCGCTGCATTTGCAAAGCTTTCTGAATTATCCGATGAATACAGCATTCCAAGTGCCTTTGCTTCTATGGTTTCATAGGTATTCATCCTTCTTCTGTCTGCAACAAGTCTTCCTATATCTATTTCTGTGGTTATCATGCCGTTCTTAAATCTTTCCGATTCTGCAAGCATGGTTCCATTTTCTGCTATCATGTTATGTGCAGCAAATATGAGGTCTGTAGTTGATTCTCCCTCTCCTGCATCTGCATAAATATATGCACTTACCAGTCTTGCTGACTGCATTGCTACAAGATTCTTTCTATAATAGCTCTTTCCAGTAGTTTCGTCACTTGCTGATGGATTTACTATTACTGTAGCTCCTGCTGCTGCTAAATTTCCACTTGGCGGATTATGTGTCCATAGATCCTCGCAGATTTCTACGCCGATTGCAAGTCCTGGCATATTCACATTTTCAAGCACCAACTTATTATAAAAAGGTACGCAGATGCTTCCCTTTGAGGCAGAACCTGAATATCTTTCTACATCTGAGAGAATGCCCTCAAATTCGTCACGTATATCATACGGAACATCGCTTATTCCGAAATACATTAAATATTCCGGTGCCGGAGCAAAATGTCTTGCTTCATAAAATTCCGAATAATTTGGTATATAGCGCTTTGGTATCATCGCCAAAAGCTTTCCATTTAAAAGAAGAGCTGCTACATTATAAAGCTTTCCGTTCTTAGTGACCGGAAGACCAACAGTAACTAACATGTCAAGACCTCTTGAGGCCTTGATTATCTTTGCTAGTGCTGACAATGCTCCTGTTAATAATGGCTCTTGCAAGAAAAGATCAGAGCAGGTATAGCCTGTTATTACAAGCTCAGGAAATACCAGAATCTTTGCTCCTTCAGAAGCTGCTTTTTTCATGCTTCTTACTATTTCATCTGAATTAAAATCGCAATCTGCAACCTGAATGTCAGGTGTAGCAGCTGCTACTTTTACAAATCCATTTAGCATAATAAACTCCTTACAATGTGTTTATTTCGGATTATTTGCATATCTTATGAAATGTGTTAAACTGCATTCATTAAACTACGAACATAAGTTCACTTTTGTTTCACTCTTTAGCGAAAACACTTAAGTTAAATACTACCACAAAACCGCAAAAACTTCAACGTAAAATCAACGTATTCAAAAACCCAAAGCATTTGTTGAATTTATACAATTAAAATGGTATAATATGGGTGTAATTATGTTAATTTTAACAAAGTTTATCATATTATTCAGAAAGGATGGCTTTTTATGAAGGGATACAAGAAATTTTATGTTGATGGAAGTAAGAAGATCGACATTGACAAGTTCGTTACTAGTGAAAAAATCGACAAAAAAGAGAAGGAAAAGTATATTGCTGAGACTGAAAAGAATCAGCTGAAAATTGCTGAGCTTCAGGATAAACTTTACGCTGATGGCCGTGAGGGCCTTATCATTGTTCTCCAGGCAATGGATGCTGCTGGTAAGGACAGCACTGTTAAAAACGTAATGAGCGGTATCAATCCTCAGGGCGTTAATGTCTATAGCTTCAAGGCTCCTTCTTCTGCCGAGATTGCTCATGATTTCCTCTGGAGAATCGAATCATGTGTTCCTGAGCGCGGAAAGATCAGTATTTTCAACCGTTCCCAGTACGAGGATGTTCTCGTTGTCAAGGTACATGACATGTATAAAAACTACAAGATGCCTGAGCGCTGCACAAAAAAGAAGAAGGACGAGTTCTTCAGTGAAAGATACGAGGACATCTTAAACTATGAAAAGTATCTCTATCATAATGGCTATAGAATCATCAAGATTTTCCTCAACGTTTCTAAGGATGAGCAGAAAAAGAGATTCCTTGAAAGAATTGACAGACCTGAAAAGAACTGGAAGTTCTCTTCTAGCGATATAAAAGAAAGAGCTTTATGGGATGAATACCATAAAGCCTATCAGGATGCTATTAATGCTACTTCTAGTAAGAATACACCTTGGTATGTGCTTCCTGCTGACCAGAAATGGTTTACAAGATACTTAGTTTCTGAGATCATAAAGGATACCCTTAGGGATATGGATCCTAAATATCCTGATGTAAGTGATGAGCAGAAAGCAAATTTAGCCGGTTGCAAGGTTCAACTAGAGAGTGAAGGAAAAAAATAATTTATTCCTTATTTGCTGTAAGATATACATAGTAGTAGCCCAATCCAACAACGAAGGCTCCACCTATAATATTTCCTAGAGTTACCGGAATGAGAAAGGCAGCCATGCATTTGCATGACTGCCTTGAATTATTATTTCTATAAAGCTTTCAGCTTAAAATTAAAGCTGTGGGCCTGCTGCAACTAATGCCTTACCAGCATCATTTGTCTCATACTTCTTGAAGTTCTTGATGAATCTCTCTGCAAGATCCTTAGCCTTAACTTCCCACTCTGAAGCATTTGCATATGTATCTCTTGGATCAAGGATACCTGTGTCTACACCTGGAAGCTCTGTAGGTACTTCGAAGTTGAAGAATGGGATCTTCTTTGTATTTGCCTTAAGAACATCACCTGAAAGGATTGCATCAATGATACCACGAGTATCCTTGATTGAAATTCTCTTTCCTGTTCCGTTCCAACCTGTATTAACGAGGTAAGCCTTTGCTCCGCTCTTTTCCATCTTCTTAACAAGCTCTTCTGCATACTTTGTAGGATGAAGCTCAAGGAATGCCTGTCCGAAGCAAGCTGAGAATGTTGGTGTAGGCTCTGTGATTCCACGCTCTGTACCAGCAAGCTTTGCTGTGAAGCCTGAAAGGAAGTAGTACTTTGTCTGCTCTGGATCAAGGATTGATACTGGAGGAAGTACTCCGAAAGCATCTGCTGAAAGGAAGATTACATTTTCAGCTGCTGGTCCGTGTGATACACCGTTAACATTTGCTGCAATTCCCTTGATATGATCGATAGGATATGATACACGAGTATTCTCTGTAACTGACTTGTCTGCGAAATCGATCTTTCCAGCTGCATCAACTGTAACGTTCTCAAGAAGAGCATCTCTTCTGATTGCGTTGTAGATGTCTGGCTCTGATTCCTTGTCAAGGTTGATAACCTTTGCGTAGCATCCACCTTCAAGGTTGAATACGCCGTTATCATCCCAGCCGTGCTCGTCATCACCGATGAGGAGACGCTTTGGATCTGTTGAAAGAGTTGTCTTACCTGTTCCTGAAAGACCAAAGAAGATAGCTGTATGCTCACCGTTCATATCTGTGTTAGCTGAGCAGTGCATTGAAGCCATTCCCTTAAGTGGAAGGAAGTAGTTCATCATTGAGAACATACCCTTCTTCATTTCTCCACCGTACCATGTGTTAAGGATAACCTGCTCCTTAGATGTGATATTGAATGCTACACATGTATCTGAGTTAAGACCTAACTCCTTGTAATTTGCTACATTTGCCTTTGAAGCTGTATATACAACGAAATCTGGCTTGAAGTTTGCCTTCTCTTCTGCAGTTGGCTTAATGAACATATTTGTTACGAAATGAGCCTGCCAAGCAACTTCCATGATAAAACGAACAGCCATACGAGTATCAGCATTTGCACCACAGAATGCATCTACAACATAAAGGTTCTTTCCTGAAAGCTCCTTCTTTGCAAGATCAAGAACTACGTTCCACTGATCCTGTGTCATTGGATGGTTGTCATTCTTGTAGCCCTCTGTTGTCCACCAAACTGTGTCCTTTGAGTTCTCATCAACAACAATGTACTTATCCTTAGGTGAACGACCTGTGAATACACCTGTCATAACATTAACTGCGTTAAGTTCTGTGTTCTGTCCCTTTTCATATCCTTCAAGACTTGGATCTGTCTCTGCCTTATAAAGTTCCTCGTAAGAAGGGTTGTAAACGATACCTGTTGTTCCAGTGATACCATACTGTGTTAAATCAACATTAGCCATCTTAAATTACCTCTCTTTTAATATTTTATTAAGTTTTTTCTTTAGACTGCGCCATTTGACGTTTTTTTTGCAATCATATCGCACAGTGATCAGACAATTTAACTTTTAATAGTATAATAAATCGTTAAAGAAATGTCAATATCCTTGAAAAAAAATTATCTTAAATTATTTTAAAAAACAAACAGAACATAGGACTGTTCTTTACAGCCCTATGTCCCTTTAAGTGCGCTCTGCGCACATATTATTTACTTATTGATTTTTACGATCCATCCTTCTGGAGCTTCGATTCTGCCCATCTGGATTCCTGTAAGTGTATCATAGAGCTTCTGGAGAACTGGTCCCATCTTTTCCATTCCGCTTGGGATAAGGATTTCCTTACCATGATCGTTTACGCTGCCAACAGGTGAAATAACTGCTGCTGTTCCGCAAAGACCCATTTCTGCGAAATCTGAAAGCTCTGATAATGCAACCTTGCGCTCTTCTACCTTGAGTCCTAAGTAATTCTTAGCTACATAAACAAGTGAGCGACGTGTGATTGATGGAAGGATAGAATCTGACTTTGGTACTACAAGATTTCCTTCCTTGTCGATAAAGAGGATATTTGCTCCTCCTGTCTCTTCGATATATGTACGTGTTGCAGGATCAAGATAAAGATTCTCTGCAAAACCTTCCTTATGTGCTGTAACAATTGCATGAAGGCTCATTGCGTAGTTAAGACCTGCCTTGATTGAACCTGTGCCTCTTGGTGCTGCACGGTCGAAATCTGAAACCTTGATCTTAATTGGCTTTGCACCGCCCTTGAAGTATGGGCCTACTGGTGTTGTGAAAATTCTGAATTCATATTCTTCTGCTGGCTTTACACCGATTACTGGGTTTGAACCGAACATGAATGGACGAAGATAAAGTGTTGCACCTGTGCCATATGGTGGTACAAAATCTGCATTTGCTGCTACTACCTTCTTTACGCCATCAATGAACTGTTCTACTGGAAGTATAGGCATTTCAAGTCTTGCTGCTGACTGCTGAAGTCTTTCTGCGTTGAGGTCTGGGCGGAATGTAACTATGTCTCCATCCTTTGTCTCGTATGCCTTAAGGCCTTCGAAACAGTTCTGAGAATACTGAAGAACACCTGCGCACTCTGACATCTGAATCTTGTCGTCTGTAATGATAGCGCCTTCATCCCACTTTCCATCCTTAAAGTAAGATACGTATCTGTAATCTGTCTTAATATAGCCAAATCCAAGGTTTGACCAATCAATATCTTTCTTTGCCATAATAATTTCTTCCTTTCACGGTTTGATTTTAAACACAACCTTCACCTATCATACATCAGTCTAGCAAAAATTTCAATAACATTTTTTTGCTAAAATATAATACGATTTTATCCTCTTTCATTTGGATATTTTTGTAAACAAATATTCAGGTTAAAATCACACAATTATTATACTATCTATTTTCTTCAGTTTCCTTATATGCCTTCCACGGTGAATCAATATACTCTCCTCTATTTGGATCCTTGGTAGGTGTTGCTGCTGGTGTTGGTGTCGGAGTTGGGGTAGGTGTCGGCCTGTTCTTATACTCTTCATTTGCATATTCTTCTGTATAAAGGCCTGATACCGTATATCTCATTGCCGCATTCCAAAGGCTCCAGCCCTGATAACCTGCATCATAGGTCGCATTTATCTGATCTCTTATTTCCTTTGGACCATAGGTTATGTGATGCCTTACCCAGCTTGCTGTAAAGTCCTGAAGCCATGGTCTTACCTCTGCCTTATTTACGCTTCCATCATCCGGAATTACAGAGAGTACATTCTTTGCATCTAACATTGACGCAAGAATAAGCTTGTATGGCTCTGTGTCTGGATAATCTATTCTATAACTGCCATCTCCGTAGTGGGATGGGTATACCATCGGACAGATATAGTCAAGATATCTACAAAGCTGTGCAAAGTCCTGTCCTACATACTTCTGGTCGATTGAGCTTGATATTACTGTTCCGAATACGTCGCCTGATACCATGATTCCTATCGGCTTTATTTCCTCGCACATGTACTTCATGGCTGCTGATACTAGTTCTATCTTGGTTCTTTCATCCTTTTCTACACCAAGATCAAAATCGCTTATGGTTCCATCTGTCGGGAAACGCATATAGTCGAAATTCACCTCATCAAAACCTAATTCATAGCAGTTTTTTGCTACTTCAATGAGATAGTCACAGACTTCCTTCTTTCCTGGATTTACCCATTTTATGTTTGCATAGTCTGTATAGATAGTCCCATCTTCGTGATGGATTGCGAGTTCCGGTGCATTTTTTGCAAGAAGTGGATCTTTAAAGCAAACCACACGTGCTATCAAATATACATTATGTTCTTTACACTTTTTTACAAATGCATTGATGTCCGGGATAAAGTTTCTGCTTGTTCCGAACTTATCAATATATTCTCCATGCATTTCGCAGGTTATTCTTCCATCATCGTCTTTAATGTCTACGTATATGGCATTAAGCTCAGTATTATCTATCATTTCCAGTATATTGTCCAGATTCCTGGTTGCGCCATCACTGGTCATGTAAACGCCCTTTACTACTGTATGCTTTCTGGTATCTACAAAATCCGGCATGAATTCTTCCTGGTCTGCACTCTTTGCGGCGCCTTCCGGCTTCTTTCCTCCTTCAGGAGTAGGTGTGCAAAGGTACATATATGGTCCTGCCATTTCTGTATTCGTTACTATCTGAGCTGATTTATCTCCTGCAAGAGTAGTTATTTCCTCGTTTCCATCTACGTTTGCAGTGGTCGTCTCCTGCTTGGTTGCTGCAGCCTTATTAATTTCCTTTGCCTGTGCTATGTAACGCTTCTTAAGTAATAAATAGCTAGGTATCATTGCTATTGCTGCAAGTATTATTACTACCAATCCTTGAAAAAGCTTAAGACGGAGCCTGCGCTGCCTTCTTTTCTTTTCGCCTATATCTATATGTGAACGCATGTATTTTTCCTTTTACCCTTAGTTTTGCTGCCTGCAGTAGACTTAAAAGTTCTACAATAGTATATTATATTGCTTTTCAATTATAAAATCTCCAAACAGCCATTTCTAATTATACCATACTAAACCAAAAAGTCCACCGCGAATTTATCAGAATACTAATTTATACACTATTTTTAAACCTTTGTTTTTAGGGCCATTATTTTAAGGCTATTTTGTTTACAGCCTATTTATTTGCCGGCGATTGATTTAAAAAAGCTGCTACATCATTTTCGATGTAGCAGCCATATTTTTTATTATTATTTTTCAGCCGTGCATTCACACGCCTATACTGTCTGCTGGATTTTTAATTATGCATTTCTTCCGCAGCACTTCTTATACTTCTTTCCTGAACCACATGGACATGGATCATTTGGCATTACCTTCTTGCCTGATCTCCTGATGGTATTTGACTTCTTCTGCTCAAGGAAAAGCTCCTTCTGCTTTTCTTTATCGTAGATCTTGTCCCACTGTTCAAGTGAGTAGAGCCACTTTGCATCGCAGTCTACCATGTTCTTATAAAGCTTTTCTGTATCGATTGGGAGTGATACCTTGGTATCCTCTTCCATTGTCTCAATTGGGTTAGGTGTCTTAAGGCTGTCGTTGATGCCATCAAGGAAGCCTACCATAAACTCCAATGACATATCATACTTTTCTGCAAGTTCCTTTACAGTTCCTTCTTCAACTGCCTCTGGATTCTCAAGAAGCTTCTCATATATTGCCTTTTCCTTTACGAAATAAGCATTCCATAACTGATTTGACTTTGCCTGATCCTTTTCGCCATAGGCTTTATTACGCCAATTCTCAAGTAAACTCATCGTTCTCTCCTCCATAAGACACATTAACTAGTGCCCATTTTTGCTATTTTTTGCGTGATTAGTATATCACTTGTTTAGTTTTTAGTCAACTTAAAATTTAAACGACATTTCAATACAAACAATTAACATGGTTTCCCAAATGCTTTATATTACATTGTTCATATTGCTGAAGAACTTATGCTTTTCACTAATTCTTGCAAGCGCTCTTTGTATATTAGCTTCTGTCATTGCATAATCTTCCATGATTCGCTTTCCTGCCATGGCTTCTTCTGCTCTATGAAGAGCATCCAGCGCTCTCTTTTCATCTATTTCATCCGGGCGTTCTGCAGTTTCTACAAAGGCTGTAACTCTGCCGTTTATTATCTGCATGAAGCCTTCACCTGCTAACACATATTTAGTTGACCTGTCAAAATCCTTATTTTCTTCTTTATCTTCACTTCCCGGCTCTGGTGCAGGATCATATTGCATTTCTCCTACATCTATGGTGATAAGCTCATCGCAGTGATGTGCAAGTATTCCTACCATTCCGCCATCGGTTGATTTAAATACTAGTCTGGTGGCATAGCCATCATATATCGGATGATCTGTTGCAAGAATTCTCAAGTTAAAAGGAATTTCACTCATTACGCCACCTTTCTATGCTTTTTATGTTTGCATTCTGCATTCATCTGCTTTTCTGCTTCTATATTACGCATTCATCTGCTTTTTGGTTTCTGTATTACGCATTTATTTGCTTTTCTGCTTCTGTATTACGCATTCATCAGCTTTTCTGCTTTTTTCTTTACATCCTCTATTGTACCTACATTAAAGAAAGCTGCCTCTGGATAATCATCGTAATTTCCATCAAGTATTTCCTTAAAGCCCTTTACGGTTTCTGCTACAGGAACGTACTTTCCTTCAACGTTGGTGAATTTTTCAGCAACGTGGAATGGCTGTGACAGGAATCTCTGCACTCTTCTAGCACGGTTTACTGTCAGCTTATCCTTTTCTGATAATTCTTCCATACCAAGAATTGCAATGATGTCCTGAAGCTCCTTATATTTCTGGAGAACCTCCTGAACTCTTCTTGCTACCTTGTAGTGCTCTTCGCCTACTACTTCCGGGTCGAGCACTCTTGAGGTTGAAGCGAGCGGATCGACTGCAGGATATATTCCTATTTCTACTATCTTTCTTGATAGTACTGTTGTTGCATCAAGATGTGTGAAGGTTGCTGCTGGAGCCGGGTCCGTAAGGTCATCTGCAGGCACATATACTGCCTGTACTGAGGTTATGGAACCATTCTTAGTTGAAGCAATTCTCTCCTGAAGGGCACCCATTTCATTTGCAAGTGTTGGCTGATAACCTACCGCCGAAGGCATTCTTCCAAGAAGCGCTGATACCTCACTACCTGCCTGTACGAAACGGAAGATGTTATCTATGAATAAGAGCACATCCTTATGCTCTACATCTCTAAAGTATTCTGCCATCGTGAGACCTGTCTCTGCTACTCTCATTCTGGCTCCTGGCGGTTCATTCATCTGTCCGAAAACTAATGCTGTCTTTCCTAATACGCCGCTTTCTCTCATTTCAGTATAGAGATCATTTCCTTCACGTGAACGCTCTCCTACACCAGTAAATATTGAATATCCACCATGCTCTGTTGCGATGTTGTTTATAAGTTCCTGAATAAGTACTGTCTTACCTACACCTGCACCGCCGAAAAGGCCTACCTTTCCACCCTTGCAGTAAGGTGCAAGAAGATCTATTACCTTTATTCCTGTCTCTAATATTTCCGTTGAATCACTTTGATCTTCAAAGCTAGGTGCCTCGCGGTGTATTATCCAGTTTTCCTTTGCTTCTACTGGTCCTGCACCATCTATCGGATCTCCTAATACATTGAACAATCTTCCCAGGTTCTTATCTCCAACTGGTACCTTTATTCCAACACCCTCTGTGGTTACTTCCATGTCGCGGTGAAGACCTTCACTAGGTGCTAGCATGATGCATCTTACTACATCTCCACCAAGGTGAGAGGCTACTTCCATTACACAGCGTCTATCATTTACAGTTGTCTCAAGTGCAGCCTTAATTCCAGGAATATCCTTGCTATTGCTGAATTTTACGTCAACAACCGGTCCCTCTATCTGTACTATTTTACCTATAGCCATGTACCTTCCGCTCCTTTCCGCATTACTTTTTCTGAGCCGTAGCTCCTGCTATTATTTCGGTTATCTCCTGGGTGATCTGTGCCTGTCTTGCTCTATTGTAAGAGCCTTCAAGCTCTGCTAACATATCATTAGCATTATCACAGGCATTTTTCATTGCCTTCATTCTTGAATTTTCTTCACTACAGTTAGACTGAAGCATCGAACAATAAATATATCCAGTAAGATAATTAGGTATTACAACATCCATTACTGCCTCCGGGCTTGGAAGCATTTCTACTGATTCGTAATGCATTCCTGCTCCCCAGTCTGACATATGCATGCCATTTACCCATACACTTTCATCTCTTTCAAGTGGAAGAAGCTTTTCCATGATAAGATCTGGTGCTACACCATTATCAAGCATGGTGTATAGTATCCAAACCTCGTCTACCTCTCCGCTTTTATATAATGGCAGGACCTTGCTCATTACAAGTCTTGCCCTATGCTGAGTCGGGCTTGCTACATTTTTTATGAAATCCTTTTCTACTGGTATGCCATGACTTACGAGCGTATGTCTTGTCAGCTCTCCAAGTACGAAATTCCTGCTGCTTTCACATTCACCCATGAATTTTTCTACATTTCTTAAGACTTCATGATTATAATCGCCTGCCATTCCCTTATCACAGCCGATTATTACGAAAGCTCTCTTTTTCTTTTTGCCTTCATCTTTATTTTTCTTTATATATACAGTAACATCTTCTTCTAGATTCCTTAAAACCCTGAGCATTGCATACTGTATGTTATAATAATAAGGCTCGGCATTTTCCAGCTTTCTTTTGGATTTCTGAAAATTGTTGGACGATATGAGATACATGGCATTGGTTATCTTTAAAGTGTCACGTATGCTTCGCATTCTATCCGCCAGTTCATGTATGTCTGCCATAATCTATAACGCCCCCTTTCTCTATTTTTTTACCTTTTCAGGCGGATAACATTCATCGACATATTTTGCTGCCGCCTTTATTATCCTATCCTTAAGGTCTTCTGATATATCCTTATCTACTATTATTTCCTCGCAGATATCTGAATATTCACTTCTGAACTTCGCAAGAAGTTTATCTTTAAAGCTTGATATTTCATCTGTAGGCACATTCATAAGTATTCTGTTTGTTGCTACTACAAGCAGAACTACCTGATCTGTAAGGCTGAGCGCATGGTACTGTGGCTGCTTTAAGAGCTCCATGAGATCTGCGCCGTATTTCAACTGATTCATCGTTGCATCATCCATGTCAGATGAGAACTGCGTAAATACCTGCATTTCACGGTACTGTGCAAGGTCGATACGTACCGAACCTGCTGCCTTCTTCATTGCCTTTGTCTGTGCGGCACCGCCTACACGCGATACTGAAAGACCTACATTTACAGCCGGACGCATACCTGAATTGAATAGATCCGATTCAAGATAGATCTGTCCATCTGTAATCGAGATAACGTTGGTAGGGATGTATGCTGATACATCACCTGCCTGTGTTTCGATAATAGGAAGTGCTGTTATTGAGCCACCTCCAAGTTCATCCGAAAGTCTGCTTGAACGCTCAAGCAGTCTTGAATGAAGATAGAATACATCTCCCGGATAAGCTTCACGTCCCGGTGAACGCTTAAGAAGAAGTGATATTGTTCTATATGCTACTGCATGCTTACTTAGATCGTCGTAAATAATAAGGACGTCTTTACCTGCATACATGAAATATTCTGCAATAGTTGTTGCTGAATAAGGCGCGATATACTGAAGAGGTGCCGGGTCTGAAGCCGGAGAATTAACTACAATAGAATAATCCATTGCTCCATACTTCTTGAGTGTACGAACCACCTGACCTACAGTTGAAGATTTCTGACCGATTGCACAGTAAATACAGATTACGTCCTTATCCTTCTGATTAAGGATGGTATCTATTGCGATTGCTGTCTTTCCTGTCTGTCTATCTCCGATTATAAGCTCACGCTGTCCTCTTCCTACCGGGAACATGGAATCTATTGAAAGAATACCTGTCTCCAAAGGAACCGAAACGCTCTTTCTATCTATGATTCCAGGTGCTGGCTGCTCTACTGCCCTATAGCCATCTGCAATTATTTCTTCGCCGTCATCCACTTTTTCACCAAGTGCATTTACAACTCTTCCGATGAAGCCATTACCTACTGGTACACCGGCCATCTTATAAGTACGAACTACCTTTGATTCTTCATAGATTTTCTCATCATCGCCAAGTATGATGATTCCGACTGTTCCATCTGATTTAACATCCTGTACCATTCCCTTGACACCGTTTTCAAATATGACGATTTCACCATATTCTGCATGTCTAAGTCCCTTTACAAGTGCTATATCATCTCCTACAGTCTTTACATAGCCTATTTCTGCTGGATCTGTACTTAAGAAAGCCCCTTCTGCAAAGCCATTTATATTCTCCTTTATCATGGAGATTACCTGCCCACTTTCAAATAGCTTTCCGTTTATTCTAGCATCCTTAGTAAGCTTTGCGATTTCATCCTCTATTTTTTTTTTGAGTGAAGCAAGTCTTCCTGATTTGCTCCAGTCAAATTCATGCTCGGCTGTTCTTATTATGAAGCCATCGCCGATGCTCTTATCTTCTGTTAATTTAAAGCGCACATTCTTAAGGCCTGTTTTTTCAGCTACTATATTCGAAAGTGCTGCAAGATGTACTGCATCCGGCTTTTCAACATAAATAAGTTCTGCATTTGGCTCTTCCTTTTCGTCAGATTTTTCTGACTTTTCCAAAGTCCTAGCCTTATCTTCTGCTGCATTTTCAACGAACTCATCATATACAGTCTTTACTGCATTTTGAGAAGGCTTTAAAGTATTCTTGCTAGCTACTTCCTCTGCTGCCTTTGTTGCAAGCTCGGTAATTTCTCTGCTTACCTGAGCTATCATTCTGTCATGAGTCTCTTTACCAGAAAATTCAGCCTTTTTCTTTATTTCCTCCGCCTTTGCCGTCGCCTGTGCTACTATCTTTTCACCATCTGACATGGCCTTTGACTTAGCTTCTGAAATAATGACCTTCTTTTCCTCATCTACCTTTGCAAGCTCTGCTTCCTTGTCCTGAACCAGCTTTGCTGCTTCTTCTTTAGACTTTTCAGCTTCTGCCTTGGTATCTTCTATGAGCTTTTTTCTTTCTGCAATTATCTTGCGAATAGGCTTTAATAAAGCAAACCTTACAATAACAAACAGTATTAAAACATTTATTACTGTAAAGAGTATATTCATCGGTTCAAGTGATAGCATTTTATTGCCTCCCTTTTGATAATTATTTTAAGCTTAAATCAAGACTTTAAGAGAAGAACGATAACAAGAGCTACTACAAGACCATAAACTGCCGTTGCTTCTGCAAGCGCTCCACCAAGAAGCAGTACCTTCATTATCTTACCATCTGCTTCCGGCTGACGGGCTACCGCCTCTGCCGCCTTTGCTGTTGCGATGCCAAGACCTATTCCTGCACCGATACCTACCATTGCTGCAAGTGCAGCTGCAATTGCTATAACCGAATTTGGATTCATAGATTTATCTCCTTTTCTGCCTTTTGGCTATATAATTTTTTTATTTAATCTTCTACCTGTTCCTGTATAAACATTCCTGTTAGGAATACAAATATGTATGCCTGTATAAGTCCATCAAATACATCAAAGTACATACTTGCTACTACAGGGAAAAATACATGAGTTGTTTCATCAATAAGTGTCATGATGACATAAGCTCCAAGTACATTACCAAAGAGTCGCATACAAAGCGATAATGGCTTTATTCCTAGCTCTAGGATATTCATCGGATTCCTCATGCTCTTTAAAAAGCCTTTAAGCTTCTTTTTCCTGATGCAGGCTGCCTCTATGAGCACTATACTCATCAACGCTAACGCCGCCGTAACTCTTAAATCCTTCGTTGGAGGCTTGAAGCCGAACATCCCTATCAAATTTGCAAATCCAAGATATATTATTACCGTAATAAGATAGTCAGTATATTCTCTTGCTTCTTTTCCCAATATGTCTCCTATTAATTTGTCTAGCCATTCAACTGCCGCTTCTGCAAAAAGCTGCTTTTTTCCCGGATTCTCAACCTTTAGATTATGCGTAAGTATCAGACTCACTATCAAAATAACAGCCATTATTATCCAGGTAACCACCACCGCCTCGGATACTCCTATCCCGAATATGGTGAAGACATTTTTACAGTTCAGCTTTTCAACTATGACCGAACCTAGATCTTCCTTTTCAGATAATATTATCATGCAGATGATGACCTCCTTTCCCGTCTTTATCTTTAACCCCACTAAATCCTTCGTTATTATAAGCCTATATCTTTAATTTTTCAAGCTCTCATTAATTTTTTTCTTCTTTTTTAGTCTCCTTATTTTTTACACCTTTTTTTTCCTGCTCTTTTAATTCCTTCTTCATTTTCATGAGATCTCTCATGCTGACACCGTTCTTTCTGCGCTCTTGCATGATGGAGTAAGACCTTATGATTATGTATACGAGAATAGGCACAAATACTGTTGTTAGTATGCTGGCCATGAACCATCTTCTTCCGGCCGTTCTGTCGTGAAAGGCTGCCCAAAATGAGAAAGCATACATTCCAACTATTAATATAAGCGCAATCCACGCCATTATTCTTTTAAAATTCTTCATATTTTACTGCTCCTCACCTTCCTTCCTGATTTTTTTATAGAGAGCCTGCATTTCCTTTTCGTAACCATTTCCGGTAAGCTCTATAAACTTCTCATCCTTATATTCATCAGGCAGATACTGCTGCTTTACATAATGATTCTTATAGTCATGCGCATATTTATAGCCGATTCCATTTCCCAGTTTCTTTTCGCCCTCGTAATTAGAATTATGAAGGTGATTAGGGATTGGTACCGATTCATGGGTGCGCACAAATTCAAGTGCCTTATTTATTGCGTTGTAGGAAGCGTTGCTTTTTGGGGCATAGGCCACATAAACTGCTGCCTGTGAGAGTATTATCCTAGCCTCTGGCATTCCTATTCCCATTACTGCCTGAAAGGCTGCATTTGCAAGCACAGTTGCCATTGGGTCTGCATTTCCTACATCCTCTGCCGCACATATCTGAATTCTTCTTGCTATAAACTCCGGCTGCTCCCCTGCTTCTAGCATTTTTGCCAGATAATAAACTACCGCATCAGGGTCCGAGCCTCTCATGCTTTTTATAAAGGCCGATATGGTATCGTAGTGATTTTCACCTGTCTTATCATATCTTAATACCTTTCTCTGTATGCAGTCCGAGGCAATTTTCAAGGTAATATCAATTACGCCTTCTTCATTTTTTTCGGTTGTAAGCACCGCCAGCTCTAGTGCATTAAGAGCTCTTCTGGCATCGCCGTCAGATTGCTCTGCAAGAAAATCAGAAGCCTCCTCCTCCAGCTTTGCCTTATATATTCCAAGTCCTCTTTTTTCATCCTCTATTGCTCTTTTTAAGATGGACTTGATATTTTCTTTAGTAAGCTGTTTTAACTGAAACACCGTAGATCTTGATATAAGAGCGCTATTTACCTCATAGAAGGGATTCTCCGTAGTTGCTCCTATGAGAATTATCGTGCCATCCTCTACAAATGGCAGCAGGTAATCCTGCTGACCTTTATTAAAGCGGTGTATCTCATCTACAAATAATATTGTCTTTTTATTATGTCCGGCTACAAGCTTTTTGGCATTTTCTACTGCCTCTTCCATGTCCTTTTTTCCGGCAGTTGTAGCATTTAACTGGACAAATTCCGAGCTTGTGCTATTTGCGATAACTCTTGCAAGCGTTGTTTTTCCAGTGCCCGGAGGCCCGTAAAAGATAACACTGCTCAGCTTATCCGCCTTTATTGCTCTATAGAGCAGCTTATCCTTTCCGATTATATGCTCTTGTCCTATTACTTCATCAAGAGTCTTAGGACGCATCCTCGCAGCAAGCGGAGATTCATTGTCCTTATTTTTCTCTAGCATGTATTCAAATAAATCCATATTAATCAATTTCCCCGACTATTAAGCCATTTCTATATAATCCATATATCCTAAGCATCAACATATATAATAAGAATCCTATCGTCGCTCCTGTAAGGTCCACACATACATCCGTAACACAGCCCCATCTTCCAGGTACAAAGCGCTGATGGAATTCATCTGTCGAGGCATAAAATAGACAGACCAAAAGAGCCATAAGAAGCCATTTCCTATTTTTCCTTGCTTTTCCAAATGTAAGAATATATGTGACAGATAAAATGCACAGCACAAAATATTCAAACATATGCGCTCCCTTTCTCAAAAAGTGCTCAAGTATTGAAGTATCAACCTTCTTCAGTTCCGGTGTCAGATCTAGTGCTATTTTAAGGAGCAATCCGCTCTGGTTTGAAGATTCATCTGCATTTCTTGACGAAAACCAGAATATCAGGATCATTAATACTATTATAAGGATAAATAGAATTCTTCGTATCTTTTTTATTTTGCTAAGGGCCCATCCCTCAAAGCTTTCAAAAATATTATCATTCATTTTCCTTACTAGCTACTTCTACTCCTAACTTTATTATTTCTGTTACTTCATCAGGCTGCGGCTTTTCGACTTCATCCTCCACTGCCCCGCCATAGCTGTGATAAAAGCCTCTTGTCTTATAGCCTTTTATCAGCTTTACCATGTTCTGGTTATGTGCTGTCATCTCAGATATTTCATCCTCAGTTAGCGCATTGACCCTTTCCATTATTACTGGATACAGGTCCTTAAATTCTATCACCTTCTTAACCATCTTTTCCGAGGTGTGCTCATTTACAAATTCTTCCTCCACCTCATTAAGCTCTATTCCGAAGATATAAGCGAACTTTCCGCATACATATGCACATTCAAAATCTGAAATCATAGGCGATAGAAAATCATTGAACCTTAATTTGCTCTCAACGCCCTGCTGGGCACAATACTTTATCATATAATTCTCGGCGGCTTTAGTTTTTACATTTTCTAAAATAGCCCCGCCTCTTACCAGCCTTTCTAATTTCATTACTTCTTTACTGCTGAAGCTGACCTACAAGCGCAGGTATGAACTGCTTCTTTCTAGATACTATTCCCTTTAAGATAGCGCTTTCTTCATCTGCTTCTACTCCAAAGGCATTCTTTAAAAGATTGGCTGCATTATCTCCAACAAATATTACTTCACTTGTCTCATTTATAATGTCTGTAAGGAGATAGAAAATCATGTCAAGCTCGCGTTCCTTAAGCTTCTTTTGCATATATGGAAGTATTTTCTTCTTGATTTCATCTAGTTCTATCTTATTAAGTGAACTTATCTGGCCTACACCAAAATTCATATTCTCTGAAGAATACTTCTTGAAATCCTGATAGAATATTTCTTCCTGGCTCTTATTTCCAAGATTGCTGCCTGCAGTAAACATTGCCTCTGCAAACTCAAGTATATTGATTCCTGCTATTTCAGCAAGTTCCTTTGCTGATGCCTCATCAAGAGGTGTGCAGGTAGGTGAACGGAACATAAGAGTATCTGAAAGAATTGCCGCACAAAGAAGACCTGCAGTTTTCTTATCCGGAACAATGCAGTTTTCCTTATACATCTTTAGAATAATGGTTGCAGTACAGCCAAGAGGCTCGTTTCTAAAGTAAACCGGGCCAAGGGTCGTAACTGTTCCAAGTCTATGATGGTCGATGATTTCAAGAAGCTCTGCATCCTCTATTCCATCTACTGCCTGGGTCTTTTCATTATGGTCTACTAATATTACCTTCTTGCGGCGCATATTAAGAAGATTACGTCTGCTGACCATTCCGCAATATTCCCCTAAGTGATTCTCGATAGGGAAATCTCTGTTTCTGTTCTGGGCCATGATTTCACGCGCATAATCTACAAAATCGCCCGTCTTGAACTTTATCAGCTCTTCTCTTACCATGAAATGACCTATTGGCATGCTCTGATTCATAAGACGAGCTACTGTATAGGTGTCATAAGGCGTAGAGATGATCATGCAGCCCTTTTCTTTTGCTAAGGTCTTTATTGTCATTGATATCTTTGCACCTTCGCAGACAATTATTATTCCTGCGCTCATTTCAATGGCACAAAGCTGCGATTCATATCTATTTCCGAGGATGACTATGTCATTTTCCTTGATATAATCCTCCATGAGATCTGGATTTGCTGCTGCTATAAGCACCTTTCCTTTAGTAATTACAGCCTCTGCATCTCCTACTATCAGCTTTCCGTCTATGGTCTCTATTACATTTTTAACCGGAGTTTCTGCCTGAGCTAGTATGTCAGAGTCAAAGCTCTCCATATATGAATGAGCTATTCCTCCTACGGTAATGATTCCCTTTAACTTCTTTCCTTCTGTGATAGGAAGAGTATAAAGGCTCTCATCATTTAAGATATTCCAGGCCTTTTTTAGTGAAATACTTGGATCAACTCCAGGAGTATAGCGATATTCTATGTCACGAAGCTGAGTCGCAACATTTTCCATATACTGAGGGACCTCAACTCCTAATCTCTTTAATACATACTCAGTCTCTGAATTCAGCTCGCCTGCGCGGTATGGCACATATCTCTTGCCAGTCACCTGGCTCTTAAAATTTGCATAGCCTATCGCTGAGCAGATTGAGTCTGTATCTGGATTCTTATGTCCTATTACAATTACCTTTTCTGCTGGTTCTACAAGAGTAGTCTTAAGTTCTTTTCCTAATTCATCAGCTATAGCACTATTTACTTTAGCTGACATTTCCTTGCCATTTTCTGCATTTTTATCAGCTCCGCTCTTTTTTACTGCGCTCTTTTTAACTGCTCCCGCCTTTGCCGTCTTCTTTGCAGATGCCATCTTTCCTGCCTTTGCTGCCGCCTTTCTAACCGCCATCTATTCCTCCTTCTACACATTCCCCATTTCAATTAGTATAGATTCTTTACCTTAAATTCTCTCTCTGTCGCTCTTCTTTGATCTTTCTTAGCTATGTCATCACGCTTGTCGTAATTCTTTTTACCCTTTGCAAGTCCTATTTCAAGCTTTACGAGCCCTTTTCTTAAATAAAGTTCAAGCGGCACTAGGGTATAGCCCTTTTGAGTCACCTCGCCAAGGAGCTTATTTATTTCCCTTCTATGAAGTAGAAGCTTTCTATTTCTTACTGGCTCTTTATTGAAGATATTTCCCTTTTCATATGGAGTAATGTGCATTCCTAAAATATATGCCTCTCCATTTATTATTCTTACAAAGGATTCCTTTATGCTTGCATGGCCCATTCTGATTGATTTTACTTCCGTGCCTGCAAGCGCTATTCCACATTCATATTTTTCTAATATGAAATAATCAAAATACGCTTTTTTATTATTGGCTACTATTTTTCTTCCATTATTATCTACTGCTGCCATATTTTTTTCCTTTCAACGAAACAATCCCCATCCCGGACCTATAAACTTCAAAAGACGATATTCGCAATATACCTTTCAGTATACCACAATCATCGTCGTTTGTCTTGTATTTTTTTTATTTATTTAACTCTGTTCTTATTTTTATGTTACGTCCTTCGCCGCATATCGCCCGCTTTATTAGGTTTTATGCCATCGCCTTTACCATATCTTACCTTATTTAGTAGATTTAATGCCATTACCTTTACCACATCTTGCCTGATTCTAGTGATGGGTCTGCTAACATAAAGGATACAGTTCCCGTAGCCTTTTCTGCATTTGTAACTAATATCCTAAGTTTTTGTCCAAGTCTGAAGATATTTCCACTATCTCTTCCTACTAAAGTATAGGTGCTCTCATCCATTTCATAATAATCCATCAAAAGTGCTGTACGTATCATACCTTCTACAGTGTTAGGAAGCTGTACAAATATTCCCCAGGAGGTAAGTCCTGAAATTACGCCCTCGAAGGTATGTCCAACGAACTGCTCCATATACTCAGCCTTCTTGATCTTTTCTACTTCTCTCTCAGTCTCATCAGCGCGGCGCTCGGTCTTACTTGTTGAATCGCCAACTGAAGTAAGTATGGATTCATAATGCTTAATTCTCTCATCCGTCAGCTTTCCTTCAAGACTTTCCTTGATGATACGATGTATCTGAAGATCCGGGTATCTTCTGATAGGTGAGGTGAAGTGCGCATAATACTTTGCTGCTAAACCAAAGTGTCCAAGGCACTCAGGTGAGTATCTTGCCTGTCTCATTGAGCGAAGTACCTGAGTCGAGATTACATTCTCTTCATCAGTGCCCTTTACCTTTTTAAGGAGCTTTTGAATTTCCTTTGGATGAATTTCTCCTTTTGGCATCTTTAATGCATAGCCAAAACCTCTGATAAACTCGATAAGAGTGTCCATTTTCTCTTCATCCGGCTTTTCATGCACTCTATAAAGGAAAGGAATCTGCTGCCAGAAATAATCCTCTGCTACTGTCTCATTTGCAGCAAGCATAAAATCCTCTATAAGTCTTGTCGCCTCATTATGGATGTAAGGCTTTATGTCTATTACTTTTCCTCTTTCATCTACAATAAGCTTACTTTCCTGGAAATCAAAATCTATCGAGCCTCTTGCCATTCTCTTTTTACGAAGCTTATGCGAGAGCTCCTGCATCTTTAAAAGAACAGGGGCATATTCCTCATAATCCAATGGACCTGCATCCTTCATCTTTTCGGTGCCGTACACCTCAAGAAGCTCCGCCACCTTATTATAGGTCATTCTCTTATTGATATTTACAAGAGTTTCTGCCATCTTATGTCCGATGATATTTCCCTCATCATCCACCTGCATTATGCATGAGAGTGTAAGACGATCAGTACCCTCATTTAATGAACATATTCCATTTGAGAGCTGATGAGGCAGCATAGGTACTACTCTATCTGCAAGATATACGCTAGTTCCTCTCTTTAAGGCATCCTTATCAAGTGCTGAGCCTTCTGTAACATAATTAGTCACATCAGCGATATGAACTCCTAAAGTATAAACTCCATTTTCATATTTAAGGGATACAGCATCATCAAAGTCCTTTGTATCATCACCGTCTATGGTAAACATAACCTCATCCCTAAGGTCTAGTCTGCCCTGCTTATCTTCCTCTGCTACCTCCTCTGGAATGGTCTGCACCTGCTTTGTTACCTCTTCTGGAACCTCTACTGGTATTCCATTTGCAAATACCACTGATAGAACATCTACGCCCGGATCGTCCTTATGTCCGATTTCTCTTGTAATAATTCCCTTTGGCATGTCTTGAGATATATAATTATTTATGCTATTTCTCTTATCATCTCTCGCAGCATTTCCATATTCATTTGGATTCCCATAATCAGTTATCTGGACAACTACCTTTGCGCCATCTGCTGACGATACTGACTTCTTTTTATCTATTAAAATACTGAAATTATATTTCTGATTGTCTGGAACCACAATTCCGTAAGGCACTATTCCTGTAAGTGCAGATATTTTTGCAATCCTTGCTTCACTCTTTGAATTATCTCCTGCCATTTTTGTAAAGGTACCTACAATGGCATGAGAGTCTCTCTCTAATATTTTTATTACTACGCCTTCTTCGTGCTTTCCGCTTGGTCCATGCTTTCCTCTGACATTGGTAGTTATAAGCTTTACTTCTACCTTATCTCCATCAAGAGCGCCATTAGTGTCATCTGCAGATACGAAGATGTCATCTCCGAACTCTTCTGCACGTACAAAGCCAAAGCCCTTCTGTGTCGACATAAAAATGCCGCTATAAGAGCCCTTTTTGCTAAGCCTATAGCAGCCCTTTTCATCAAGTTCAATTTTCCCCTGAGATACTAAATCCGAGAGCTCCATATCGAGAAATACTCTCTCTGACTTTGGCACGTTAAGAATCATTGCAATGTCCTTAAATCTCATAGGTTTATATTCTTTATCCGATATAAAAGCCATTAAAAGCTCTGCATGTCCCTCTGCAATTTGTCCTGCCTCATACTTTACTACATTCTTCTTATTTTTCTTTCCCAATTTAATCACCTTTTTCTTTCTTCTCTTTTTCTTTTCTCTTTTTTCTTTTTTCTTTTTCTTTTCTCTTTTTCTTTTCTCTTTTTCTTTTCTCTTTTTCTTTTCTGCTAATACTAATACTAACCCTTTTTCTGATTTTTTTCTACCATTATTTTTATACCAGCAAGTTTACCATTACTTTACTTTTTCACAGCTTCTATTTTTCTACACCATCTTTACTTTTTAACTGTGTCTTTTCCATTGCATCTACAGGATTTCTTATATTTTAATTCATTACATAAAAATAAAAGCGACACTCCTATTGGTGTGCCGCTTAGTTCATTTCAATGCAAATATAAAATATTTCAATTACCAAGGTAGATTAATTACAATTGATAAAATTATAAAGAATAAACCAAGGATTCTTGTGCCCTTCTTGAGACTTCCCTCTACTGAACGGCCCTTATTCTTGCTCCAATATGAATCTGATGCTCCGGCTAATGCGCCAAGACCTGACTGCTTTCCTTCCTGCATAAGTACAAGAATGGTTAAAGCTATACAAATTAATACATAAACTATAGTTACGATTGCTCTTAAAGTTTCCATAATGCTTAGTGCACCTCCTAATAAATAGCCCTAAAAGTATAACACATTTATTATCACAATGCAAGTACTTTTTTATTTTTTTTGCAAACGCTTGAAAGCACTTTTTTATATCCTCTTATGCAGTAATACATTTATTGTTACTGCAATTACAAGTGCAAATACATAAACAACATACTCACATTTATGCTTTTACTTATTTAACTATAATAAACAACATACTTACGTCCTGTTTCTTCAAGAGTAAGTACCTTTGCCTTCACCTCATATACCTTATAGATATTTTCTGCAGTTATCACTTCTTCAGGCCTCCCCTCGAATGCCAGCTCGCCCTGCTTTAATATATAAACATAGCTGCAATAGGTAAGAGCAAGATTCAGGTCATGAAGAGCACAGATGATTGCCCCCTTATGTTCTTTTACTACATTCATTATCTGAAGCTGATATTTAATATCCAGATGATTTGTCGGCTCATCCATTATAAGAGTTCCCGCATCCTGAGCTAAGGCTCTTGCTAATATTATTCTCTGCTGCTCTCCGCCTGATAAGGTAGAATAAACTCTATCCTTCATGCTATCCATTCCGACCTTTTTTAAGGCTTCCATGGCTAATTCATTATCCTTTTCATCGTATTGCTCAAGCAGCTTTTTATATGGAGCTCTTCCCATGAGAACTATGTCCATGACGGTATATTCAAAATTAGAACCATTATGCTGCGCAACTACCGACATTTCCCTGGCACTTTTCTTTACAGGGATATCATTTATATCTGTTCCGTTTAAATAAACTGTACCGGAATCAGCCTTCATTACCCTGTAAATGCACTTTAGCATTGTACTTTTTCCGCTTCCATTTGGTCCTAGAATACCTATGAACTTCTTTTCATTGCTATCATCTGAAGCAATCGAGATCCCCTTTAATATCTTTTTTCCTTCTATTTCTAACTTTAATTCATTTGCCTGAATCATTTTTGCCTCGTCTTATTATTTAAATCTATATTTCCCTCTGGTTAATCACTGAGGAACTCTTACATACTTGAAATCCTGAGGAACTTCATCAATTTCCCAGTTATCTGTCCATGGTATATCCTTTGCCTTAAGCGTAGGACGTACTGATGGCATTGCTGCAAGCTTTAGCTTATTCTTTATTGCCTTTGTCGCACTGTCCTTAGAAGAGCCGCTCCTTATTTCTACCACTGTTCCAGGTGCTGCATTATAGTAAATCCATCTTGCATCTGGTACCGTAAGTCTTATGCAGCCATGCGATGCTGCATTTCCAAGTCTGCTATAGGAAGCCGTATAATCTGATGCATTTGAAGAATTATATAATATAGAATGGAAATATATCCTTCCTGTTATAAGGCTCCAGAACTGTGCCCAAACAGTAAGTCCATTAAATCTCGAATTTCTTACCCTGGTTCCTTTCATTTCAAAGGTTCCAGTAGGAGTCTGTGACGTGGATTTTCCTGGTGAGCAGAGCATATATCTTATTGGAATAGTATATTCTCCGTTATTATCCCTTGCATATACCATAATTACCTTCCAGTATAAATCCACCGTAATTCTATAGGTATCTGGTGCCGGCATTGCTTTAGGATATCCCACCTCGCCTCTATTTCCAACCAGCTCAGCAAAGGTCATGTGAGTTGTCGGCGCCAAATCATCAAAAGTTGGATTTTCTATTATTTTTATCTGGTCATATACATTTATTGTAATCTCTAATGTCCTTCCACTTTTACAGGTAGCGGTAATCTTAGCTGTGCCTTTTTTATGTGCAGTAAGGGTTCCATCTTCTTCTACAGATATTATCTTAGGCTTGCTTGATTTATATTCAAGCGCCTTATCACCCTTTACTGTCATCTTCATAGTATCGCCAACTCTCATATAATCCCTGTCAGGCTTTATATAAGGATCCTTTACGGTTATCTTGCAGGTATATGTCTTTTTATTATATCTTACCTTTACATCGCAGGTTCCTGCTGCCACAGCTGTCACCTTGCCACCTTTTACCGTTGCGACACTTTCGTCTGTACTTTTCCACCAGGATACCTTTTGGGTAATGCCGTTTAAGACAAGCTTAAAGGTTTTTCCAGTATAAATAGTCTTTTTAGTTTTATTCAATGCTATTTCAGCTTCTTTTTCCGCTTCCTGTCCCGTAACAGTAGCTTCTTTTTCAGTGGCTTTCTTATCGTCAGCCCTTACTGTCATTGCTGGATTATTTATCACAAGTGCTGCTGCAAGTGATAACGCCAACCCCCTTAATAATACCTTATTCAAGACCTTTTCCTCCTGCAATATAAAGCTTATTTTTATAGGAATATTATACTTATTAATCTATTTATTGTCAACGATTAACAAGGAAATCATAAAATTTTAAAAACAAAAAAGAGTTCGTGGAAATCTCCACAAACTCTCTTTTTTAAAGACCTTTATGCAAAGCCTTAGTATTTAATAATTGGTAATCAATTACTGATTAATTACTTACTGATTAATCAATTACTTGCTGATTAATCAATTACTTACTGATTAATTAATTACTTATTGTAATTTACGATCTTTCCGAAATCTGGCTTAAGTGAAGCACCACCTACAAGGCCACCATCGATGTCTGGCTTTGCAAAAAGCTCTGCTGCATTACCTGCATTTACAGATCCGCCGTACTGAATACGAACTTCCTCTGCTACTTCATCTGAGTAAAGCTCCTTAACTACCTGACGGATAGCTGCACAAACTTCCTCTGCCTGATCTGATGTAGCTGTCTTTCCTGTTCCGATAGCCCAGATTGGCTCATATGCGATTACAACATCCTTAACCTGATCTGCTGTTACATTAAGAAGAGCAATCTTGATCTGCTGACGGATCCAATCGATTGTAATTCCCTGCTCTCTCTGTGTAAGAGACTCACCACAGCAAAGGATAGGCTTGATACCATGCTCAAGAGCCTTTAATACCTTCTTATTAACTGTCTCATCTGTCTCAGCGAAGTACTCTCTTCTCTCTGAATGTCCGATGATTACATACTCAACACCAAGGTCTGTAAGCATGTCAGGAGCGATTTCACCTGTGAAGGCACCCTTCTCCTCATAGTACATATTCTCTGCACCGACATGAACGTTTGTGCCCTTAACTGCTTCGATAACTGCTGGTAAATCAATAGCTGGAACACAGTAAACTACATCTACATCCGGATTGTCAACAAGTGGCTTAAGTGTCTCAACGAGAGCCTTAGCCTGACTTGGTGTCTGATTCATTTTCCAGTTTCCTGCAACGATCTTTCTTCTTGCCATTTTTATTTATCTCCAATCATTTAAATATAATTCATTTTGAATAATTAAAATTATTCCTTATCATCAGCTGCGTATACACCTGGAAGCTCCTTGCCTTCAAGGAATTCAAGAGAAGCTCCACCACCTGTTGAGATGTGTGTCATCTTGTCGCCGAAGCCTAAGTTATTAACAGCAGCAGCTGAATCACCACCACCGATGATTGTTGTAGCGTCTGTCTCAGCAAGAGCCTTAGCTACAGCGATTGTACCATTTGCAAGAACCGGGTTCTCTGAAACGCCCATAGGTCCGTTCCAAACAACTGTCTTAGCGTTCTTTACAGCATCTGCAAAGAGAGCACGTGTCTTCTCACCGATATCAAGACCTTCCTTGTCATCAGGAATAGCATTTGAAGGAACAATCTCAACCTGAAGGTTAGGATCATCAATAGGATCTGGGAATCCGTCTGCTACTACTGTATCGATAGGAAGAAGAAGCTGCTTTCCAAGCTTCTCTGCCTTTGCAAGCATTTCCTTACAATAATCGATCTTTGTATCGTCAACGAGTGACTTACCTACTGAACCGCCCTTAGCCTTGATGAAAGTATAAGCCATACCACCACCGATGATAAGAGTGTCGCACTTTGCAAGAAGGTTGTCGATAACTGCAAGCTTGTCTGCAACCTTAGCACCACCAAGGATAGCTACGAATGGACGAACCGGGTTATTAACTGCATTTCCAAGGAACTTGATTTCCTTCTCCATAAGGTATCCAACAGCATTAACGCCGCCCTTTTCACGGATGTACTTTGTAACTACTGAAACTGAAGCATGTGCTCTGTGTGCTGAACCGAAAGCATCACATACATAGCAATCTGCAAGATCAGCAAGTTCCTTAGCGAACTGCTCACCAGCTGCCTCTGGCTTTGTCTCTTCCTTACCACGGAAACGTGTGTTCTGAAGAAGAACTACATCGCCTGGCTGCATAGCCTCAACTGCCTTTGTTGCAGCCTCACCTGTTACATTGTAATCTGCTACGAAATTAACAGCCTTGCCAAGCTTTTCTGAAAGACGAGCTGCTACTGGAGCAAGTGACTCACCCTCATTAGGACCATTCTTTACTTTTCCAAGATGTGAGCAAAGAATAACCTTTGCACCATCATTAATAAGCTTATTGATTGTAGGAAGAGCTGCAACGATACGTGTCTCGTCTGTGATCTTGCCTTCCTTAAGAGGTACGTTGAAGTCACAACGTACAAGTACGCGCTTTCCAGCAGCGTTAAAATCATCTACAGTTTTCTTGTTTAACATTTTGAAATCTCCTTTATATAATTATTTGTTGTATGTTAAAACAATTCCCACCATATTTTCAGGTGGAACTATTGCTGACTTACCTTATATATATATCCTTTTAGGAAAAGAATTTTTAAAAAACAAAAAGGGGCTCCGGTCCACTTAAAGACCGGACCCCTTATGAGTCTTAATTTAAGCACACATTTTCATGCGAGCTGTGCAAAAATTCATATTTTTGCCACTAGATGGCGAAATTACTGAAGCTCTGCGAAATACTTGATTGTACGAACCATCTGGCTTGTGTATGAGTTCTCGTTGTCATACCATGAAACAACCTCTACCTGGTATGTGTCATCGTCAATCTTTGATACCATTGTCTGTGTTGCATCAAAGAGTGAACCATATGTCATTCCAACGATATCGCTTGATACGATCTCATCCTCGTTGTAACCAAATGTCTCTGGATCTGATGCCTTCTTCATAGCCTCGTTAACTGACTCAACTGTGATGTCCTTGCCCTTAACTACTGCGAAAAGATGTGTTGTTGATCCATCTGGGCATGGAATTCTCTCTGCTGAACCGATGAGCTTCTTGTTGAGCTCTGGGATAACAAGACCGATAGCCTTAGCTGCACCTGTTGAGTTAGGAACGATGTTCTCTGCACCAGCACGTGAACGACGAAGGTCACCCTTACGCTGTGGTCCGTCAAGGATCATCTGATCACCTGTGTATGAGTGAATTGTAAGCATGATACCGCTCTGGATTGGAGCATAATCATTGAGAGCCTTTGCCATAGGTGCAAGGCAGTTTGTTGTACATGAAGCTGCAGAAATAACTGTATCTGAAGCCTTTAATGTTTTGTGGTTAACGTTGTAAACGATTGTAGGAAGATCATTTCCAGCTGGAGCTGAAATAACAACCTTCTTTGCACCTGCATTGATGTGAGCCTGTGCCTTTTCCTTTGATGTATAGAAACCTGTACACTCAAGAACAACGTCTACGTTGTACTTAGCCCATGGGCAATCGTTAGCATCCTTCTCTGCTGAGATTTCGATCTTCTTGCCATCTACTGTGATTGATGTGTCATCATATGATACTGTGTGCTTTCCAGCCATGAATGATGGAGCATATGCACCATGAACTGTATCATACTTAAGAAGATGAGCAAGCATCTTTGGGCTTGTTAAATCGTTGATTGCAACAACCTCATAACCCTCTGCTTCGAACATCTGTCTGAATGCAAGACGACCGATACGGCCAAAACCATTGATAGCTACCTTTACTGCCATAACTATTCCTCCTAAAATAAGATATATTTTTTGGGTCTTAAGACTTTTTCTTAAAACTCATATTTACTAAACCGTTATTATTTTAACAAACATAATCAAAAAAAGCAAGTAACATTTTTAAATATTCACAATAAGTTCACTAAAAGCCTTTAAGCGATATTATATTTACCTTATATTTACATCTTTATCATAATAAACAAATAAGTATTTTTCTAAATACAAAAAGGACCTGTTTACTTTACAGGTCCTTTTTGTACATTTTTCTTGTTTAAAAATTGCTGCATCTAAGAGCCATCAATAGCCCTTCCGGTCTTAACTTAAGTTCGGAACTATACCCGCTTTTTTGCCTCTTTTGACTCACGTATTTCATTGAGCATTACCATTATTGATCTTGATACGTTTTTCAAGGATTTAAAATAGAATACTCTCTCGCCATGAGCAGTTTTATCCTCATACCAGTTTTTTTGTTCACTCTCCCAGCCATTGTTGAAAAACTCAATCAGATCTCCACTTTCAGCTGAAAATCTAAAATCACTGCAATGTGGCAGAACGAAGGTCCTATTTCTGTGAAACAGCATCAAATTATTGATTTCTGCTCTAGAACTCTCGTCATTTGCATCAAAATCTGAAACTACAAAAACTGCTTTTTCAGATATATCTGGATAATTTATCAGGAAATCCCTTATTCCCGAACGGTTTTGAGTCAGATTTACAACAATAAGATCTGCTTTCTCAATAAGATATTTTGAATTTTCCGTACCAGAGAGCTTCGCATCGACAAAGACAAAATTATTTCTAACTTTCTCTATTGACTTGATGTCATTTAAAACTTCACTGATCATGTAGGTCATTCCATAATCATGAGCTAACTGATTCTGAGCAGGCTTTCCATAATAGTAGAGCCTATTCTGTACGATTTCCTCAACAGTATACTCTGATTTGCTCCTTGTTAAAGAATTCCGATACAGAGAACTTAAGTAATCCTCCTCACACACGCAATTAACATTTTCGTGCGGTTTCAAATAGTTCATAATTCCATTGTTTCCAGCATGATTTTCAAACAACGTAATGGTGCAATTCATCTCACTAGCAAGTGCGAGAGCTATGGATATCATATTTCCTGTAACTCCTGCCCCAGCTTCGTTTCCCATGAATACAATCACGGTCATTTCTCCTTTCCCTTTATTTCCCTACGATTGATAAATTCTTCTAATTTTGCACACAGTTACATTATAATCATTTTCTCTCAAATTACCAGTAAAGTTATTATTATATTAGCTTTCTATTTTTTACTACATTATTTATACCTAGCCGGCATATTCCTTTTTATTTTACTTTTTTTCCCACCATTTGTTTATCTTAATTATATATATTGGGGCTACTCCATCAAATTGATCAGATTCAAACACCACTGTACCAAGGCTCTTGAGCAGTTCTTCATTTACAGGCGCCTCTCCCCATTTCATCTGATTATTTAATTCACAATACCCCACAACAATGTAAGATACATCATATTCCTCTAGCTTTTCTCTTACGTACTGCTCATCTTCAGAGGTATATATATTTTTTACAACCTCTTCTCTTACTGCTGCCTCCTCCGGGAAGCCCGTGGATGAATTTTCACTTCTCCATAGCCACTCGTGAGTTCTCCAGCCCAGTATTGTAGGTAATCCCGTGAAGGTCGATATTCTATTATAATAGGTATAGCTGTCTCCATTTGCTTCTAATACCACTGGAGTCCCCTTTACATTTTCATTCAGCCAGTCAATCGCCCTTCTATCATCTACCATAGGAATGTCATCACCTTCTATGGAGCTAAATTTTAAGAATTCTGAAGAATCGAGGGATATATAGCCTTCCTGCTTAGATATTTCTCCGAACCAGCTTCCCACAGCTACATCAAAGTATCCAAGTGTAAGGACAAATAAAATCAAAGATATTATGCCAAGAACTCTGTATAATACTTTCTTCGTAAATACTATAAGCTTAGGGAAAGCATAGCCTAGCATAAGACTTAGCATAATATATGCCTGGTAAGTAAGCTTGAACATTGTATTTGAGCGCTTATAATCTCCCTCGTAGATATCTTTTACGTAAATGATTTCCGGCAAAATTATAAGTCCCACAGCGCAGGCTGTTATAGTAAATATGAACATATCACTTGCATCCTGGCTTCTAAAGAGTTTCAGAAAAATATTTCTGCTCTTTTTCTTTTTAAAGTTATACCCTTCAGCATATTCCCCAGCCTGCATTATAAAGAAAATCAATGCTGTAATTACCGGAAGTCCCCAGAGTACGAGCAGCTGATAGAAATAGCTATGATTTTCTGCAAGCTTTATCTGAGTTGATATCTGTGTAAAATTTAAGGTAAATGGCAGACTTACAAGGCTTGAAATTGCAAGAATCACCAGTGCCTGAAGCGACGTTAGCTTTAATACCGGCAGCGCCTTATTATATACTACTATATTTGAGAACAGTATGATTGCACCTGCTACCACAAAATAAATCGGGAAATCCCAGTAATTGGTAGTATGGAAAAGGCCGATGTAAAAACCAAGCATTATGATCTGCGGGGTAAAAGCTTCCCTAAAGATACCCGGGGTCCCTAGCTCTCTTCCTTCATTTGCCGCCCTTAAATAATCCTTTCTTTCAAGTAAAAGTGAATAAAGAATTCCAAGTACGGTAAGTACAAATATTATGTTAAGTACATGAGCATGAAGATCTCCTAATACAAAAGAATAGCAAGGGAATTCATGAATGGTCTTATCTGGTCTGTCCGGATTGTAACCAATGTATCTGGTTGCATCAGGGAACCAATACGAATCATAGGACTCACCTTTTATCTTCTTAATTATGGGAATGATTATTCCGTAAACTACATAGTGGACATTTCCTGCTATACTATTTGCTAGTCCTGCAAGAGTTCCTCCTATTATAGGCTGTATCTGGATGAAATCATCTGTAAGGCTGTATTTTTCACGTCTTTTAACCTTTCCCTCCATTGCCTGAAGCAATACATTGCACACTATGGCATAGCTAAGTGAGAAGGAAAGCGCTGCAAGAGTCATAAGCATGAGATTGTAGCCATAGCCCACTCCGACTCCGGAGATTTTTGTGAGGAAAGTTGCAAGGTACTGTCCGATATAATAATAATTTATGGATTTACCTGAAAACCAGAGGTCCTGCGGCGGCATATATTCAGCTCTATTAATCGCTGTCATATAGCCATAATCCATGAATTTTTCAGTTCCATAGGCCTGAGCATTAAAGCCTTTCATGTAACACCAAAAAGTAAAAATCACCAGGAAGATAAATTCTACTCTTATCATGGATGGTATGGCGCTCTTTATGTCATCAAGGTTTATCTTAGGCACATCCTTCTTCCAATAATTCCAGAAATAATAGCACACTCCTGAAATAACGAGCGTTAGACCAACGCAAATAAAAGAATTCACCTCATTAAACTTCATTATTTTAAATGAAGATAAATACCACATTATCATTCCTGAAATCGATATACCTACCGGCTTTGCAAACATATAGCCCAGATTATTGAATTTCCTGAATAATATGAAGGTAAGCGGCATGGCACTAAGCGAAACTAAAAATAGAATCAGATACCATTTGATGAAAGGTCCAAAATCCTTTGTCAAAAAACCTTTTGCTGCAATCACTGCGCATACCATTAATACCAATGGCTTTATATAGCTGAATATGCTCACTTTTTCTTTATTCATGATTTCCTCGTAAAAGCGCCTTACATACTGCTTACCGCAGATGTAAAGCGCCCCATTATTTATTATTTTAAAAAACTTTTGCCTCTCAGGCCTTCTTTAGCGCCTTATTGAGCTTCACAAAATCTAAAAGCGCCTTCTTGCCGATTCCAAAAATCTTCTTTAGATTAATTGAATTTACGCCGCCCTGGCGTGGTCTGAAGGTAATAGGCATATATTTTACAGGAAGTTTCTGCTTTGCATATATTACAGATATCAAAACATTTGAAAGATTGAAATCCTTTGGCACAAGCTTTAATCTCTCCTTTAGCACCTTTGCCTTCATTAATCTGAACGGAGTATTTGCATCAGTAATACTTACATGGAAGCACAGAAGAATTACAAGCTTAAGAGTCTTTGTAACAAATACTCTTGAGAAGCCGTCCTGTCTGCCCTTTCTATGACCTATTACCATTGCATACTTTTCTCTAGTATCCCAGAATTTCCAGAATTCTGATGGAAGTGTCTGTCCATCTGAATCAGTCTGGAAAATATAATCTGCCCCCTTCTCGATTGCATAATTATATCCATAAAGAACCGTTGCACCATGACCTGCATTAGGCTTTGTCAGCGCTATGAGCTTTGGTCTTTTTTCTGCAAGCCTTGTAAGAATCTTATAAGTATTATCCCGGCTTCCATCATCAATTATTACAAGCCTTGATTTATCACTCATTTTCTCAATGACTGGATACCAGTCCTTAACTACATTTTCTACATTTGCTTCTTCATTGTAAGCAGGAATCACGATATATAAACTATCCATTTAGCCTCCTTTATTATTATAGCCCTATTAAATACATTTTCAAATGCTGTTTTTCTTTTCCTATGCGGAATAACTTTATTAATCTTCAATAAAATTATTGATAATATTATATCATATTTTATTAGATTTTTAAAGACTAAAAATAATAAATTTCGAAACAAATTAGCCTATTTCCAAACTTTAAACCTCTTTTGCAAGATCGATTGCTGTCCTTACAACAGCATCCATATTATAGTAACGGTACTGCGCAAGTCTTCCTATGAAGTGAACCCTCTTCTCCTTGTCCATATCCGCCTTATAAAGAGCAAATTTATCCTTCCACTCCTTAGTTGGGAATGGATAATATGGCTCGTCTGCCTCCGGGTCATCCGGATCATAGTCACAAGGGAATTCTTTTACAATAGTCGTCACATCGCTCTTTTGCCAGGTCATCTTCTTGAATTCAGTAATTCTTGTATAGTCATAGTCATTTGGATAATTTACGACCGGTGCCTCCTGATATTCTTCCATTCTATAGGTCTCGAACTTGAATTTCAGACTGCGGTATTTTAATCTTCCATACTTATAGCCGTAATAAGCATCTGCAGCACCTGTATAGATAATCTGCGCAGACTCTGGAATGTCCTCTCTTATTTCTTCAAAGTCAGTATTGAGCATAATCTTGATATTTTTGCTTGCTATCATGCTCTCACACATCTTGGTATATCCAAATTTTGGCATTCCCTGATACTGATCTGTAAAATACCTGGTGTCTCTATTATAGCGAAGTGGAATACGTGATATTACAGAAGTATCAAGATCCTTAGGATCTACTCCCCACTGTTTTTTGGTATAATTCTCAAAAAACTTTTCATATATTTCCTGACCTGCCATGCTAAGAGCCACATCGCGGCTGCTCTTTATCTCATCGATTTTCTCTGCCTTCTTTGCTATGAAATCCTTCATTTCCTCTGTGGACATGTTCAAATTATAGAGCTTATTGACATTCTCAAGAGTTATAGGCATAGGTATGAGATTTCCATCTACAAAGCTAAGGACTCTGTGCTGAAAATCATTCCACTCGGTGAATCTGCTAAGGAACTCATATACCCCTTTATCCTTTGTATGGAAAATATGAGGTCCATAGTTATGGATCAAAATGCCATCATTATTATAGGAATCATACACATTTCCTCCTATATGACTTCTTCTTTCAACTACTAATATCTTTTTCCCTTCATCCGCTTTAATTCTTGCAAAGGTAAGTCCTGCAAGTCCAGCTCCAACAATAACATAATCATAATTCATATTAAAACCCTCCATTTATTATTTAATCTACCTTGTAGATATTTAAAAACCTATTATCATCATGGAATACTAATTCAAAAGCCTCTGCTATAGTATCCTCATTCAATTCATAATCCTCTGACATTCTATTATCACTATCCACTATTATATAGCTGATATCATTTTCATGCACCAGCTCCTTTAGCTCACTTACGCTGCTAGCAGAATACATAAGCTTTACCTGCTCTGCGCGGTAATCAGTGTCATAGCCCGCACTCCATGCATAATATGGCCACTGCAGATAAAGACTAGGTCCTGCAAGAATTACATTATTCATGCAGTAATTTGACGTAAGAAGAATGTCGTCTGAATCAGTATTTTCAATAAGCCATTTTGTAACCGGGTCATCAACATCAAACGTAAGCCCCGAGGCTTCAGTGATTTTATCTTCATTTCTATTTGCTATTATCTTTGCCTCAAAGGCTCCTGTAAATATAAGTACAAATACCAGAAGCACGTAAGCCGCCTTCTTTGCAAGGCTCTTTGTCTTTGAAAACATCTCACCTATGAATTCTCCCTCCACGATCGAAAGGAGCATGAGCGACATCATTATATACTTATGATTTACAGTAACATCTATGGTCATTGAAACATTAAAGGCAAAAACAAACGGTATGAAGTATGCAAGTATAAGATACTTCCTGCTGCCCTTTTGCGTTACAAAGGCCGCGAACATAACTATTAAAACAGCTCCCGTCAGCAGCCAGATATAGTCAAGTACTCCAAAGAAGGTCTTATTTTCAGCAATAAAGCCAAATTGATATTTGATACCAAAAGGACTTTCCTCTATGAAGGTATGGCTCTGAAGCAGCACCAGTCCAACTGAAATAATAGCTGTTACAAGGTATTCAAGCCTTCCATCTCCTGCTGCCGCCAGCATAAAAAGCACAAGAAGCGCCGCTATTACTACTGCCCCGTTCCAAAAGCCCAGCATTCCAAGGTAAAGACCTGCAATTATTCCAAGAGAAAGCCTTTTGACAATGCCCTTCCCCTCTCCGTAGAACTGCTTATCTCTTATCTTCCAGCCGGCTAAAGAGAAAAGACTATCTTTAACGAATACACTTATTCTCTTAGTTAAGGCTGTAAAAAAGCCTCCAAATCCTTTTTCAAGATCTAAGGTTCCACCATTTGCAATGGAGGTTCTCTCCTTAAGCCTTGCCGCTCCCTCAAGGAAGCGCTCAGTAAAGAACATTACAAATAAAATCATCACTCCTAAAGAAAAGCCTAAATGCCTTTGATTAAGATATACATTAAGGTTCCATAGACCCCAGTTCTCATTTGGAGTATAGCCTATGAATTCCATGGTTTCAAGAAGTGTATTCTTGACATTGCCCTTAGACACCGAAGCTAGATAAGTAAAGGCGCTAGGCGAGGACCTGAACAAGAAGAAAAGCACTGCTAGTCCGCCTGCAAGCTTTCTATATGAAAGCTTAAGCGCAAATACGTAAATAAGACTTATGGTACTTAGCATTCCAAGTATTGATGGTACATTAAAAGCATAATCTAATCTTAAGCCTAAAAATTCAAGATTTCCTGCAAGGAACTCAAACATAAAGTGATACTTTATATCACTTCCGGCATATGGTGTATACTGCGCAGGGAAATTAGTTCCCCTTGAAAATGAACGTATCATCGAAAGGTGAGGTGAAAAATCACTGAACACCGATAAACCGACATAAATCTTTCCATCCTTAATGTGGAAGGATTCTACCATAAGGAAGATGATAAGCGCTGCAGCAAGTATGAAAAATACCATTTCTGCACTTGTAAGACGGGCATATCTATCCTTTTTTACCTTTGTATTATCCTTGCTGCCCTTATTATTCTTACTATTTTTATCACCTATATCCTGAGCAGCTCGAAGGCCCGCTCTACCTTTTCCCTTAGAGTTTTTACCAGAAGCTCCCTTTCCCGCCTTTTCCTTTAAATTCTCTTCTTCAGCCGCCTTTTCTGATTTAGCCAGAGCTTTTTCCTTTCTGCTAGAAAGAAATAATAACAGCGCTGAAATAACAAGAGACGTTCCTATCGCTATGGCATTAGCAGGTAAGAGCACATTTCCCTTTACCTTACCTACTAGCAGCGTAGCCAGTATATACACTGCCCAGGTAATGGGAATTATTCCCAAATAAAACCACATTGGTATAAGGAGGAAATACTCCGAGGTACCTCTTACAAAGCCCGATACCTTAGGAAATATACTCTTTGTCAGAGCATAGCCTAAAATAAATGCGGTTAATAAAAAAACTATTGCAGCCATTTTGCTCTCCTTAAATATTCAGCATTTTAAAGTGCTTTTGCATCACAACAGATTCCAGCCATGGCTTGCTATATTTTCCTTTACCGCAAGCATCGCATCATCTCTGGTAATAAAGGTAAGCGCCTTGACGCTCCTTACTCCTTTTTGGCTCATAAGCCTGTTTGCCTGATTGGTGACCATTCTTTCAAACAGATTTCTTATTCCTCTTGCATTACCAAAATCTCTTGCCTCATTAGGGGTCATTTCCTCTACATAGCACTTTATTACCATGACAGCCTCTGCTGTAAGCTGATAACCAGCTCTTTTTGCCATAAGTCTTAATATATCTATCAGCTCTTCCTCTGAATAATCCGGAAATTCTATTATTTTATTGAATCTTGACATAAGACCGGTATTTGCACTTATGAACCTTCTCATTTCATTAGTATAGCCTGCCGCTATTACAACAAGATTTCCTCTATTATCTTCCATTTCCTTAACAAGGGTATCAACCGCTTCAAGTCCAAAGTCACTTGAGCTTGTGCTCTGGGTAAGTGAATAGGCCTCGTCTATAAATAAAACTCCGCCGCTTGCCTTCTTGCAGACATCCTTTACCTTTAGAGCCGTCTGTCCCACAAAGCCCGCTACGAGGCCTGCCCGGTCTGTCTCTGTAAGAGTTCCGGCGCTTAAGACGCCCAGTTCTTTATATATTCCTGCAACTAATCTTGCTATTGTCGTCTTTCCAGTTCCAGGATTTCCAGTAAATACCATATGATAAGACATATCCATTGAAGGAAGGCCCTTTTCACTTCTCATCCTGGCTATTTCAATGAGATTTACTAATGAATTGATTTCATTCTTCACCTGATTTAGGCCTATCATTTCATTCAGCTCGCCAAGAAGTTTCTCGAGATTTTGTCTCTGTCTTTCCTTCCTTACTGCCTCTATTCTCTCAAGCAGATTTCCATCTGCATTTGCTACTTTATTTTTCTTTAGATCCATATGGCTCCCATATTACATTTTAACTAAATTAAATATTTTACTAGCTAAGATATCAAGTTACAACATAAAATGAATCGGGAAGCGCTCTGACATTTCAGCGAGCTCTTCTTCACTTAACTCTCTCGCCTTTTGCGCTGCCTTTATAAGTACCTCAGAGTCCTGATAAATATCAGCAAGCTTAAAATCCATTTCTCCGCTCTGCCTGATTCCAAAGAAGTCTCCCGGTCCTCTCATTTTAAGATCCTCTTCTGCTATCTTAAAGCCGTCATTTGAATTCCTCATTACCTCAAGACGCTTCATGGTATCTTTATCAAATTTACCGCTCATAAATATGCAATAACTCTGATTGCTTCCTCTTCCTACTCTTCCTCTCAGCTGATGAAGAGATGCAAGTCCGAAGCGCTCGGCATTTTCTATGAGCATTACCGTACAGTTAGGTACATCTATTCCGACCTCTATTACTGTCGTTGAAACTAGTATGTCTGTCTCATGCGCTGCAAACTTCTCTAGTACAGCATCCTTCTGTGCCGGCTTCATCTTTCCGGTCAGAGAATCAATTCTGATGCTTGGAGGAAGAGTGCTTCTTAAATCCTCAACATACTGCGTTACATTCTCAAGCTCTAGAGTATCATTTTCATCTATCATAGGACATACTATATATGCCTGTCTTCCCTCGGATATCTGATTTCTTATAAAATTCCAGGCCTTTGGTCTATAAGATGGATCGACAACGGCATTTTTAACCGGAAGTCTTCCTGCTGGAAGCTCGTTCAAAACGCAGATATCCATGTCTGCATAAAGAATTATTGCAAGTGTCCTTGGAATAGGAGTTGCAGACATGCATAATACGTGCGGCAACACTTCACCCTCTGTCCCCTTTAAGGAAAGAGCCTCTCGCTGCTTTACACCGAAGCGGTGCTGCTCATCCGTTATTACAAGGGCTAATTTATCATATTCTACCTTTCCCTGAATAAGGGCGTTTGTACCGATTATTACATCTGCCTCGTGAGAAGCTATAAGGGCTGCTGCCTCCTTCTTTTTAGCTGCGCTCATACCGCCATTTAGCAGTACCGTCCTGATTCCGAGCTTTTCGAACATCGGAGACAATTTTCCATAGTGCTGAACTGCTAATACCTGCGTTGGCGCCATAAGAGCTGCCTGATAGCCGCTTTTAACAGCCATATACATTGCAGCTGCTGCAACTGCAGTCTTTCCCGAGCCTACATCTCCTTGAAGCAGCATATTCATGGTAGCTTCTCCGGACATCTCCTTCGATATTTTCTCTACTGCAAGGCTCTGCGCTTTAGTAAGCTCAAAAGGAAGGCTTTTCTTAAACTCCTCTAAAACACTTCCCCCTTCGCTATTTTTCTCCGAAACAACATAACCGTTTTTATGCTCCTTATCATTACTTTTAAGGAGCTGCATTTTAACTGAAAAGGTAAAGAGCTCATCAAATACAAGCCTCTTTCTTGCCTTTATTACATCATCCTTATTTTTAGGAAAGTGGATGGTCTTTAGTGCCTCTGTCAGGCTGCATACTCCAAGCTCTCTTCTTTCCTTGAGGCTTAGATAATCCTCTGGAAATTCCACATCCTCTATGACAGCACTTATCGCCTTAGTTACTGCATTATTGGTAAGTCCCTTAACAAGGTGATAAACCGGAAGAAGCCTTCCCGTAATAAGCTGATACTCCTGCCTTGAATAGAGCTTTGGCTGGATTATTTCCATCATACCGCCCTTTGCCGAAATATTTCCCCTCATTACATAGTGAACTGCAGATTTGAGAGTTTTTGAAATATATGGCATATTAAACCATACAGCCCTTATATTTCCCGTAACATCTCCTACTATAACAGTCGTCATGACTCTTCCCTTAAATCTTTTAAAGACAGGCTCACCCTGGAGAGTTACCTCTACGGCCTTTAAGGCTCCGCTCTGGAGTTCTCTTACTGGAAGAGGCTCTTCAAATTCTTCATATCTTGATGGGTAAAAATACAGAAGATCTTCTATTCTTTTTACTCCAAGCTTCTCAAACAGAGCTGCACTTTTAGGGCCTATACCCTTTATTTTTGTCAGCTCATCCTCAAGCGCATATTTTTTCATTGATAATAATCCCATTTCCTAAAACTAAATAAAGGCGGACAGCGTAACCACACTATCCGCCACAAAAAGCATATTATTCTACTGAAAGTACGTAGTAGTAAATTGGCTGTCCACCATTTTGAACATCAACGTCAACATCTGGATACTTTTCAGAGATAAGATTTGAAAGCTTCTCGGCATCCTCTTCCGTGCGTTCTGCACCATAATAGATACTTACGAGTCCACTATCCTCATCTATCATTGAAGCAATAAGCTCAAGTGCTGTCTCTTCAATGTCTGAACCTACAGCTGCGATTCCCTTATCACCAATGCCCATGATATCATTCTGCTTAATTGTCTTTCCTTCATAAGTGGTATCTCTGACTGCGTAGGTAACCTCACCAGACTTAATTGCAGCCATTTGTTCCTTCATATACTCTGTATTCTCTTCCGGAGTTCTATCGTATACATAGTTGATAAGAGCTGCAATTCCCTGAGGAACAGTCTTTGAAGGTACAACCACGATTTTCTTATCCTTGGTAAGTGTCGCTGCCTGATTAGCTGCAAGAACAACATTACCATTATTTGGAAGAATATAAATTGTCTTAGCATTTACATTTGAAATCGCATTGAGCATATCCTCAGTGCTTGGGTTCATTGTCTGACCACCTTCAATGATGTAATCTACGCCAAGTCCCTTGAAAATCTCATTCATTCCAGATCCGATTGATACTGCAATGAAACCTACTTCCTTTACTTCTTCCTTCTTAGGCGCTTCTGCCTTCTTTTCATTTATCTTTATACCAGAATTAATAGCTGAAGATGAACGCTCATTTCTAGAAACGATGTCAGCAAACATTGCTTCTGCCATCTTTTCATCACCCTGAGCAGCTGCGATCTTTTCTCTTTCTTCTTCAAACTTCTCAGTTGCCTCGATACGCATATTATCGATCTTCATACGGCTGAGCTGTCCATATGTAAGAGCCTTTTCAAATACTTCTCCTGGATGATTTGTATGAACATGGATCTTTATATATTCTTCATCGCCTACAAATACAAGAGAATCTCCCATTCCAAGGAGATAATTCTTGAAGGCTTCCTCTACCTGTGTATCAAGTGGCTCATCGAGAACTACAATGAATTCTGTACAATAACCATACTTAATATTCGCGGTTGATATCTTTGAAGAATCAAGATTCTTCTTTGCTGCTCCTGCCTCTGCATCTCCTACTACTGCAGAAACATCGATATCTTCGCCCTTAAGTGCCTTTAATGCACCTTCCATGATTGCAAGAAGACCAGCTCCGCCTGAATCCACAACGCCTGCTTCCTTAAGAACAGGAAGAAGCTCCGGGGTATAGTCAAGAACCTCTCTCATGCGCTCTACTACCTTTTCAAGGAACTCTACGAGATCTTCTGTCTCTCCAAGAAGCTGAGAGGCCTTTTCTGCTCCTCCTCTTGCTACAGTAAGGATTGTTCCTTCCTTTGGCTTCATAACTGCCTTGTATGCTGTCTCTACTGCCTTGTTGAAGGCTGCGACAGCTACAGGAACTGTTATCTCCGTACAAGTCTTTACTTCCTTTGTAAATCCACGAAGGAGCTGTGATAAAATAACACCTGAATTTCCACGTGCGCCTCTAAGAGAGCCGCTGCTCATTGTCTTACAAAGAGTCTCAAAATTAACATCTTCAATTTCTGCTACATCCTTAGCTGCAGAAATAATTGTCAATGTCATATTTGTACCTGTATCTCCATCTGGAACAGGGAAAACGTTAAGTTCGTTTATACGATCCTTATCTGCCTCTATGGTAGCTGCACCTGCAAGAAAAAGCTTCTTGAGCATCTGTGCATCAATAGCCAATGTACTCACCTAAATGTACCTCCTAAAGTCAATCTATTACTCTTACACCTTCTACATATATATTAATCTTTTCTACGTTTAATCCTGTAAATTCTTCAACCTTATACTTCACATTTGATACAAGATTTTCAGCAACAGTAACGATTGAAACACCATAAGAAACAATAATATGGAAATCAATAATGATTTTTCCATCATGCATCTTAACACCCACTCCATGTGTAAGATTATCTCCCTTTAAAAGACGTACAAGACCATCCTTCATACTTATAGAAGCCATTCCAACAACACCAAAGCATTCAACAGCAGCTGAACCAGCATAATTTGCAATTACTTCAGTATCCATACTAATATTTCCATTCTTAGTTGTCATTGTTGTAATCATATCCTGCCCTCCATTCCTTTTACTATAGCTATTTTCAATGCAATAACTGAAATATATAAATAAACGCACTAAAATCACTATATCTTTATTATTATACCAAATGTTGCGTTCATTGTCTAGTATAAAAATAAATCGCAGTTAAAATGCATAAAAAATAGGGATACTTCAGAGTACCCCTATGATAATTTCTGCATTACAGACTATAATTAAGCACGCTCAACCTTACCAGCTCTAAGGCACTTTGTACATACATAAGATGTAACTGTTCTGCCATCAACCTTGATTCTAACATGCTTTACGTTAGACTTCCACTCTCTGTTATGCTTTCCGCTAAGACGGCTTCTTGAGTGGCTTAACTGTGATCCCCACAGTGATGCCTTCTCACAAATTGCACATTTAGCCATTACGGCCACCTCCTTACAAACTATAAAAACTTACCTGCAAACAGTTATCTATTTTAGCAAACTTTTTTTCAAATTGCAAGTGTTTTTTTACTTATTTTGATATTTTTCTTTTACTTTGTCATTAACCGCTTTTTCCTGGGCTTTCTGCTCAGGTGTCTTCTTGAATCTGTCTACTACATCTGGAAGTATATCAAGTACCTTAGTAATAGTATCCTGGTTCTTGACACTTACAATTCTTGAAGTTCCGTTCTGAATAACGAGCACTGCAGTAGGGGAAATCTTGCCGCCCATTCCTCCGCCGGCCTTTCCCTTTTTATCTGCATTAAGTGTTCCTGCTCCGACACCGAAGGAAACGTCAACAAAAGGGACAATAATCGTGCCATCATCGAATTTTACCGGTTCTCCGACAACAGTCTTGCTTGATACAAAAGTATTCATTCCCTTAAGTAATGCGGTTACAGCTGTATTAAAATCCTCTGAAGATGATAATCCCTTTTTCTCGTTCTCTGCCATATTGCCTCCTTTGTTCATACCTCATTATTATAATTCAAATATCATTTTTTAACAAGTACTTTTTAATTAATTTTAAGTCTTATTTCATTGACCCTTAGCCTTTTCCGGCTCTTCTCCATTAACGGCTGCCATGATCTTTTTATACCTCTTGAAAACCCTTATAAAGTGGAACGAGAAGACCATTCTAAGAAGCTGGCCCAATATATAAATCAAGCAAAAACAACCTTTTAACTTAAATTCTCCCCTTACATAGGTAATATCTGTTTCAAAATCCGGGGTAAAATCAAAGTTCTCTGCATACATTCCATATAACATTCCCAAAATTGCAGTAATCTTGCCCGTTGTAGCCGGGTCTGCCATTCCATAATCCAGCCAGCCCTCTATTTTTTTAGGAAGGAAGGCCTTTAAGATCTTTAGCAGATGCTTTTTAAAGAATGCTATGTCCTTAAAGAATTTTTCATCCTCTATTATTTCTACTATCGCATTCTTTATTCTCTCGAATTTAGAATATTTTTCTTCAATTCCAGCTACCTTGGCATCGATTTTATCTCCGACTTCATCTAGATCATCCAGCTTATCAGCTATTTCATCTAACTTTTCGCCGAGTTCTTTTTTCTCTTTTACTATTTCACCAGGTTCTTCATTAGCCGCTCTTTCAGAGTTTTCCGGACTTTCTGCCTCCACATCATTTGCTTCATTAGCATATGCTTCATTAGCATTAGCGCCCTCTTCTCTAGACTCGACTTCACTCACCTTGCCTTCAAGCTCTGCTTCTTCTTCCTCTAAATCCGCTTCCTCTTCTGATATTTCATCCTCTAGGTCCATTCCTTCGTTGAAATTTTCACCCTTTGGTCCATCATTTGTGCTATCAGAGCCTTCGCTTTCGCCTGTGGCTTTGCCATCCGCGTTATCAGCGCCGTCACTTTCGCTTAAGGCTTCATCTGTACTACCAGAGTCTTCGCTTTCGCCTGCGGCTTTGCCATCCGCGTTATCAGCGCCGTCACTTTCGCTTAAGGCTTCATCTGTGCTATCAGAGCCTTCGCTTTCGCCTGTGGCTTTGCCATCCGCGTTATCAGCGCTGCCATTCGCTTCACCCGAGACATCACTTTCACTTTCAGTACTTTCAGCACTTTCAGAACTTTCAGAAGATGTGCTGCCTTCAGCATCCTCTTTCTCTTTCTTTTTTCCGCCTATGCACTTTTTCATAACGGTAAAGAAAAACACTTTTACCAATATCTTTAATTTTTTCTTTTTATATTCCGCTATAGCATTTAATATCACGCCAAAACAATACTTAAATTTTAAGGTCACATCCGTCTTCTTCATATTTGCAGTATCTACATAGCCCCCTGCCTCATAAGAAAACGGCAAACTTAGCAGAATAAGTACAAGAAGAATAATCGCAAGTATTACTGCAAGAATAATCAGAATTATCTTGCCTATTACCTTCAGTACTGCAAGTGTAACTCCCAATATACTAATTAAACTCATTCTTCTTGTCCTCAAAAAAACTTCTTACATCCAAAGTTCCCCTTTGTGTGTAATAGCTACTTATTATGCTGCCTGCAAGCTCCTTTGCATCATCGCGGCTCCTTGCAATACCTACCACGTAAATATTGCCATCATATCCCTCCTCTGCCTGCTTTCCTTCATACTTAAGCTCTTTCATGTTAAGTATGTCAAAAACATCCTCCTTATTTAAGGATACAACAATTAAATGAACCGTACTTTTGCAGGTGCCTGCATTAATTTCACCCTTTATTTTTTCAAAGGATTTCTTCATTGAATTTTGCACAAAACAGTCATTATACCATTTCAGCATAGTAGGAATCCTTTCCCATATTCTATTGCTGCCCTGAAGTTCCAAAGCTAAAGTTTTAAAGCTAGAGTTTTAAAGCTAAAGCTCTAAAGCTAAAGTTACAAAGCTAAAGTTTTAAAGCTAAAGCTCTAAAGCTAAAGCTCTAAAGCTAAAGCTCTAAAGCTAAAGTTACAAAGCTAAAGTTACAAAGCTAAAGTTTTAAAGCTAAAGTTACAAAGCTAAAGTTTTAAAGCTAAAGTTTTAAAGCTAATGCTTTAGATTTCTTCTGCATCTCCCATCATGAGCTGATCTTCAAGCTGAATGCTTGCACATAGCTCATTTCTGTCGTGACAGGCAGTTAAAACATGTCTTATATAATCCACGATTTCCTGATTATCCTGGAAAAATACATTGAAGTTCGAAATTGCTGCTGCCATTCTTGCTCTTGATAACTGCTTTGAACCGCTAAAGCCATTTTCAAACAGCTCCTTAAGACCTTCAAATACCTTTTCGATCATCTCAGCATCAACATTTTCCTTTATACCGCCCTTGCCATCTGAAAGGGTTTCTTCAGAAAGCATGTCAGTATTTTCTTCCTTATTGTCTGAAAGTGCTGCAAAAATAGAATCTGAAACAAGATCCTTAGAATAGCTTATGCATTTTTCCTGAGCACTGAGATTCATTGCTTCTATGAAATCTCCGCACACATTCTGAACCTCTTCAAATACACCATTCAGCTTATTAATATTTAAAAGGTCATCCTCAAGAGTACCTTCTGCCTTCTGGAAATTCTCATCAGCAAGCGCTGCAGCTGAAACCGGATTTCCACTTAAAAGACTAGCATTTACAGCCCTTAAAACAGGCTCTACCATCCTAAATCTTTCATTTGCATCTATGGTAACATATGGCTTTGATAAAAGAGCTGCATAAAGGAAATTTATAAGCTCTGCTGTCTGAGTATAATCCTCTATGAGCTTATGTATCTTCTTATCAAGAAGCTTTACATCTGCCTCATAGCCCTCAAGCATTTCCTTTGACATTCCTGACTTAAAGGCGCCGCTCTTTGAAGCAGTCTCAAGACTTACTATGCTCTTTCCAATGCTCTCGAACACAGACTTTGATGGATCCTCATAGAATAACAGGCCGCAGGCACTTCTTAATCTATAAAGCATTCCATTTAAGGCTGAAACCTCACTTCCAATGTAAAGAGTAAGATTATTATGAAGAAGATCAAAGAATCTTACCTTTGTCATTCTAATAGGAAGCTGAGATAGCACTCCTCTTATTTTATCATTAATAACTGCATTATCCTTATCATGGAAAATGAAGTCATATAATCTCTTGGTCGTATTAGTAACAAAATTTTCATCTGCATAGTCAACATATGCATATTCCTTATTATCGGAATAATCCTCAAGTCTTGATAAAACATAATTATAAAGTGCAACTACGTCTGCATAGGTAACTAATATCTTAGTACGCATGCTCGCCTTTAATCTAAAGGCATCTAACTTAGAAATGGCCTTTTCACGTACAATAGGATCAAAATCCCCAAGAAGGGCATCCCTTACTATTTCATCTATTGCCTTATGCAGCAGGGTAACATCCTCATCTGAAAAGGCAAAGCCATTCTCCTCTGTTGCAAGCTTCTCATTGTAATTGTAATAATTAAAGGCAAAGGTCGTAACAGCATACTTATACTGAGCCGTTGACATTTCACTAAAAAAAACTGGAAGCTCCTGGTCTGGAGCCACCTTTGATTTTAATGCCTTTAATAATCTGTCTGTGTTATTCATGAAAACAAAACCTCTTTATTCATTATGTTATTATAATAGCTCTGATAGTAAAGATAAATATTTCAGACCCGGAGTATAATGCAGAAATTCCGGAACCTTTTCAAATACAATACCTTCAAAAATATATGCAACGCAGATTGCTGCTGAAAGAAGCACTGCAACAAGGCATATGCAATTATAGGCTGCATAGGCCTTACTTCCAGGAGCCTCTTCTCTTTTAAATATATAAGCCACTGCATAGGCTATTGCTACGCATAGCACTTCCCAGAAAAGGGCAAAACCAAAATTTATCAATAGAGCCTTTAGCAGCATTTTTCTCTCAAATATGGCCGCCAGGGCAAAACTGAAAACTGAAAGCTGCACAAATATGCCAAGGCAGTTCCCTGCAAAGGCAGCTATCTTATTTCTTCCAAGACATTTAAGCCTTATTCCTACGCCCGAACGCGCTTCGCTTATAAAAGTAACTGCTCCTGTCATTGAAATGAAGGAGATTATCAGCCCCATAAGACAGATAATCACCTGCTCATATACAAAGGAGGCATCTACTGAATAGGCTATCTCACTGTCTCCTCTTAGAGCCTCGGTCTCTGTCTTGCTAACAGCTATGGTATGAATATTAAAAGCAAGCTGATATTTAGGATCCTTCTTCAATTCAGAAATCATCTGATAATATTCATCCTTGCTTAATAATTCAGCTCCCTCAGCTGCTGCTTCGTCAAAACGCACACTATAATCATTATACGACATCTCGGACATTATATCAAGCATCATTTCTCCTGCTACAATGTCACTTATTACGCCAGAGATTTTATCTCCCGGGCTTTTATAGAGCGTAATGAGATTCCTCGTTTTTAAGGAGGCGAGCTTTTCTTCATAGCCCTTATCTATCACGAAAATGCACTCAAGCACTCCATTTTCCATTCTTTCTTTAAGCTCGTTAAAGTCTTCTTCATATACACTTAAAGAAGCATTCTTCTTTAGTGCTAAAACAAGCTTATTTGAAGTCTCGCTTTTATCCTCATTGACAATTCCTATAGGAAATCTGCTGCTTTCAGCGCTCCTTGAATTAATGTAATGGACAATTACGCCAAAGACAGCAACGCAAAGTAGCATCACTATAAGATACGCCTTATCAGAAAAACCAAGCTTCAAACGTTTTTTCAATTCGGCAGTAAAAACCTTCATAAACTGAAATCTCCTGCTATTTACTTCTTTTTCTTGCTACATCGGCATTTAGTTTTACCTTATATGTAAGGAATCCTTTTGGCACTTTTAACTCTTCCCTTATGTAAGTAATCCTTTTAGTACTTTTAACTCTTCCCTTATGCAAGGAATCATTTTAGCACTTTTAACTATTCCCTTATGAGGGAACTCTTTAAGCTCATGGACTCACCTTTAAAGCGCTATGAGTTCAAGACTCCAGTAAAACGGCGATAATAGAGCTAACTTTTGTATCATATCAGGCAGATAGCCCATAGGTATAAGTGCACCTCCGATAATCGCCTCAACTAATATAAATGAAAAGGCAAAGGTAAAATACCCCGGCACAGATTTTATAACCGTAGCCATGAGCATAAATGCCACTATGCCAATTAGCATAAGTGCCAAATAACCCGCAAAAAACAGATAATCATCTTTAGAGAATTTCATCAGCTCATTTACTTTTTTTACCAGAATACTTTTCCTTATTACAAAAAAGACCGGTGCAAAAAGAATAAAAAGAAGCATAAGATGCGCTGGAAGCTTTGAAAGCATACTCTTAGTTTTTGAAATTCCATAGGTCTTAAGCCTTGTTGAAATTCCACACTCATTTTCATTTAGTACGGAAACACCCGAAAAGGCCATAAAAATCATAAGGAGCAAAAAGACTGCTCCTCCAATATAATACTGCTTTATAGGAATATTTTCTATTCCATTATCTTCTATTCTATTAAAAAAAGAATCTTTCCCTAGCGCACTAGTGACAAGCTTTATGGTAACCCTTTCATCTAGGGAATTTATTGTTTCAATACTCGCACCTGCAGCTGCAAGCGCTCTTCTAAAGGTAAGACTTCCTACTTCTGCCGCCGTAACATAGCTTCCATAGCTCCTAAAAAGTTCTGATAAAAGCGCTGCCTTCATAGGGCTTTTATCAGAAATATAAATATCTACCGGGAGATTTTCCAGATTATACATCTTTACCGCAAATTCCTCGGGAATATCAAGATATATATCAAGTCTTCCTTTTCTTAGTTCTTCATCAAGATAAGCCTTTGCTTCATCAGGACTTTTATATTCAGGGACAATGATATTTACATATTTTTCAAATTCATCATTCTCGACAAAATAAGATATAAGCATTTCAGAAATAGCAGAACCATCTCTATTCACTACCCCTAAATTGATAAATCTCTTACCCTTCTTTTCATTCTCAGCTCCTGGCTTCTTTTTATTTCCTACAAATCCAAAGCCATACATTATCAAAATAAAAAGAAGGGCGAATATTACAAGGTATAAAAAAACTTTTCCCTTGCCAAATAATTTTTTAAATTCAAATCTGATCATTATTTTTTACGAATTATTATCGCTTTGAGAACTTTCAGCTGTCTTAGTTTCTTTAGAATCCCCTTCCTCACTAGAAGCCACTGGATTCTTTTTTATATGAACATGATTGTGAAGATGCTCCAGGCAATATTCATACTCACCATCACACTGTGAACAGAAACGGAATTCAAGATTTGGATCATCTAATTCTGTTCTACCACAGACTACACATCTATGTCTAGCAAGCCCTTTTCCAGTTGCAAAACTAACAACATTACTGCCATCTACCTTCTTAGGCTTATACTTGCCCTTCATGCCCTCTCGTATTTCTTTTTTAAATACATAACGTCTACGGCTCTCTTCAGGTGTAGTTAAGAAGAATTTTCTTGACACTACTACTAAAAGAATTACATTGAGCAAGGTCATTACAGTATAAACTCTATACATTAAATCATCAACTTTGAACAGAGAATATAAAATATAGGTGCCATATGCAAAGCCTATGTACTTCATTTTTATTGGAATCAACATCATAAAGTATATTTCTAATTCCGGATATGTTATTGCATAAGCAAGGAACAGCGAAAAATTAACATACGAAGTAGATACATGATGCGATGTATAAATTACTTCATACCCATATTCCTTAGATACCTCAAATATTTCAGGATACACATGCGGTCCAATAAAGTAAAGCAATATTGCTCCAATCATCATAAATATAATACCCGAAAAAATGAATACATTATACCTAAATGCTCCCCAGGAGCGTTCAAGACTGTTACCCGCATGCCAGTAAAAAATAAACATGAATATAATAAAAATATCAAGAGCTTCCGGCGGTAATAACACCCAACTGATTATTCTCCAGAACTGATAATGATATATGATATCATAAAGATTAAAATACAAATAAGGCATTAGTTCAGGCGTTGCAATTTCAATAATATAACTGATTGCATAAATAACCATCATTATGTTAGTAAGATTCCTTATTGAATACCTTGCAAACTTCCTCTCTAGCTTAATTAAAAAATTGTACATACTTTCTATTTATACTCCTTAGTTTTCATAATAAAACCTGCAATTATTATTTCATGCTGCCAACTAAAGCAGACACAAATTCTATAACATTAATAGTTTTCTCTGGTGCTGTTATTTCAATGTCCTCATCTTTTTATAACTTAATAAATTCCGGCTTTCTATTTCTAAAAATACAATAATACTTAAAGCCGCTGTTTTCTAGGACACTTGCCGCCGTATCAAAGCCATACGCAATATGTTCCTTTTGATGTGCATCAGAACCTACGGTAATTATTTCTCCTCCAAGCTCATGATAACGCTTTACTATCCATTCTTTCGGGTGAGTATAGCCAAGTCCATACTTTATTCCTGAGGTATTTATTTCTATGCCCTTCCCCTTTGCTATTATTTCCTTAAGAATTTCATCAATTATATTTTTAAAATCCATAGGCGAATAATCCTTTTCCTCCTTGCTAAGTCCCGGAGCATAGCGTACTATGTAATCAAGATGACCATAGATGTCATAATTATCATAGTTTTTGCTATTAAATAAAATAGATTCAAAATACTCTCTAAGACCGTCCTCAAGGCTCAGCCTTTCTTTATTTTTGGCATAATCAGGTGCTCCTAAATCCTTGCCCGGTGCCGGCTTACCACTCCAGTAATCCTCATAATAAGGATCGTAATATCTTAGTATGTGGCTTGAGCCGATTACAAAATCAAACGGGTATTTTGAATTCATCTCATCATAAAAGCTCTTTACCTGCTCAGGGAGGCCTGGCTCATTTCTAAGTCCTTCCTCAACTCCTATAAGAACTTCTATCTTTCCTTTATACGCCTGCTTTAAGGCAGTAAGCTTTTCAAAATACTTATCAACGTCAAAGATAAATCTATCCTCATATTGCTCTGGCCAGATATAATCATAATGGTCTGTAAAGCAATAGGTCTTTAGACCTAGGGATATTGCTCTATCGAGCATCTCCTCCTGAGGTGCCTCTGAGTCTGTTGAAAAGCTTGAATGTGTATGTAAATCAGAAATAATCATTTTCTTCCTCCTTTACCAACACATACATATTTCACATTTCTATTTTTTTACAAAGTGGCATGTTCTCATATTTCATGTTTCTTATAAAAGAGCTTGCTCTCATATTTTCATGTTTCTTATAAAAGGGCGTGCTCTCATATTTCATGCTTCTTATAAAAGGGCGTGCTCTAAAATTTTCACTATTCTGATAAGAGCGTCAGCTCTCCCTTTTCCATTACAAGGTCTAGATCACTTGAAGCTATAAGGGAATAATTCGAGTAATAAACCACAAAGCCAGGATTTGCGCCAGCCGGCTTTTTTACTCCCTTTCTCTTTAAATAATCTATTTCTACCTTTCCCTGCTCCTTGCCGCTTGAGTAATGAGCTGCTAAGGTTCCAGCAAGCTCAAAAACTCTATCCGGAAGCTCACCTTCCTTCACCTTCACTACTACATGGGAACCAGGCATCTTTTTAGCATGGAACCACCAGTCGCCTCCATCTGCTATCTGGAAGGTAAGCATGTCGTTCTGATAATTATTCCTGCCGACATAAATATCATAGCCGTCATTTGTAACATAATGCATAGGCTTGCTCTTTAGCTGGAATTTCTTTTCCTTTTTAGGAGTGCCCTTTACATTCTTTAGACGGCGCTTCATATAGCCGGACTGTATCATCTCTTCCTTTATTTCAACGAGCTCCTGCTCTGATGCTGCTAAATTAATTGAGACCATAATGGAATTAAGATGCTCTATTTCCTCTTCAGTCTCTACTGTAAGCTTTGATAGAGCCTCATAGGTCCTCTTTAGCTTCGCGTATTTATCATAATACTTTTTAGCATTTTCTATGGCTGTAAGGTCCTTATCAAGCGGAATGGTTATGTCCTCTCCGGTATAATAATTATTTACCTTTATGGACTTATCTCCGCCCTTTGCCTCATAGCCAAAGGCTGTAAGAAGCTCGCCATACACCTTATACTTATCTCTCTTTTCGGTATCAAGGAGCTGCTTCTGCTGAAGATCTAGCTTCTTTACATCTCTTTCTATTAAATTTGAAATGACCTTTCTTAAATCCGCAGTCTTTTGCTGCATTGCAGAAAAGGCCACCTTCCTTGAATAGAAGTCTGAAAGCAGCGTACTTATCGATTCATAGGCACGCTTTTCATAAGGCTCTCCATAGCATTTTAAATCAAAGGCCGAAAACTGAACAGGCTTTCTTCCTTCTAATACCATGACCGGTGAAAAGGAGCCGCTGCTGATTTCTGTCATGAAGTATACAATCGTTTGATAAATACGGCTTATTTCATCATCTGAAAGTGATGAACAAACTATATCAGGGGCAACCGAGCTCCTGAAGCAGATTTCATTTGCAAAAAGCGGCGAAAAACCTGTAAATATCATATAAAGTGCCTTATGTACAGGCTCCTTATGTGCTAATACCACAGTTCTGAATCTTTCCGCTGTCACTGTAAAGGCATCTAGCTTATCCTGAGTTTCAGGAATGAAGTAAGACCTTCCCGGTAAAACCTCACGCACCGAGCTTACAAGCATCGATACATGCTTTATTGAATCTATTATCTGAAGCCTTCCAAAAGGCGATTCCTTATCAGCTTCATCTGAAGGCTTTGCAAAGATGATATTGGAATATTTTCCCATCATCTCAATTATTATAAATTTTGTACACAGATCACCCATGTCGTCTAGATGCTCAAACTTAATTCCAACAACTCTCTCGAGCCCTGGCTGGATGATATCCACTACCCTTCCGCTTCCTAAGTGCTTTCTTAAAAGCATACAGAAATTCAGGGCCTGTTTTGGATTCTCATAGGTATCATTTGAGATGTACATAAGCGGCGACTGTGCATTTATTGTCATAAAAACCTTATAAGTGTCATAATTCTTGATATTAAGGATAAGGGTATTATCATCCGGCTGATTTATTTTCATTATCCTGCCGCCAAGCAGCTTATCCTTAATCTCTGTAACTATGGCTTTTACTGTAATTCCATCAAGTGCCATTTATTCTTTATTTCTCCGTCTTATTTTACTATAATTCCTCCAATGAGGACTCTTCCTTCATTATCATAGAACACTGCTGCCTGACCCGGGGTTATGGCGCGTACATTTTCCTCAAATTCTACCCTTATGCCATCACCCTCGTGGTATATTTTAGCAGGCGTTCCTTTATGTGCATAGCGTACCTTAACTATACACTCAAGGCCATCCTCAAAGTCTTCAAGTGCCATGTAATTAATATCTCTTACTAACATTTTACTTGCAAAAAGCTCTTCATTAGAGCTAAGCACCACTTCATTTCTTTCAGGATCTATTCTCTTTACATATAAAGGCGCCTTAAGAGATAGGCCAAGGCCTTTTCTTTGTCCTATGGTATAATGGATGATTCCCTTATGCCTTCCAAGGATTTCTCCATCTTCTAGCACAAAATTTCCAGGCTCATCCTCTATTTTATCATAATTCTTTATAAAACCCGCATAGTCATTATCATTAACAAAGCATATTTCCTGACTATCAGGCTTATTCGCAACTAATAACTTTGCCTTTGCTGCTATTTCACGCACTGCCGGCTTATCAAGTCCGCCTAGCGGGAAAAGTGTATGGGAGAGCTCCTCCTGGGTCAACTGATTTAAAGCATAGGTCTGATCCTTTTTGATATCTCCGTCCATTTTTACGCAGTATCTTCCATTTGAAAGCTTCTCTATGCTTGCATAATGACCTGTTGCTACATAATCTGCACCAAGGACCTTTGCCCTTTCTAGAAGGGCGCGCCACTTTATTTCTCTATTGCAGAGTACACAAGGATTAGGGGTATGCCCCTTTCTATATTCCTCTACAAAATTCTTTATTATCTTATCCTCGAATATGTCTGAAAAGCTATATACATAGTATGGAATTCCCATAGATGCCGCAACGCCTCTTGCGTCACTTACAGCGCTCAGTCCGCAGCAGCTGTCCTCTCTTACATACTCATATTCTCTGTCAGAATCCCAGATCTTAATGGTAACACCGATTACCTCATATCCCTGCTGCTCTAAAAGATAAGCAGCAACTGCGGAATCTACTCCTCCAGACATTCCGACAACTACCTTCTTCTTATTCTCCATAATCATCCGTTTCTATTTCTAAATGCCGCTACTTCTTTGCTAAGTGTTTTTATCTAACAGGTCAATTTAAAGCACGGCTTTAAATGCCTTAACTAAAGACCTGATATGGTTCATACATTTATAGAAAACTTTTTAATAAAATCATCCTCTGAAATAATCTCTACTCCAAGCTCCTTAGCCTTTTGGTTCTTAGAGGAATTTGAAGTTATATCATTATTGATGAGGAAATCCGTCTTTTTAGTAACACTGCCAGTTACTTTTCCACCGGCATTTTCTATTATGTCCTTAAGCTCACTTCTATTGCCAAAATGATTTAAAGAGCCTGTAATTACTGCAGTAATTCCGGCAAGACTAGCACCGCCTTCTGCTGGCTTTTCTCCCGCTGATAGCGGCGATTCAATTATCTCAACTTTTGCTCTATAAAGGAGATCATTTACAAGCTTTATATTCGATGGCTTTCTAAAGAATTCCTCATAGGCCTCGGCAATTACATCGCCTATTCCTTCTACTGATGAAAGCTCCATGGCACTAAGATTTAAGAGTTTTCTGATATTGCTTCCATATTCCTTAACAATAAGCTTTGCAGTAGACAGACCTATGTTAGGGATTCCAAGGCTATATATGAATTTTTCAGGAGTGATCTTTTTAGCCTTTTCTGCCGCCTCTTGAAGCTTTTTATAGGATTTTTCTCCAAAGCCCTTCATGTCAACTATGGTATTTCTATGATATTTAAGGCTAAATATATCACTATAAGTTGCTATTACATGGTGCTCTGCAAGCTTTTCAAGAGTCGCCTCTGATAAGCCCTCAATATTGAACGCATCCCTTGAGGTGAAAAGTGCAAAGGACTTGATTTTCTTTGCTGCACAGCCCGGATTTGTACAATAGAGCACCTTTACGCCGTCATCATCCTGAAGTCTTGTCTCCTGCCCGCATAACGGACATCTCTCCGGCACTGATATATTCCCGCTTCTTGTAAGATTTTCCGAAATCTGAGGAATGATCATATTTGCCTTATACACCTTTATTTTATCGCCTATTCCAAGTCCGAGCTCCTGCATTACACTTACATTATGAACGCTAGCTCTTGAAACAGTAGTGCCCTCTAGCTCTACCGGATCAAAGATCGCAACAGGATTTATAAGTCCTGTTCTTGAAGGGCTCCATTCAATTTCCCTTAAGGTTGTTTCTGCTTCCTCATCCTGCCACTTAAAGGCAATGGCATTACGCGGAAATTTAGATGTAAGTCCAAGAGACTCACCATAAGCTATATCATCTAAAATAAGTACTAAGCCATCTGATGGATACTCATTAGTCACTATCTTATTTTTAAAATTAATTATTTCTTCCTGGATATTCTTCTGATCAACTGCTCTTTCCTCAACAACTTCAAAGCCAAGCTCTCTTAAATATTCAAATTCCTGATGGCGAAATTTAAAATTCATTCCTTCCATCTGTACAAGAGCAAATATAAATACATTTACATTTCTTGAAGCTGTAACCTTTGAGTCGAGCTGTCTTACAGAGCCACTACAAAGATTTCTTGGATTCTTATATTTTGCGTCGGCATCACCTATTGTCTCATTTATCTTTTCAAAGGCTGCATAACTGATAACTGCCTCTCCTCTAAGAATAAGCTTTCCCTTAAATGGAATGGTGAGAGGAAGATTTTTAAAATGCTTTGCATTCTGAGTGATTACTTCACCGATTTCTCCATTTCCTCTAGTAACGGCCTTTACTAATTGACCTTCCTCATAGGTAAGAACCACAGTAAGGCCATCCATTTTCCAGGATAAAAGGCCCTTATTAGCTCCGAGCCAATCCGCGAGAGCAACAGGATCTTTAGTCTTATCAAGAGATAGCATAGGCTTTTCATGACGCTCCTTTTCGAGCTCTGAAACCACCTCATAACCTACCTTCTGAGTCGGACTATCTGCTAGTATTACGCCTGAATCTTCTTCAAGTTTTTTAAGCTCGTCGTAAAGCTTATCATAGGTAAAGTTGCTCATTATCTCGACATTTTTCTGCTCGTATGAAAGATTCGCCTGATTAAGAAGAGTAACTAACTCCTGCATCCTATTTCTTATCTCATTATATGATTCATTCATAATCCCCCGCCATCCTTCCTGGTAATTTTTTATTTATTTCCCTTCTTCATCTTAAGCCATGGCTGCTTTTGCTGAATTCTCTGCTGCTTCTGTCTCTTTACCTCATCATAGCCAAATTCAGCATCTCTATTTCCTCTAGGATTTTTGCCTTTTCCATCGTATTTAGGATTTTTGCCATCTGTGCCCATATTTTGATCAAGGACCTCTCTGGCATTCCTTCTTGCAAAATTTCTATCGTAAGCCTCGCCCTCTGCTGCAAATGGGCTATCTGGAGAATAGCCGGGTCTTACCTTTTTAGAATCCTGTTTTTTACCTGAATTCTTTCCCTTTGCATTTTTTTCGCCCTGGTTCTTTCCTTCCGCGTTTTTGCCATTTGCAGAATTTTTAGCACCGGCGCTGATATTTCCGCTTAAGGTCTTTCTCCATTCCTTATAGCTTTTAGCCTTGCTGTGAAGATAATCTACTTCATCCTTTGAAAAGGTTCCTCTCTTTTTACGTTCAGGGGCCTGAGGAGCTGCCGCAGCCTTTAATCCAAGTCTGGCTCTTGCCTCTTCCATACGCTTTCTCTCTGCCGCATCAGTATCTGCTGCCGCTGCATTGGTAGAATCCTTTAACAGCTCATTAAGTCCTCTTAATTCTTCCTCTGTAACATTTCTCCAGTCACCGGTCTTAAGTCTTCCGAGTCTTATATTCATGATTCTGACTCTTGTGAGTTCTAAAACATCATAACCAAAGTATTCACACATACGTCTGATCTGACGGTTAAGTCCCTGAGTAAGAGTAATCCTGAAGGTATTATTATCAATAGGCTCAACCTTACATGGCTTTGTTATTTCATCAAGCACCGGAACGCCAGATGACATTCCGCGTACAAATTCTTCATTTATCGCTTTATTGACCCTTACGATATATTCCTTTTCATGATTATTTCCTGCACGAAGAATCTTATTTACGATTTCGCCATCATTTGTCAAAAGTATAAGTCCATTAGAATCCTTATCAAGTCTTCCGATAGGGAATATTCTTGTTCCGAACTTCAGGAAATCTATAATATTATCAGGCTCTGTTTTATCAGAGGTGCATACAATTCCCTCTGGCTTATTAAGTGCAATGAGCACTAAATGAGTATCTTTTTCAATTACTCTGCCATCGAGAGTAACAACATCCCCCTGCTTTACCTTAGAGCCATTAACGGCAACCTCGCCATTTATCTTTACTCTTCCATTTTCAATAAATTCATCTGCAGCTCTTCTTGAGCATATTCCTGCATCTGCAATGAACTTATTGATTCTCTCTTCTTCTTTTCTTTCACCATTGTCAAAAAATTCTTTACTATGTCTTCCCATTTTCTCTTTCTCTTTCTATTATGTCTCACGACATTATATTTTTTAAAAACTTCTTATTTCATCATCACTGCCATCTACCTTACGAAGGCCCTTGATGATAATATCATAACTTATTCCATTATCCGGATGAACAGTGACCCTGTCTCCGACCTTTTTCTTTCTGATTGCCTTTCCAAGAGGCGATTCAATGCTTATTCTTCCGTTTAAGGAATCTCCTCTTATCGAAGTTACAAGCCTGTAAGTCTCAGTCTCGTCATCATCTATGTAATAGATGTCAACTTCTGTATCAAGGCCGACCTCATCCTCTGCAGCATCATCCTTAATTACCTTTGCATTCGCAAGAACTCTCTGCAGATAGCGGATTCTAGATTCATTTTTATTCTTGAACTGCTTTGCAGCCTTATACTCAAAATTCTCTGAAAGATCGCCCTGCGCCCTTGCTTCCTTAACATCCTCAAGAGCCTGCTTTCTTACAACAAGAATTCTATGATCTATTTCCTCCTGAATTTTCTTTACATCACTTTCAGTAAGTCTTTCGCCCATTTTATTCCTCCATCCTCATTTCTTCTGTCTCTATCTATCCTACTAATTATATGTAGGTTAAAATAAACCAAAAATCGTCTATAACAAAAAAAGCTTGTACAAATTTCTTGCACAAACTCTTCATAAGGATCAATAATCAATAGACTTGCTTCCTCAATGCCATCCCGGCAGTAGTTCACACAACAGTCCATTCCATTTTACCACAATGTCTTTTTTTTATCAATGTTTTTTTATGGTGATTTCAGCTTTTGCATTAAAAAGTGCCCCTCAAATAATTTTTCCTTGATTTTTTGCGTTCTTTGTGGTAGAATAACTTTTGTTCGCGGGTATGGCGGAATGGCAGACGCGGCAGACTCAAAATCTGCTTGTAGCAATACAGTGTGGGTTCAAGTCCCACTACCCGCATAAAAAAAGCTGTAGATTTTTCTACAGCTTTTTCTTTTTATTACCCTCTAACGCCGATTTCCTTTAAAGGCGGCTTTAAACTTTCTTACTGGCAGAGCTCTGCTACTACAGCTGAGATGTCCTTACCATCAGCCTTGCCCTTAAGCTCAGCCATAACTGCCTTCATTATCTGTCCCTTATTCTTGGTTGCGATTACCTCTGCAAACTTTTCTGTAAGTACAGCCTTAATTTCATCCTTGCTCATCATCTTTGGAGCGTATTCTGAAATTACATCGAACTTGAACTGATATTCCTTTAATAAATCTTCTCTATCCTTAGGACAGCTCTCAAGCTGCTCCTTAGCTGACTTCTGCTCCTTGAGAATTGCTCTGTCAACAAGCTCATCCTTTATGTCATCTCTTGTTCCCTCATCGATGGCAAGCTTCTTAACAGCCTGTACAAGAGTTGAGATAACCTCCTTACGCTCCTTATCATGTGCCTTCATTGCAGCGATCATATCGCTCTGAAGAGTCTTCATTTCCATAACTTATTTCCTCCATTCATTATTCTTATTATTTTCCATCGACTTTACATCGATTTTCCATCAAAACATATCAATAAAGACGTGAGTGCTTTTATGCACCCACGTCCTATTATAACGCATTTTTTTAACTCGTCAAGTATTGAAGTTAAGCTTTCGCTTGAACCATCATCTCAGCAAACTTCTTTATATTGCTTGCATTTGACTGCTTTTCAAAGCTGCCATCCTTTACTACTACAAGGGTAGGTGCCTGCATAATTCCAAATGCTTTTACAAGCTCTGGATTGTCCTCTGAATCAACAATTACATATGGTACTTTAGCCTTTTCAAGGAAGCTCTCTGCCATCTTGCAATTTGGACAGGTCTTAGTTGTAAAAAGATAATTTCCATCCTTTAAAACTGCAACCACGTCTGATGGTGCGTCTGATGGTGCCTCTACCTCAGCCTTTGAGATGTCAGGAAGAAGATCGCAGGCCATATTTACGCTAAGCCCCTTTACCATTGCTACTCCGTCCTTATTCTTAGCTATCTTATAATCATGCTCGATGCGGTCGCGGGTATACTCTACTCTATCTGCATACTCCTGGCTCTTGCCTGCATTCCAGTTCTTAACCGGACGATAATAACCAGTAATACGGCTATATACCTCAGTTTCCTCTGAGCAGTATGGGCACTTATAAACCTCACCTGCAATATAGCCATGATTGCGGCATACTGAATAGGTAGGTGAAAGGGTATAGTATGGAAGCTTGTAATTTGTAGCGATGGTACGAACAAGCTTTGCTGCTGATTTCCAATCAGGAAGCTTTTCACCAAGGAAGGTATGGAATACTGTTCCTGAGGTGTAACGTGTCTGAAGGCGGTCCTGAATGTCAAGTGCTGCAAATACATCCTCTGTATAATTAACAGGAAGATGGCTTGAATTTGTATAATATGGAACCTCGCCCTCTGCTCCTGCTGTCTTAATATCCGGATACTTTTCTCTATCATGCTTTGCAAGACGGAAGGAGGTAGACTCTGCTGGAGTAGCCTCGAGATTGTAAAGATCACCATACTTTTCCTGATAATCCTTAAGACGCTCTCTCATATGATCTAATACTTCTACAGTAAAATCCTGAGTCTCCTGATGGGTAAGATCTTTGCCGAGCCAAGCTGCATTGAGTCCTACTTCATTCATTCCAACAAGACCGATGGTCGAGAAATGATTATTGAAAGTTCCAAGATAACGCTTTGTATATGGATATAAGCCCTCATTAAGAAGCTTTGTAATAACGCCTCTCTTTACCTTTAAAGATCTTGCTGAAAGATCCATGAGCCTATCTAATCTCTTATAAAATTCCTCTGGTGTCTTTGAAAGATATGCTATTCTTGGCATGTTGATAGTAACTACGCCAACTGAGCCTGTACTTTCACCTGAACCAAAGAAACCACCTGTCTTCTTACGGAGCTCTCTTAAATCAAGACGGAGTCTGCAGCACATTGAACGTACATCTGATGGCTGCATGTCTGAATTGATATAATTTGAGAAATATGGAGTTCCATATTTTGAAGTCATCTCGAAGAGAAGACGGTTATTTTCTGTATCTGACCAGTCAAAATCTCTTGTGATTGAGTAGGTCGGAATTGGATACTGGAAACCTCTGCCATTTGCATCGCCCTCGATCATAATCTCGATAAAGGCCTTATTTATCATATCCATTTCCTTCTTGCAATCCTTATAGCAGAAATCCATTTCCTTTCCGCCAACAATTGCAGGAAGCTCTGCTAAATCATTAGGAACTGTCCAGTCAAGAGTAATATTTGAGAATGGTGCCTGAGTTCCCCAGCGGCTTGGAGTATTTACGCCGTAAACAAAGCACTGAATGCACTGCTTTACCTCGTCATAAGAAAGATTGTCGATCTTCACAAATGGTGCAAGGTAGGTATCAAAAGATGAGAAGGCCTGAGCTCCTGCCCATTCATTCTGCATGATTCCAAGGAAATTTACCATCTGGTTGCAAAGAGTTGAAAGATGCTTTGCCGGTGCAGAGGTGATCTTGCCTGGAATTCCGCCAAGACCTTCCTTGATGAGCTGCTTAAGAGACCAGCCTGCGCAATAACCTGTGAGCATAGAAAGATCATGGATATGGATATCTGCATTTCTATGCGCATTAGCTATTTCCTCATCATATATTTCTGAAAGCCAGTAATTAGCTGTTATTGATCCTGAATTATTAAGAATAAGACCTCCGACTGAATAAGTAACAGTCGAATTTTCCTTTACTCTCCAGTCTGCTTCATTGACATAACTGTCAACTATTGCCTTATAATCAAGGATGGTAGATTTCATTCCACGGATCTTCTCGCGGTTCTTACGATAAAGGATATATGCCTTTGCAACATCTGAATAGCCGCAATCCTCAAGAACCTTTTCAACTGAATCCTGAATGGCCTCTACTTCGATTTTTCCATCTTCGATCTTTGGCTGGAAATCTGCCGTAACCCTAAGTGCAAGAAGGTTCATGATATCATCAGTATAAACCTTGTTCTGTGCATCGAAGGCTTTAGCCATGGCCTGGGAGATTTTTGTCAGATTAAAATCTCTTACTTCGCCATCTCTCTTAATAACGCTTACATTCATGTTTGTTAGACCCCTTTCATTTCCTTAAAATTAGCATAATAATTATAAAATCAATCATGTTGATATTTTTACACATATAATTTGAATGCTAAAATGCTCCCTAACGCATCGGTTAAATTATATCAAAGGTAAATCTTAGTGTCAATGATCAAAAGTGGCATATTTTGAATATTAAAAAAGTATAACCACAAGATGTTGTGGTTATACTTCATCAAATTTACAATTTATTCCATTAAACACATATTTCAAAAACGCATTTATTTAGCTTTCAAGTATTTTTTTAGAACACTTTTCACATATTTTTTCCTTTAGAAATATAAAAACTTGTGCTTTTTTTCTATCAGTGTAGTATCATAAAAGGCACCTCTCGAAACTCTCTCAATACTACACTATTTCATCAGCTTTCCAGCTATATCATTTGAAAGAACAGCCTCCACATGGATTCCATCCTCTGCATACTCTTCCTTAAGAACAGTTCCATACTTATGAACAAGATTGAGCTTTCCAGCGTCTGCATAGCTTATAACTAGTTCCACCGTTTTTCTTAAGTTTTTTACGACCTCGCTTATTGCCGCAAGCAGCGCTTCCTTGCCGTAGCCAGTCTTCATTGAAACCTTTACAGTCTTATCTGCCTTAAGATCCTTTAATATTCTTGCCTCTATTTCTTCCTCTGGTATCGCATCCTGCTTATTGAGCACTGTAATTACAGGCTTATCGCCTGCCCCAAGCTCATCTAGTGTCTTATACACAATACCCATCTGCTGCTCGGCAGTTTCACTCGAGGCATCAACAACATGGATCAAAAAATCTGCATATTTTGCCTCTTCAAGAGTCGACTTAAAGGATTCCACAAGCTGATGAGGAAGCTTACTGATAAAGCCTACTGTATCTGTAAGCAGTACTGAAGTTCCATCCTCTAGCTCGCAGCTCCTAGTTGTTGCATCAAGAGTGGCAAAAAGCTTATTTTGTGCTAATACATCTGCACCCGTAAGCGCATTTAAGAGGGTAGATTTTCCCGCATTGGTATAGCCGACAATGGCCGCTACCGGAACCGGGCTCTCCTGCCTTTTTTCTCTCTGGATTCCGCGGCTCTTTGCCACTTCATCAAGCTCTCTTCTGATTGCTGCTATTCTATCTGTAAGAACTCGTCTATCACTTTCAAGCTTACTTTCACCAGGTCCTCTTGTTCCAATACCACCGCCAAGTCTTGACAGATTAACGCCTTCACCAGAAAGCCTTGTCTTTCTATCCCTCAGCTGAGCCATCAATACCTGGAGCTTACCCTCTCTTGAGGTTGCATGGAGCGCAAATATATCCAGGATAAGAAGTGTCCTGTCTAGTACCTTTATATCAGGATTTACTGCAGAAAGCGCATTCGAAATATTTCTCATCTGAGACGGCGATATTTCATCATCGCAGATAACTCCATCCGCCTTTGTCTCTTTTACTAACTCTGCAAGCTCTTCTATCTTGCCCTTTCCAAGATAGGTTCTTTTATCCCATCTCTCACGAAGCTGAAGAATTCTGCCAGCCTCTTCTCCTCCATCTGTATCAAGAAGGTCTGAGAGCTCATCCAAAGACCTCTCAACATCCTCACGGTCCTCATCCGAAGCTGCCGCAAGAATAAATCTTTCTTTCTTTTCTGCTGTCTCTATCATAATCTACCATTCATTTTTTATTTTTAGACTATTGATGCTTAGTAATAATTCTGGTTGCTGATAATATTCTTTATCAGCTCCTGCTCCTTGACCATCATTTCATCTTCAGGATATAGCTCAAGATAGCTGTTTATGCTCTCGAGCGCCTGCTCAAAATCACCCTTTGCCTCATTTTCATTAATTTCATCCAGCTTTGTCTGAACAGAATCGAGCTGAGTATAATTCACAAAAGGGATACCCTCTATCTTTTCATTTCCATTTTCCGAATTGAAGGATACGTACTGCTTTACGCTCTTTTCATATTCATTTGCCGCATTTAGAGATAATAAAAGCTGCTCCATTCTCTTTGCCTCATCACTATTTCCTGCTTCCTTATAGGCAACATAGGCAAAATAGGCTCCGGTTATGTCCTCAGGATCTCTTCCTGAAAAAGCGATCCTTACAGCACTCTCATATTTTCCCTTGTCAAAGAATTTGCGTGCAAAATACTCTCTAGCACCTAAAACAGCATCCTCTGATGCTAAATATTCATTGCAAAGTCTCTCAAGTTCAGAGTCATTTGGCGCAGTGTTGAGCTTTGATATAAGTATCATGCGCTCCATCGCACCCTTGCAGCCTTTAGCCTGCTCCTCTGGCATCGAGCCTGAAAAGAGTTCTTCTTCTATATTGTCTATATTCTTAAGTGTCTCTTTGTACTTTCCCTGGGCAAACTCTGAAACCGCCATAATATAATAGGCCTTGCTGTTATTTTCCCTTATCATTTCAACATCGCTCTCTCTTATTAGAGAAGCTGCCGTCTCTTCTGCCTTTGCATAATCGCTTAGACCGATATTAGCATAGGCCATGTTGAAAATATAAAGAGCATAGTCCGGCTTTTCTTTGTGAGCAGCCTCAAATTTAGACAGCGCCTCTTCATAATTGCCAGCTTTATATTCACTTACACCCTGCTGATAAAGTGAATCAGCATTAGAGCAACCTGTAAATGCAAAGCCTGCTGCAAGCGCCATGCTAAAGAGCTTTACTCTCATTCTATTTATTTTTTTATTAAGCTTCATTTAACGATCCGATTCACTGATTATTTTTCATTGTTCTTGAGAAATCCTCGATTGCTGCTGCAACACGAAGTCCTACCGGCTTCTTCTTTGCAGTAAGCATATCATTATATTCTCCAAGATCTGCTGCCGCTACCATTTTTGTGAAAGGTATTTTCTGACATAAAACCTGCTTCTGCTGAATCTGGCTCCATCTCTTTTCAGTACTATCTACGTTGCAGTTTGCAAAGTCTGCCAGCTGAACATAAATAAATGGAAGCTTTGAATTTGTAAATATGTCTCTAAAATCTCTGACAATGCTTTCAAAGGTATATTCAAAGTCGTCAGGAATTATAAGGTCATTTTCACCGCCGTAAAATACCACCGCCCTTATTGAAAGTCCTGCAAGCGGTCTTATCATCGCATTGAAAACTCCAGATGGTTCATTGAACTCATCCAATCCATACTCCATGGACTGACACTTGTGATATACCGTATAATTCCATAGACCAGAAAGATCAACAGAGAAAAACTCACCGCCTTTATCATTTTCCTCAGCTCTCTCTTCCATTCCCTCAGCGCCATTTCTGCTGAAGTTAGCATATCCCATGGAAAACAGGTAATAATTTTCTGACAGCCATGATTTATCCGCAAATATATCAGTTTCATCCACTGAACCTATTATAAGCCTATAGTTCTTATCCGGCACAAATCCACCATTTTTCCAATGAACTCTTAAATCAATCTTAATTTCATTTTCCCCTTCATGAAGAAGCTCTGAACTGAATTTGTAGATTCTTCTCTTAAAGCGGTGATTACAGCTACCTATGCAGGTTCCATTTATATATACTATATCTTCATCATTAACTATTCCAAGACTTAGCATACAGTCATTTTTATCACCAGGATCGTAGCCCAGGCTATTTTCTGCATTTTTTGCACATTCAAGATTTTCCTTTGAAAGGGTGAATTTATAGGAAAGGTAAGCCCCTCCTACAAAGCCATCAAGCGGTCCTTCAAGGAAAAGGCCAGGAACTCTGATAATTCCTTCTTCAATTACATTATCCTTATTCTTTTCTAGCGCATCATTCCAATCTTTTCTATTTTGCTCATCAGCCTTTTTCAGAGCTTCAAGATACCCCTTTCTCGTGATGAAATTAACGATCTGCTTGTATCTGGTAAAATATCTTTCCTCTGGCGTTGCAAATATATACTTAGGCTTTACAGTTCCTTTATCAAAAATAAGTTCCTTGTCCGGGAATGTAAGATGTCTTCTTGATACAAAGGAGTGTAAGAAGGTGCCCTCTGCTGCTGCATCAATAATTCCAACAGGCACGCTTCTATCATTAGAGCGCAGTTTTTCCGCAAAGAAATAAGCTACAGCAGAAAAATCAAGCCCTCTCTCATTCTGAGCACTTACCCAGCTTCCTTCTTCTACTATAGAATCCTCTTCCACAAACTTGCAGGCCTTTTTCACCGAAAAATAGCGGAGAAGTCCATCATTTTTCCCATGGACCTCCTTCGCGTACAGCTCTAGCGTATCGCGTACCTTCAAGGCCATATTATCGCCGCCTGATACCACAAATACATCGCCAAAATAAACGTCCTTTGCAGTGAAATCTCCTGCCTGTATTTCGTAAGGTCCACCTGCAGGCATAGCCGGAAGCACTGCCATCCATCTTTTGCCCTCATACATAGTGACCTTATTTGAATAAACTATCTTTTCTTCTGTAACAATTTTTATGTCAAGAGCACCGTCAATCTTTGATATGCCAAATATCTTAACCGGCATATTTCTCTGCAATATTGCTCCATCAGTAAACAGTGCACTGATTCCTGATAAATTTTTACCCATGCCACCTCTTCTTCTACAAAACTACTCCTAAGCTTCGTCCATTTCAACCGTAACTGTCCACTCTGAACCATAAACAACAACATCTTTAACCGTGCCTGTCTTTGTATCAAGCGGATCATTCATGTTATTAGACATTGCAAGCGCCGGAATTATAGTATAATAATAAACTGTTCCTGAAAGCGTAGATAATGTCGATTCTGCAACCTCTATCCTGTCACCTGGATGAAGAAGGTCCTCACGTGACATTCTGAAATCAACCAATTTTCCCATTATAATTCACCTTCTATAACTCTTCAATAATTTTTAGCTTAAGTCTACATGGTACTCTTCGCCTTCAATTACCATGGCGATTTCCTTTAGATCGAACTCCGAATCAAGCACCTCTACCACATAAGTAATAGAATCATCTGCTCCTCCAAGTTCCTCTGACTTTAAGGTATATTCACCATTTTCAAGATTATCAATGAGATTGCTTACATCATCATAAATGTCATAGCCACTTATATCTCCATGATATCCTGCTTCTTCAAGTCTTTTCTCTATTTCCTCGTAAATTTCTTCCATTTGTAAATCCTCCGCAAAATTACTGCTCGATTTTTTCCGCAACTTCGCTGCGCATTTTATATATGCAGTGCGCTGGTACAAAGCCTCTTACACTTGAAAGAGGATAAATATTTGTGCACTGACCGATTACTGTTCCAGGATTGAGTACGCTTCCGCAGCCTACCTCAACATTGTCTCCTAAAATGGCTCCCATCTTCTTAAAGCCTGTCTCAATGTCAGTTTCCTTATTTCCTGTATGAATTACAACAGGCTTCTTATCCGACTTAACATTAGATGTAATTGAACCAGCTCCCATATGTGACTTGTAGCCTAAAATCGAGTCACCTACATAATTGTAGTGTGGAACCTGTACATTATCAAAAAGAATTACATTCTTAAGCTCTGTAGAATTACCAACTACTGCGCCTCTACCAACGATAGCGCTTCCGCGAATGAAGGCACACTGTCTGATTTCTGCATTTTCCATTACGATAAGAGGTCCACCTAAATAAGCTGTCTTATACATAATCTTTGCTGTTTTATGAACCCAGACATTTTCTTCGAGCTGAAGATATTCGTCTGATGGAAGAGTCTTTCCAAGCTTAATTATGAAATCCTTTATTTCAGGAAGAACTTCCCATGGATAGGTCTTTCCCTCAAACAGCGGAGCTGCTATTGTCTTCGATAAATCAAACATGTTGCTGATCTTCATATCCTCTAAATTCATTTTTCTACTTCCTTTCCTTTATCTAGCCCTCTGGTTTTTTTAGCGCTATTTCAGTACTTTCCATGCAGTTATCTGCAGTTATCTGCGTTTATCCGCTTTTATCCGCGTTTATCCGCATTTTATCTACATTTATCCTCGTTTTTGTCCTGCATTTTTTTGCACTTAAATACTTTCACAACCGCTAACGATTCTATTATAATAATTATGTCCATAAATTTCAATATAGATTTATGGCATACTATTTTTCCTGCCATATTAATGCCTGCTCTTAGGCCTTCTTTTTATTAGTTGTAGTTTTCCTCGCTGCGCTCTTTTTATAGGAGCCGCTCTTTCCCCCGGATTTGGCAGCCTCCTTAATTTCCTTCTCGGAGTAATATTCTTTTGCCTTATTATACTGAGCTATGAGAGCTTTTGAATTATTAATGCCCTTAATGCCGTCTGTATATTTCTTTACATAATCCGTCATCTTCTTCATATACTCATCAGCTGTAATAGAGCCCTCTGCTACAAGAGTAAGTCCCTTTTCCCAGCTTGCGGTGAGTTCTGCGTTGAGCAAGGATTTTATTGAATTTTCAACTACAATTTCTATTATCTCACCGAATAATGCCGGCTGAACAATTTGGCTCTTACTATTTATCTGAATATAGCCATTATTTTGAAGCTTTTTTAAGATTTCTGCTCTTGTCGCCGAGGTTCCGATTCCGCTTCCCTTTATCTGCGCTCTTAATTCTTCATCCTCTATGAGATTTCCCGCATTTTCCATTGCAAGAATAAGAGAACCCGAGGTATAACGCTTAGGAGGGAGGGTACTTCCTTCTTTAATTTCATAGCCGTCCTCCTCTAATACATCGCCTTTTTTAAGCTTTGAGAGTACCTCATAGGAAGCCTTTCCAGCTTCTCCGGCAAACTCCTGATTTTCTTCCTCGCCATTTGCCTTATCTTCTTTTTCCTCTAAAGCTTCCTTATCACCCTCTTTCTTTTCCTGCTCATTTCCATCCTTAGAGGAATTCTTCTTTCCAAAATCAGCCACCTTAAGATAGCCCTCCTCCTTTAAGACACTGAAATTAGCATAGAAATTCTCATTATCCTTTGTAGCTGTAACAGCCATCTTTGAATAAACGGCCGGTGGATAAAAAATCGATAAAAATCTCTGACATATAAGAACATACGCCCTTTTTGCCTCATGGGAGAGCTTTCCTAAATTTTCAAATCCTGTTCCCGTAGGTATTATTGCGTAGTGGTCAGTAATGGCCTTGTCATTGGTATATTTACTTTTCGCTATGGATTTATAAGCCTCTCCTGAAAGAATTTCATCAGTAAACTGAGAAAACTGAGGTAGCTTTCCTATTCCCTTTATATTTTTATCTATTACCTTTGCTATGGCTGTTGAAAGCACTCTTGCATCAGTTCTTGGATAGGTAGTAAGCTTCTTTTCATAGAGTTCCTGTGCTATGTTAAGAGTCTGATCAGGACTTATCTTCAGCACTCTGCTGCAGGTTCCCTGAAGCTCAGCAAGATTAAAGAGTAGCGGAGCATTCTTTTTTTCTGTCTTTCTGGTAATGTCAGTAATTACCACAGGTGACTGCGAGCTCTTTAGCTCATTTATAAGACCTTCTGCGCCATCTTTTTTCTTGAAGCCCTTTTCATTATAAAGAGCAGGAGTATTGAAATATTTCGATTTTTCATTTACTCTCCACTCTGCCGGGAACTTTGCAATATTTCCATCATTGTCCTTAGAAAAGGTTCCAAGCACGCGGTAAAACGGTGTCTTTACGAAATCTCTTATTTCTCTTTCCCTTCTGACTACCATTCCAAGTACGCAGGTCATTACTCTGCCTACAGCTATTACCGCCATATCTCTTCCAAGGAACTCTTTAACATCCCAGGAATACTTAAGTGAAAGTACTCTTGAGAAATTAATTCCCATAAGATAATCTTCCTTTGCTCTTAAATACGCACTATCTGAAATATTATCATATGCACTCTCAGGCTTAGCTTCACGGATTCCTCTAAGGATTTCCTCCTCTGTCTGAGAATCGATCCAAACTCTTCTTCTATCCTTATCCTTTGGTACCTTTGCCATCTGATCTACAAGGCGGTAGATATATTCTCCTTCTCTTCCCGAGTCGGTACACACATATATGCGTTCTACATCCTTACGGTTAAGGAGCGAACTTACCACATCAAACTGCTTTTTAACCGCTGGTATTATTTCATATTTATATTCCTGTGGAATGAATGGAAGGGTTGTAAGAGACCATTTCTTTAAAGACGGATCATAGCTTTCAGGGTAGCTCATTGTTACAAGATGACCAACGCACCAGGTAACTATGGCATCCTCAGCTTCAAGATAACCATCACCGCGCCTAAAATCCTTATTCAGAGCCTTCGCAAATTCCTGAGCAACACTAGGTTTTTCTGATATATATAAATACTTTGCCAAACTATAACCTCCTGATGTTGATTCCACGATGTTTACATGCACAAAAAATATAAGGCCATGTATGCACGTACATCCCCATGCATAACATAGCCTTAATATTTTAATATCATTTTATGTTTAAATCAAGTACTATTTATCATAATACTCAAACTAAACCAGATTAAAATTAGTTGATTCTAGCCTTTAATGCTGCGCTGAGCTCCTCATAGCCTGGCTTTCCAAGAAGAGCGAACATGTTCTTCTTATAGCTCTCAACACCTGGCTGGTTGAATGGGTTAACTGCAAGAAGATAACCTGAAACAGCACATGCAAACTCGAAGAAGTAGAAAAGCTCACCAAGAGACTCTTCATCGCGCTTTGCAACATTTACTACGAACTGAGGAACATCACCATCTGTATGAGCTACTCTGGTTCCCATCATTGCCTGCTGATTTACATAATTTACTGTCTTGCCTGCAAGATAGTTAAGACCATCTGTATCTACTGCTTCCTCTTCGATTGTAAAATCGTCTGTAGGCTGCTCAAGATTCATGATTGTCTCGAACATAACTCTTGATCCATCCTGAATGAACTGACCCATTGAATGAAGATCTGTTGTAAAATCAACTGATGCCGGGAAAATGCCCTTATTGTCCTTACCTTCTGACTCACCAAAGAGCTGCTTCCACCACTCACCAACGAAATGGAAAGATGGCTCGAAGTTTCCAAGGATTTCAACTGACTTTCCCTTGCGATATAATATATTTCTAGCGGCTGCATACTGCATTGATGGATTTTCATCAAATGAAGCACTCTTAACAAGCTTTCTCATGTTGTTTGCACCTTCCATGAGCTTATCAATGTCAGCACCACTAACTGCGATTGGAAGAAGACCTACTGCTGTAAGAACTGAGAAACGTCCTCCTACATCATCTGGAACTACAAAGCTCTCATAGCCCTTTTCATTAGCAAGGTTCTTAAGAGCTCCCTTAGCCTTATCTGTTGTAGCATAGATTCTCTTTGCTGCTTCCTCTTCGCCATACTTCTTAACAAGCTTTTCTCTAAGTACTCTGAAAGCTACTGCTGGCTCTGTTGTTGTACCTGACTTAGAAATAATGTTAAGTGAGAAATCACGGTCACCGATAACATCTACAAGATGCTTTAAATATGTTCCGCTGAGAGAATTTCCGCAGAAATAAATTTCTGGTGTCTTTCTCTTATCCTTTGGAAGCTCGTTGTAGAAAGTATGTCCAAGATACTCGATTGCTGCTCTTGCTCCAAGATATGAACCACCGATTCCGATTACTACGAATACTTCTGAATCTGAGATGATCTTCTTTGCTGCTGCCTTGATGCGAGCAAATTCTTCCTTGTCATAATTCTCTGGAAGATCTACCCATCCAAGGAAATCATTTCCTGCGCCATTGCCATCAAGAACTTCCTTCTTTGCAGCTTCTGTCTGAGCTGTAATGAACTTAACCTCATCCTGGCTGATGAATTTCTTTGTTGCTGAATAATCAAATGTTACTGCTGACATTTTATATGCCTCCGTCTTTTAAACATTCTCCTTACTGCTTTTATTTAGCAGAAGTAGATACCATTGTTAAAAATATCACAGCAATTATATCACATTCTAGTAAAAATAAAATGTGTTTTTTTCTACTATTCACTTTTTTCAAAAATTTTGTGAAAATTGCACAAGTAGTGCACGATTGTACGTGACTTTTTTAGTATTTTTATATTTTCTCTGCTGCTACGGCCCTATCGAGCCCTGCTAGATCTTTTATCACTCTGACCTTCGAAAAGCCTGCTTTTTCTAGGAGTCCGCTTACTGCTTCCCCCTGGTCATAGCCTATTTCAAAAAACACTGCACCACCTGCTGATAATACATTTTTACTATTTATTCCTTGTATTATCCTTCTATATATATCAAGGCCGTCCTCTCCGCCGTCAAGTGCTAAATGAGGATCATTGTTCTTTACCTCTGGTTGAAGTGTATCTATTACCTTGGTCGGAATATAAGGTGGATTTGATACTATTACATCAAATTCCTCATTTATACCTTCAAAAAGGTCTGTCCTAATAAACTCTGCCCTGCTGCCATTTTTCCTTGCATTTTCCCTTGCTACCTCAAGAGCCTTTTCTGAAATATCAGCTGCCACTACCTTTTTAGTAGCCACCTCTTGATCTATGGTTATAGCTATGCAGCCCGTTCCGGTACACATATCAAGAACTCTCGCCTCACCGCTTGGATATTTTTTCTTTATGTAGCTTATGACCTCTTCAACTAGTATTTCAGTATCAAAGCGCGGAATAAGAGTGTCGCGTGTCACCTTGAACTGCCTTCCATAAAACGGAGCCTCTCCTATTATAAGCTGGACCGGGATCCTGGTTTTTCTTTTTTCTACAAGCTCAGCATACTTATCCACTGCTTCCTTAGTGCTTTCGTCATCTATGCACAGGGTGTAGTGGGTATAATCCCAGTTCATAAGGAACATCATTAGCTCCTTTGCATCATTTTCCGCTTCCTCTATTCCTAGCTCTGCAAATGACTTAGCTGCCTCATTTACCAGCTCTCTATATCTTTTCATAACAAATCCTCAACTTATGCTCTGCTGCGCCTTATTTCATACATCAAAAGTGAAGCTGCAACTGCTGCATTAAGGCTCTCTACCTTGCCGTCCATCGGTATTCTTACTCTTACATCAGCTTTTTCTGCTGTTTCCCTGGTAAGTCCATTTGCCTCATTTCCTATAATGACGCCCTTCTTTGCATAGTCCTCATTGCTTACCGCCCTATAATCTTCACTTCCCGGAAGATATGCTGCATAAAGCCTGGTTCCTGCCTTTTGAAGTTCATCTAAGGTTCCCTGAAAGTCTTTTACATAAATAAATGGCATGCGGAATATTGTTCCCATGGTAGAGCGGACAACCTTTGGATTAAAAACATCAACGCAGCCCTGTGACATTATCACAGCATCCATTCCGGCGCCTTCTGCTGTACGGATTATCGTGCCTATGTTCCCAGGATCTCTTACATCCTCTAAGATTATAAGATTTAGGGTATCCTTTGGTCTATCGCCCTTATATTTTCCTGATAAAAGGCCCTCTAGAGTGTATTCCGGCATCTTAGTCACTGTCAGAACTCCCTGCGGAGTAACAGTTCCTGATACCTTCTCAAACACATCATCGCTCATTATCTCTGCTTCAGGGGCAATATCATCATTTCTTCCCCTAAAGCTGTCTGATACATAAACTGAATCTACAAGGCCTGCTTTTACTGCCTCTAAATACACCTTTGGTCCCTCACAAATGAAAAGGCCGCGTTCTTTTCTTTCACGCGGCTTATTCATTAGGGCCATAAGCGCTTTTACTTTTTCATTATGTAAGCTCGATATCATTTCTTATGTCCTTTATCTTAAAACCCATAGCTTTTCATAGAAAGCTGATCACACAGCTTCCTCCTGCTTTGCAAGCTTTGCTGCCTGGTCTGCTGAGGTAAGCGCATCTACTAGCTCCGTAAGATCTCCATTCATTATCTCTATAAGATTATGAGTAGTGTATTTTATTCTATGATCTGTGCAGCGTGTCTGAGGGAAATTGTAGGTTCTGATTTTTTCTGAACGGTCTCCTGTTCCGATCTGACTTGCACGCTCTGCTGCTTCCTTATCATGCTTCTTTTCCTGCTCAAGATCGAAAAGCTTGGCACGAAGTACTCTAAGAGCCTTAGCACGGTTCTTGAGCTGTGACTTTTCTTCCTGACACATGATTACGATGCCTGTCGGATAGTGAGTAAGACGAACTGCTGAGTCTGTTGTATTTACGCACTGACCTCCGTTTCCGGTTGATCTAAAAACATCAATTCTATAATCCTTAGGATCGATATTCACTTCTACTTCATCTGCTTCCGGCATTACTGCTACTGAAGCTGTTGAGGTGTGAATTCTTCCACCTGACTCGGTTACAGGAATTCTCTGAACACGGTGCACTCCGCTTTCGTACTTAAGCTTTGAATAAGCTCCATTTCCTGTTACAATGAGAGTTATTTCCTTATAACCGCCAAGGCCGTTCTCACTTACGTTTGTTGTTTCAACCTTAAATTTCATGCGGTCGAAATATTTCATATACATTCTGTAAAGATCTGCCGCAAAAAGTGCTGCTTCATCTCCTCCAACACCCGCTCTGATTTCCATTACGACGTTCTTTTCATCATTTGGATCCTTTGGGATAAGAAGAAGGGTAAGCTCCTTTGCAAGCTCCTCTTCATCTCTTTTTGCCTGTACAAGATCTTCTCTTGCCATGGCCTTCATGTCCTCATCTGGATCTGTATCTATTATTTCAAGAGAATCCAGCTGAGTCTGCTTCGCTTCCTTATACTTTCTATAGGTGGTCACTAAAGGCTCTAAATCACTGCTTTCCTTCATAAGACTCTGATATCTTTTCGCATCAGAAGCTACATCCGGTGCCGCGAGTGAAGATGCTATTTCCTCGTAGTGTCCTTCAAGTTCTTCCATCTGTTCAAACATAATTACCTCTTTATTACTTTAAAATCTAACCTTTTACTACTTATTTCTTATTCTTACTTCTTATTCTTCTTTTCTTCTGCAAGCTTTTGTCCTGCATCATTTACAACTGCATCAATACCTGACATTTCTACAATCGTTTTATTTCCCGAATAACTGAACACTCTGTCAAAGGCCTTTGAAATATCATCAGTAGGCATATTTTCCTCTTCATGATTTTCCTGAAGAAGCTTTAGCGCTGCACGCTTTCTCGCCTCTTCTGCCTCAGCTATTCTCTCAAGCCTTTCATTTCTAGGCTCTATCTTTGCTTCAGTCTTTACTTCTTCTGCCTTTGGCTCTGCTGCCTTTACTTCTTCTGTCTTTGGCTCAGACTTTACTTCTTCTGCCTTTACCTCAGACTTTACTTCTTCTGTCTTTAGCTCAGACTTTACTTCTTCTGCCTTTGCATCTGCCTTTACCTCTGGAGCATTTTCCTTCGCAGCTTTCTCAGCCGCTTCCTCTGCAATTTTTTTCTGCTCCCAGGGCTTTATAAGAGTATTCTCATTAACATGGGCTGCTGCAAATTTTCTATCAAGATTGCTTAATATATCGTCGCTCTTTTTTGCACTGCCATTTGTAGTATTCTTCTTAGCAGATGCAGCATTTCCCTGAGTCTGATTGAATTTCTTATTCTTATTTTTCTTTTTCTTCTTGCTCTTTTTATTTTGATTATTCTCTTCTACATAGCCCGCGGCAGCCACCTGCTTTTCTTTTCCCATCATCTGGGCAACGCTGTCTATTACAAAGCTATCTCCTGCCTTCCCTGACAGTTCGTCTTTAGAAAAGCTATTAAGACCCTCGCCTTTATTTTTGATTGCCGGATAATTTATCTTCATTTCAATGGCACTCAGCTTTCTTCCTGATTTCACATCAGCCAAATAAGCCTTCCAGTTGAATACTGAATTAACTGCTGCCATTCCTACTTCTATCATTTTATCATCCGGCTCTTTTGTCGTAAGCATCTGCATCCAGAAGCCCGGCTTTGATAATATTCTAACTAAAACTCCTTCATGGCTTCCTGCATAACGGATAAATTCATAGGCAATTCCTGCTATTACAGGTATGAGCAAAATTCTCAGAACATATCTGAGCCAAAGAGTATCAACTCTTATGAACATAAATACCACAAAGGTTATGAGCATTACAAAAATCAAAAAGCTAGTTCCGCATCTTTTATGATAGCGGCTTGCTGCTCTTACATTTGCTACTGTAAGTTCATGACCGGTTTCTAAGCAGTTTATGCATTTATGCTCTGCTCCATGATACATAAAAGTCCTCTTTATATCCTTCATCTGCGATATAAGAAGGATATATGCAATGAATATTCCTATTCTGATGAAGCCTTCTATCAAAAGTATGATAGTCTTTGATGGTATCTTTGACGAGAGGAGATTTGATAAATAAAATGGAAGCATTCCAAATACAACAAGCGCTAAAACAACTGATATTATTACAGTTATTATATCTCCAGCACTTGTTTCATATTTTTTCGTTTCTACAATACCCTCGCCATTTGTCTTTGAAGCTTTTTTCTTTTTGTCGTCCTCTTCATCATCGTAAAAACTGGCCGAGTATGTGAGGGCCTTTGTTCCTATGTAAAGCGAGTCAAAAAAGGATACTACTCCTCTTATTATTGGAAGCTTTAATAACTTATTATCTTCCCTTCCCACACCGATATGTTCTACATTTACTGCAATTTTTCCTTCCGGGGTCCTTACTGCCGTACCAACCGCGCTCATATTTCTCATCATGACGCCTTCAAGGACCGCCTGTCCACCAATACGTGATGAAACAACCTTTGTTTTGTCGCTCATATACCTCCTCGGTAACTTAGGCTTTGCCTTCTATTTCAATTACTCTTATTCCTTAATCCTTTAATTTTCCTATGCAAATATACATAAATTACCCTTTAAATTTTGCCGGGCATTTTCTGTTACAAATATCCAATTTTTCCCAAACGTACAAAAAGAGCTTGAGAACGTATAATTCTCAAGCTTTTAATTTTTGATATTAATCTACTATTTGTTTAAGCCATATCTACGATTGAACTTCTCAATAGCACCACGAGCTGCTGCTGTCTTCTGCTGTCCTGTGTAGAATGGATGGCACTTTGAGCAAATTTCTACGTGGATATCCTCTTTTGTTGAACCTGTTACGAATGTATTTCCGCAGTTGCAGGTTACTGTAGCCTGATAATAAGTTGGCTGAATGTCTGTCTTCATAATTATACCTATCCTTCCGTATAGCGATTCCTAACCGATATACATGATATTTTATTTTTTACTGTACACTATCGCACAGCCTTTACAATATAACATATATTATTCTATTTTGTCAAGCAGTTTTTTAGTAAGCTACTATTACGCCTCCATCGTTAGCATACATGCTGCTTACTCCTGCAGTGTCTACAATAAATGCATCCTTGAACTTTACAAGAGATAATAATTCTTCTTTCACGCTCTCTGCTCTTTCTTTTGCGTTGCAGTGAGCTATGGCTAAAATTCTATTTTCAGGATCCTTTACTTCTTCAGCTATTCTTGCTGCCATTTTAGAGAGGGCCTTTTTCATTCCTCTTGCCTGATCTCTCTTTACTATTCCGCCATCCTCACCTGCCATTATTCCCTTAATATTAAGAACTCCGGCAAAGGAAGCTACAAATCTGCTCACTCTTCCATTCTTTACTAGAACATCGAGAGAATCCAGCACAAAGTAGGTGCTAAGATTATCTCTAAAGCTTCTTACTTCTTCTAATATATCAGGATAAGACATTTTTCTTTCATAGCATTCCTTTATTTTTAATGCAATAAGAGTCTGCCCTACTGATGCTGATTTTGAATCTATTACACATATCCTTGCCTTTGGATGTTCTTCTAAATAGATTTTTTTTGCAAGTACTGCACTATTAAAGGAGCCAGATAGCTTTCCTGAAAGGGTTATTACAAACACCTCATCTGCTCCTTCAAAGTTTTCCATAAATGCATCCGGTGATGGGCATGCTGATTTAGCTGCATCATTAGTCTTTTTCATCTGAGCTAAAAATTCCGCCTGATTAAAGCCTTCATCATCCTTAACTCTAAACTGTCCGCCTACTTCTAAGGTAAGAGGCACTAACGTCACCATTCCCTCTTTTTTCATCCAAGGTGTGAGGTCTGTACATGAGTCACCTATAATTTTATATGACATACTTTTCTCCATTTTTTTAATCCAAACACACATTAACTTAACTAAGTACTATGTTTTTTATTTTACAACACCAAGTTTTTGTTGTCAAGGACATGTAGTATTTAATACTATATGTTGTACACTTTAGCTTCATCTGTATAATTATTTCAACAAGGGCCGGCATTTGTTTGCTTTATGATTTCCATCTTATTTTCACTCTTCAAAATGCCTTCTAACCCTCATTATTTCAGTAAAAAATTAAGTATTAATTCTTCATTTTCGGGTTGATTTATGCCTGGTTTTAAACTATAATTGTCTATGTTAGACTTTTGTTTTTTATATGATGAATTTGGTTTGTTTGTTTAAAATTTTACTTTAAAAGGAGATTTTAATATGCTTGAAGATCTTAAGGAACGCGTTTACAAAGCTAATATGATGCTTCCACAGTACGGACTCGTTACTTTTACATGGGGAAATGTCAGCGAGCTTGATGAGGAAAGTGGTATTTTCGCTATCAAGCCTAGCGGTGTTGATTACAATCTTTTAACTCCAGATGACATGGTTCTTATTGACCTTGATGGAAATAAGGTTGAGGGTAAGCTCAATCCTTCTTCTGATACTCCTACTCATCTCGAGCTCTACAGAAACTTCCAGTCTATCGGCGGTGTTTGCCACACTCATTCTTCTTATGCTACCAGCTGGGCTCAGAGCGGCAGAAGCATCAAGTGCTATGGCACTACTCATGCTGATTATTTCTACGGCGACATCCCTTGCCTTCGCTGCCTTACTGCAGAGGAAATAGAGGAAGCCTACGAGCTTAATACCGGTAAGCTCATCGTTAATGAATTCAAGAGACTTGGCATCGACCCTGATGCTGTTCCTGCTTGCCTTTGCAAGAACCACGGTCCTTTCTCTTGGGGAAAGAACGGCAAGAAGGCTGTTGAGAGTGCTGTTGTTCTTGAAGAAGTTGCTAAGATGGCTTATAGAACCGAGCTCATCAATCCAAAGGTTGAGGAAACTCCTCAGTTCCTTCAGGATAAGCATTATTTCAGAAAGCACGGAGCTAATGCTTACTATGGTCAGGGCGGCGAGCACTAAATTGATTATGCGTTGACAGTGCGCGATGATTTGAAACGCTTACTATGGTCAGAGCAGCGAGCACTAAGCTTTTACTTTGGTGTTATAGCCTTTTTCATGCCTTAATAAGAATACAAAAAAGCTATGGTCAGATTTTTCAATCTAGCCATAGCTTATTTTTATATCATATTTTTTTACTTCTTATACATTTTTTTTGTACAGTCCTTATTGCGCAATGTTTCTTACACAATGTTTCTTACGTAATCCTTCTTGTGCAATGTTTATTGCATAATGCTTCTTGCATAATCCTTCTTGTGCAATATGTCTTATATAGTCAGCTTTTGTATAATCTATCAGTTCTTTTCTGAAAGAAGCTGCATTATCTTATTGCTTCTTGTTACGAATTCTGTCATCTCTGCTGGTGTCAACTGACGCTGGCTGATAAGCGCAAGGTCATAGAGCTGCTTTACGAAAATTTCAGTATTCTCTGCTTCCTGATTATCATAAACATACTTTACAAGATCGTTGTTTGCATTGAGGGTAAGTGTGATCTGCTCTGGGAACATGTCATCCATTCCACCTGAACCCATTGCATACATCTTCATCATATCCTGCATGCGGCGATTATCCTCTGAAAGAGTTACGATTGATGAGATACTTGCATCCTTTAACTTTTCTACCTTTACATCAAGCTTATCCTTTAAAAGCACCTTTCTAAAGAGGGCTGTCAATTCGTCATTTTCCTTCTTTGCTGCTTCCTTATCTGCTTCTGTCTCTTCTTCCTTAAAGGTCTCTGTAACGTCTGCATCTATTCTCTGGAAACGCACCTTATTATTATCCTGCTCAAGCTTTGAAATAAATGGCTGGTCGATCTTATTTGTAAGTACAACTGCATCAAGATTCTGTGCCTTGAACATATTGATGTACTGGCTCTGCTGAACTTCATCTGTTACATAGTAAATTATCTTACGGTTGTCCTTTTCAGGTGCAGCATTTGCCGTATTGGCTGCATTTGAAGAATCTGTGCTTGCTGCATCATCCTTCTTTTCTTCTTCCTTATCCCAATCTTCTCCGTAAGCTTCCTTTAAATATTCCTCTTCTGATACGTACTTTCCATTGATTGTTCTAAAGATAAGAGCTTCCTTTACCTTCTTTGCGAACTTATCATCCTTGAGAACTCCGTACTTTACGAATGGGCTGATATCCTCCCAGTACTTCTCGTAATTTTCCTTATCTACCTTATAAAGACCTGTAAGCTTTTCTGCTACCTTCTTTGTGATGTAATCTGAAATCTTCTTTGCGAAGCCATCATTCTGAAGTGCACTACGAGATACATTAAGTGGAAGGTCCGGACAGTCGATTACACCCTTTAAAAGAAGTAAGAATTCCGGAATTACTTCCTTAATATTGTCTGCTACGAATACCTGGTTATTGAAGAGCTTTATCTTTCCTTCAATGGACTCATATTCCATATTGATCTTAGGGAAATAAAGAATACCCTTAAGGTTGAATGGGTAATCCATGTTGAGATGAATCCAGAAAAGTGGCTCCTTATAATCGTGGAATACCTTACGATAGAAATCCTTATATTCTTCCTCTTTGCAATCTTTTGGTGTCTTTGTCCAAAGCGGATTCTTATCATTTAATGGCTTTGGTGCAGGAATTCCGGCTTCTGCTTCCTTCTTTAATTCATCAGCCTTTTCCTGAGTACGAGCTGCTTCCTTCTTTGCAGCCTCTGCCTTTTTCTTTAATTCTTCATCATCTGGTGCTGCTGATGCGGCTTCATCGGCAACTCTTGCTTCTTCCTGCTTCTTTTCTGCTTCAGCTGCCTTCTCTGTTGCTTCCTTCTGCTTCTTTTCAAGATCTTCTATCGCCTTCTTCTTATCAGCTTCTACTGTATCAAGATTTGTATAGAAGATGTCTGTTGGCATGAATGAGCAGTACTTTTCAATTACTTCTTTTACTCTATATTCATTTGAGAATTCATAGCTGTCTTCATTTAAGTAAAGTACAATCTTTGTTCCGCGCTCTGTGCGGTCGCCTTCACTCATTTCGAAGGTTGTTCCTTCATCCGATTCCCAATGAACGGCCTTGGCACCTTCCTTGTATGAAAGTGTGTCGATAGTTACCTTATGAGCTACCATGAAGGCTGAATAGAAACCAAGTCCGAAATGTCCGATGATCTGGTCTTCATTTGCCTTATCCTTATACTTTTCAAGGAAATCTTTTGCTCCTGAGAATGCAATCTGATTAATATACTGCTTTACTTCATCCTCAGTCATACCGATACCATTATCGATAAACTCTATTGTCTTAAGGTTTGAGTCTGTATTTACCTTTACCTTGAACTCATTATCCTCTGGGATTGTATAATTGCCCATAAGTGCAAGCTTCTTAAGCTTTGTGATTGCATCACAGCCATTTGATATAAGCTCACGGATAAAAATATCATGATCTGAATAAAGCCACTTTTTAATTATCGGAAATATATTATCCGAATTAATTGATAAATTTCCCTTTTCAACTGCCATTTTAATTTCCTCCTATATATATACGGGCATTTAATAATGCTCATTTTTGTTTCTTTTACTCAAATTATAATAGCACTATTTATTTTAAATGTCAACAAAAATTTAGCACTCAAGTTTAATGAGTGCTAACAAGAGCATATTAAAATAAAAGCCATGATTCCCTTACAGAACCATGGCTTTTATAGATAATCATATATTATAAGAGCTGAATTCCTGCTGCTTCGCACTTGCTCATAGTGTCCTCTGTCCAGAGTGAACTCTGTACCTCGCCGATATGAGCCTTTCTAAGGAAGAAGAGACAGATTCTTGACTGTCCGATTCCGCCACCAATAGTATATGGAAGCTTCTTTTCAAGAAGTGCCTTCTGGAATGGAAGATTCTCTCTTTCTTCGCAGCCGCAGAGCTTTAACTGCTCTCTAAGTGCCTTCTCATCTACACGGATTCCCATTGAGGAAAGCTCGAGAGCGCTTCCTAATACAGGGTTGTATACAAGGATGTCACCGTTGAGATTCCAGTCATCATAGTCTGGTGCACGAAGGTCATGAGGCTCTCCGTTTGAAAGCTTTCCACCGATTCCCATTATGAATACTGCGCCGCTTAGCCTTGTAATTTCATTTTCTCTTTCCTTTGGTGTCATGTTTGGATACATGCGAAGAAGTTCTTCTGATGTAATGAAGGTAATTTCTTCCGGAAGGATTTCATCCATATAATCATACTTGTCTACGATATAATGCTCTGTATCCTTAAGTGCTGCATAGATGCTGCGTACTGCGCTCTTAAGAGTTGCTTCATTACGCTCATCCTTATAGATGATTTTTTCCCAATCCCACTGATCCACATAAAGTGAGTGAAGATTGTCTGTTTCCTCATCACGGCGTATGGCACTCATATCTGTATAAAGGCCTTCTCCATAAGCAAAGCCATATCTCTTAAGTGCATATCTCTTCCACTTTGCAAGTGAATGAACTACCTCTGCCATCTGGCCATTCTGTTCCTTTATATCAAAGCTTACCGGACGCTCTACTCCATTAAGATTATCATTAAGACCTGACTGTGGTGTTACGAAAAGTGGTGCTGATACTCTTGTAAGATTGAGCTGCTTTGCAAGCTGTCTTTCAAAATGATCTTTGATCTGCTTAATTGCTACTTCTGTGTCCTTGACACCAAGAGCACTTTTATAGCCCTCTGGGATAATTAAACTCATGTCGAACCCTCCTGTTTTGTCATTCCGCTTTTAACATATTATTATGCAATATTTCTTTTTTAAAGTCAATAGCTTTAAAAACACAAACCATTCTGCATTGTATCTTTAGAACAACAAAAAAGGCGCACTGAACAATGCAGTACGCCTTTGTATTGCTGAAAAAATTATATCACAAAAGTTTAAAAAATCAAGTCATTTTTTCACCAAAGCTGATTTTTATTATCAGCTTATCTGCTTTATATTCTGCTTTTATTACGCCTCCCATTCTGCCGACAAGTGTCTTTGCTATGGATAGACCAAGTCCTGTAGAATGGTGCGCCGCCTCTACTGTATAGAATCTATCGAACAGTCTTTCTACCTCAACTGCAGATATTTCCTTTGCAGTATTTGAAAATTCTATATCTCCATTTTCATAAAGCGTTATTTTCAGATCACCGTCACTGTACTTGACTGCATTATTAATAATATTTGAAAAAACTCTCTGCAGGGCCTCCTTATTCAATTTCCTGATTATGCGTTTTTGCGTAATAGTAATTTCAGGAGCTATTCCCCTTCCTGAAAGCTCAGGATAAAAGCTGCTTATGCTCTCTGCTAGCACCTGATTTACAAATACATCTTCAGTTTCCATTTTATTATCGTCTGATAATACTACGGAATATCTGAACAGTTCTTCGGTCAGCTGCTTCATCAGCTCTGCCCTGTCCTTCATTATGTTAATGTACTTTGCCTTTTTTTCCTCATCATCGGTCTTTTGCATCATTTCAAGATAGCCATATATTGCCGTAAGAGGCGTGCGGATATCATGCGATATGTTAGTTATCGCATTCTTCACTTCTATATTTCCCTGGTAATATTGAAGCTGCTCTTTTCTTAAGAGCTTTAGCTGAGTATTTATATTTTCAGCAAGAGCAATCATATCCGCATCCCTCGATGATATGTCTATCAAGGTATTTGTATCATTTCCTATTTTCTCGGCAAAGGCCTCTGATATTTCCCTTGCCGATTTCTTTACTAGATATAGCTTAACCAACAAAAATATAATGATAGCAACCGCTATAACGAGGCAATAAATCATGCATTCTCCTATTTTATATCACATTTTTTAAAATGGAATAATCCTACACCACAAAGTATTACAATCAGAACCAACGAAATAATAAAGTTCTTTTCAATACCATCTGCAACCACTCCATAAGATAAAGTAAACGTGTTGCTCTGCGGAAATATTCTTGATATAAGATCCAATATTTCATTATCTTTCTTAAACATTCCAAGCACTAAAGAAATATTTAATAAATATTGAACCACTAAAACTACAATAGTTATTTTTCCGCCGCTCATGAAGTTTCCTATTACTAAGGAAAGTAATGTTCCTGTAGCGATTATCATCAAATACAGCACAAGTAGTGAAACTAAAACAGCTTTTACCTTATATCCATCATAACCAAAAGCAAGTACAGCAACTGAGATAACTGTTACCTCATAGCATAAAAAATAGATAAACGCTGCAACACTCATTGTAATAAGATTTGAAAAAAACATCTCAGTGCGTGTATGACCTGAGATCAATCTATTTCTTATAGTGCCATGATTATACTGAGATTCAAGCATTATTGCCACAGTCGCACTCGCTGCAAAAGGGATTACAATTGATGCAAAGCTAGGTGAAAAGCCTAATATATTCTCACTCGTAAGTACCAAGTCTGAACCTTCAGGCATATTAAAATTTGGAAATAAGACGAAGCCAGCAGAAAATAAAACTCCAGCTCCTATGCATATCAGGTTTATCAAGTAAAAGAACTTATTCTTTAGCAGTTCATGAATATTAACATTAATAAGCTTACTCATTATCTTCACCTCCGACCATTGAAAGGTAATAGCTTTCCAAGCTCTCATCCTTCTCTTCTATTTCAAGCACTTCGCAGCCTTCGTCTGCAAGCGCAAGTGAAAGCTTTGTAATATTTATCTTTGCATACACATCAGCATGCTCTGCATCAATGATAGTATATTCAACATTCATTTTATCAAGAACCTTAGATAGGGCAACGGTTTTGTTCACCTTTACCCTCATGCATTTACGGCAGGCTTCTTCAAGCTCCTTTGCGCTAATTTCCTTTACTATTCTTCCCTTATCTATAAAGCCGTAATGTGTAGCAAGTTTTGATAATTCATCAAGAATATGTGAAGATATCAATACAGTTATTTTTTTCTCTCTATTAAGCTTTAATATAAGCTCACGTATATCGACAATTCCTTGTGGATCAAGGCCGTTTATCGGTTCGTCTAAAACTAAAAAGTCCGGATTACCGCAAAGCGCAACAGCTATTCCTAATCTCTGTCTCATGCCAAGAGAAAAATCCTTTGCCTTTTTCTTTCCAGTTCCTTCAAGTCCTACTAACTTTAACAGTTCTTCAATTCCATCGAATCCAGGTATTCCAAGCGTGCGGTATTGCTGCTTTAAATTATCCTCTGCTGTCATATCTAAATATAACGCCGGACTCTCAACAACAGCTCCCATTCTGCGTCTTTGCTTCGAGATCTTCTTATCCGTATTCTTTGTGCCATACAGCTCATAATCTCCGCCAGTCGGTAATTGCAGTCCGCAGATTACTCTGATCAAAGTAGTCTTTCCTGCTCCATTTTTTCCAACAAAACCATAGATTGAATTCTTTGGAACATTCATGGTCAGGTTACTTAGAGCTTTAAAATTCTTATAATCCTTACACAAATCATTTGTTTTCAGAACATAGTCCATTTTTCATTTCCTCCTTGCTCTTTCTGAAAACATAATAGCATATATCAGTTAAGAAAACGGTTAAGAGAATGGTTAAGATTTAGTTAAGATTCACCAGAAATCATAAAACCTATTCCCCAGACTGCGGAAATATACTCTTCTCCTATGACCGCCTTTATTTTTTTCCTCAGATTATGAATATGGATTTTCAGAGAATCCTCAGTGCAATCAGGCGTATCCTCACTTATTCTTTCTAGAATGGTCAGCTTTGTCACTACCTGCTCCGGCTTTTGCATCAAGAGCTTTAAGATGGCATATTCAGTTCTTGTCACCTTTATTTCTTCTTTTCCCGCACGTACTATATGTGAATCAAGGTCAAGTTCTAATTCCTTATAATGAAGCACCTTAGCTGATGCCTCTGTTCCTTTTTTTCTGAGCTGCACCGTAATTCTAGCAAGAAGCTCATCTATGTTAAAGGGCTTTGTAATATAGTCTGCAGCCCCTGCAAGAAGAAGTCCTACCTTATCTGATACATCAGCTTTTGCACTCACTACTATAACTGGAATGTCTTTTATTTTCGGCAATAATTCTTCTCCTGAAAGTCCTGGAAGCATAAGGTCTAAAAGAATCAGATCCGGGCATGTCTTCTCTAATAATAGCAAGGCTTCAGTTCCAGAATACGCTTTTTCTACTGAATATCCTTCATTCATAAGCGCTTCTGAAACCATCTCATTAATGCTCACGTCATCATCTATAATCAATATATTAGCCACATTCTCACCTCATATTTTTTTTACAATTATAGCATTTATACCCTCATTTATCAATATACCAGAAAGTGGTATTATTTTTTCGTTTAAAGAAGCTGTGTTTAAATACGCAGCATTAATCTACGGCAAAAAGCAGCACCAAATAGTGCTGCTTTCTTGACAACTAAGGAATCAGTAATTAAAATTTCTGCTTTCATGGCAGGTAAAATATATCACCTGGTAATTCGTTGCTATTTCCTTCATGAATTCTTTTGCTCCTGCTAAATGCTTGTCATCTAAATTCACAAAAGGATCATCTAAGATCACCATAGGCTTTTCATTTTTGTACATTACATCAAGCATGGCAAATCTTCTGCAAAGCCCTACCATATCTCTATAGCCGGCACTTAAAAGTGCTATGTCTCTTTGCTGACCTGCTGCTGATAAGGTCAGCTCTAAATGAGCATCTAACTCATATTTACTATCCGATTCTCCTAGCCCCGTAGCATTTAAAATGGCATAATACTTATCAAATAAATCCTTTACAGGCTTTACGAACCTTACATTATAATTTACCTTTGCCTTTTCTAAATACTCTAAGGCCGCCTTTGCTATTTCTGCCTTAAGGCGAGCTTTATTTCTTTCCTCCTTTAGCTCTTCAAGCTCTGCTTCTTCATCATAGATTTTATTAAGCTCTGCTTCCGAGACGGCATATTCATTTTTCAGCTCATTTATTTTTCCTGCTAATTCCTGAATATTTTTGGAATTATTAGATAATCTTTCATTTAATACATCAAGCGATAGCTCTTCCTTTGCCTCTTCCATCTTTTTATAATCAGCTTCAACTTTTTGCAATTCATTTACGTCTATCTTTTCAGAAAAAGCCTTAAGTTCCTCTTCAGCACGGCTCAAATTCTCTTTAGCCTTGTTAAAAGAATTGACATGCTCTTTTATTTCAATCAGCTGCTTATTTATTTCGCTTTTTTCTTCAAGATTATATTCTTTCAGGAAGTAATTTACTTTATTTCTGATCTCTGCTGCCTTATCAATATTTTCCTTGGCGTTTTTATTTTTTCCGGTCAACCTGAAAAATTCATTCATATCTATTTCAAGCTTTGTAACAGCTTCATGATATTTATCTTCTTCTGCTTCTAGCCCAAACCCCTTAAGATAAGAAACCATCTCTTCCCTGGCTTTCTTTAATTTCTCTTCCAGGCCTGAAGTTATAAATCTTTTTTCCTTCTCCTTTAGCTTTTCAAATCTATCTGCCTTTACATTAAGAGCTGATAATTCATTTCCTACAGTATATTCATTAAAGCTGATGGAATTTTCTTCAAAGAAGGTCTTTACTCTTTTATCGATGCTATCAATTTTCATTTCATCATTTTCTATATCCTGATGATAATTCTTATATTCTACAGCTTCTGATAGCTTAATCTCTCCTTTTTCCTGCGTCTCTCCTTCTTCATTTACTTTTAAGGCTTCACTTTTAATTAAAGAAAGCTCCTCCTTTAGCTTTTTACAAGCACTGTTTCTTGCTGCAAAACTTATTAGTGATATTACAGCGCCTAGCACCATAAGAATTATTCCGAGAACACTTTTCTTTAATGCTAAGAGAACAATTCCTGCTATCAGAAGAATTATTCCAAGTACTAAACCTGTAAAGAAGCCCGCTCCTTTCTTTTCAAGCTCTGCCCTTTTTTCAGCTTCTCTTTTTTCAAGCTCTGCTATTTTCATTTCCTTTTCATGAACCAGCCTCTGCTTTCTGAAAAGCTCCTCCTGCTCTAGCTTATTTATTATAGTCTTTTCTCCGGCTTTTTTAGTCAAGAGCGCATTCTTTAACGCTTCTCTCTTTGACCATTCTCCTGAGAGCTCTAAAAGCTCCCTCTTTGGCTCTGAAATATTTTTAAATACTTTTTCTAATTCTGAAAGCTCGCTTTTTTCATCTATCGTAAGAGCATTTCTGCGCTCCTCTTCCCTTACTCTTTCAAAGGCATCAGCTAATGCGCGACCTTCATTTATCTTTATTGTGTCTGGAATCTGTTTCTCAAATTCTGATCTTATGGCCTCAAGCTTTTCCTTTTCAGTCTGATTTAAGGTATTTAATTTTACATTTTCAAGGAACACATCAAGGGTTCCTGCTTCATCTATGAGTTCTGTAACACCCTTCGCCTCTGGTACCTTTAATTCTAATTCCCCGCTAGCATTTCTATTATTAAAATACGCTTTCTCTCTATCATAATCTAAAGATGCACTGTCCTTATTTTTTACATAAGAAGAATATTTTTCCAGGATAACTCCGGCATCCTTTGCTTTTCCAATTTTTCTATTCTTTTCTTCTATGCCTTTATTTTCAGCTTCTAATTTTTTCTTTTCTAAAAAGGCTCCTTCCATTTTTCCATTTATTTCTCCAAGGCTTTTCTCTAAATTTCCCTTCCGCCTGACATCGGCTTCTACCAAGGATATTTTTTCATTAAGAGCATGTAATATTCCGCCCTTTCTTTTTTCTGAATAAGCATTTACATCCGAGTTTAACTTCTTTATTGCCTCATCGCATTTTTCCATATCTGCTGAAAAAGCGTCTATGCTATTTGATGAATTTGAATTTCCGATTCTTGCATATATTTCTGAAGTAACATTTACCGTCACCTTTCCCTGTCCGATATATACGCTATTTATAAAGGATTCTTCATCTATTTTGAAAAGCTCTTCTCCTATTTTTTCACTATAATCATCACTTAAAAGATTAGTTACATTATCATATAGGGCAAAGCTTTCTTCTAATGCCTTTGCCGCAGAAGCAGCATTTTTCACGCTTTTTGCCGGCTTTTTCAGGCCGAAGGTCCTCTCCAATCTATATTCCCTGCCTCCTGCTTCAAACACCAGATTTCCGCCATATATTCCGCCCTGCCAAGGATAATACTTTAATCTTTCATTTTCTTCGGCTTTTCTTTTTCCATCTCCATAAAAGCCAAAGAACATCACTCTTATAAAGGCCGCGAGCGTCGATTTTCCTTCTCCATTTTCATTTAATATGCTATTCATTCCTTCTTTAAAGGAATAGTCTTTATTTGATAGTGTCCCGAAATTTATTACATGGCACTTTATTATTTTCACGCCTCTCTCCTTCCTATCGCCAAAAATCTATTTTAATTCTTTCCACCATTTAGCGCATCCAGCGCACATTTTATTATCAGCGATTTCTTCTCTTCATCCAGGGATGCATCTGCCTTTACAAGCCTTACAAGCTCTCCCTTTAGACTTGCATCATTCGCAAATAAATTATAATCGACCTTTATTCTTGTCTCATCTTTCACTTTTACATGATAATAATCATTTTCAAAATGTTTTAATATAAGCTGCTCATCCTTGTCCTCTGCTAATGGATAATCCCCTGTCAGAGTAATTTTAAGTATGTCACTTGAATCAGCACCTATTTTTTCTATTTCTTTTTCTATGGCATTATTTATATCCATGCTGCCTTCGCAGGAAGAGACATCAGTTTTTACTTCAAACAGCCTTCTTTTTGCAAATTCGACAAAGCTAGGCGAGCCTTCTTTTAATTCTAAAGTATCTTCATCTATGTCAAGTACTACAAAGCCATGTCCTCTTTGCTCAAATCCTACTGCCCTCTTTATTCTTTTTTCCGCTATGCTCTCAAAGCCGTTTGAGCTGTCTATGCTGATCGCATTTTTTGCGGCTCCTTCATCCATTTCACATTCATCAAAGCCCCTGCCCTCAAGACAGCCTGGATAGCAATATAAGCCTCTTGGCAGCAGAGTTCCGATTCTATGCTGATGAATATGCCCAAGTGCTAGATAATCTATATTCATATTTTTAAGCTCGCTCAGATTTATTATTTCTTCTTTTCCCTCGCTCTTATAATCTGAGAGCTGACCATGGAGTGTTACTATATTAAAATCCTGCGCATCTAATTCCAGACCAAGACTTAGCTTTTTTGAATTGCTCTCATTTAATTCCATTCCTGAAATAGTTATTCTTTTAGGCCTTTTAGCTATCTCATCATGAGCCATATCTTCACCTGCAAGAGCTTCCTCTGCTATAACATATTTTGTCCAGGTGTCTTTAAAGGTCTTATAATTTAATGGCGGAATATCATTTACTGAATATAGGCCTGCTTCATCATGATTTCCCTTTAAATAATAGAAATCTATGTCCGGATTTGCCTTAATGATTTTTTGAACATTTACCTTATAGCTAATGGCCGGATTTTTGGTATCGAAAAGATCTCCCGCTATGATTATGGCTGATACATCATTGCTCACCGCATAGCTTACCATTCTATTAAAGCTCTCAAATATTTCCGCATTTCTTTCCTTCGCCTTTTCCTTGTCAAAATTAGTTCCAAGCTTTGAGGCCAAATGAATGTCAGCACAATGAATTATTTTCATGCTCCTCTTACCTCTTTCCATATGATATTCTTCTTTGGGCAAACAATCCCCCAATTTAACTATTTTCTATTCTACCGTTTCTTTTGTTTAAAAAAATAAACAAATAAAAAGAGGCAGCATTATATTTTATTATAACCGCCACCTCTTTAATAAGCCATTTATGCCACTTATCAGGTCAGATACTCACTTATATTATCTTCATCTACTACACTTGCCTTACATTTAATACCCTCTTTCGGAAGCTCTATTCCGTCTACGATGTTATTGTACATATAGATTATAGGGTCATGTCCCTGGCTAAATGGAACATGGTCTATTGCAGCAGCTATTACGCCTCTTTTTATATAATCAAATACTTCTAGATTATGATCAAATATTACCGCACGGATCTTTCCTGTATTACCAGTTTCCTCTATGGCCTTTGCAAGCTGTAGCTGCATTGCCGTTGTTGAGAAAATGATATCTATTTCAGGATGCTTTTCCATGATTTCTATGTACTTTCTATAGGTCTTTTCTGGCTCATAGGTAACCTCTACAGTATCAACTATATGTATTGCCTTAAAGTGCTTATCAAGATAATCCTTAAAGGCATCATATCGCTGCAAATTTACCTCTTGTGTCATATCTCCTACTATTACCGCAACATTACCTGCTCCTCTCAAAGCCTTTCCTACAGCCTTTGCTGCAAGTACGCCTGCTTCTTTTTGATCTGGTTCGTAGGAAGATATTCTCTTTATGTCACTGCTAGCGTCACAGTTATAGGTAAATACCTTTATTCCCTTATCTATGGCTGTCTTTATTTCATTATCCGCAAGCTTTAAAAATCCCGGATATATGATTGCATCAACTCTTTCATCAATGCATTTTCTAATATCTGCAGGGAACTGCTTTTCTTCATAGTCATCTTTATATGGATAATACTTTACTTCAACATTATTATCCTTTAGTTCCTTCATTGCATATAAAACGCCCCTTCTGATCTGATACCAGAAGAAATTATCAAGCTTACTGAATACTGCTATTACTACAGTTGTATTTCTGTTATTAATGGACGGCAATACGCCATTATTGAACTGTCTTATAAGTCTTCTTACTCCTAAGAGCATGGTCTCAAGTGATTTTACATTCTGCGATATTTTTGAAGATTCAACTGATGTCTCTTCTGATACAGCAACTACAACACTTGTACTGTCCGTAATCGTCTTTGAAGCTGAAAAGATTTCTCCAGCCTTATCCTTTGACACATTTGAATTTGCAGTCATTTTATCGTATTTTGCAGATATGCCATTCATTTCTCCATTTATGGCATTAGCCTTTGCGCTAATATCCCTGAATGAATCGCTTACGCTCTTAAATACCGCAGTACTGCTTTCAAAAGCACTGCTACAGTCATTAATGCTTTCTCCTACTGTCGAGCTGCTTTCAACTACCTTTTCCAGGATATCATTGATTTTTCCCATATTGGTTTTTGTCTGCTCTGACAGAAGGCTCATCTGCTGCGATACAACTACAAAACCTTTTCCCGATTCACCAGCTCTTGCCGCTTCTATGGAAGCATTAAGGGCTAGGAGCTTTAGCTGTTCACTAAGTCTTACTACCATGTCACCGATAGAATTTACTGCCTTTATATCATCATTAAATTTAGCAAGGATCTGAATACTTTGATTTAAGTTCTTCTCAACTGCTCTCATATCCTTTTCATACTGCTCTAGAGTTTCAATGCCTCTCCTGCAGCTCACACTTGTCTCATCAAGTTCATTCTCGATGGCATGCATGGTCGTATTTATTACTCTTAACTCACTCGCATTTTCCTCGAGCATCTCAAGATTATCTTCTACAAGCTTTAGCTGCAGATTTGCCTTTTCTGCAACTGTCTGACTGCTTTTCGATGTCTGCTTTGACGCTGTTTCATTTGCAGAACTCGCATTTGCTAGTGCATCTATTGCATCCGTGAGTGTTATTACATTTCCCTTTGTAGATTCTAGGAAGGCTACAAGATTGCTCTTTACTACATTTATATTATGAGCTAAATCCTTCACATTTTCCTTTACAATAACATCGGATACCTTTGAGGCTAGCGAATCACCTCTCAACTCGACATCTTCTACCTCTACATTTTTAGTTGATAATTCCCTGGTATTCTCGCATATCTTATCTATCGCCATGTTATTTATTATCATATATGCAATCAGTCCAAGTATTATCAAGGCTTCAAAAACTATAATTAAAACAAGGAAAATATCCATATAGGACCCCCTTTTTACCAAGAAACGATATGCAATTATTTACGATCATCTCACCTGAATTTTCTTCTGCCTCTGCCTGCTCTTTTTCCTTTTCAGCCTGCACCTTGTACCAAGCTGTGAATCTGTTAAGATTCTGCTTCTTAAATTATAATTTGTAAACTCAATTCCATTTTATTATATCATACATTAAAAAAAAAAGATAGTACATTTCATATTTTTTTTATTTATTTCCTACTATCTACTAATTAATTTGTATACTATTGATAGTAATTCTCGATATGACCGCAGCGATTTCCTCAACCGTTATGTCCTTTTTATCAACTGCCCATTTACATAGGGTTATTACTATTCCAGAGGATATGTAGTCTGCAACCACAGCAATCATATCAGGATTTTTTATTTTAATATAGTCTACTTTGGAGGTGTTTTTCTGAATAAATTTTGATAAGGTCTCCTGAAATTTCATCATAAGCCACATGGAATTTGTGGATTTTAGTAATTTTTCAGTATATTTACTTTCCGCAGAAACACTAACTATAAATTTCGCAAATACTTCCACCGCTGATTCATTATTTTTTATTTCAGTATCCAACACATCTGCTAACTTATCAACCACCACATCAAATATTTCATTTATCACATCATTTATTGTTCCATAATGCGTATAAAAGGTCTTTCTGTCTATGTCTGCTATTTTACACAATTCTGTAACTGAAATATCCATTACATTTTTAGTGAGCATTATTTCAGACAAGGCCTCATATATTGCTCTTTTCGTCTTCATTACTCTCTTATCAACCTTGGCAAGCATTTTTTATTCCTCCATCTAGTTATAACTTCAAACACAGCTTTAAACTTTTCTTACTCATAACCATATTAACATTTTTTCTATAATTTAGCAACAATATTCTACATTTTGTGAATTATTCTACAAAACGTAGATTTTTGTCCTTGTAATTATTTTATATTTCATTTATTGTATTATAAACAAGTTGTTTAAATTACTGAAAGCGAGGTGGTTATATGATTGCCAAATTAAACACCTTGTTCATTATAGTCATAGCCGCATCTATTACAGGTTTTATTACCGAAAACCTCTGGTGCAGCATAAGGCATGGGTATATTGATAACAGAGGAATGCAGCTGCCTGCACTTTTAGGATACGGTATTGCCATCGCATGTCTCTTCCTGTTATTCGGAACACCAGATGCTCCTAGATTTTTCACTTTAGACTTAAGGTTTCTTGCGGAAAAATATTCATATCCTTACTACCTTTTAATGGCTTTCCTGTCCGTTTCAATCGGTGAAATAGTACTCGGAAATATCGTTGAAAGAACATGCGGCATTGTTTGGTGGAACTATGAAAGCTTACCTATGCACATAGGAAAATATACAAGCGTTCCTACTTCACTTGGCTTTGCATTTTTAATTGTTTTATTTATGAAGTTTGTTTTTACTCCTTTTTATAACTGGTCAATTGATATCGAGTCAACAGGATTTTTTGTAACATCAAGCTTTAATGTACTTTTACTTGTAGTTGATTATATTCATTCAGCAATCTATATGAAGAAAAACAAAAAAATATATATAAGCTGGAGAAAAACTATTTCAAGAAGACTTCCACTAGTTAGACCACTTTCATAAATGATTTACATATACAGACTCCAACCAAAAAGAAGAAGGTACAGACTGCAGTTTTTCTGGTCTGTACCTTCTTCTTTTATGCTTTTATTTAAAAAAAATTAATTGTCCTTCTTACCGAAGAGACCTGTAACCTTACTTGTAAGATCCTTAGCTACATCAGCAATATTGCCCTCTTTCAAGGTTGTCTTGAGAGTAGTCTTAAGAGTTGTCTTTACCTGTGTAACGATAGGCTGAATCTTATCATCCGGAAGATCTACTCCAACTACCTTCTCTACTGTCTTAACCGGATCATCATCAAAAGACTTAAGAAGATTTGGATCTGCCTTAATCTTGGTTACAACCTTCTCTGCCATTTCCTTAATATCTACTGCCATTTTTATTAACCTCCGCATTATAAATTTTGGCCTTACGCCTAGTCCATTATATGATATTTTCCCATTTATTTCAAGAAAAAATATAAAAACGGCAAAAAGCTATTTAGCTTTTCTTAGCGAGTTTCGCGGGCTCGGTGATGAGATAGGAGATATACGTGATGCCAAAAAAACCTCAGTAACTTAGGGGAAGAATCCCCCTTGTTACTGAGGTTATTATTTGATAGCAGGTGTGCTTATATATGCTTCACATAAGAACACCCATCTATAATCTGCACTTTTATGGCTTATTATTATAATCTGGATTAGTTGATTCCCTGAGCGATCATAGCCTCAGCTACCTTCTCAAAACCTGCAATGTTTGCACCCATTACGAAGTTGTCCTTATGGCCATACTTCTCAGCTGCTGCAGAAATGTTCTTGTAGATGTTCTTCATGATGCCCTGAAGCTTTGAATCTACTTCTTCGAATGACCATGAAAGTCTCTCTGAGTTCTGGCTCATTTCAAGAGCTGATGTAGCAACACCACCTGCATTTGAAGCCTTACCACAGATGAAAAGAACACCATTGTCCTGAAGATACTTTGTAGCATCAAGAGTTGTAGGCATGTTAGCACCCTCACAAACATACTTAACACCGTTAGCAACAAGTGCCTTAGCATCTTCAAGGTTAAGCTCGTTCTGTGTAGCACATGGAAGAGCAATGTCAACCTTTACATACCAGTTGCCATGATCATTAGCATCCTTCTTCTCATGATACTCTGCTGATGGTCTCTTCTCAGCATACTCTGTAAGTCTTGCTCTATGAACTTCCTTAACTTCTTTAAGAAGCTCTACATCGATTCCCTCTGGATCGTAAACCCAACCAGTTGAATCTGAAACTGTAACAACCTTTGCACCAAGCTGCTGAGCCTTCTCTGTTGCATAAATAGCAACGTTACCAGCACCTGATACAGCTACAACCTTACCATTTAATGTATCGCCATGATCCCTAACAAGCTCATCTGTGATGTATACAAGACCATAACCTGTAGCCTGTGTTCTAGCAAGTGATCCACCGTATGAAAGACCCTTTCCTGTAAGAACACCCTCGTAAAGACCCTTGATTCTCTTGTACTGACCATAGAGGTAACCGATCTCACGTCCGCCTACACCGATATCACCAGCTGGAACGTCCTGATCTGCGCCGATGTACTTGCAAAGCTCTGTCATGAATGCCTGGCAGAATGCCATAACTTCTCTGTCTGACTTTCCCTTAGGATCGAAGTCAGAACCACCCTTACCACCGCCGATAGGAAGTGATGTAAGTGAATTCTTGAATACCTGCTCAAAACCTAAGAACTTAAGGATTGAGAAGTTTACTGATGGATGGAAACGAAGTCCTCCCTTGTAAGGTCCGATAGCGTTGTTGAACTGTACACGGTAACCATTATTAACCTGTACATTTCCCTTATCATCAACCCAAGCAACTCTGAATCTGATCTGACGATCTGGATTTGTAAGTCTCTCAAGGATACCATTCTTTCTGTAAAGCTCTTCATTAGCATCTACTACTGGTCTAAGTGACTCAAGAACTTCTGTTACTGCCTGGATAAATTCTGGCTCGTTAGGATTCTTTGCCTTAACTGTCTCAAATACCTCATCAACATAACCCATGATTAAATCTCCTTCTGCCTTTTGGCATAAAAATATTATTTTGTTATAAAAAAGGGCGCACTCCTACACTTAGGAATACGCCTTTGTATTTCACAAGTGCCATTATAAACTATTTTAAAAAAATGTCAAGCACTTTTTTTAACTAAAGTTTGATGTATTTTATCTTCCCTCATATACCATTACTGTACGGACAACATACGGCTCAAGCGCTGCTCTGCCTCCAAGCTCCTTAAGTTCAATAAGGAAGGCTGTTGCTGCAACCTCGCCGCCAAGTCTTTCAATAAGCTTTGTTGCTGCCTTTACAGTTCCTCCTGTGGCAATAAGATCATCAATTACTAATACCTTCTGTCCTTTTTTTATCGCATCTGTATGGATTTCTATTTCTGCCTGACCATATTCAAGGTCATATTTTTCAGATACGGTAGCTCTTGGAAGCTTTCCTTTCTTTCTGACTAAAACAAGACCTTTATTAAGTTTTGCTGCTAGTGCAGCTCCGAATATAAAGCCTCTTGACTCAATTCCTGCAATCACATCAAAATCAATGTCCTTTATTACATCATAAAGGGCATCAATTGCAAGCTTGAAGCTTTCTCCATTTTGAATGATCGATGTAATGTCATGAAAGATGATACCTTTTGATGGAAAATCAGGTATATCTGTAATGTACTGCTTTAGTTCTTCGTACATTTTAAGCCTCCTCAAATTTTTTTTGCATAAAAATTGTACTACAAATAACTTCTTTTGTCAATTTCATTACTGCTGAAATACAGTTGAAAAAGCTGCGTATCTTTCTGCTTGGACTGATGATTGGGCTGATATTCCTACCGACGAAGAACTTTTCGAAAAGTATCTTAAGGAAAAGTGTGAAAACGAAAAGTTGTCCAAAAAATAAAGACCGTTCACGTCGAAAGTCTTGCTACACTTCGTGAACGGTGGAAAGTAAGATGGTAAGCTTCCTCCTGTTATGATTTATGATAATTTGCCATAGTCTTCATCCGATACAGCTTCCAGCCATTCGTTGCTTGTTTCTTCACCGGCAACCTCGATTGCAAGATGTGAGAACCATGAATCCGGTGCTGCTCCATGCCAGTGTTTAACTTCAGCAGGAATGTTTATTACTTTACCGGGCGTCATCTCAACCGCATCTTTCCCCCATTCCTGATAATATCCTCTTCCACCGATGCAGATCAGCATCTGACCTCCACCATTCTTTGCATGATGGATGTGCCAGTTATTACGGCATCCCGGCTCAAAAGTCACGTTGAAGACAGGCACCTGCTCTGTAGAAACGGGAGCCAGATAGCTCTGCCCTACAAAAAACTGCCCATAAGGATTCTCTTCGCCTATAGTGAAGCAAATAGTATTCTGGTATCTGTCCTTTTCTGTCAGTTCAGGTACTTCCTCGTTCCATACTTCTTTAGCAAGACGGAATACCGCCCATCCTTTAGACCATCCTACATACATGGTGGCGTGGGTTATGATTGCAGCTATCTCTTCTTTGCTTACACCATGTGCTTTTGCATTCTGAAGGTGATATGAAAGTGATGAGTCTGTGATGCCTGATGCCATAAGTGAAACTACTGTAATAATGCATTTTGTCTTTACATCAATGGCCTCTTCATTCCACACTTCACCGAAAAGTACGTCATCATTTAAATGCGCGAACATTGGTGCAAATTCTCCAAGCTGTTCTCTTCCAGCTGTCTGTACAATTTTTTCTGTCATCTTATTTCTCTCCTCCTAATATTTTCTGTGCACCTGTAGTCCAAACATGTTTCTTTGATGCATCATTTCTTTTATTCTGTGCCATGACTCCTGCAAGCGGATGAGGCACATATTGCTCTTCAAGGTAAGTTAGCTCTTCATCAGTAAGCTCAAGGTCAACTGCTTTTGCTGCACCTTCTATGTGATGAAGCTTGGTCGCTCCAACTACCGGTGATGTCACTTTAGTAAGAAGCCATGCCAGGGATACTTCAGTCATGGTCACACCATGTTTTTCCGCAAGCTCTGCCACGCGACCTATGATCACATCATCCTGCTCTTTAGTAGCATCGTATTTAAACTTAGCATAGGTATCCTGGGCAGCTCTCTTGGTATCGCCCTCACCCGGCCTTCTGGAAAGCCTTCCGCTTGCCAACGCACTATAAGGAGTGAGTGCGATATTCTCTTCCTCACAATAAGGCACCATCTCACGCTCTTCTTCACGGAAAATCAGATTATAATGCCCCTGGATTGAAACAAACTTTGCAAATCCTTCTTTTTCTGCCATAGCATTAGCCTTTGCAATCTGCCATGCAAAACAGTTTGAAATACCAATATATCTTGCCTTTCCTGCTTTCACGATACGGTTCAGTCCATCCATGATATCATAAATATCTGTATTCCAGTCCCACATGTGATAGATATACAGATCCACATAGTCCATCCCAAGATTTTGAAGGCTCGTATTTATCATGTTTTCAATATGCTGCTGACCACTAACTCCTTTTTCAATCTCTTCCGGTGTCCTTGGTAGAAATTTTGTTGCTACAACCACATCCTCGCGATTTGCAAAATCTCTAAGTGCTCGTCCTACATACTGCTCACTTGTTCCGCTCTGATAAGCAATTGCAGTATCATAGAAGTTAACTCCAAGGTCAAGACCTCTCTTTATAATCTCTCTGGAATGCTCTTCGTCAATTGTCCAGCTGTGCTGTCCTCTCGTCGCATCTCCAAATCCCATACATCCCATACAGATACGAGATACATTCAAATCAGTATTTCCTAATTTTGCATATTTCATTGCCATCCCCCTTTCCGTTTACAGTACTTCATCAAGCCACTTTTTAATGCTTTATAAAAGCTTTAGCAGACAGTTATTTGAAATTTCAAAAATGGATTGGTACACATAATCCACATTTGCCTCTTTCATGGCTTCCCTCTGCTTATCCGTTACTGAGGTGTAAGGATATATTCCAAACATAAACGGGAAAAATATGTATATAAAGTTTTGAATCTCCTGAACCGATTTCTCCGGACAAAACTTTGTGAGAATCCTGCAGACATTCTTCATTGAGGCCCCATAAGCTTCTTTGAAAGATTTCAGGAGCTCAGGCCTGCTGTTAGCTTCCATATCATAGTTGTTCATAGAAAGAAGCTTTAAAAGCTGCTGTCTGTTTGCTATCGAGGATGCAATTTTTTCAGCTATCTGCTCCTTCGTAAGAGTATCATTATTCTCTAGTATGTCTGTCAGTTCTATATTCCAGCGATCATACTCGCGTTCATAAAGTGCCAGGAAGATTTCTTCCTTCGTCTGAAAGTAGTTGTAGATGGTCGGTCTTGAAAATGATGTCTCGCTTCCAATCTCCTTAAGGGTAATGTCCTTGAAACTCATGGTCTGATACAATTTCTCACAGGCACTTATTATCTCTTCTTTCCTTGCTGCCGTTCTTTCCGGTGATCCTTTTGGCATATCCTTCCTCCCTATATTTTCTGACATCGTGTCAATATGTATTATATCAGTATTTTGACACAGTGTCAAGCTATTATTTTGTAAAAAAAATAGCGGCTACAAGATTTCTCTTATAACTACTGTATTTTGGGTTCCATAGATAAAAGAAAAGCCCCAGAAACACTGAGTTTCTGAGGTTTGTAAATTCTTTTTGAATCTCGAAATCTTATTCTTCAATAAAGTACATATAAATACCCATCGAGTATTCCTTGGTAGCATACACCTTTTTCTGACCGTCTATTTCAACTTCATATTTGAATGCCTGAAACTTCTGATGATATCTGGGTTCTTCTACAAGTACCGTCTCTTCAAGAAATTTCGTTGGATAATCCTCAATATAGACGCTGAAAACTTTCGCCTCCGAAGGATTGCCGCCACACCACACCATTTTCCATTTTTTCATTTTCGCGTTCTCTTTTAATCAGGTGCCTGACATCAATGTGTCTCTATTAGCCTACAAAGATTTACTGTAATATATTCCAATATAATGTCCTAAATCTCTTTCACCATATATCCACACGTAAACGGAAAGAAATCAAATTTCTTAATTCCGGTATGTACAGCTCCATTTTGTTCATACCATTTTCTAAGCCGTTTGTTTTCTTCAACAATTCCTATGTTTACAATCTTACATCCTTTATTCTTTGCGGATTCATATGCATGTTCCAATAGTTTCTTGCCAATTCCACAGTGCCTGTATTCAGGAAGAACTGCCAGATTGTTAAGTTCACACTCATTGTTATCCTGCATTAGTAACGAATAATAGCCACATAAAACACCATCTTGTTCATAAACAAACATCAGACGTGGCTCGTTATCCATTTGCCAATACAGACGTTCTTCGGTAGTTGCGAACGCTGTGAATCGTGGTGCGTTATCTATAGTGAATCCAAATTCATCAGCTACAGTTCGGAAACTCATTCTTATAATATCTACACATACAGGAACATCGTCCTTTTCGACTTCTCTAATCATTTTTTCATCCCTTAAATAATCTTTATTCCTTATTCTATTATCCTGAAAAATAACTCACTGCCGCTTCATCCCGACAAACCGGAAGTTGTCGTGCTTTTTTCAACCAAGTATTCCTTTATCCCATCAGCCCCTGTGTCTCAAATGTACCATCGGCATTTATATCCACAGCATAAGCATGATCAGTGAACATCTCATCTAAGTCAATCCAGACCGAACCCGAACCATCGGGTTTAAGCCACAGATTCGAAATATGAAGTCTACTGATAAATTCCTCTTTTGTAAGAGTCACATCTCCCTCTTTTTCGCCCTCCCAGGTTACAATCATGCCATTCGCGTCTGCAAATTCCTCTATCATCAGATCATATATTTTTCTTTCAAATGAGGACTTATTCCCTAGGACTTTAATCAGATGAGCCGTAGCCAAAGCCACCGACTTCGGATTATCTCTATCACATGTGAGGGTAACATCCACTTCGGATGTATTATCCGAGAGATTCCACAGAATCACTCCCGTTGCCTCGCCGTTTTTCACATCAAAATCACCGATACCATCAATATGCCATTTCCCAGGTACAAGAGCTTCTGCGCTCAGTTTTTGAAGTTCATTATCCTGAATATTCGTTTCCAGCAGCCGATCCAGAATATAGATATTTTCCATCTCACGCGCTGTACGTCTCCTTGCGGTTATCCGAATGATGCTTCCGGCCTTTAGTTTTATGCTCCGGTTTCCAATGAAATCCCTGTCATCAAAAGGTATCTCCAAAATACCGTCAATCATCCTCGCATTGCCAGAACCCGCAAAACGTACCGTTTTGAAAGCAGTAATAACGTTATTGACGGAATACTGCGTATTCATCTTACGATTTTTGATATCTATGTCCCTTCTGATCAGAACTGACATTTCTACTGCTTCTGACTCGGTATCCTTATAGTACCTTTCAAGCGCATTCCTATAAACATTATCGTCCCTGGTCAGATCAACATTCTCCTCAAGAATTTCATCTAATAAAAAGTATCTGTACCTGGGCATGTCCGTAAAACGTCCGGGTCTTACACACAGGCGGTATATCCTGCCAACCTTAAACTCTGGCTTGTAAGGATATCCGAATATGCTTTTTTTACAAAACCAGAAGACTTTTCCAAATGCTCCAAGCGGACCTTCCAGGTCGTTAAGCCACGGAACAAGATAATCAAAGCTTGCAAGGGATTCCTTTCCGAACAGTGGGAACGGACTTACACCCTTGTGCCAACAGTATCTGACCTCCACAGTTATCTCCATGGACTCTGCCTCGAACTGAGCCATAAAATCTTCCTTTGAGACTGAATTATTCTTTATAAATTTTCTTTCCAAATCTGTTTTCATTTTCTGTTTCATTAACCTTATAGTTATTATTTCACCGTCCATCCAGTCCACTCAATATGATTGTATTGCATCACGTCATTTGATTTTACCATACCAAGTTTCTCATAAAACGCCTCAGCATTTTCGTTTACTATGAGATAAACAGCTATATTCTTCTCTCCACCGGCAAGTTCATGAGCTGTCTTCATTAATTTTGTTGCTATACCCTGTCTCTCGTAATCTCTGTCTACGCCCAAATCTGTAATATAAAGCCAATAACAGAAATCTGTAAGACCAAATAATACCCCAACAATCAGCCCGTCATCATTTCTTGCAATCAGACTAATAGAAACATTCTTAACAAGTTTAGCAATTCTTTCCTCAAATCGCTCCTTTGGATACTGTGAACCTAAATCCGATCTTTTGAGAAAACCTATATATTCAACAGCGGATAGACGCTCTTCCTTAATGGTTATTCCCTGTTTCATTTTCTCATATACTCCCAATACACTTAGTCAGTTATGATGAATTATAATCTGCTCTACATGTCGGAATTTAACGAGCCATTGCTTGTTCTATAGCCCATCTTTGCATCTCTAGATACATCTTATTTTCAATATCTTCAAATTTAACAAATTTAAAAACATGGTCAGGTGCAACTGGTTCTTTTACTTTATCCAATAATTTGCCAACATAATATGACTGAATTGGGTGGAAATAACCTATCGTTGGATGAAGCATGTAGGTTTCTGCAGAACCAACTTTTTCACCGATTTCAACCTCATATCCAGACTCTTCTAAGCACTCGCGTTTAATGCATTGAAAATCTGTTTCATTGGCATCCAAGCCGCCCCCTAATAAGAAATAACCTTTGGGAGTTTCTACGACACCAACTTCATTTCCTTTAACTGGAATAATATAAGCGCCTATTCTGTCTTTATATTCTTTATCTTCTTTTGTGCCAAAAATCTTATGCATCATTACCTCTACAAACGTCGATTTGTCATCGTGTATAAAACTGAAAATATGTTGCTATATGTCTCCCGGGTACTCTCTTGCTGATTTCAGGATAGAGTTTTTTGAAATGAATATACCTCTCAGTTGCATTTTCAATAAGGAAAACATTTTTCCTGATCATCTTTTGTATGGAGGCCGTATTGCATATCATGACGGTGGTTAATACCATCTCTTAATTATTCCTGCATTGATATATGTTAAGTTTCCGGATTATTTACCATCATCCGATAACTGTCGACAGTTTTTTCCCTAACAATACACCAAAGATACAGAAGCATACACTAAAAGCCACATACACACTTCCAAGCGTATATGACTTATTTTCAAAAAGCTTATAAGCCTCGAGTGAAAATGTCGAAAAAGTAGTAAATCCTCCGCACACTCCTGTCTTCCAAAAAAGGACTGTATTCGGCGATACATTTCCCTTTTTATCTGTGAGTCCTACGATAAATCCTATAAGGACAGCGCCTATCATGTTAGTTATAAGCGTCAGCAGAGGAAAAGTTGTTTTCACCGGTATAAGACTTATTGTGTATCTTGCTACTGCTCCAAGTGCGCCACCAAGGGCCACAAATATAAAGCTCATTTTTTATCCTTTCATTGATCATTCAAAAAATCGCACCGTACGTACGGTTCCGTATACGGCGCTTCTTTAGTTTTCACATATTTTCAAATAAAACTCTGTGAATGTTGGGTATCCAAGTTCCCGGAGTTTCTTGTTGTTAAACGCAGTCTGTAATACGAAATAACTACCACAATACCAGCTGCCATTACGCATATTTGCGCATATCCTCGCTTTTCCTTCTTCCACGCCAAACTTTTTGAGTTCTTTGAATTTCGTTTTAGCCTTCTTCCATTGTTTACAATAGATTGTCCTTATCTTATGCCTTAGCCATTCATCTGTATCTCGAAGTAGCTTCTTCATATCCGCCATCCCAAAGTAGTTTACCCATCCTCTTATGAATTGAGTGAGTTTTAACGCACGATATTCATTTCCCCATCCATTGCTACGATTTGTTAATTCTCGGATTTTGTCCTTCATTTTCGCAATAGATTTTGGATGAACTCTAAATCGGCACTTCCCTCGATACTTATAAAAGGAATAACCAAGATACTTAACTCTGCTGATATGTTCCACACACGTTTCTTTCACTCCATCAATCTGCCACATTTACCACAGTTAATTCCGAGTAGTTATTGGACTTCAGTTTGACTAGCAACCTTATCCTTAACTGTAGCCTAATGTAATTTCTGTTCGTCAGACCAGAGATTTGCCTTTGACTTCCTTCAGATTCCACCTCACGATGGACACCCTTGTCATTGGCTATATCCTTCCCACTACTAGGGCGGATTTGGGACTTTCACCCATTAGAAATGTGCGCCGCAAGGCGCACTACAAAAACGCCCTTGGAAACTGCATTCCAAGGGCGCATTCTTCTGCTTTTGTGTATCTCGTTGTTTCGCGAAGATTATCTCTTTGAGAACTGTGGTGCACGACGAGCACCCTTTAAACCATACTTCTTTCTTTCCTTCATTCTTGGATCTCTTGTAAGATATCCTTCCTTCTTAAGAACTGGACGATAATCCTCATCAGCCTGAAGAAGAGCACGTGAAAGACCATGTCTGATTGCACCAGCCTGACCTGATACTCCACCGCCACGTACTGTTACGATAACGTCGAACTTGTCTGTTGTTGATGTAGCCTCAAGTGGCTGACGAACGACAACCTTTAATGTATCAAGACCGAAATATTCTTCGATATCCTTCTTATTTACTGTAATTTTTCCTGTTCCAGGTACGAGGAATACTCTTGCTACGCTAGACTTTCTTCTACCTGTGCCATAATACTTTGCCTTAGCCATTTATCTGTTTCCTCCTCTCTTTAGTCAATGTTAAGAACTTCTGGCTTCTGTGCCTGCTGCTCATAATCTGGGCCTGCATATACATGAAGCTTTGCTACCATATCTCTTCCAAGTGGTCCCTTTGGAAGCATGCCCTTAACTGCAATTGTGATAACTTCTTCTGGCTTGTTCTTAAGCATTTCACGAAGAGTTACAAAACGGCTTCCGCCAGCATACTTAGAATGTGTGAAGTAAACCTTCTCATCAAGCTTCTTTCCTGTTGTGCGGATCTTATCTGCATTGATTACGATTACATAATCACCTGTATCAACTGATGGTGTAAAAATTGGCTTATTCTTGCCACGAAGTACTGAAGCTACTTTTGCTGCAAGACGACCAAGTGTCTGTCCCTCTGCATCAACAATATACCACTTCTTTTCGATTGTTGATGGAGTTGCAATGAATGTTCCCATTGTTTTTCCTCCTATAAGTTTGCTGTTTTTCAGCTTTAAAATGTTTGACAACGAAAATGATTATACATAAAGTAATTCAGTAAGTCAAGTGGTTTTAGCGCATTTTTTTAATTTTGTTTTTTCTTGCTTACAAAAAATCATTTTGATTATGACTTTTCATTCGATGCTTTTGTTTTTAAGCTTTCGCGTCAAGCCTTGGATCTACATCATATTTTATTTCTACTAACTTAAGGCCGCATGCAGGTGCTGTAGGTCCTGCTGCTCCGCGGTCTTTTGCTTCTAAGATTTCCTTTACATGCTCTGGCTTATATACATTTAAGCCTACTTTTATCAAGGTGCCTACAATTATTCTTATCATATTATAGAGAAAGCCATTTCCTCTGACTCTTATCCTTATTTCCTTTGATCCTTCTACGAAATCATCTGGGATCTCGGTTATGCATATGCTATATACATTTCTAACGCTTGTCTTCTGCTGTCCCTTCGGATTAGAAAAGCTAAGGAAATCATGCTCTCCTTCAAGTAGCTTTGCAGCCTCACGCATTTTATCTACATTTAGATTAAAATAAAGAAAATAATCATGACTTATCTTTAAGGGATTAGGAAATCTTGAATTATAGATTACATATTCATAACATTTTTCGCAGTCTACATGTCTTGGATGAAAATCGGATGCAACCTCAAAAGACTCCTTTATTACTATATCATCAGGTAACACCTTATTAAGGCAATAAGAAAACTTCTCAGGCGGTATCGGTGAATAGGTATCAAATACTGCAACATTTCCAAGCGCATGTACGCCTGAATCCGTACGGCTAGCACCTATTACTAAAATATCTTCTCCTGTAAGTTCCTTTAGCTTTGAATTTATTACCTCTTCTATCGCTAACCCATTAGGCTGCATCTGCCATCCTACATAATTAGTTCCGTCATAAGCGACCTTAAGAAGAACTCTTCTAAGCACCTTAACTCTTTCCTTCTTTTTCTTCTTAGGCTCTTGTTCCATTACTTCATTATTTTCTATTTCCATGCTTATCCCTTACATCATTATTTTCTATTTTCAAGCTTATTCTAATATCATTTTTTTGCTTCATTTTTGTTATAGCAATACCCGGGCCTGCTTTAGCAAATTGTCTTTTTGGTTACAGCAATATCTAGGTGCACTTTATAAATTACCAACGGGCAAAAAACCATTACCTTTAGGCGGTGGGTAGTTCACTAAATCATCCTTATCTGCTAAAATTATGATAAATCAGATTGACCTTAATATCTGTCCTAGGATAATCATTCCGATCAAATATGTAATCAGAATTACCCAGGCAACATAATCCCTTTTTTTGTACTTTAAAGGCCTCATACGAGTCCTTCCGTCGCCTCCCCTATAGCACCTAGCCTCCATTGCCATAGCAAGGTCATTTGCCCTTTTAAAGGCCGATACGAAGAGTGGGATTAAAATAGGCACCATCGCTTTAGCTCTCTTCATGAAGCTTCCGGTTTCAAAGTCAGCACCTCTTGCCTGCTGCGCTTTTATTATCTTGTCTGTTTCATCCATAAGTATAGGTATGAAACGAAGCGCTATTGACATCATCATCGCCATATCATTTACCGGCACCTTAATCACCTTAAGCGGCGCAAATACTCTTTCCAGGCCGTCTGTGAGTGCATTAGGCGTTGTAGTATAAGTCATGAGCGATGATCCAAGAACAAGCAATACAAGTCTTACCGCCATATTAATGGCTACCTGCACGCCCTGCATGGTTATTTTTAACGGTCCTAGGGTAACTAGCGCATCGCCCTTAGTTAAAAACAGGTTAAAGATGACCGTTATCATCATGATCATTACTATGGACTTTAAGCCCTTTACCATATATTTAAATGGTACCTTTGATAGCTTTATCATTATCATCAGGAAGAAGGCTGCTACAAGATAGCCCTGCCATTTTCCTACTACAAATAATGAAATAATATAAATGATAGATCCTATTATTTTTATTCTCGGATCTAAACGGTGTATTATCGAATCTACTGAATAATACTGACCTATAGTTATATCTCTTAACATTATTTTTTCCTCAAAGCACTTAATATTTCATTTTTTGCTTCTTCTATAGTTATTGCTTCCGCCTTGACTTCAAGCCCTGCCTGCTTTAGCTCGCTCATTATATAGCTCACCTCTGGAGCTGCAAGGCCTGATTTTTCAAGTTCTTTTATGTTCTTAAAAACTTCCCTTGGCGTACTGTCATACTTAACACGGCCATCTTCCATCACAATAAGCCTGCTTACATATTCAGCAACGTCTTCCATTGAATGAGAGACAAGAATTATGGTTATTTTCTGCTCGTCATGAAGCTTTTTAATCAATCCTAGGATTTCATTTCTACCACCTGGATCTAGTCCTGCTGTAGGCTCATCTAAAATCATTACCTTAGGACGCATTGCCAATATTCCTGCTATGGCTACTCTTCTCTTCTGTCCACCGCTAAGTTCAAATGGAGAGGCCGAATAGAATTTTTCATCAAGACCGGTCGCCTCAAGTGCTTCCTTTGCCGTTTTCTCTAGTTCATCCCCTTCTATCCCTAGATTCTTCGGACCAAATTCCACGTCCTTTAACACGGTTTCTTCAAAAAGCTGGTATTCTGGATACTGAAATACTAGACCGACTTTTTTTCTAAGCTCTACAAGTTTATAATCTTCGTCGTATATATTTTTTCCGTCTACTTCTATTCTTCCGCTTGTTGCCTTTAAAAGGCCGTTGAGGTGCTGTATGAGAGTTGATTTTCCAGAGCCCGTTCTTCCTATGAGTCCTATAAAATCGCCCTCATTTACGGTTATATTGACATTATCTAAGGCTTTCTTTCTGTTCCCGGAATCTCCACCGTTATTGCCATATTCATACGTAACATTTTTTAAAACTATCTTCATGGATTTTACCTTCTCTGTTTCGCACTGCTTACTTCTGCTTTGCCTTTACCTTCTCTGTTTCGCACTGCTTACTGCTGCTTTGCCTTTACCTTCTCTGTTTCGCACTGCTTACTGCTGCTTTGCCTTTACCTTCATGATTTCTGCTACAAGCTCTTCCCTGGTTAAAATATCAGCTGGCAGCTCTATTCCTTCATCTCTTAATGCTACGGCCAGCCTTGTAACATAAGGAACATCTAGCTTTAGCTCTTCAAGCTCTTTTGCATTTTCAAATATCTCTCTTGGAGTTCCCTGCATTTTTATTTTATGGTCGGCCATTACGAATACCTTATCAGCATTTACTACCTCATCCATATAATGAGTTATAAGAAGAATAGTAATGCCCTCTTCTTTGTTAAGCTTTGTAATAGTTTTTATTACATCTCTTCTACCGCTTGGATCAAGCATGGCGGTTGGTTCATCTAAAACTATGCATTTAGGCTTCATGGCCATTATTCCCGCTATAGCTATTCTCTGCTTTTGTCCGCCGCTAAGATGATTAGGAGAGGCCTTACGGAATTTAAACATTCCTACAGCTTTTAAGCACTCTTCTACCCTCTTTATTATATCCTTTGGTGAAATACCCATATTTTCAGGACCAAAAGCTACATCCTCTTCTACTACGCTTGCTATTATCTGATTATCCGGATTCTGGAATACCATACCTGCCGATTTACGTACATCCCAGATCAGTTCATCATTTGATACATCTATTCCATCTACATACAAGGTTCCTTCAGATGGATTAAGTATTGCATTTATATTCTTTGCTAAAGTACTTTTTCCTGAGCCATTAGAGCCTAAAATAGCAATAAACTGTCCATGCTTAACCTCTAGGTCTATTCCATCAAGGGCTCTTTCCTTGCCGGTTATTTCGCCATTCTCGTCCCTCTTAAAATAGTCAAAGGACATGTTTCTAGCTTCGATCATATTTGTGGTATTAGCCATCAATTCTTTCTTTTTTGATTCCATATTTATTTCCCTCTTTCAGGTTTATGCGCTTTTATAATACTGCGATTTTTGTTACTGCATTTTGAAGCCTCTGCGTTCTTTTTCTACTGAAGTCTTTTACAGCTGTAGCAGTTTGCTTCTGTAGTCTTTGGCTACTGCAGCTGTTTGTTTCTGCAATCTTTGGCTACTTAATAATATAAACGCTTATAAAACTAATTGTAATATTATAAAAGGACATAATACTAAAAATGCGGAGAAAACTGATACGTTTTCCCCGCTATAATAATTCATATTAAACCGCTATCAATTATATATCAAATTCAATATATAAAACAGTTAATTATACGAGCTCTACAAGAACCTTGAGAGCGCCATCACCCTTACGGTTAGCGATCTTAACGATTCTTGTGTAACCACCGTTACGTCCTGTATACTTAGGAGCGATCTCATTGAAAAGCTTCTCTGTAAGATCGATCTTCTTTGTATTTTCCTTCTTCTTTGCTCCGTCTGCTGGAACATATGTTACAGGATAAAGGAATGAAAGCATCTTTCTTCTAGCATTAAGCTTTGAAACATTGTCCTTCTTGATTTCCTTGTCAACTTCGTCGTAAACGTACTTGCCGTCTTCCTTAACCTTGTTGCCATCCTTATCCTTACGAACTTCCTTTGCCTTAACTGTTACTGTCTCGAAATTATCCTTCTCCTTAACAGCGAGTGCGATCATTCCGTCAACAATACCAACGATTTCTTTAGCCTTTGATTCTGTTGTAACAATCTTACCATTGTAAATAAGATTTGTTACCTGATTTCTCAGAAGAGCCTTTCTCTGGCTAGCTGTTCTTCCAAGCTTTCTATAATGGGACATCTTTTTCCTCCAATCATGTACTTAACTAGATTTATATCTAATCAGACAATGTAACTGCTATTTAGTTTTCAGGTTTGTCATCACCAGTGCTGAGCGAAAGGCCCATCTCCTTGAGTTTTGCAAGAACTTCATCAAGTGACTTCTTACCAAGGTTACGTACCTTCATCATATCGTCAGGAGTCTTATTTACAAGTTCTCTAACTGTATTGATGCCTGCTCTCTTAAGACAGTTGTATGAACGAACTGAAAGTTCAAGTTCATCAATTGTTGTATCGAGTGGCTTCTCTGCAGCTGATTCCTGCTTTTCAACCATGATTTCTGTATTCTTAGCACTCTCTGAAAGGTCAATAAATGACTTTAAGTGCTCGCTAAGAACCTTTGCTGCAAGGCTTACTGCCTCGTCTGGAGCAAGTGTTCCGTTTGTGAATACGTCAAGTGTGAGCTTGTCGAAGTCTGTCTGCTGTCCTACACGAGTATTCTCTACAAGTGTATTTACGCGCTTTACTGGTGTGTAAATTGAATCTACAGGGATTGAACCAACTACAAGGTCGTCACCCTTATTCTTGTCTGAACTTACAAAGCCTCTTCCTCTTGTAACTGTAAGTGTAGCTAAAAGCTTAGCACCTGAGCCACTAAGAGTTGCGATAACCTGATCTTTGTTAATAATCTCAAGGTCGCCGTCTGTGCGGATATCTGCAGCTGTAACAACGCCTTCAGATGTTGCCTCTATATAGAGGGACTTTGGATCATCTGTTTCGCTAAGATCCTTGATAGCAAGGTTTTTAATGTTCATGATAATTTCAGAAACATCTTCCTTTACGCCCTGGATTGCCTGGAACTCATGTACAATTCCATCAATCTGAATTCTGCTTACTGCGCTTCCTGGAAGTGAAGAAAGCATAATGCGGCGAAGTGAATTTCCTAGAGTAAGGCCATAACCACGCTCAAGTGGTTCAATAACAAAACGGCCATATTTCTTGTCATCTGAGATCTCTGCGATCTTAATCCTAGGTTTTTCAAAATCAAACACAGTGAACCCTCCTTATAATTTTGACTAAGTAGTCTGCAGTTATTTGTAATAAAACTGTTATTTTACTTAGAATATAACTCGACGATAGCTGTCTCGTTAACTGGGACATCGATCTGATCTCTTGTAGGAATTGCTGCTACTGTGCCTGAAAGAGCCTCACGGTCTGATGTAAGCCATGCTGGAACTAATCTTCCGTTTGTAGCCTCAAGAACATCCTTATATCTCTGGCTGCTCTTTGCTGACTCCTTGATTGCGATAGCATCATTTACTGATACGATGTATGATGGAGCAAGAACTAACTTTCCATTAACTGTTACATGTCTATGTGTAACAATCTGTCTTGCTTCTCTTCTTGTACGAGCAAAGCCTAAACGGAAAATAACGTTGTCGAGACGGAGCTCGAGACGGATGAGCATGTTCTCACCAACTGTACCATACTTAAGCTTCTGTGCCTTTACAAAATTTATTCTGAAAGGTCTCTCTTCTACTCCGTAGATGAACTTTGCCTTCTGCTTTTCTCTTAACTGTGTTCCATATTCGCTAACCTTCTTGCCAGCTCTAAGGAACTTTCTATTAGATTTCTTGCTGATACCAAGAACTGCAGGCTCAATACCAAGTGATCTGCACTTCTTTAAAACCGGACCCATATCTCTTGCCATTTATAATTGCCTCCTAATTTGTTGGGTGTTGTTAGTTAAAATTATACTCTACGACGCTTTGGTGGTCTGCAGCCATTGTGTGGAACTGGTGTGATATCTACGATGCTTGTAACATTGATACCAGTTGCTGCAAGAGCACGGATAGCTGCCTCACGGCCTGTGCCCGGTCCCTTAACAAATACTTCTACTGACTTTAAGCCATGTGGAAGTGCTGCCTTTGCTGCTGTCTCAGCAGCTACCTGTGCAGCGTATGGAGTTGACTTTCTTGAACCACGGAAGCCTAAGCCACCTGCACTTGCCCAAGAAATTGCATTTCCCTGCATGTCTGTTAATGTAACAATTGTGTTATTGAATGAAGCCTGGATATGTGCCTGTCCACGGTCAATATTCTTTTTAATTCTCTTCTTTGCTGTTGTTCTGGCCTTGCCCTTAGCAGCACTACTATTATTAGCCATTATATGACCTCCTGTTAGATTTGTTTTTCGCCCTTTAGCGCATTAATTAGCCGATTGTTGCCTTCTTCTTATTTGCTACTGTACGCTTTGGACCCTTTCTTGTTCTGGCATTTGTCTTTGTTCTCTGTCCACGAACAGGAAGTCCCTTTCTATGACGAATTCCTCTAAAAGATCCAATTTCCTGGAGCTTCTTGATGTTAAGAGCTACGTCTCTTCTGAGATCACCTTCTACCATCATTGTATCGTCAATTACTTTGCTGATCTTAGCAACTTCATCATCTGTCAAATCCTTAACTCTTGTATCTGGATTGACCTCTGCCTTATCGAGAATCTTGTTTGAGCTTGCTCTGCCGATACCATAAATGTATGTAAGGGCGATCTCAACACGCTTTTCTCTTGGTAAATCTACACCACTTATACGTGCCATGTGTAATTGCACCTCCGTTAATTTTGTGCATTTCTCCATACCATAGGTTATCACTCCTACGTTTTAGCGCATGGTCAAAATGCTGTCACTACGATAAATTCCACAACATCTTGGATATTTAAGCTTCTTGCTTAAATTCACTATTCAGCTCTGCTGATAATAGTGGAAGCAGGCGTGGATGCCGCTTCATCCTTCAGCCGCTTTAAATTGTACTATCATCTATAATAATTGATGATAGAAGGCCAGATTAGATGCATACTGGTCCTTAGCCGTGATATACGACCACAATATCACAATGCCATCCGTCTCTCCTTCAGCATTTGAGAGTTTTTACTGAATTTAGATCGGACCATCGTAACACAGAAAGCAGGAACTATTTCGCAATATATGGTGCCGAGTATTTACACGGATTCACACTTTTATATATTGAAATAAATACCGCCTCAGTTTGAGATAGGCTCATTAACCCTGTCTCTGCTTGTGCTTAGGGTTCTCACAAATAATCATGATTGAACCTTTTCTCTTGATTACCTTGCACTTTTCGCACATAGGCTTCACAGAAGATCTTACCTTCATAAGTTTTCTCCTTTCAAAAAAAGTCCATTTGACATTATAGCACACCTTTCTCTAAAATGTCAAGGACTTTTTTCTTCTTTATTATTAAATTTTTTCTTCCTATATATAATGCTCTAAACATATGCGTTATTAAACATTTGTGTTACTAAACATATACGGTACTAAATATGCACGTTGTTAAACATATACAGTACTAAACATACGCGTTTTTTAACATATACGTTACTAAACATATGCGTTGTTAAACACATTATTATTATAGAAATTTTTCTTCAAAATTATTTTGCACGCCAGGTTATTCTGCCCTTTGTGAGATCGTATGGTGACATTTCGATTGTAACAGTATCTCCCGGAACAATCTTGATATAATTCATACGAAGCTTTCCACTAATATGAGCAATAATTTCAAGTCCATTTTCAAGTTCAACTCTGAACATTGCATTTGGAAGCTTTTCTAAAACCTTTCCTTTTACCTCGAGTACATCGTCCTTTGACATTTTTCACTTTCCCCTTTCTTTATAACATATGCTTATTAATATGAAGATCATTCTTGAAAAATTCAGGAATCTCTTCACCCTCTGTAAGTGTAAGTATTTCTGGACCCTCATTTGTGATAGCGATAGTATTCTCATAGTGAGAAGACAGTCTTCCATCCGCTGTCTCAAGAGTCCAATTCTCATCATCATTTGAGTAATATAGCTGCCAGGTTCCCTGGTTTACCATTGGCTCTATACAGATTGTCATTCCATGTACGAGCTTTGGTCCACGTCTCTTCTGCTTATAGCAAGGTACCATAGGATCTTCATGCATATCCTTGCCGATTCCATGTCCTGTCAGATCACGAACAGTGCTATAGCCGTTCTTGATTACATACTCGTCCATGGCTGCAGAAATATCAAATAAATGATTTCCTACATAAGCCTGCTGAGTTGCCTTGAAAAAGCTTTCCTTTGTTACTCTCATGAGACGTTCTGCCTCTTCGCTTACCTTACCAACTGGAAGTGTACGGCATGCATCAGACTGATATCCATTCTTTGCAAGTGTTATGTCAACAGAAATAATATCACCTTCCTTAAGGATTATATCCTTTCTAGGAATTCCATGTACTACTACATTATTAACAGAAGCACAAATTGATGCTGGATATCCTTCATATCCCTTTTCTGTTGGAATACATCCAAGACTTCTGATATAAGCTTCAATTTCCTGATCAAGATCATATGTCGAAATACCTGGTTTGATTAATGTCTCTACAAAACTATGGACCTTTGACATACATACTCCTGCTTCACGCATGAGCTCGAGTTCTTTTTCTGTCTTAATTATTATTGCCATATTCTTTTAACACTTTCTATCCAATTACTTAAGAGCTTCAACAATCTCGCTAAATACAACATCAGCATCCTTTGTTCCATCTACTGTCAAAAGGATCTTCTCATTTGCATAATACTCAATAAGAGGCTGTGTCTGCTCATGATATACACTAAGTCTCTTTAATACTGTCTCTGGCTTGTCATCATCTCTAACAATAAGTTCTGTTCCGCACTTATCACAGATGCCTTCCTTCTGTGGCTTAAGTGTCTCAATGTGATATGTCATTCCGCAATTTGGGCATGCTCTTCTTCCGCCCATTCTCTTTACAATTCTTTCATCTGAAACCTCAACATCAATAGCAATATCAAGCTTCTGGCCTTCAGCTGCAAGAGCCTTTGTAAGAGCTTCAGCCTGAGGAATTGTACGTGGGAAACCATCAAGAACATATCCGTTCTTGCAGTCGTCATTCTTGAAGCGGTCCATGATAAGCTCAAGTGTAAGCTCGTCTGGAACTAATGCTCCCTGATCCATATAAACCTTTGCTTTCTTTCCAAGCTCTGTTCCATTCTTAAGGTTGGCTCTGAAGATATCTCCTGTTGAAATATGTGGTATATCGTACTTTGCTGCTATCTTTTTTGCCTGAGTGCCCTTTCCTGCACCTGGTGCGCCTAACATAACTACCTTCATAGTAATTCCTCCATTAAATTAATTATTTGTCATTTTCTTTTTTTCACTACATTCACAAATATTAATTCTACAATATTTACTGAAAAAAAGCAAGTTATATTTTTAGGTTAATAAAAAATACCCACCAGATTTTGATATGTACCCTCTTTACTGGACAAACCAGTAAGGAGGGTATTTTATGCGCTACAGCTATAATTACAAGAGGAAAGCGGTAGAATTATATCGACAAGG
>OMXJ01000015.1 GCA_900315015.1 uncultured Eubacteriales bacterium | reverse complement strand
GTTATGCTATCCTTATGGATATAGAAGGTAATAAGATAGACTTTTCTTCTATGCCAAAAGGAATGAAGACACCAAAGCTATGTGACTGTATAAGAGTTAATGCAAGGGACTCTGTACTTGTAGACAAGGTAGCTGCTTAGACGGCTACCACGAGGAGCAAGGTGGGCTTCATCCCATCACCTAAAGGTAATGGGTTTTCGCCCGTGGGTCATTTATAAAAAAGTGCAAAAAAAAGCCCTACACAGGGCAGCCGCATAAACAGCGATTTGGATAAATCTTTATTTGAACTTGTGATGTAATTCTGTATGGTAGTCAACCATACATATATACTAACACTTTAAGGAGGCTTTGTTTGGTATGGAAAATGAATATTCGAATTACTATTTAGCTTTAGACATTGGTATTGCGTCGGTTGGTTGGGCTGTTGTAATTAAGTAATCGTAAAACAACAAGACAGCCGAGTTTGCAGAGAAGTAATTTTAGTACCTGAAGAAATTAAGTAATCGTAAAACTAGGGGATTGGTGATGATTGGCACGTGAAGGTGATGCATTATGTACTAAGTGTTTAAAATAGTAGTGGATATGCTAACAATTTTTAAAGCTTATTTTGAAGTGATAAAAGAAGATGAAATAATAAAACAAAATTTAAATCTTGCATTAAGAAAAATTATGCGGATAGAAGAATAGAGTCGAAGGAGTAAAAAAACGGTCGCGTTTTGATTAAATGTATGATTTAAATAGATGTCGGTATAGACGTATTTTGCTGTAAGTAGCTTTATATGGTTGACTGTGTATTAGAAGAGGAGTATTGTATGGATTATTTGGGATATTTTGTAGCTGTTTTTGTGGCAATAGCGATGTTTTTCTGGTACAATTCGAGAGAAAAGAAATTAAAAGGCGATTATGAGCAGAACATTAAAAAGTTGAATGAAAAGAATGAAGAAGAAAAAAAGGAGTTAGAGAAAAATCATTCGGAAGAAATTAATAGTCTTATTAAGGAAAAAAATGAAGAAAATGAAAGGATAAGAAAAGAAGGGGAAGAGGAAACAGAAAGACAAGTTAATGAGCAAAAAGAAATTAATGCTGATAATCTTAGAATGGCTTATGAACATATTCGTGACAATAGAGATGAACTTATGAAGGAAGACGAAAAAAATTTGCTAATTGATATTGTTCAAGGGCTGGCTGGGTATGGAAAAAGAATAGATAGAATAGAGAAGAAACTTTTAAGATTAGAGGAACATCAGGAGATAGTGGATAAAATTAACGAAGAAATAGATAAATTGAATATGAGTAATGGGTTATTAAAAGAAAAAGTTGATGAAACTATGACAGATGTAAAATCTCTAAATGATACTTTGACTAAAATGAATACTGAAATAGATGCATTTTGTAAAGAAATAAAAGAACTAGAGACAGTAAAACCTGAATTAAAGGATGTATCTGGAAAAATGGCTGAAACTGTTAGATACTTAAATGAGATGAAAGATAAAACAGATAAGGCTGTAAAAAATATGTCAGATACTCTTGAAAGCCTAGAAAATAATCCATTTACTGAAATTAATCAAAATATAGATTATATTCAAGAAAGTATTGGAAGTATATGTTGGAATATAGATGAAATACAGGAATCATTAGATGAATATAATAAATGTAATTCTAATTGTGAATCGATACTAGAAATTGTGTCCGAAATTAAAAGTAGTGTAGATAATGTAGAAGAAATAGTAGATCATAGTAATTCTTCATCCTATAATTCATATTATGATGATGCAAATGATATAAGTAGTAAAATTGAAGATATGAGTTATGATATTAGATCTATTATGGAGAAACTAGATAGTTCTGATTCTGATTGATGAAGAAATTTATATAAAAAAGAAACGTTTTTTATGTAGTTGTATGTACTTAATTATCACTTAGATTGACATTCAACAATATTGAAATCATAGACAGCAGAAAGGATCTATAACATGGAACCAGAAAAAAAGGACATATATATATTAAATAGGGCAGCAGTTAAAAGACTGGTTAATGAACAAAAGGGCAGGGCTAAAAAGACGTTGGCCTGTGGTTTTATTACTGACCAGACAGGTATCGATCAAGGTATTTTATATAATAAAGTTAATATATGTAATGAGAATACAAGGACTGTGCCGTTTTTTGTTGCTGTAGGTTTGCGCGGTGGAAGTGCAGCATATTTTGAAGGAGAGCCCTACGATTTTTCCGATTTTATTTTAGATGTACGTAGGACAATAATATTAATAAGTACGACAGGGACAAATCTATATGGTACAAACGAAAAAATAATATTGACGATGATGCTTCTATATTATGAGGAAAAAGAATGGTGGAGTGTTAAGGATATATTAGATTTTTCAATTGATTCAGGATCTAACGCATTAAAGGAAAATGCAATACGCGAGTCGTTTGACTATGCTTGCGGTGATAAAAAATCAAAAAATCATCACATCTTTGTAGAGAAAAAGGATGATCAATATCGTTTAGATATTGATGCAATAATTAAATATATCACTCAGTCTAAAAAGGTAAATCAGACTGCATCTAAAATCTTAACCTGATAAGGGTTAAGATTTTTTTAATGCCAAGGAGTAGAATATAGTCATCCCGAGGGGGAAACGACACGGCCGGTCGAATAAAAAATGGAGGTGACAGATATGCCTATTAGAGCTATTTTAAAGATGAAGGAAACACCCTTGCCTTTGGCTGTTGATTTGTATTCTAATGTTTTTGCAGCTGAAGCAGAAGCTGAATCAAGTGATGCTTATAATAAGCTGGTTGAAGGACTAGAATATGATTTTAGAGTGAACAATAATCCAGAAAAATGCCCATTTACAGATTGGTCCAAGAATAGAAATGAACTATATTTTACAAAGGGATATATGGCTATTTTTGATAACCCGCTTGATGGGGTATGGATAGCGTATGAATCGCTCAAGATGCTTTTTGAGTGTAATCCCTCATATAGAACAGGTGATCTAAAGGTTTTTTACTATGCAGGGAAACGCTTTTGGGTTAAAAGCGAAATCACAGGTCAGGTTATATTTCTTACACCAGATGAATATTAAAGAAAAGGAGATTTAAATTATGAAAAACAATTATGCTAATACATTTGAAAAATATTTAAAGGAGGAATTCAAGCCGGCCCAGGAATGGGCAGCATCCTCAAAGGGGAAAGATTATATTTCAAAAATGATCCCATCCTTAGCCGAAATTAAAAGTAAGGAGGATGATGTTCTCGCAGCAGTTTACGAAATAAAGATTAATTCTATTTCTGTATATATTGGCCAGAGCCTTAGAACTGTAAGACGTCTTTATACTCATGCTTGTCACTTGTGTGATGCGCCCGAAGTATATTTTGGAATCAAGCAGTCGGAAATTCAGACGATAGAGATGATTATTCTTACGCCTCCTATCCTTGCAGAAAAGGCTAGATTGCAGGCTGAAGCTGAAAATATAAAGAGTAAAAAGCCTGTTTTGCAGCCTTATTACAATATATCAGGTATGCATGCAGATGCGTGTATTCCAAGAGGAAATGCAAGAAGAAAAGCAATGATAAATGCAGGAGCAATAAGCCTTGATGCCTGATTTTTAAAGTGAGAGCACCTCTTCCCCTTTTTGTCAACCCCTAATTTTGTGCCTAGCAATTCATTTTCGGAGATTGAATTATTTTGATTAAAATGATATAAAATATAGCGTAAGGTAGATGATTAATTTTAATACAAAATATGTAAATGGTGATTATTATTCCGAAGACACCGAAGGAGACTAAAGACATGAGATTAAATGCAGATTACATTGTATACGACGAAGAAGAGGGAAGCTACATCCCGGTTACAAACAAGGCACCTTTTAAGGACATAGTTAGAAATGATGGCACAGCAGCATATGTCATCGAGAATTTAGTTGATGAGACAACAGCCAGTAACATCGTAAATAAGATGGTTTCTGAATTTGCAGGTTTCAGCCGTAAGACAGCTGAGCATGATGTTGCAAATGTTATTTATAGACTTCATGAGATTGGTGCACTTGTAGGTTAAAGTGTATCAGCACGCAAAAGCGCAACAGTACGCATAGGCGTACCATAAAAATGATATGTATTACGCTAAATAAAGAGGGTTTAGCGTAAATCATATAGGGATAGAATAATATTTAAACAGGGCGATATGCTTTGCTTAGGAACCAAAAAATGGTTATTAAGCAAAGCGTATCGTTTTTTCTTTTTTTGTAAAAAAGATTTTTATAAAATACATATATTGAGGTTTATTTATCGCGGCATTGTGATATAATGTATTCATGTTTGGTGGGGTTACCACCTTTTTTAGTAATGATCTATTAAAGGAGATTATAAATATGGCAAATAAATTTGATTCTGATTTATTCTTACATCCATCCGATAAGGCAGCACTTGATGCACTTAAAGCCATTCCTGGCTTTGCTAGATTGCTCAAGTCTTTTATGTTGGTATGGAATGAAAAGCAGTTTAAGCTTATAAATATGTCGACAAATTTGAAGCTCAGCGAAGACCAGATGGCGGAGTATTATAATATGCTTCCTCCGATCTGTGAAAAACTTGGCATTGAGGTGCCAGAACTCTATGTAACCATGGATGTTCGCCCTAATGCGTATACCTACGGAGACACAAATCCTTTCATTGTCATGACAACGGGGCTTTTAGATATAATGCCAAAGGAGCTGATTCCAACGGTATTAGCTCATGAGTGCGGCCACATAGCTTGTCACCACACACTTTATACCACGATGGGAAAGATGATTCTAGGAGGCGGTTCTTCATTCCTAGCTACCCTTGGAAATATCGCTTTTTATCCTATCCAGCTGGCTTTTGCTTATTGGTTAAGATGCAGTGAGTATTCAGCAGATAGAGCAGCTATCATCTGCGATGGAAGTGCAGATAATACCATCGAGCTCTGCATGCGCTATGCAGGTTTTAAGGATGATAAAAATGAGGCGGCAGTTGAGGCGTTCCTCAAGCAGGCCGAGGAATATAAAGAGATGGTTAATGATTCTAAGTGGAATAAGACTCTTGAATTCCTTCTTTTTAAGGATAATAGTCATCCACTTAATGCAGTTAGAGCTTATGAGGCTCGCGAGTGGGCAAAAACAGACCGTTTTAAGAACATAAAGGCATATATGGAGGCGCCTGATGGTGCTAAGGATATTAATCTTCCTGGAAAGCTTGATCCTAAGGACATTCTTGGAATGGAATTTATTAATGCGGAGGTAAAGCTTAAGAATGAAGGCTTTAATAATATTTCTGCAAAGAGAGTTTCAGAGGGTCCATCTTCAGCTAAGCCGGGAGATGTAGTTAAGCTTATCATCAACGGTGATGAAAATCCAAAGGCTGATTTCTATGATAGATCGGCGGAAATTGTGCTTGGCTACTACGTTCCTAAGACAGATGATGAACTTGCTAAGGAGCATGCAGGTCAGATACGCATAAGGAAGGCTAGCAGCGAGTATTATGGTAAGCCGGTCGGGGATGTTTCTTTAGAGTTCAGTAGTGCAGGTTTTGAGAATATTAAGATCAAAGAGCAGCCTATGTCAATTCTTACTAGAAAGGACAAGGAGGGCACTGTTGCAAAGATTACTATAAATGGTGTTTCTGTTTTTGAAAAGGATTACTGGGTTGACCCTACAGTGATGATAGTTATCTACAAATATGTGGATAAAGGAAATTTCCTCTTCTAATTAGTGGATAAGTTTGATAGGGTCTGGGTTAAGATACAGCTAAAGGTTAGCTGTCAGGTGGTTGTTTAATATATGGAGGTTAATTATGGGATGCTTGGTATTTTTGGTTTTATTGATTATTTTATTAGCAGTAGTTATTAGATTATCGGTGGCAGCACTTAGGATTGGTGCAGTGCTTTTGATTATCTATCTCTTGTACAAGTTTTTCAAAAAGGATTAAAACTTATTCAAAATAGATTAAAGGTTATCTATGCTTTTATCGAAAAACGATAAATCTTTCTTGACAATTGATATGGTTTTTCCTATAATAGTCCTAGGGCTTTTGCCCTGGGACTTTTATTTTGGAGGCTTTATGAAACAAAAGGTTATAACATATTATTTAAGAGGCGTTTGCATTGCGTTAGCCTTACTTGGATTATTGTTCTTTGGTGGCTTCACGATATACGCATTTAATTCAGATAGTGCACTTGCTGGTTATGTCAAGAATTCTCTTGTGTTTTTATGGGTGAATGCTCTTTTATGCTATGCTATTCTTTTCCAGTTCTGGAAGGTAGTTATTGAAATTGGCAGGGATAATTCCTTTTCTAAGGAAAATGCTTCTTCTTTTAAGAAGATGGGCTTTTTTGCTGGTCTTATGTCCATTCAGTATGTGATAAGGGGGATTACTTCTTTCTTTAAAAAGGGAAGTTCTCTTGTTCATACAAGAGTTCCTCATGGCGAGGCTCTTTTAGAGGAAGCTTCATCGCTAGCGAGCGGTTCAAATGCCGTAGAGCTGCTTTATGCTTTTGGCATGGCCGTTATCATGGTGCTGTTTCTTATTATCTGTTTTGCACTTTCTAAGCTTATTCTCAATGCTTACGAGCTTAAGCAGGAAAATGATCTTACTATATAAGGAGGGCCGGTATGATAATTGTTAATCTTGATGTTATGCTGGCTAAGCGCAAGATGAGGGTTTCTGATCTTGCTGATAAGGTCGGTATCACTCTGGCGAATATTTCTATTTTAAAGAATGGAAAGGCTAAAGCGGTGCGTTTTGAGACTCTTGATAAGATCTGCGAGGTGCTTGATTGTCAGCCGGGAGACATCCTTGAATATTCTCGGGGGGAAGATTGATTTAATGTTTTGCTGAAGGAGAAAAAGCGATTCTTAGAATCGATTTTTCGATAATCAAAAATAATTTATCGAAAAACGATAAATAATACTTGACAAACAATATTATTATGATTATAATGAACTCAGATTACAGAGGTAATCTGAGTTTTTGTTTTTTATGCGCGCGTTTTATGGTATACCGATAGCTTACTAGTAAGAACTATATATGAAAGTAGGTCTATATGTATGGAAAAGGATGTTTTTTATAATTATAGTGGTACTGTTGCTGAGGCCGAAGATCTTGCCATTCAGAAAACTAAAAGCAAGGTATTTAGAGAGCTTGGCCTTACTTCTCTTGGCTTTGGAGCTGTTTTTTCCTTCTGTCTTTTCAGGAATCCAAATGGCATTACCATGCCGGTTTTTGCAGTGCTTCTGCTTGTTTTATCAAATTACATTATTAGGAAGAATGATTTTACTGTAAGTAAGAAGAGCAAGGCGTTTGAGGTTATTATTGTCCTGCTTGCGGTTTCTGATTTTTGCACAGCGAATATGCACTTTGTTATCTTAAATAATATTGGAATGTACCTCATTTTCCTTATATTCATGATTTCTGTTACATTAGAAGTTAAAGAGTGGACTTTTGGAAAGCTTACTTCTACGCTCCTTAAGTCAGTATTTAAGCCTGTGGCTTTTATTGGTACCTTCTTTTCTGATTTTGCGGCTTTTTGCGTTATAAAAAAGAACAAGAGTGATGCGGATATTTCAAAGAATAGCAATAGGGAGAGAATCATTAGGTCTGTTACTATCGGTGTTTTAATTGCAGCTCCTCTTTTATTCATTGTTACAGGACTTTTGGCTTCCGCTGATGCGGTTTTTAGCAGTTTCATTGATGGAATTGTAAAATACTTTTACGGAATCGAAATTGATTATTCCATGATGGAACTTCCTTTTATGTTTGTTTTCGGAGCAGTCGGATTTTATCTGGTGCTTAGAATGTTTATTTCTAGAGGCGTTAAGGTGAATTCCGATAGCAAGCCTGCTGATAAGGATCCTGTCATTGCCATTACTGCTTTATCTTTGATTTCAGTTGTTTATCTTATCTTTTCTGTCATACAGATCATGTTCCTTTTTACTAGAAATTTCACTCTTCCAGAGGGTTACACCTATGCGGAGTATGCTAGAGAGGGCTTCTTTCAGCTTTTATTTGTCTGCATCATGAATCTTCTTATGGTAGTTTTCGTGCTTGCAAGATTTGGTGAGTCTACGGTTCTTAAGGTGATTCTTACCATTATTTCTGCCTGCACCTACATCATGATTGCCTCAAGTGCCATGAGAATGCTGCTTTACATTTCTGAGTATCATTTGACTCTTTCTAGAATTATTGTTCTCTGGACGCTTTCTTTCCTTTTAATTTTCATGACTGTTGTCGTGGTTTCCATATATAAAAAGAACGTGCCTTTATTTAGTATCGGTGTTATTACCTTTAGTATTATGTATTTAGCTCTTAGCTTTTCTCACGTGGATTATTTTATTGCTAAGTACAATTTATCAAAGCTTTACAGCTACAGTGGTCCTATTAGTTTTCAGGCTGATAGATTGGGCTTTAGTTTAAGTGAATTGGTTTTTGATTACAGAACTGAGGAAAGTGCTGAAATTAAGGCGCTTGAGGAAAAGAACAAAGAGCTTAAGAAGGAATGGCATGAAAGCTGTATTGGAATCGTTGATTTCATTTTTGAGAAGTACGGTGAACCTATTACTTCAGATGAATTTAGAGCTTACGAGTATGTTTATTCTCTTTCTTCTGATGCTGCACCTGCTATTGCAGAATACAGCGGTGAGTGGGTTGATGAGTTCTTTATTGTGCATACTGATAAAAAGCTTGGTATCAGAACTTTAAATATTTCAGAATTAGTAGCAAGGAGTGTAAAAAGATGATAGAGAGTTGGGAGTGGAAATATTTATTTTATATAGTTATATATTTATTTGTTTGCATATTTGAATATTTATAGGTTTATGTCTTTGATAAGCTTGAAAACCTTACTGAGCTTATTCTCCCCTGGGTAAGCTTGAAAATCTTACTGAGCTTATTCTCCCCTGGGTAAGCTTGAAAACCTTACTGAGCTTATTCTCCCCTGGGTAAGCTTGAAAATCTTACTAAGCTTATTTTCCCCTGGTAAGCTTATAAGTTTGATAATTACATGGATAACATTGCTTTGTTATTTCTAAATATTAAATCTTCAAATTCTGCTTGTAGAAAACGCGGTATTAGGCTATAATAATAGAATTAGAATAAGAACCTAAAAAAAAATACTTGACATTTGATTATTATGCTTGTATAATTCAATTCGTAAACCGTTGAACAGGAAAGTAAGAACAGTTTATTAGGACAGAGAGCCACGGTTGGTGTGATGTGGCACTAATAGCAATAAGATTGCAAACTGTTACTGAATGGGCCTGCGAGGGTAGTTTGAAATCCTTCTTTAGAAGGGGAGTAGTGCTAACGGGTTCCCTGGCCGTTATCAGAGGGGCGCATATGATGGTATGTAGATGAGAGGTCATTTATCGTACTTTGTCGCGCTTTTAGTAGACAAAGTTTTTTTATTTTATAGAAGGATAGATGGCAAACCGGGTGGTATCGCAAGAGCCTTGAATAAAAATATTCAGCTCCTGTCCCAGTGAAAATTGGGACAGGGGCTTTTTTTGTAAAACTTGCAGGTTGACTCATCTTGAAAAGATGAAGTTGAAAAGATCGTTATGACTGCAGACGTAATGATCATAATATAAGCTTCGTATACTGATCAAAAGCAATGGCTAATTAAAACTTGAAACTAATTTATTAAAGACAAAGCTAAAGAGAAAATCAGAAAATTAAAAAACGGAGGATAAAATTATGATTAAGGAAGCAGTTAAGAAGGTTGTAGATAAGCAGGATCTTTCATTTGATGAGGCAGAGGCAGTTATGAAGGAAATTATGAGCGGTGAGGCAAGCCAGATGCTTATGGCTTCATATCTTACAGCTCTTAGAATGAAGGGTGAGACCATTGATGAAATCGCAGCTAGTGCAAAGGGCATGAGAGAGGCTGCAGTTCCTTTCCATCACGAGAATCCAGTTCTTGAAATCGTTGGAACAGGCGGAGACGAGGCTAATTCATTTAATGTTTCAACTACTTCTTCATTTGTTATTGCTTCATCTGGAATTACAGTTGCTAAGCATGGAAACAGAGCAGTTTCATCTAAGAGCGGTGCAGCAGATGTACTTGAGGCTCTTGGTGCTAATATCAGTGCAGATCCAGCTAAGACAGAGGAAGTTTTAAAGAAGACAAATTTCGCATTTATGTTTGCTCAGAAGTTCCATACAGCTATGAAGTATGTTGCTCCTGTTCGTAAGGAGCTTGGAACCCGCACACTTTTCAATATCTTAGGACCTCTTACAAATCCGGCAAAGCCTGAGTACATCATTATGGGTGTTTATTCAGAGGAGCTCTTGGATCAGCTCTCAAGCGTTCTTGCAAAGCTTGGCGTAAAGAAGGGCTATGTTGTTTATGGTCAGGATAAGCTTGATGAGGTTTCATTATCAGCTAAGACTTCATATGCTAAGATAAATGAAGATGGAAGCATTGAAAAGGGCGTTATCGATCCTGAGGCACTTGGCTTTAAGCTTGGAAAGAAAACTGACATCGAAGGCGGAAATGCTGATGAGAATGCCCAGATCACAAGAAGAATCCTTAGCGGTGAAAAGGGACTTAAGAGAGATACGGTAGTTCTTAATTCTGCTCTTGCTATTTCTTTAGTTAAGGATATCACACTTCAGGATGCTATCAAGGCTGCTGAAGAGATTATTGATTCAGGTAAGGCACTTGCTACTCTTGATGCCTATGTTGAGGAAACTAATCGTTAATTTGTATATAGATTGAGGTAAAGCGTATGATACTAGACACTCTTGCACAGGCAACCAAAAAGAGAATAGATGGACAAAAGCAGCTAAAATCCCTTGAGGCTCTAAAGCAGGAGCTTTCTGAAAAGGCTGAAAGAGGCGAGCTTGTTCTTCCTGATAAGGAAAAGTCCTTTGAGGAAAATTTTAATAATCCTTCTCTTTATAGATTCGAGAAGAATCTTAAGGGAAAGGGCATTCATATAATTGCCGAGGTCAAGAAGGCATCTCCTTCAAAGGGATTGATTGATCCGAATTTTGATTATATGAAGGTTGCAAGGGATTATGAAATGGCAGGTGTTGACTGTGTATCATGCCTTACCGAACCGGATTATTTTAAGGGTTCAGATGAGATTTTCATGGAAATTAGAAGAGCTCTTAAAACTCCGATGATCCGCAAGGATTTTACAGTTGATGAATATATGATTTATCAGGCTAAGCTGATGGGTGCTGATTGCATTCTTCTTATCTGTGCTATACTTGACGATGGGGCTTTGATGAGTTATTATAAGCTTGCTGATTCTCTTGGTCTTTCAGTTCTTGTTGAAACCCATGATGAGGAAGAGATGGAAAGAGCTCTTAAAATCGGTGCAAGAATGATCGGTGTTAATAATAGAAATCTTAAGGATTTTACTGTTGATATAGGAAATTCCATAAGGCTTCGTAAAATGGTTCCAGAAAGTGTTATTTTTGTTGCTGAAAGCGGCATCAAGACAAGAGAGGACATTAAGGAGCTTGAGGATTGCGGTACTAATGGCGTACTCATTGGAGAAACTTTTATGAGAGCAGCGGATAAGGCAAAGGAATTAAAGCTTTTAAAAGGTGAGGCCTATGAATAATGATAAGGTAATCGGTATTTCTGAAAGTGCAAGGAAGGGTGCTTCGGAGAAAATGGAAAAGGTCAGAGTTAAGATATGCGGAATGAGACGCATTGAAGATATCAGACTTATTAATGAAGTAAAGCCTGAATATTGCGGCTTTGTTTTCGCTGGAAAGCTCAGAAGAATTGATGATGAGACGGCCCGTATCCTTAAGGCCGAGCTTAATCCTGATATTTTAGCTGTCGGTGTTTTCGTTGATGAGCCGATTGAGCATGTGATAAGTCTTTGCAAAAATAAAATAATTGATGCTGTTCAGCTTCATGGTAATGAATCAGCGGAGTATATATCAAAGCTTAAGGAAGAAACAGGTGTTTCGATTATTGATGCAAGAAAGATAAGGTCTAAGGAGGATGCTTACGAGGCTTTTAAGACCAAGGCAGATTTCCTTCTCTTTGATGCTTATTCAAAGGCTGTTCCGGGAGGAAGCGGTGAGACTTTTAACTGGCTTGACATTTTAGATGGTAGAAAGCAGTTCGAGGAGGAGTTCGGTGTGAAGGCTGATAAGAAGTTCTTCATTGCCGGCGGCATGTCTTGTGCGAATGCCAAAAACGTGATAGATGTGCTTCATCCTTTTGCTATAGATATTAGTTCTTCTCTTGAAGGAGAAGGTAATTTTAAAGATAGAAATAAGGTTGTTAGCTTCATGCAGAAAATGCTTTATCTTAATAAGGATGCTTTTTCAGCAGTGGGCTGAGAAATTGATGTTATAGAGTGTTTTACAGTGTTTTACAGTAGGCTGAGGAATTGTTTATAAGTTGGAAAGGAAGAATAAAATGGCTGAAGGAAGATTTGGTGAGTTTGGTGGACAGTACGTTCCGGAGACTCTTATGAATGCGGTTAATGAGCTTAATGAGGCTTATAATCATTACAAGAACGATCCTGAGTTCATAAAGGAGCTTGATGATTTGTATAAGAACTATGCAGGTAGACCATCTGGTCTTTACTATGCAGAGAATATGACTAAAGATCTTGGCGGTGCTAAGATTTACCTTAAGCGTGAGGATCTTAATCATACCGGTGCTCATAAGATAAACAACTGCTTAGGTCAGTGTCTCCTTGCTAAGAAGATGGGCAAGAAGAGAGTTATTGCTGAGACTGGTGCTGGTCAGCATGGTGTTGCTACTGCTACCGTTGCTGCTTTAATGGGACTTGAGTGCGAAGTATACATGGGAAAGCTTGATACTGAAAGACAGGCTCTTAACTGCTATAGAATGGAGCTTCTTGGTGCTAAGGTTCATCCTGTTACCAGCGGTACTCAGACTCTTAAGGATGCCGTTAATGAGGCTCTCCGTGAGTGGACCAGAAGAGTTTCTGATACTCACTATGTCATCGGCTCTGTTATGGGACCTCACCCATTCCCTACAATGGTCAGAGATTTCCAGGCTATCATAAGCAGAGAGACAAAGCAGCAGATGCTTGAGCTTGAAGGAAGACTTCCTGATGCTGTGCTTGCCTGTGTTGGCGGCGGCTCTAATGCCATTGGTTCTTTCTATGATTTCATTCCGGATAAGAGCGTTAGATTAATCGGCTGCGAGGCTGCCGGAAGAGGCGTTGATACTAAGGAGACTGCAGCTACCATCGCTACTGGTACTATGGGTATTTTCCATGGCATGAAGTCTCTTTTCTGCCAGGATGAATATGGTCAGATTGCTCCGGTTTATTCTATTTCAGCTGGTCTTGATTACCCGGGTATCGGTCCTGAGCATGCCGAGCTTTTCAAGGAGGGCAGGGCTGAATACGTTTCTATTACTGATGATGAGGCTGTTGATGCTTTTGAGTATCTCTCAAGAACTGAGGGCATCATTCCTGCTATCGAGAGCTCACATGCTGTAGCATATGCTTTAAAGCTTGCTCCTACTCTTGATAAGGATAAGATCATTGTTATTACTATTTCTGGCCGCGGTGATAAGGATGTTGCGGCTATGGCTAGATATCGTGGTAGAGAGCTGTTCGATAATTGATTTGATGAGAGGGTAAAGATATGAGCAGAATTAGAGATGCATTTAAGAATGGTAAGGCATTCATTCCTTTTGTAACAGGTGGTGATCCTGACCTTGAAACTACTGAAAAGCTTGTAATCGCTATGGCTAAGGCTGGCGCAGATGTTATTGAAATAGGTCTTGCCTTTTCTGATCCTGTAGCTGAGGGCCTTGTTATCCAGGCTGCTTCTAAGAGAGCACTTGACGCCGGCACAACAACCGATAAGCTTTTTGATTCTATTAAGAATATTAGAAAAGAGGTAGATACTCCTCTTATCATTATGACATATATAAATCCGGTTTATGCTTACGGCTTCGAAAAGTTCTTTACTAAGTGCAAAGAGGTGGGCGTTGATGGAATTATTGTTCCTGATATCCCTTACGAGGAAAAGCATGAGGTTTCTGATGTATGCGAGAAGTACGGAGTTGATTTTATTTCCATGGTTGCCCCTACTTCTAATGATAGAATAAAGACAATCTGCAGCGAGGCAACTGGTTTTATTTACTGCGTTTCTTCTCTTGGTGTTACCGGTGTAAGAAGCGAGTTTACTGCAAATCTTTCTGGCATGGTTGAAACCATCAGAAGCGTCACAGATGTTCCTGTAGCTATAGGCTTTGGTATTTCAAGCCCGGAGCAGGCTAAGGAGATGGCTACGATTTCTGACGGTGCCATTATCGGTTCTGCTATCGTAAAGATAGTTGAGAAGTATGGCAGAGATGCTGTTGAACCTGTTGCAGAGTTCGTAAAGAGCGTTAAGGAAGCAGTTAGGTCTTAAAGAATTTTTAAGTAAAAAATATTCTTGACATAGGTGATTTTGTATGATAGAATCACTTTATCACGTCAAAGCGTTAACGTATTAACGTGTTAGCATACTAAACGATGATTTTTTCATTATTAGTTTGTTTCACGTTGATACGTTTCTTCTTTGATTGGAATTATTTTATGTAAAGGGGAATGTTATGGTTATCAAAGTTGCATTACTTGTTGTGTTCTTTGCTGTTATGATCGGCATTGGTATCTACACAAGAAAGCACGCTACTAATGTTGATGGTTTCGTGCTGGGTTCTCGTTCGGCTGGTCCATGGATTACAGCCTTCGCTTATGGTACTTCATACTTTTCAGCGGTTGTATTTGTAGGTTACGCTGGTCAGTTTGGATGGAAATTCGGTATCGCTTCTACCTGGATAGGTCTAGGTAATGCGGTAATTGGCAGTTATCTTGCATGGCTCATTCTTGGTAGAAGAACTAGAGTTATGACTCAGGCTATCGATGCAAAGACAATGCCTGATTTCTTTGGTAAGAGATTTGACAGCAATGCTCTTAGAGTAGCAGCTTCTCTCATTACCTTCGTATTCCTTATCCCATATACAGCTTCAGTTTATAATGGTCTTTCAAGACTTTTTGGTATGGCTTTTGATATCCCATACGATGTTTGTATTCTTGTTATGGCTGTTCTTACGGGTCTTTATGTTATCCTGGGTGGTTATATGGCTACTGCTATTAACGATTTTGTTCAGGGTATCATAATGCTTTTTGGTATTTCAGCTGTTATTGTTTCTGTTCTTAAGGGACAGGGCGGTTTCTTTGCAGCTCTTACAAAGCTTGCTGCGGCAGAGCCTGCTGCAGGTGAGCATCTTCCTGTTATGGCAAAGGGTGTGTTCAATTCTTTCTTTGGACCTGACCCTGTTAACCTTGTTGGCGTTGTTATTCTTACATCTCTTGGTACCTGGGGTCTTCCTCAGATGGTAGGTAAGTTCTATGCCATTAAGAGTGAAAAGAATATCAGGACTGGTACTATTGTTTCTACTATCTTCGCTGTTATTGTTGCAGGTGGCTGCTATTTCCTTGGCGGCTTTGGTAGACTTTTTACAAATATTTTACCAGTAAACGAGAATGGTACTATTGTTGGTGGTTATGATATCATTATCCCGCAGATGCTTTCCACTCTTTCGGATGCACTTCTTGGAGTTGTTATCGTTCTTGTTCTTTCAGCTTCAATGTCAACTCTTTCTTCTCTAGTTCTTACTTCAAGCTCAACGCTTACCATTGATTTCCTTGGTTCGACTTGCATGAAGAAGATGGATGAAAAGAAGAAGGTTCTTCTTATGAGAGTATTTATCGTTGTTTTCGTTGCAATTTCAGTTATCATTGCATTCAACAAGGATAAGATCCCTAACATTGCTCAGCTTATGGGTTATTCTTGGGGCGCTCTTGCTGGTGCTTTCCTTGCACCTTTTATGTATGGCTTATATTCTAAGAAGATCACTAGAGCTTCAGTTTGGGTAAGCTTCATTCTTAGTATCGTTATTACAGTAACTAACATGATGTTTGGCTACATAAAGTCACCTATCAATGCTGGTGCTTTTACAATGATTGCAAGCCTTATTGTTGTTCCTATCGTTTCTATTATTACTCCAAAGCTCAGCGACGAGTTTACAGATGGAATCTTCGCTTGCTTCAAGAGAAAGGTAGAGGTTCAGGCAGCTAAGGCTATCAGTGATGATCCAGCAGTTGAGGCTAGTGTAAAGCCTGTAGAGGTTAAGCATTCTCCAAGAAAGTCAAATGGCTCAAAGAAGAAAAAGAAGAAGTAATTTTATAAAGAGATTGGTTTTAGCTCCATATATCTATTTTAAATAATATGAACCTGCTTTGCAGATATGTACCAGATTTTTGGACATTCTGTAAGGCAGGTTCTTTTTATTTGCGCCTGTATTTTTGGACATTCTGTAAGGCGGGCTCTTTTTATTTGCAACTGTATTTTTGGACATTCTGTAAGGCGGGTTCTTTTTATTTGCACCTGTATTTTTATGGACAAAAAACTCGTCTTTTGCTAAAATAGTAAATTGATGATTACCCAACTAGGTTGGGCGAAAGGAGAATAATCCATTCTCTCTAATAGAGGGTAATTGGATTATAGGTAAATTATGAAAATATATGACGAAAAGGAAATACGTAGTAATTATGAAAAACTGACTCTTTCTTTAATAGAAAAGAAGCTTACTATTACCACCATGGAGAGCTGCACCAGTGGACAGATTGCATCTCTTATTACCGATACGCCGGGGGCTTCTGAGATTATGAAGGGAGCTTTTATCACCTATAGTAATGAAGCGAAAATCAAGTTCGGTGTTCCGGCAAAGATAATAGATGAATATTCGGTGTATTCGGAGCAGACGGCCTGCGCTATGGCTAAGGCGGCAAAGGAAGCCTTTAATGCCGATATCAGTATCGGTGTTACAGGTACCATGGGGAATATAGACCCGGCCAATGAAGAGACTTCTGTACCTGGAAGGGTGTATTTTGCAATATACTTTAGGGAAGAGATAAAGAGCTTTTCCATAGAGCTTCCTCTTATGAAGAACCGTCTTTCCTACAAGCTTGCAGCAGCCGGGGAAATATATGAAAGGCTTGCCCAGCTTTTATAAAAAATCACATTACAAAAATGTCACATCAGGGTTATAAATTGTCACCCGAATCGATGTTGCATAGAAATTTTTTTTGGTATCATATGCACATAAAATGAAACGGAGGAAATAATAAATGTCAATTTTAGATGTTCAGGATATTAAAAAAACTTATACAACACGTTTTGGTGGTAATCAGGTAAAGGCACTTAAGGGAGTTTCCTTTACAGTTGAAGAGGGCGAGTATGTCGCTATTATGGGTGAATCCGGTTCAGGTAAGACCACTCTTTTAAATATTTTAGCAGCTCTTGATAAGGCAACTGGAGGTAAGGTTCTACTTGATGGCAAGGAGCTTTCAGGTATAAAGGATAGAGAGCTTGCTGCATTTAGAAGAAAGAATCTGGGCTTTGTTTTCCAGGAATTTAATCTTCTTGATACCTTTTCTATCAAGGATAACATTCTTCTTCCTATGGTATTGAATGGGGGAGATCTAAAGGATATGAGCGAAAAGCTCGAAAAGATTGCTTCAGCTCTTGGTATTTCAGAGCTTCTTGATAAGTTCCCTTATGAAGTGAGCGGAGGACAGAAGCAGCGTGCAGCAGCCGCTAGAGCCCTTATTACCTCACCTAAGATAATTCTTGCTGATGAGCCTACTGGTGCTCTTGATTCACAGTCTTCTGAAGATCTTTTGAAGGTGTTTGAAAAGATCAATAATGGAGGACAGACGATTCTGATGGTTACCCATTCGGTAAATGCGGCAGCGCATGCAAAGAGAGTTTTGTTCATTCGTGACGGTGTCGTATTCCATCAGATCTATAAGGGCGATAATTCTGAGGAGCAGTTCTATCAGAAAATTTCAGAAACTCTGACAATGCTCCGTACTGGAGGTGAGAGATAATGAAAATGGGCTTTTATTTTAAGCTTGCGCTCACTAACATAAAGAAGAATTATCGATTCTTTATTCCTAGAATTCTCACTGAGTCAGGCCTTCTTGGATGTTTCTTTATTATTTTCACTCTTGCGCAGGATGAACGACTTTCAAAGATAAGAGGCGGCTCTTACCTGCCTACGATAATGGGCTTTGGAAGCGTTGTTATCTCAATCCTTTCCTTTATTCTTGTACTTTATGCAAACAGCTTCCTTATGAAGCAGAGAAAAAAGGAATTTGGTTTATATAATGTGCTTGGTATGGAAAAAAAGCATGTTGGAAGAGTTCTTTTTTCAGAAAGCTTAATTAGCAGTGTTTCAGCTATTGTTTTAGGCGTAATTTTAGGTGTAGTTTTTTATAAGCTTTGTTCTATTCTTATATGCAAGCTTCTTGAGGCAGATATTATTTTAGGTTTTTACTTTTTGAGGTCTAAGAATGTTATTCTTTCTGCTTTGATTTTTCTTATGATGGATTTTATAACTTTCATTTTTAACAGAATAAGCATCGCAAGAATGAAGCCGGTAGAGCTTTTAAAAAGTGCCAATGTGGGTGAGAAAGAACCTAAGATCAAGTGGGTTAATTTAATACTTGGAACCATTTGCTTAGGTGCTGGATATTTCATTGCTGTTACTACCAAAGATCCATTAGCCGCAATTAATAGCTTCTTCCTTGCAGTTCTTTTAGTTATAGCAGGAACCTATATGTTATTTGTATCAGGTACTGTTTTTGTTCTTAAGTGCCTTAAGAAGAATAAAAAGTATTTTTATACCAAGGATCACATGCCTGCTGTTTCAGGTCTTCTTTTCAGAATGAAGCAGAATGCAGTCGGTCTTGCATCTATTGCTATTCTTGCAACTGGTGTTCTTATAATGCTTTCAACAACTGTTAGCCTTTATTCTGGCTGCAGCATGGCACTTAAAAAGTCACATCCGGAAGACCTTTATTTATCTACTGCTTATTACGAAAATGGTGAGAAAATCATGGTTCCTGATGAAGTTATAATTGACATTGCAAAAAATGCAGCAAAAGAGCATGATTTATCCATTAAGAGTATTGTAGTTCAGGAATATGGCGGAGGTATTTATACATTTGCTGATGGAAAGCTTGTCAGCGGTCTAATGGGTGAATTCACACTTGATTTTAGCAAATTAATGGAATTTGCTATTATTACAGAAGATTATTATGAGAAAATGTGCGGTAAGAAGCTTTCTCTTGCCGAAAATGAAATTGCATATTGCCCTATTTCAATCGGAAAGAAAACCTTTACAGATAAGTTAGTAATGGATGATATTGAATTTAAGATTACCGAGACTCTTGATTCATTTCCGGTAACCAATACCGGAGGAAGCATTATTAAAAGCGGTGGAATTGTAGTTGCTAATGAAGAAGTGTTTGAAAAGCTGATTAAGATTCAGGAGGAAAAAAATGTTAATGCTCCTGACGTTGAACATAGAGTTGCTATTTGCTATGAAGATAGAAAAGCAATGTTTGAAAATGGATTTGCTATGGAAGAGAGCATCAAGGCATCACTTGAGGAATACATAGAAAGAAATGGTTCTTGTGTGCGTGATTATATGATAAATGGAGTCTGGATGGATAAAGCAGAAATGAATGGTATGTATGGTACATTCCTTTTTCTAGGTATCATTTTAGGCTTTGTATGCTTATTCTCAACCGCACTCATCATCTATTACAAGCAGATTTCTGAAGGCTATGAGGATAGAGTGAGATTTCAGATTATGAAGAAAATCGGTATGAGCGAAACTGAAGTTAAAAAGACAATCGGAAGTCAGATCATTTTAGTTTTCTTCCTTCCTTTGATTGTTGCAGGAATCCATGTTGTATTTGCTTCACCAATTTTGGTAAGGCTTATGAAGATCTTGCTACTTGCTAGTGATAGCTTATTCTTTATTTGTCTTGCAATAACCTTTGCAATATTTGGGGTAGTATATATTTTAATTTACACAGGAACAGCAAGAACTTATTATAAAATAGTTAAGTAAGGAATTAATTAAGGCTATCGTTGAGAGAAGGATTGGAGCAAGAACTTATTATAAAATAGTTAAGTAAGGCATTGAAAATGTAGTGTTCATGCGGTAGGAGTAGAATTTTTATATTATATAATAGGATGCGGAAAAAGGCCTGTTTGGAGCAATCCAGACGGGCTTTTTTAACTTGCTTTTGGACATATAAAAATGTTGATTTCTAGAGGGTATTATGTTTTAATTATACTGATTAAGTGGGTTTATTTAAGGAGCTATTATGTTTTAATTATACTGATTAAGTGGGATTATTTAAGGAGCTAACATTATGTATAAAATTTTACTGGTAGAGGATGATTTTTCTCTGGCAAATGCCATGAAAAAGCAGATAGAGAGCTGGGGGAATGAGACTAGATGCGTTACTGATTTTCAGAATATTTTAAAGGAGTTCATGGATTATAAACCGCAGCTTGTTCTGCTTGATATTACACTTCCTTTTTTTAATGGCTATCATTGGTGCAGTGAAATAAGAAAGGTGTCAAATGTTCCTGTGGTTTTTATTTCTTCTGTTGCTGATAACATGAATATTGTAATGGCAATAAATATGGGAGCTGATGATTTTATCTCAAAGCCTGTTGAACCTATGGTACTTACTGCAAAAATACAGGCAATCTTAAGGCGTACCTATGAGATTGCTGAAAGTGCACCGGTGCTTGAGTGCCATGGCGCGATTCTAAATCTAAATGATGGCTCTCTTATGTATGAAGGAAATAGGATAGAGCTTACCAAAAATGAATTCAGAATATTTGAAGCACTTCTTGAGTGCAAGGGTAAAATAGTAAGCAGAGATCAGCTTATGACAAAGCTCTGGCAGGAAGACTGCTATGTTGAAGAAAATACTCTTACAGTAAATGTTGGCAGGCTTAGAAAAAAACTTGAGGAGCATGGACTTAAAGGCGTTATTATTACTAAGCCGGGAAGTGGCTATATTATTGAATGATAGAGGATTTTTCTGTGATAAAAAGGTGGAAAAATGGAAAGTGATCGTAAAAGAAAAGTCTTAAAGGATGTTTTTAGACGCTACATGGCGGCTATTTTGTTTTATGTTGTTTCGAGTGTAGTGAATTATGTTATTTTTATGGTATATGGGGTTGAAACTGAACCTATAATATATGCAGGTATATTGGTGCTTTTCTGTTTTATCTTTTTGTTTATAAAAGATTACGTTAAGGAGCAGAAAAAGGCAGAGGACAGGGAGAGAATTTTAACAGATGTAGAATCGCAGTGGAGAGAGGTGAATGAGCCGGAGAACTTTGCAGAGGAAGATTATCAGAAAATGATTTCTTTGCTTGGTGAAAGAATCAGGAATCTAGAGGATGATTTTTCTAATAAAAGAACTGATATGATGGATTATTATACTACATGGGTTCATCAGATCAAAACTCCCATTGCGGTTATGAAGCTTTATATTGGAAATATGGATGATGAAGAAAAAAGAGATTTATCTGCAGAGCTTTTTAGAATAGAGCAGTATGTGGATATGGTATTGCAATATCTTCGTCTTGAAAGCGAGTCAAATGACCTTGTGATTAAGGAATATCCAGTGGATGAGCTGATTCGTGAGTGCATCAGAAAGTTTGCGCCGCAATTTATTGGAAAGAAAATTAAAATGGACTATACGGGTACTGACCTTGTTATTTCAACTGATAAAAAGTGGTTTATTTGCATATTAGAACAGCTTCTTTCAAATGCAGTTAAATATACACAGCACGGCTCTGTTTCCATTGAAGTTACAGAGGATGGAAAGCTTAATATTTCAGATACTGGAATGGGTATTGCTAAAGAGGATCTTCCAAGAATTTTTGAAAAGGGCTATACTGGAAGCAATGGCAGATTAGGGCAAAAGTCGAGTGGATTAGGTCTTTATCTTTGCAAGAAGGCAGCTCAGATGATTTCAGTTCCTATCAGTGTCAAAAGTGAGCCTGGAAAAGGAAGTACTTTCACTCTTAACATTTATCAGGAAAAGCAGTTGAAGCTTAATTAAGTTATGGCGCTGCAGGCGGGTTCTTTGATAAGCGGCAAAATCGGCTTGTAAATTGTGGGAATAGAAAAATAGGCGCATTTATTTGCTATAATCGATGGTTGATATTATTGAAGCCATATAATATAATGAGTTCTGTGTTTTTATAAAAAAGATGTTATTAAAATACGGGGTGGATTAAAAAGAAAGGATTGTGAAAATGAGAAAAAAGAGATTAATGATTTTAACACTTGCATCAGTGATGGCTATATCTATGGCAGGCTGTGGTAGCAAAAAGGAAGCTTCCACAACAACATCAACAACTCAAAATACTACGGAAGCTACAACAACAGTAACAGAAACAACAGAGCCAGAGACAACAGAGACAGAAGTATCAACAGAATCAGAAACTACAACAGAGTCAGAAGCGGCAACAGAGGCAACAACCGATAATTCAGAGGCAGCAGATGCTGAAAATGCTGCAAATCCAAATGGTGAAACTGTTGATTTTAATAAATATATTGAAACTACAGAGGTTGATCCACCTTTATGGCTTGTTACAGATCCAGAAAGTGGAAATTCAATGTATCTTTTAGGAACAATGCATGCGCTTCCATCAGGAGTTACCGGATATCCTGCAGATTTAATGGATATTTATAATGCATGTGATTCTATTGCAGTTGAGCTTGATGTAGTTTCTATGCAAAATGACATGGGAGCGCAGATGGCTTTAATTCAATCGATGCTTTATGATGATGGAACAACCATTAAGGATCATCTTTCAGAAGATACTTATGAAAAGATGAAGGACTATTTCACAAGCGCTGGAATGTATAATCCATTATTAAATCAGTATAACGTCGGTTTTTGGGTGAATCTGTGTGATGAATTGATGCTTACCAAAATAGATAATCTTGAACTTTCTGGAACAGATGCTTTTTTTATTAATAAAGCAAAGGAAGATGGAAAAGAAGTAATTGAAATTGAGACAATGGCCATTCAGGGAAATGCGCTTACTGCCTATTCAGATGAATTAGCAGATTACCTATTGAGTAAATCGATTGATAATGCTGGAGACATTGAAGGCTATGCTGAGGACTTAGCGAATTTGTATAATGTCTGGGCATCAGGAAGCGGTGAAATCATGGAAGAGGTTGAAAAGCTTGAGGAAGATGCTGAAGAACTTCCGGAAGATCTTAAGGATGATGAAGAAGCTTATAATAAAATCATGTTGACAGATCGCAATCATGGCATGGCAGAGAAGGCTTCAGAGTATCTGAAGGAAGGCAAGAACTGCTTATTTATGGTTGGCGCAGCTCATTACGGCGGAGAAGAAGGCGTTGATAATCTTCTTGAAGATATGGGTTATACAGTAGAAAAAATTGAATAAATTTTGGGAGCAAAAGGCAAAGAAGAACAATTAACATATAGCATAATAAAATAAAAAGGGGCTGTCGCTTTAGATGATTAAATCATCTGGGCGAAGCCCCTTTTGGATTTTAAAAATATGTGTTGTTAAAATTATCTAATACCATACTTTTCGATGATGTAATCCATATCCTTATCGCCTCTTCCTGAGAGATTAATAAGAACTGAACCTTTGCCCATTGTCTTAGCAAGCTTCATGCCGTAAGCTACTGCGTGTGCGCTTTCTATTGCAGGGATGATACCTTCCATTCTTGATAATTCGAAGAATGCATCAATTGTTTCATTGTCGTCGATTACATCGTACTGTACACGGCCTAAATCGTGAAGGAATGCATGCTCTGGGCCAGAAGATGGGTAGTCAAGACCTGATGCAACAGAGTATACAGGAGCAGGATTTCCGTCCTTGTCCTTTAACATGATACTGTTGAAACCATGCATAACGCCTTCAGAACCATACTTAAGACTAGCTGCATGATCACCAAGCTTTTCACCTCTTCCAAGAGGTTCAACGCCGTAGATCTTAACCGGATCATTTAAGAAACCAGCAAAGATTCCCATTGAGTTAGAACCACCGCCAACGCATGCTACTACAGCATCAGGAAGCTCGCCTGTCATATCGATGAACTGTTCTCTTGCTTCGATACCTACAATGCTCTGGAAATCACGAACCATCATTGGGAATGGATGAGGACCTACAACAGAACCGATACAGTAAATGGCATCCTTGTATTCTTTACAATATGCATCAAAAGCAGCGTCTACAGCTTCTTTTAATGTCTGTAAGCCGTCAGTGACTTCTACAACACGTGCACCAAGAATCTTCATTCTAGCAACGTTTGGAGCCTGCTTTTTGATATCTACAGCACCCATGTAAATGTCACATTCCATGCCGAAATATGCTGCTGCTGTTGCAAGAGCAACACCGTGCTGACCAGCACCTGTTTCTGCGATAACCTTCTTCTTACCCATGTACTTTGCAAGTAAAACTTCGCCCATACAATGGTTAAGCTTATGTGCACCAGAATGGTTCAGATCTTCACGCTTAGCGTAAAGCTGTACGCCAGTTCCTATTTTATCTGATAATCTTGCAAGATGTGAGATTGGTGTTGGACGTCCCTGGAATTCCTTGCGGATACGGCGAAGCTCACTTATGAATTTTCTTGATTTGCAGATTGTTTCGTATGCTTCATTTATTTCCTGCATAGCTGTCTTAAGCTCAGGAGAAATATAAGCACCACCATATTTACCAAAGTATCCGTTAGCATCTGGATAGTTCTTTAGGTAAGTATCGAAATCAACATTATTGAATACCATTAAAATTACCTCCGTATTATATATATTAAAAATAATGATTTTTAATTATAAATGATTAAAGTTTTAGGGAATAAAACTCCATCAAAAAACTTAACATATTCTAACGGAGTTGTCAATGCTTTTTAGCATTAAGTGTTTATTAGTGTGTCCTTTTGGGGTATTACCTCATCAAAAATTTAAATGGTAATATCTCGATTAGTACTTGATGCAAACAAAAATAGGTTTTTAATTGCAAATTTTCTCAGTTTATGCTATAATATTTTTATATTTCTTAATATTAAGGAGGTAGAGAAATGGGAGAGGTTTTTACAGGCAGAGTTTATGTTAAGCGCGGGGACAATTATAAGCTTCTAGGTACTATCAGTAAGCATCTTGGAGAGGATACTCAGTTCTGTGCAGAGGTTATCAATAAGTATTCGCTTAGACGCCAGAATAAGCTTCTTGGAAGAGATAAGTGTACTCTTCATTCGGTAGTTACAATATATAATAACGACTATTCGACTGCAACGGAATATAAGCAGGTAGCTGTTATTAAGAATAATTCTGATGATGAGGATGATTTCCAGCTTACCAATCATCTTCTTGTGTTAGCTGAGGATTCTTCTCATAGGGGAGGAACTCTTATTCCTCTTACAGATAAGTCAGCGATTGCTTTTGAAGAGGATGAGGATACCGAGTATGCATTTGAACCAGTAGGGGAATTTGAAGAGAGTACTGAAAATTTAGACAATACTGCAAATCAGTAGTGATGATTTCATACAGCCCTGATTCTTAGATGAATTAGGGCTGTATTTGTGCGTACGAGTGAAAATGTAGGAAACGAGGAATATTAAAGTAATGAAAATGAGAAAGGATATTTAGGTAATGAATAAGAAGGCGGGCAATTCTATTTTAAACAAAGAAATGAATGAAAGAACGGCATATGGGTTCTGTATAATATTAGGAGTGATTTTTGTAATCGTAGGTCTGGTTCTTGGAAGAAATCTTTTTGGGGGACTTATAAAGGGTATCGTAAAAATTGAGAATGCTGAAAGCTTCGATATAAGGGAATACGAAGGCAGGGTGGTTGCGATAGAGGTACCATATGCTGCTGAGAGCTATTATGCAGGCGAGATACAGTCTGCGTATTTTGGAATTCATCTTTTTGATTATATTCAGGCGATAGGACTTACAAAGACAGAAGAAGGTTATATGGGCTACGGATTGTATATTACTGGAGAAAAGCAGATGACTGAGTTTTCCACACTTAGCAGGGAAACTAAAAAAATGCTGTCAGGAGAAAAGGATACTACGGGTTCAACGGTCAAGGTAATAGGTCTTGTAAGAAAGCAATATGATAAGAAAACAGTTGATGAAAGGCTTGAATCGCTTGCATGGAATTATACGGAAGGAAAGCTTATGAACAGCGGACTTGCAGTAGATATACTATATGTGGGCGATGAAGAAAGCATAATGGATTCGGTGGAAAGTATTATTTTTGGACTGATCCTGATTGTAATGTCAGTATCTATAGCAATAAAGCTTAAAAAGAAAAAAGAAAAGCAAAGAGATAGCGGAAGATAATTATTTATCTGAGAAGTTTTGCTTGTGCAAATGCCGCTATGTAAGATGTAAAGAGCTTTAGGACGGGGAATTTAAAAAAATAAAGGAAAAGTGCGCAATCGGTTGAGCAAATAATTTGTGACTTTATACTAAAAAAATCGTCAAAAATGAAAAAAATTTTAAAAATAGACTAGATTTTTTGGAAAAAGTATGATATTATAGTTTCGACAAGTTGAGCAGAAAATATGCGAAAACAACTTGAAACACTTAAAAATAGCGATGTACAACGTGGTTGCGCATACAAAATACATGATGCGCAACAGAAAGCGGGCAATATGAAAAGACAGGATTCTTCAGGGATTGTAAGAGGAAGCGGTATTTTAATGCCGATTAGCTCTCTCCCAGGTAAGTACGGAATTGGTGCACTCGGAAAGGAAGCGGTCAGCTTTTCTGATTTTGCAAAGGAGTGCGGCTTTGTTTATTGGCAGGTGCTGCCGGCAGGACCTACCAGCTACGGAGATAGCCCTTATCAGTCATTTTCTGCTTTTGCGGGAAATCCATATTTTGTTGATATCGATGAATTAGTAAGCGAAGGCCTGCTTACTGAAAAGGAGGCAAAAGAGCATGTTTCTTTAGCACCTGAAAATGATATTGACTATGAGTGGCTGTATAATACCAGATTTGTACTTCTGAAAAAAGCTTATAAGAAGTCTAAGCATAAGGAAAGCAGTGCTTATAAGAGTTTTTTAAAGGGAGCAAAGTACTGGCTTGACGATTATGCTCTTTTCATGGCGCTTAAAGAAAAGTTTAAAGGAGTTTCTTGGCAGGAATGGGATGAAGATATAAGATTCCGAAAGAGTGCAGCTCTTAAAAAATATACTGAAGAGCTTGCGGATGAGGTGGATTTTTATAAGTTTATCCAGTTCAAGTTTCGTGAGCAGTGGGATGCGCTGAAGGAGCATGCACATAAAAACGGACAGTATCTCATAGGAGATATTCCTTTATACGTTGCAATTGATTCAAGTGATGTCTGGGTACATAGCAATCTGTTCGAGCTTGATGATAAGCTCTTGTCCATCAACATAGCTGGAGTACCACCTGATGCCTTTTCAGATACAGGCCAGCGTTGGGGAAATCCTATCTATGACTGGAAAGCCATGGAGGCTGAGGATTTTAAATGGTGGCGTGAGAGAATGAAGGCGAATGCAGAGCTATATGACATCATCAGAATAGACCACTTTATTGGTGTTGTAAATTACTGGTCGATTCCAGCTACTTGTCCTACTGCGGTTGAAGGAAAGTGGGTAAAGGGTCCGGCTAAAAAGCTTACTGATGCAATAATTGAATCCATAGGCGATTCCAAGATAATTGCAGAAGATTTAGGCGTTGTTACTGCACCGGTCAGAAAATTGATGGAAGGGTCGAATTTTCCAGGAATGAAGGTTTTAGAGTTCGGAATAGATTGCAATCCGGATAATCCGAACCTGCCTCAGAATTACAAGACGCCAAATATGGTAGCTTATATCGGGACGCATGATAATGAGCCTATAGTTGGTTTCTTAAAGGGAAAGCCTAAGAAGGAGCTTAAGGAAATCCTTGACTTCTTTGATAAGAAAAATATACCTGCACTCGTTGATGAGCTTATTAAAATGCTTTATTCTAGTGTTGCAAATATAATAGTATTCCAGCTTCAGGACATCTTAAGGCTTGATAATTCTGCAAGAATGAATTCTCCTGCTACTCTTGGAATTAACTGGAGATGGAGAGTTACCAGAGAGCAGCTCTCTAGCATAGATGCGGAAAGCTATAAGAATATGACTATTAAAGCCAATAGAGTTCCAAAGGGCTTCTATAAAGAAGAGGCTCCTGATGAGAAGAAGGCAGCAGGAGCAAAGAAAGAAGCTTCTGTAAAGAAGGCAGCAGGAGTAAAGAAAGAAGCTTCCGTAAAGAAGGCAGCAGGAGCAAAGAAAGAAGCTTCTGTAAAGAAGGCCCCTGGTAAAAAGAAGATGACTAAAAAATAATGGAAGAAATATAATAATAAGCCTGTGAGGGGCTTTGGATGAATTACTTAGAAAGGAAATTGCGTAATGGCTACGAAGGCAGTTAAGGATAATTTTAAAAAGGATATAGATGATATATTAAGAATTGAATTTGGAAAGACTGTAAAAGAGGCAACAAACAAGGAGCTTTACTATGCTGTATCAAGAGCAGGACTTCTTGCAGCGGGTGCTGATTTTCAGCAGAAAGCCTATGCATCAGGCGAAAAGAAGGTGTGCTATCTTTCAGCAGAATTCCTGATCGGACGCATGGTCTATAATAATCTTGTAAATCTTGATTTATATGATGCGTATAAGGAATATTGCGGAGAAAATAGCCTTGATGTTAAGAGTTTTGAAGATATCGAGGATGCAGCTCTAGGTAATGGCGGCCTTGGAAGACTTGCAGCATGCTTTCTCGATTCGGGAGCAACTCAGGGAATTAATCTAAATGGTTATGGAATTCGTTATAAATATGGTCTTTTCAAGCAGTCCTTTGAAAATGGTTTCCAGAAGGAGAGTCCAGATGACTGGATGAAGGCAGGAGATCCTTGGTCAATAAGACATGAAGAGGATAGCGTAATCATTAATTTTAAGGATTTCAGCGTACGTGCTGTGCCTTATGACATGCCTGTCATCGGTTATCAGAAGGGAAATAGCAAGGCAAAGGTAAATACTTTAAGACTCTGGCAGGCAGAGGCTGTAGAGGAATTTGACTTTGAAGCCTTTAATGATCAGAAATATGATAAAGAGGCAAAGGCCCGCACAAAGGCTTATGACATTAATGCAGTGCTTTATCCAAATGATACCATGGATGCAGGAAAGCGCCTGAGACTTCGTCAGCAGTACTTCTTCTCAGCAGCTACCATTGCAGATATTTTAAGGAACTTTAAAAAGCTCCATGCAGAAGAAATAAAGAATGCGGGTACCTATGATGAGCTTGTTAAGGTATATGAGAAGTTTTCAGAGGATTATGCAGTTCAGTTAAATGACACACATCCTTCTGTATCAGTGCCTGAATTCCTTCGTCTTCTTAATGAAAATGAAGGCATTGCCCTTGAGGATGCAAAGAGAATTGCTTTTAAGGTATTTTCTTATACAAACCACACGATTATGGCAGAGGCTCTTGAAAAGTGGAGTGTAAAGCTCTTTAAATCTGTTATTCCTGAGCTTTTCCCATATATTAAGTTCCTTGAGGCAGAGCTTGAGAAGGAACTTGGGGCAAATCCTAAGGTAGTGGATATTACACCTTACAAGATAATCGATAATAATACAATTCACATGGCACGCATGGATGTTTATGCAACTCATTCTGTAAACGGTGTTGCAGCAATCCATACTCAGATCCTTAAGGATACTGCTCTTAAAGAGTGGTACCAGATTTACCCGGAGCGTTTCTACAATGAAACCAATGGTATTACTCAGCGCAGATGGCTTCTTCTTTCAAACCCTCAGCTCTCAAGCTTTATTGAAGATAAGATCGGAAGCGGCTTTGCAACAGATCTTGATGAGCTTAAAAAGCTTGAAAAGCTTGCTGATGATAAGAAGGTAATTGAGGAATTTGATAAGATCAAGAAGGAAAAGAAGCAGGACCTTGCTGACTATGTAAAGAAGATGGAGGGAGTCGATCTTGACACAAGCTTCATCTTTGACATTATGTGTAAGAGACTTCATGAATATAAGAGAGAGCTTTTGAATGCCTTCTCCATCATGGATATTTACTTTGGAATCAAGGAAGGCAGGATCAAGAATTTTAATCCTACAGCCTTCATCTTTGGTGCAAAGGCAGCTCCAGGATATTTTAGAGCAAAGGGAATCATTAAGTATATCAATGAAATCGCAAAGCTTATTGATAGCGACGCCGATGTTAAGGATAAGCTTAAGGTACTCTTTGTCCATGATTACAATGTTTCTTACGCAGAAAAGCTTACTCCTGCAGCAGATGTTTCAGAGCAGATTTCAACAGCTGGAACTGAGGCTTCAGGAACCGGTAACATGAAGTTCATGCTTAACGGCGCAGTTACGCTTGGAACATTTGACGGAGCTAACGTTGAAATTGTTGAAGAGGCCGGCGAAGAGAATAACTATATCTTCGGCGCTAGAGTTGAGGATCTTGAAAAGATAAAGGACAGCTATGATCCTAATGAAATCTACAAGAAGGAAAAGAGAATAAAGAGGGTAATCGATACTCTTGTTGATGGAACCTTTGATGATGGCGGAACAGGAATGTTTGGGGAGCTTCATGATGCTCTTCTTAAGGGTGCTTCATGGCATCAGCCAGACCATTACTATCTTCTCCTTGATTTCCTTCCTTATGTAGAGGCTAAGCTTAAAGCTAATGCAGATTATTCTGATGTATTTAGCTTTAGACGCAAGTGCTTCATAAATACAGCTAATGCTGGAAAGTTCTCATCAGATAGAACAATTCTTGGCTATGCAAAGGATATCTGGAAATGTCTGTAAATAGATAGAAAACAAAAGATTGGTTAAAGATATTTGATGTCTAACTATTCATGAATGGCGGTAGAGGGCAATACCAGGTCCTCTACCGCTATTTATTGTAGACAAAAGGGATGTTTTGTGTTATCCTTTAAGAAAAAATTTTACTGAAGGTATTATTTATGAAAATGAATTACAGGGTTAAAAAGGCCTTGTGTCTAATGATGACTGCAGCTGTAATGGCAGGAGGATTGTTCTGTGGCTGCAGCGCGGATATAGGAAAAATAGTAGGAGGAGAAGAGACCACGACTTCTGCTAAAGCTACAGAAAAGCCTATGGAAGCTTCTCTTCTTGTGTGGGATGGAAGAATAGATATAAGCGATGAAGATGGAGGCTGGCTTCCACTGATGTGCGAGCAGTTCGAGGCTCTTCATACGAACTGGAAGTTAGATATATCGTACGGAATATGTGAGCCTGAAAATGCGGTTGAAAGCGTTCTGAAGGATGTAAGTGCTGCCGGGGATGTTATTTTCTTTGAAGATGATGATTTTGATACTCTGGTAAAGGGAGGCGCACTTAAAGCTTTTTCAAAAGACAATTACGAAAAGGAAAAGAGCGTTGCAGGAGAGGAGATGTGCTCTAAGTTCGTTTCTAATGGACAGCTTTATGGCATCCCTTATTCTACCCAGACTATGCTTATTTTCTATGATAAGAGTGCATATAAAAGAGAAAATGATGATGTGACGACCATGTACGGCCTGATGCAGAATGGCAGAGTGGCCTTTGATATGACGGACCCTGATGTTTTATCAGCGTTTTTCATAGCAGCTGGTGCAGTAAGTACCAATGCAGACGGAAAGCAATATATCGATTTTAATAAAGAGGGCAGCCCTGCTGCTCTTGCAGTACAGTACTTATTTGTACTGAGCGAATCGGATAAGTTTTTGAATGACGTTGATGGAATGGGGCTTGCAGGCCTGAGGGATGGATCTGTCAAGGTTATGTTCGGAACGATAGAGGATTATCAGGATGCCCAGGAGGCACTTGGAAAGAAGCTTGGAGTAGCGGCACTTCCTATAGTAGAAATAGGTACGGTGCAGTCTAGACTTAAGTCCTTTGCATCTGTAAATGCGATAGGAGTTAATAAACTTACAAAGTCATCTGAGGTTTCAGAGGAACTTGCGTTTTTTCTAGGAAGCACTTCAGCTCAGGATTATCACTATGATATGAACTCAGTGATTCCTGTATATCGCTCCGAAAAAAATGATGCCCTTACGGCAGCTCAGAATGAGGCTTTTGAAATATCCTCCGTTATGAGAAGTGATTTTTATTTTCCTAAGGGCTATGAAGAGGCACTGGTGACTTTGGGAAAGGGTATTGTGGATGGCAGTATAAACAGAGATAATTATTTAAAGTATCTTGAAAATATGCCTAAGTAAGCAGATTAAGCAGTAGGCACCTGGAAATAAATATATGAAAAAAGGGAACCGGTTAAAACCGATTCCCTTTTGCTTTAAGTATAAAGCGATAAATAATTATTACTGACTGTTGGTGTTGTAAAGTGCACCTAAGCTTTCCTGGACTGACTTTACGAAATCATCTACGCTAACGGCGTTTGCAGGTGCTGTGAAATCTGCTGTGTCGCCTTCCTTTGCAGAAACTGTGTAATCGATAACGATTGTACCGATTTCGTTAGCTGTAACGCTAGCTGAAGCTGTTAAATTGAACTCTCTAGAACCAGCCTTCTTGCCCTTGATCTCATCTGTTGACTTTAAGTTGAAGGTTACATTATCCTTCTGAAGGTCTTCCTTTAACTTTGTAAGCTCTTCTTCGAACTTTGTGCTGTCAAGCTTAGAAATCTCATCCTTAACTGATGCAACAGCCTTTGAGATTTCTGAAGTAAGATCTTCACTTACGCCCTTTGAGCTAACAGATGTTGAGAATTCATCAAGCTTTGTTGTGAAATCTGCAGATGTAAGCATTGAATAGACTGATCTTGCAAGAGCTTCGTAGTTGTCTGAGCTGATTGTGATGGCATTTGCATTGCCTTCCTTGCTAAATACAGCTGGCTCAACTGACTCAAATGATGATTCGAATAATGGTAATAAAGTATCAACGAAAGCAGAAACTACTGAGTTATAATCTTTCTGCTGTGCAAGAAGAGCCTCTGGATCAGTTTCTTCAGTAGTAGCACCCTGTGCTTCAAGAGCTTCTGCAGCTTCCTCTGTGTACTGCTTGAGTTCATCAGATGAAATCTTTACAACTGTGTTATCATTAGGTAAGAATGAAGCAATTGCAGAAGCATATGAAATGCCGCAATTAAGGAGACTGTTCTTAAGCTCGCTAAGATCAAAATAGAAATCTCCGTTAATAGAAGTGATTGTTGCAAGCTTTAAATCGTCACCGCCAAGGTTCACTGAAAGAGTAACCTGTGCATCATTTTCATTGCTCTTACCAGCCTGTGCTGATACAATGAGTGCTATTGAATCGATGTCAAGAGCACCGCTGGTTAATTCACTGATCTTGCCGTCATCAAGCTTTACTGTTATTCTTGCAGTTGAACTGCCCTTTGTGAATTCTGTTGCCTTTGCAAGAGTTGCGATGTAATCCTTATCTGCTGAATCTTTTCCACATCCAGTAAGAGAGAACATCATGCAAACCACAAGCATAAGTGCCATTAAGCTACGAGTGATTTTCTTCATATCATCCTCCATAAAAAAAATAAAATATTTTGTTAAGACATAAACTAATAGATAAACTAATAGATGTCTGTGTTGAATATACTATAAAAAAATAAAAAAGTCAAATACAATTAAGTAGAAAAAAGTCGGTTATATTTCTAAAATAGAAAAAATCGAGGATTTATCATATTTCACTTGACAAATGGACAATTTGTGTTAAAATCGATTATGGGAAAATAGCGAAATTATAAAAAGAAAGGAAAATTTCTTATATAATGGCAGAGAATACCCAAAATTTAACTAATGAAGCAGAAAATTCTAATAATTCTAATAAGAATAATAAAAGGAACATGAGGTACGTGTTCCTTATTGTTGTGCTTTGTATGCTTGTTGGTGTATTTGGTATTGCTGCTGGTTATTTTAGCAATTATCATGAGAATTCAGAAACGGCATCTCATGATACAGTTACCTCTTTATCTACTTTGACTACTTTGACAGATGAGGATGGTTCTCTTTACGAAGACTTCTCTGATGGAACAGGTAAAGAAGGAGTTTCTTCTAATATATATAGAAGATACGGCAGGCACTTCGCCTCCTGATAATAAGAAAATATTCGCCGGATGCTATTATAATTGTTGGCTCTAGCAACTGGAGCCAGGATGTAGATGTGGCTGCAGGCAGCCCACTTTCCTATGATAATATTATGTATTCACTGCATTTTTATGCAGGAACACATAAAGCAGACCTTAGAAATAAGGCAAAGAAAGCGATAAATGCAGGTCTTGCCCTCTTTGTAACTGAATGGGGCACGACAGATGCATCAGGTAATGGAAATGTAGATACCGTATACGAGGTTGATTATGCGGACATCAACGGCTCTAGCGGTTATAAGGCACTTACATCTGCAGTAAAGGGCACTTTTAAGGAGGCTGGAACTAAATCCTATATCAGGATTACTTTCTCCTCCGATGCGGGAACTCTCGCAGCCGGCGATACTGTTCAGATACAAGGCAGAATCCATTCTGAAAGCTGGGGCATGTATACCCAGAGCAATGATGCATCATTCCTTAGCGATGCGCAGGATTATACGTTAAAGAATGCGTGCAGGTTAGTAGTCAAATAAAAGAAAGGCCTCAGGGGTTTTTCCTTTGAGGTAAGAACCGGTATGTAAATCTTATTTGAAGATGCGAAAATCTGGATAATAAGAAAAGGAAGAAAAAAACAAATTATATTATGAGGTGAAAAATCATGGCAAAGGATACAAAGAAGAGTTCATCTGTAGAAGCAAAGGCTGAGGAAAAGAAGGTTTCTGAGGCTAAGGCTGAGAAGAAGACAGCAAAGTCTGAGAAGACAGAAGAAAAGAAGACATCCACAAAAGCCACAGATTCTAAAAAGACAGCAAAGAAGGCACCTGAAAAAACAGAAAAGAAAGAAAAGCCAGTAAAGTCTGAAAAGAAGACTGAGACAAAGAAAAAAGATGTAGAAGCAGCAGAGGAAAAGGCTGTAGAGATAGCAGAAGAAGAGAAAAAGCCAGTTAAGAAGAAGCCATCAAAGGCTAAGGCAGAAGCCGAAGCAGAGGTAGAAAGCGCCCCTGCTAAAGAAGCAGAGGATAAGAAGAACTCTGCTAAGGTAAAGAAAGCAAAGAAGGCTGAAGAAGAAGCAGAAGCAGAGGAAGCTTTCGAAGAAGATAAGAGCGATAAAAAGGCAAAGCCTGCTAAGGGAAAGAGAGAGCTCAGCCAGGAAGAGCAGAAGAAGCTTCTTATTGAAAGAATCGAGGCAGTTATCAAATTTGCAAGAGAGAACAGCAATGTTATCGATGCAAGTAAGGTAGCTGAGATGATGAAGGATATTCCTAGCATCAATGAAGATTCGATAAATAATATCTATGAGCTTCTTGATAAGAAGAATATCGAAGTAAGATTTGGAAGCAGTGACGAAGAGCCAGATGAAAAGGAACTCAGCGAGCTTGATGCAGAGCTTAATGCTGATGCAAATGATACCGATGAGGATCTAGATCAGCTTGCTGTAGATGCACTTACTGACGACCCTGTAAAGCAGTATCTTAAGGAAATCGGTAATTTCCCTCTTCTTAAGGTGGAAGAAGAACTTGAGATCGCAAAGAAGATCAAGGATGGCGATCCTAGATCAAAGCAGAAGCTTACAGAATCAAACCTCCGCCTTGTAGTAAGTATCGCAAAGAGATATGTTGGAAGAGGTTTATCCTTCCTAGACCTTATTCAGGAAGGAAATTTAGGTCTTATAAAGGCTGTAGACAAGTACGATTATACAAAGGGCTATAAGTTCAGTACATATGCTACATGGTGGATCAGACAGGCTATTACAAGAGCTATTGCAGACCAGTCAAGAACCATCAGAATTCCAGTTCATATGTCAGAAATTATCAACAAGACCTACCGTATGCAGCGTGAGCTCCTTCAGAAGCTTGGAAGAGAAGCAACTGAGACAGAACTTGCAAAGGCAATGAACATGTCTATCAAGAAGGTACGTGAAATAATCAAGATATCTTCAGACCCGGTATCACTTGATACACCAGTCGGTGAAGAGGACGACAGCCATCTTGGTGATTTCATCAAGGATGAGACAATGCAGAGTCCGGAGGATGCAGCAGATGAGATGGTGCTTCATGACCAGATCAGAAAGATGCTCGATACCCTTACAGACAGAGAAAGAGAAGTAATTGAGTTAAGATTTGGTCTTAAGGATGGAAAGGGCTGCACTCTTGAAGAAGTAGGACAGCGCTTCAATGTTACACGTGAGCGTATCCGTCAGATCGAGGCAAAGGCACTCAGAAAGATGAAGAACCGTAAGAGACTTAAGTATCTTCAGGGATATGATCTGTAGTAAATCAAAAATTTGCTGAAGTGAAAAGTTTATTTCCACTTCAGTAAATCAAAAAAATGTTGAAGTGAAAAGTTTATTTCCACTTGGCAAATAAAAAATTTAGAAAATTTCTCTTGACAAATGACTATAATAAATTTATAATGTACGTTGCGCGTTTGTGCGCAGCGTACTTTTTTTGTCAAAAAATAGTTACGTGGGTCACAAAGGGCATTATTGTCATAAAAAATAAGATCAGGAGGTGGAAAATTAATGCCTACATTTAACCAGTTAGTTAGAAAAGGAAGACAGGTTCTTACAAAGAAGTATAAGGCACCTGCACTCCACATTGGCTACAATTCTCTTCAGAAAGAAGATATAGATACTCTTTCTCCTCAGAAGCGTGGTGTTTGTACAGCAGTTCGTACAGCTACACCTAAGAAGCCTAACTCAGCATTAAGAAAGATTGCCAGAGTTCGTCTTTCAAATGGTATTGAAGTTACAAGTTATATTCCAGGAGAAGGTCATAACCTTCAGGAACATAGCGTAGTTCTTATCCGTGGAGGCCGTGTAAAGGATCTTCCAGGTACAAGATACCATATCATCAGAGGTACACTTGATACAGCAGGTGTTCAGAAGAGAAGACAGGGACGTTCTAAGTACGGTGCAAAGAGACCTAAGGACGCTAAGTAATTTTTAATTATAAACTACTTTAAAAAACAAAAAACAAATAATAACCAATAAAATAAAAAGTTATCGAGTTAAATGCATGTATTAATTTTTCATTCATATATAAAGCGGCCTTGTGACCGGGCGGCAATTGAATATTGAATTTAATACGGCATGTACACAGATAATGTGAGTACCTTGGGAAGCATTTATATGCTCCCATAGATTGAAGGAGGGAAGCAACGTGCCACGTAAAGGACATATAGCAAAGAGAGATGTGCTTGCAGACCCAATTTACAACAGCAAGGTTGTAACAAGACTTATCAACAACGTTATGCTTGATGGTAAGAGAGGTGTAGCACAGAAGATAGTTTACAATGCATTCAATCAGGTTGCAGAGAAGACAGGCAAGGAAGCTATGGAAGTTTTCGAAGCAGCAATGAACAATATCATGCCAGTACTTGAGGTAAAGGCTCGCCGTATCGGTGGTGCTACATACCAGGTACCTATCGAAGTAAGACCAGAGAGAAGACAGGCTTTAGCTCTTCGTTGGCTTACAACTTTCTCACGTAACAGAGGAGAAAAGACAATGGTTGACAAACTTGCAGCCGAGATCATCGATGCATCTAACAACACAGGTTCAGCTGTAAGACGTAAGGAAGATATGCACAAGATGGCTGATGCTAATAAGGCATTCGCTCATTATAGATGGTAATATAATGCCGGTTTGACCGCAAAAAGTTACCCTTTTAGATCGAATTAGGAGGATAAATCCGTGGCTAAGAGAGAATATCCACTGGAAAGAACCAGAAATATCGGTATTATGGCCCATATTGATGCTGGTAAGACAACACTTACAGAGCGTATCCTTTACTATACCGGTATTAACCATAAAATCGGTGATACTCATGACGGAACTGCAACAATGGACTTCATGGTTCAGGAGCAGGAAAGAGGTATCACAATTCAGTCTGCTGCTACAACATGTCATTGGACACATGAGTACAGACATAAGAAAATCGAAGGAGCACCAGAGTATCGTATAAATATCATCGATACACCAGGTCACGTAGACTTCACAGTAGAAGTTGAGCGTTCACTTCGTGTACTTGACGGCGCTGTAGGCGTATTTAGTGCTAAGGGTGGTGTTGAGCCACAGTCAGAAACAGTTTGGCGTCAGGCAGATAAGTACAACGTACCTCGTATCGCATTCATCAACAAGATGGACGTTACAGGTGCAAACTACTTCAACGCAGTATCAATGATCGAGTCAAGACTTGGAAAGAACCCAGTATGTCTTGAAATCCCTATGGGAAAAGAAACTGATTTCAAGGGAATCATCGACCTTTTCGAAATGCAGGCTTATTTCTATGTAGATGATAAGGGTGATGAGATCGAAATCGTTGACGTACCAGAGGAGTACAAGGATCAGGCTCAGGAATACCATGACAAGATGGTAGAGCAGATCTGCGAAACAGACGATGTACTTCTCGAAAAGTTCCTTGAAGGTGAGGAGCCTTCAATAGATGAGCTCAAGGTAGCTCTTCGTAAGGCAACAATTGGCAATGTACTTGTACCAGTACTTTGCGGTTCAGCATATAAGAATAAGGGTATCCAGAAGGTTCTCGATGCAGTAATCGATTTCCTTCCAGCACCTAACGATATTCCAGACGTATTAGGTACAGATGAAGATGGAAATGAAATGTCAAGAAAGACTGGCGATGATCAGCCATTCGCAGCTCTTGCATTCAAGATTATGGCAGACCCATTCGTTGGTAAGCTTGCATTCTTCAGAGTATATTCTGGAACATTAAAGACAGGTTCATACGTTCTTAACTCTACAAAGGGTAAGAAGGAACGTGTAAGCCGTCTCCTTCAGATGCATGCAGATAAGAGAATGGATCTTGATGAGGTATTCTCAGGTGATATCGCAGCAGCTGTAGGTCTTAAGGTTACAACAACAGGTGATACAATCTGCGACGAGCAGCATCCTATCGTCCTTGAATCAATGGAGTTCCCAGATCCAGTTATCGATATCGCTATCGAGCCTAAGACAAAGGCTGGCCAGGAGAAGATGGGCGAAGCTTTAGCAAAGCTTGCTGAAGAAGACCCAACCTTCAGAGTTACAACAAACAAGGAAACAGGCCAGACAATTATCGCAGGTATGGGTGAACTTCATCTTCAGATCATCGTTGACCGTCTTCTTCGTGAATTCCATGTAGAAGCTGATGTCGGAGCTCCTCAGGTTGCATACAAGGAGACAATCCAGAAGGAAGTTAACATCGATTCTAAGTATGTTAAGCAGTCTGGTGGTCATGGTCAGTATGGTCATTGTAAGGTTATTTTCGCACCTATGGATCCAAACGGCGAGAAGACATTCGAATTCGAGAACACTGTAACAGGTGGTGCTATTCCTAAGGAATACATCCCAGCTGTACAGAGCGGTATCGAAGATGCTCTTAAGAGCGGACCTCTTGGTGGATATGAGATTATTGGTATCCATGCAAACGTTTGGGATGGTTCATACCATGAAGTAGACTCATCTGAAATGGCATTCCAGGTAGCTGGTTCTATGGCTCTTAAGGATGCTATGCAGAAGGGTGACGCTTGCTTACTTGAGCCTGTAATGAGAGTTGAAGTAACAGTTCCAGAGGAGTACATGGGAACAGTTATCGGTGATATCTCATCAAAGCGTGGCCGTGTAGATGCAACAGAGGATGTAAACGGAACAAAGCTTATCCGTGGATTCGTTCCTCTTGCAGAAATGTTCGGTTATGCAACAGATCTTCGTTCTGAGACACAGGGACGTGGTGCTTACTCAATGTTCTTCCATGACTATGAGAAGGTTCCAAAGAATATTCAGGATAAGGTTCTTGGCGCAAAGTAATTTGAGCTAATGGATATACATACTAAAAATATCAGAATTAATTTCTAAAAAATTAATTTTGAAAAAATGTCTGATTTTTCCAAAAAATTAGGCGGATTACTAAAAAATAATAGTAAAATTCTAGTTTCTGAATCAAAAAAGGCTTGAAATTTAAGGATAATTGAAGTATAATAGACTAAATTGTCTGTAAAAGAACTCTTTGGCATTTGCCTTCGGGAGTTGGCTGGATTTCGAGCCTGGTTCAGACACAATCATTAAATAGCGCAAAGCGCATATCTCAAGGAGGATTTTTTAAAATGGCAAAGGCAGTATTCGAAAGAACAAAACCACATTGTAACATTGGTACCATCGGTCACGTAGATCATGGTAAGACAACTTTAACAGCAGCAATTACAAAGACACTTGCTACAAGACTTCCAAGTGAAGTTAACAAGTTCATGGATTACTCATCAATCGATAAGGCTCCAGAAGAGAGAGAGAGAGGAATTACAATCAACTCTGCTCACGTTGAGTACGAGACAGCTAATCGTCACTACGCTCACGTTGACTGCCCAGGTCACGCTGACTACGTTAAGAACATGATCACAGGTGCAGCTCAGATGGATGGTGCTATTCTTGTTGTAGCTGCAACAGATGGTGTTATGGCTCAGACAAAGGAGCACGTTCTTCTTGCTCGTCAGGTTGGTGTTCCATCAATCGTTGTTTTCATGAACAAGTGTGATATGGTTGAAGATGATGAACTTCTTGACCTTGTTGAGATGGAAATCAGAGATCTTCTTACAGAATACAACTTCCCAGGTGATGATACACCTGTTATCCGTGGTTCAGCTCTTAAGGCTATCGAGGATCCTAACGGTGAGTGGGGCGACAAGATTATGGAACTTATGGATGCAGTTGATACATTTATTCCAGAGCCAGTACGTCCTACAGACAAGCCATTCCTTATGCCAGTAGAAGAAGTTATGACAATCTCAGGTCGTGGTACTGTTGCTACAGGTCGTGTTGAGAGAGGTACTCTTACAGTTAATGACCCTGTTGAAATCGTTGGTATCCATGAGGATAAGCTTTCATCAGTTGCTACAGGTATCGAAATGTTCCGTAAGTCACTTAAGACAGCTGAAGCTGGTGACAATATCGGTATGCTTCTTCGTGGTATCAACCGTACTGATATCGAGCGTGGACAGGTTGTTTGTGCTCCAGGATCAGTAACATGTCACCACAAGTTCAAGGCTCAGGTTTACGTTCTTACAAAGGAAGAAGGTGGACGTCATACTCCATTCTTCACAAACTACAGACCACAGTTCTACTTCAGAACAACTGACGTAACAGGTATTTGTATGCTTCCACAGGGCGTAGAAATGTGCATGCCTGGTGATAACGTATCTATGGAAGTTGAACTTATCCATCCAGTAGCAATGGAGCAGGGTCTTACATTCGCTATCCGTGAAGGTGGACGTACAGTAGGTTCAGGTAAGGTTACAGAGATCATCGAATAATTTTACCGCTTATTGCTCTATACAAAATAAGTAAAATTCAAAACGCAGTCTATGCAAATAGGCTGCGTTTTTTTATGTTTAAAATAGTAAGTGTGTTGACAGATAGAAAAGTTTGCTTTAAAATTAGTGGAGAATTTAGAAAAGATAGTAGAGATAGTAGAGATTCAAAAAATATTGTGGAGAAAAGCATGGAAAGAAATGATGAGTTTTATATGAAGGAAGCCATAAGGCAGGCCCAAAAAGCAGCAAAGAACGGAGACGTTCCGATTGGCTGCGTTATAGTAAATAATGGAGAAATAGTCTCAAGAAGCTATAATAAAAGAAATCTGAAGTCATCGGTTCTAGCCCATGCTGAAACAATGGCTATAGAAAAAGCAGCAAAGAAGCAAGGTGATTTTAGACTTGATGGTTATGAGCTTTATGTAACCCTTGAGCCATGCCAGATGTGTTCGGGAGCAATAGTACAATCTAGAATAAAAAGAGTGGTTATTGGAGCAATGAATCCAAAAGCCGGGTGCGGTGGCTCAATTTATAATATGCTAGAGGAGCCTAGATTTAATCACGTATGTGAAGTTAAAAGAGGGTGTCTGGAGGAAGAATGTAGTGCGCTATTAAAGGAATTCTTTAAAAGCTTAAGAGAAGCAAAGAAAAAGGCTGAAAAGTAAAAATATAGAGAAAAAGACTGAAAATTAAAAATATAGAGAAAAAGACTGAAAATTAAAAATATAGAGAAAATGTTGAAAGTAAAAATGTAGAGATAATGCTGAAAAGTAAAAATATAGAGAAAAGGTTGAAAGTAAAAATATTAGAAAATTTTAATATGAGAGGATTTTAAAGTGGCAAAGAAGAAAAATTATTATGCGGTCAAAAATGGCAGAAAGCCAGGAATTTATACCACTTGGGCGGATTGCCAGCAGGAAATAATCGGATTTTCCGGTGCTGTATATAAGGGTTTTGAGACCTTGGAAGAGGCACAGGAATATATGAAAAATGCCGGAGCTAATGGCAAGAGAGTTATTCCTAAAAAGGTAGTAGAAGAAAAATCTACATTTACTGGAGTGTTCGGTGATGCAGAACTAGATGGCATGATAGATTCGCTGATATTAAATAGTGATCAGAAAAAGGATAAAAAGAAGGGTTCTGGTAGTGTAGAGGAAAAGGATCAGGGAGGCTTTTTGAATGCGAATGAAACGAATGGAGAGCAAAAAGCAGATTTGGAAGCAGCTGGAATGGTTGCAGATAGAATGGAAGCAGCTGGAATGGCAGTAGATAGAATGGCAGCAGATGAAATGGCAGCAGATGAAATGGAAGGCGTTGATAGATATAGCATAAATGCCTACACAGATGGCAGCTATGATGTCCTCACAAAGTCTTTTTCCTGTGGAGTGGTTTTACTTACTCCAAATGGCAGATTCTTCATGAACGAGAAGTATTCAGCAAATGATAATAATACCGAGACAAGAAATGTTGCAGGAGAGTTAAAAGGAGCAGAGCTTGCAATCAGATATGCAATGCTGAATGGATATAGAAGGATAAGGATATATCATGACTATGAAGGCGTAGCCGCCTGGGCCGCCGGTGAATGGCAGGCAAAGAGCGAGGTGGCGAAGGTGTATGTGGATTTTATAGGCAAGGCATCAAGTAAAATTGAAATACAGTTTCAGAAGGTGGCAGCCCACACGGGAAATAAATACAATGAAATAGCGGATAAACTGGCAAAGAGCGCTCTCATCATATAATTGTTAAGTGTAAAATGAATGTTTGATAAAAATTTCACAAAACAATTTAATAAACACTTGAAAAACAAATTTCATTATGCTATAATCACTTTGGTATAGTAACATATGCTAACTTGTATGTGTTATTTATATATTCAGTAACGTTCCTGACAATAGTTCAGGCTAAAAAAATATATATTGTGCGGTCTGGACATATAGCCACGCCGACACGGAAATGGAGACAAAATGTTAGTATCAGCAGCAGAAATGGTCAAGAAGGCAAATGAAGGTCATTATGGAATTCCAGCCTTCAACACAAACAACCTCGAGTGGACAAAGAGCATTCTTTCAGCTTGTGAAGAGGCAAAGTCACCAGTTATCATCCAGACATCTGAAGGTGCAGCAAAGTACATGGGTGGCTATAAGGCAGTTGTAGATATGGTTAATGATCTTTATGATAGCATGGGAATTACAGTTCCTGTAGCTCTTCACCTTGATCATGGTACATTCGAAGGCGCTAAGAAGTGTATCGAACTTGGTTACACATCAGTTATGTTCGATGGATCACATTATGATATCGACGAGAACATCGCAAAGTCAAAGGAAATCATCGAGCTTGCTCATTCAAAGGGTGTTTCAGTTGAGTGTGAAGTTGGTGGTATCGGCGGAACAGAAGATGGTGTTACATCATCAGGTGAGCTTGCTGATCCAGCAGAGTGTAAGTCTATCTCAGATCTTGGCGTAGATTTCCTTGCAGCAGGTATCGGAAACATTCATGGTGTATATCCAGCAGATTGGGCTGGTCTTAACTTCGAGCGTCTTGATGAAATCAGCAAGGCAATCGGTGGAAAGCCAATGGTATTACACGGCGGCAGCGGTATCCCATTCGAGCAGGTTCATAAGGCAATCACACTTGGTGTTACAAAGGTAAACATCAATACAGAGCTTCAGATCGTATTCGCAAAGGCTACAAGAGAGTACATCTTAGCTGGTAAGGATGAGCAGGGTAAGGGTTATGACCCACGTAAGCTTCTTGCTCCAGGTGCTGAGGCTATCAAGAAGACAGCTATCGAGCTTATCAACGCTTTCGGTTCAAACGGCAAGGCTTGATAAATAGCTGAATCTATTATGTTTCTTCTTAAAAGAAGAAACTAAAAAATGAATAATAAAATTTTAAAGGCCTGATTATCAAAGAGCTTAAAAAAACGCTGATAATCAGGCTTTTTGGGGTCTAGATGCTTTAAAACCTTCGTGAATAAAGGGCTTTTTTGTGCAAAGTGTACAAAACTTTTTCTTTAAATTTGGTAAATAGTAATATAGCGTTTTCCGCTTTTTTGTAGTATAATAACGAGGTATTGAGGCGGCATTCCGAATGCATTTTAGATGCATCAGAGGTGATTATTTTATGGGGTGCCAAGTGACATTGCTATAATAAAAAAAGGGAGTATGTGTCATGATGTCTCGCAATTCCAAAAAACATTCAGGAGGAATAAAATGGCTAGTTTATCATTAAGAAACGTAAACAAGACTTATCCAAACGGCTTCGTAGCAGTTAAGAACTTTAACCTTGAGGTAAAGGATAAGGAATTCATCATTTTCGTAGGACCATCAGGTTGTGGAAAGTCAACAACTCTTCGTATGATAGCAGGTCTTGAAGAAATTACATCAGGTGAGCTTTGGATCGGTGACAAGCTCATGAACGACGTAGAACCAAAGGACAGAGATATCGCGATGGTATTCCAGAACTATGCTCTTTATCCACATATGTCAGTTTATGATAACATGGCATTTGGTCTTAAGCTTAGAAAGACTCCAAAGGATCAGATCTATAAGTTAGTTACAGAGGCAGCTCAGATTCTTGGTATTACATCACTTCTTGATCGTAAGCCAAAGGCTCTTTCAGGTGGTCAGCGTCAGCGTGTAGCCATGGGTCGTGCTATCGTTCGTAACCCTAAGGTATTCCTTATGGATGAGCCTCTTTCAAACCTTGATGCTAAGCTTCGTGTACAGATGAGAATTGAGATCTCAAAGCTCCATCAGAGACTTGAGACAACTATCATCTACGTTACACATGACCAGACAGAGGCTATGACACTTGGAACAAGAATCGTAGTTATGAAGGATGGTGTCGTTCAGCAGGTAGATACACCTCAGAACCTCTATGATAGACCAGAGAACCTCTTCGTTGCAGGCTTCATGGGATCACCACAGATGAACTTCCTTGAGGCTACAGTTATGAAGGAAGGCGCTGATGTTTATCTTGCATTAACAGGAACAAGCAGCAGAATCCTTATTCCAGAGGCTAGAGCTAGAGTTCTTCTTGAGAAGGGCTATGAGAATAAGTCAGTTGTATTTGGTATCCGTCCAGAGGATCTTAAGGATGAAGAAATGTTCATCAACAACAGCACAGGTTCAGTTGTTGAAGCAACTGTTAAGGTTTACGAACTTCTTGGTGCTGAAGTATTCCTTTACCTTGGTGTTGATGGTCTTGACCATGAAATCACAGCACGTGTAAACCCACGTACAACAGCTCGTCCAGGCGACAGAATCAGAATTGCATTCGATCTTTCAAAGATGCATGTATTCGACAAGGATACAGAGAGAGTTATCGTTCACTAATACGAACTCCTACAGATTTTAATAATATTAAGTCAAAGCGAAAAGCTCCTATACCGGAAACGGTATGGGAGCTTTTTTGTACTAAAAGTTAGGTAAGTTGTGAAGTTTTTGTGAAAAACGTTGATATTACTTAAAAATTATGGTATAATGTTGTGGAATATGTGATAGAAGGGCGAAGTGCGCCTTCTTAGAATTAATATCAAAATGATATTTGTATGGGTTAATGAAAGGGTAAGGTGAAAGGATGATTTCAACACAGATATTACAGAGTACAATTGATGGTTTAAAGAGCATTACAAGAGCAGATATATGTATTCTTGATACTGATGGAAAGCCAATAGCAGCGACATTTGAAATTGGAAATGAGTACGAATCTTCCGTACTGAGCTTTGTGGAATCAGCAGCAGATAGTCAGCTCCTTTCAGGCTATCAGTTCTTTAAGGTATATGACGAGCATCAGCTCACCTATATAGTGCTGATAAAGGGAGACAGAGATGATACTTATCTTGTAGGAAAGCTTGCAGCTTTCCAGATCTCAGGTCTTATTGTAGCCTACAAGGAAAGATACGATAAGGATAATTTTATAAAGAATCTACTTCTTGACAATCTTCTTTTAGTAGACATATATAATAGAGCAAAGAAACTTCATATCGAGCCTCAGGCAAGGAGAGTAGTAATAGTTGTAGAGACAAAGGTAGAAAAGGATACCAGCGCTCTCGAGACAATCAGAGGAATCTTTGCTGGAAGAGCTCATGATTTCATCACAGCAGTAGATGAAAAGAGCATTATTATTGTAAAGCAGCTTAAATCAAATGAAGGCTATGACCAGATTGACCAGACTGCAAATGTAGTTCTTGACATGCTTAATACTGAAGCAATGTCAAAGGCAGTTGTATCTTATGGTACAATTATCAATGACATCAAGGATGTATCTCGTTCATACAAGGAAGCAAAGATGGCTCTTGATGTTACTAATATATTCTATTCAGGAAAGAATGTCATCGCTTATAATAAGCTTGGTATCGGAAGACTTATTTATCAGCTTCCACCATCACTTTGCAAGATGTACATTACTGAAATATTTGGCGAGCAGTCACCTGAGGATTTCGATGAGGAAACTCTCACTACCATCAACAAGTTCTTTGAGAATAACCTCAATGTATCAGAGACCTCAAGACAGCTCTATATCCATAGAAATACTCTTGTATATAGACTTGATAAGCTCCAGAAGCAGACAAATCTCGACTTAAGAGTATTTGATGACGCAATAACCTTCAAGATTGCAATGATGGTAGTAAAATATATGAAGTATCTTGAAGATCATAAGTTCTAATTTATAAATGAAAGGTTTTTAATAGTGGCACGTTTAGCAGAAAAAACTACTAGCAGTGAAAATCAGCCGGCAGTATCCAATACAGTCATATCCTTTAATGATGTGGCCAAGGAATACGACAAGGGAATTCCTGCAGTAAATCATATAAACTTTCAGATCGAGAGAGGCGAATTCGTTTTTATCGTTGGTGAAAGTGGATCAGGCAAATCTACGCTGATCAAGCTGATGCTCAGAGAAATCAAGCCTACTAAGGGAAAGATAATAATAAATGGCAGAGATCTCAATAAGCTTAAAAAGTGGCAGATAGCAAAATACCGTAGAAAGATCGGAGTAGTTTTCCAGAACTATAGACTTTTAGCGGATAGGACAGTTTATGAAAATGTAGCGTTTGCTCAGAGAGTAATTGAAGCCCCTCCAGAGCAGATCAAAAAGGCGACTCCAAGAATGCTTTCGCAGGTAGGTCTTTCGTCAAAGACAAAGTCTTTCCCAGGAGAATTATCGGGTGGTGAGCAGCAGAGAGTAGCCATAGCAAGGGCTCTGATTAACAACCCTGTAATTCTTCTAGCAGATGAGCCTACGGGAAATCTCGACCAGAAGAATACGGATGAAATTATGAATCTTTTGCTTGATATTAATAAGCATGGTACAACGGTTATAATAGTAACTCATGATCATGAAATGGTAAAAAGACTTAAAAAGCGCGTAATTACTGTACGTAACGGCTTTATCGTCAGTGACCATAAGGCGGCTGATGGCAAGGCACCTGACCTGGATGATATCGAAGAGGAAATCAGAAGGGAAGCAGAGGAAGAAGATAATAAATCCGGTGATGAAATGGCTATTGATTATATAGACGTTTTTGATACTAATGATTATGATGAATAACGATGCCGGGAGAAAAAAATAATGCGAAAGTTGACATATTTTGGATATCATGTAAAGCAGGGATTTATCAATCTTAAAAGACATTTCGGAAAATCAATGATGTCTATAGCTATTATGACAGTTTGTATTTTCCTTTTTGGATTGTTCTACTTTGTATTTACCAATATTTCACACATTATTAAAGACGCGGAGACAAATGTTGGTGTCTCCGTTTTCTTTGATGAAGATGTGACAGAGCAGCAGATACAGGATATTGGAGCAAAAATCAATACCCGTAGTGAGGTTGCATATATAAAATTTATCTCAGCTGATGAGGCTTGGGAGAAGTATAAGAGAGAAAGATTAGCAGCAGATGAGAGCAGCGCTCTTGTAGAAAGCTTTGGCGATGACAATCCTCTTGAAGGAAGTGATTCCTATGAGGTGCATTTAGCCGATGTTTCTAAGCAGACTGAGCTAGTTAAGTATATAGAAGGACTTGAAGGAGTAAGAAATGTAAATGACCTTACCCAGGTAGCAGAGGTCCTTTCAAATGTTAATAGAATAATACGTGTTGTTTCAATGGCCTTTACAGCTATTCTTATTATAATTTCTGTATTTATTATCAGTTCTACAATAGGAATGGGTATCGGAGCTAGAAAGACAGAAATCAGTATCATGAAGCTCATAGGAGCTAAGGATGGTTTCATAAGAGCACCGTTCATGGTAGAGGGTATTGTACTTGGACTTGTTGGAGCAATAGTTCCTTCAGTTCTTTTAAAGTTATCATATGATAAGGTGACCGAATATTTCGTAAAGCACTTTAGTAATGGACTTGGAAGCTCATTTGAGCTTATGGAGGCTGGTGACATATTCGGAATTCTTATCCCTATCTGTTTTGCAATTGGTCTTGGTATCGGTATCATAGGAAGCTTTATAGCTCTTAACAGACAGCTTGCAAAGATCAACTAATTGTGAAGCAAAAAGCAAGAGGAAAATACTTTAGATGAAGAAAAAATTAGTTAAAGGTGTTTCTGCACTTGTGCTTGCCGCGCTTATAACGGCGACTGCCGATGGGGGGAATGTCGGTAAAAAAAGCCCATATTCTCTTATAGATAGTTTCAATAAGATTCAGTATGCGGAAGCTTCGGGATTTTTTGGAAATGTTATAAGGTCTGATGAATATGATGAAAAGATAGAAGCGGCAAGAAAGCGTAAAGAAGCGCTTGAAGCAAAGAAAAAGAAGCAGGCTGAAGAAAATGCAAAGCTTGAGAAGCAGAAGGCTAATACAGAGAATTATATAGCAGAACTTGATAATCAGATTGCAGCCCTTCAGTTAGAGCTTTTTGAAATCGGCAATGAAATCGTCGACATGAATGCAGCCATCGAGGTGACAAAGCAGGAAATCGTAGATGCTAAGGCTGAGGAAGAAAAGCAATATGCAGCAATGAAGCGCCGTATTAAGTATATTTACGAAAATGGCGATGTTAGTATTATAGAAATAATCCTTACCTCAGATTCTATATCTGATCTCTTAAATGAAATGGAGTATTCAAGAAAAATCACTGAATATGACAATGAACTGCTTGATAAGTATATCGAAGCTAAAGAGACTGTAATAGAGAAAAAGAGGATTCAGGAAGGTCAGCTTGAAGAATTAGAAGCTGCAAAGGCTCAGTGCGAATATAATGAAGAGCAGCTCCAGATTTTAATGACAGCTAAGTCCGATGAACTTAAAAAGCTTGTTGCAGATATAGGAGTAGGTGAAGATCTCCTAGAGGAATATGGCGATGAGATATTAAACGAAGATATCAATATAGAAAAGCTTAAAAAAGATCAGCAGGCTGCCATTGAAGCAGAAAGAAAGCGTTTAGAGGAAGAAGAGAGAAAGCGTAAGGAAGCTGAGGCAGCAAGGGCGAGAGCTAGACAAAGTACTGTTGTAAGAAGCGGTAATAATGCAGCAGGAATTACGACCTCTGATTCTACAGATCCATCAAATATGCTATGGCCTCTTCCGGGAGACTCAGATCTATGTTGTCCGTTCGGTCCTAGAATAGCGCCGCTAGCAGGAGCAAGCACCTATCACCAGGGCGTAGACATAGGCGGATACACTGGTGAGCAGATAGTAGCTGCACTTGCCGGAACGGTTTCAGGAGCGGGTTATTCCTCAAGCCGCGGAAATTATGTAGAAATAAACCATGGTAATGGATATGTCACGAGATATATGCATTGTTCAAAGCTGTACGTATCCGCAGGGCAGTATGTAAAAAGAGGTGAGGTAATAGCTCTTGTTGGCTCAACAGGCGTATCGACAGCTCCACATCTCCATTTTTCAGTGGTAGTAAACGGAGTAAATGTAGATCCTGAAAAATATATTCATTATTAAAAAGCAAATACTTCAGGGAAGGGAAAAGAAATGAAGAAGTTTGTAGTTGGACTTATATTAGGTCTTGCCTTTGGTGCACTTGCAGCAGGCATTGTACTCAATCTTTATTATGTAGATTCTCAGAATAAAATTGTCTTTGAAAAAAATGACGATAAAAAGGATGACCAGGAAACAACAACGACCTCGGGTTCATCTGGTAAAAAGGATGACTCATCAAAGGATGATGTCGACTTAGGTTCGGTCAGCTTTAAAAAGAAGATGATCAGATCATATATAGATAAGTATTTCTTATATGAAGATAGAATTGATGAAGCAGCAATAGCAGAATCAGAGTATGCAGCCATGCTCAATTCATTAAAGGATCCATATTCAGTATATTATACAAAGGAAGAATATGATTCTCTTATGGAGACCACAACCGGTAATTATTGCGGAATCGGAGCTTACGTTACACAAGATGCCACAACAGGAGTAATAACCATTGTAAAGCCTGTAAGTGATGTAGCGCCAGCAGCAAAAGTAGGCCTTCAGGCAGGAGATATTGTTTATAAGGTAAACGGCAAAGAGGTTACAGGAATAGACTTAAATCTTGTAGTAGCAGACATGAAGGGCGAGGCAGGAACCGATGTTACTCTCACTATCATAAAGGCAGACACAGGTGAAACTGTAGATGTTGTAATTACAAGAGAAGAAGTAGAAATTGTTACTGTAGATAGCAGAATGGTTAAAGAAGATGGCCATAATGTCGGATATATTCAGGTAGCAAGCTTTGATGAGGTTACTGTAAATCAGTTCCAGACACAGTTCAATGATCTTGTAAATGATGGAGCAGAGGGAATAGTAATAGACCTTCGTGATAATCCAGGCGGACTTGTAGATAGTGTAACAGAGATGTTAGATCCTCTTCTTCCAGAGGGAACCATTGTCTATATGGAAGATAAGAACGGTGCTAGAACAGACTACGATAGCGATAAGGAATGCATAGATATACCAATGGCAGTTCTCATAAATGGCAACTCAGCATCAGCTTCAGAGATTTTTGCAGGTGCTGTAAGAGATTACGGAGTAGCAACTCTTGTAGGAACAAAGACCTTTGGTAAGGGTATAGCCCAGAGCATCATTCCGCTCGGTGATGGCAGTGCCATAAAGCTTACAATCGAGCAGTATTTCATCCCATCAGGAGTATGCATCCATGAAGTTGGAATAGAGCCAGACGTAAAGGTAGAGCTCTCTGATGAAGCTAGAGAAAACTATAGCTTTGAGAATGATAACCAGATCGAGACAGGAATTGATGAAGTAATTAAGCAGATTGAAAGCGAAAGATAAGCTTAAGGCAGATAATCAAAAAAGAGGAAATCTAAAAATGAACACACCCAGGATGATGGAAAGCCCCTGTATTCAGGAAAGTCCATTAAATCCTGGGTGTTTTTTATTGTAATTTGAAAATGGAAGAAAAGAAAGACCGGATTATAAAAAGTATAGAGTTTTTTGAAAAAGTGCTTGACATATTCGGGATTCAATGGTACTATATTTTCTTGTGACGGACAAATGTTTGCGTGGTAAAGAAAACGCAAGCGGATATAGAGAAAATGCGGTGTCAGTATATGGATGAAAAAAAAGACAGATATTATTTGATAAAGGAAAGAGCGGTTCCAGATGTGCTTCTAAAGGTAATAGAGGCAAAGAGGCTGCTTGATTCAGGAAAAACTGACAGCATTCTAGATGCTGCAGAAGCAGTTGGAATCAGTAGGAGTTCTTTCTATAAATACAAGGATGACATAATGCCATTCCACGATGCAGGAAGAGGAAAGACCATAAATGTCATGCTTTCAATGGATGATGAGCCAGGACTTCTATCAAACGTACTAAATAAGATAGCAAAGGCAAAGGCGAATATTCTCACAATACACCAGTCCATTCCAATCGGAGGAATTGCATCAATAACACTTGGCATAGAAATACTTCCAGATTCAATGGAATTAGCAAAGCTCATAGGGGATATAGAGAATTTGAACGGAGTTCATTATCTCAAGATCCTTGGAAGAGAATAGGAATGTTTATCAGCTTAAGATTCACATTATCTTAAGTATCTCGCAAGAGAATAGGAATGATTATTATCTTAAGATTCTCGGTAGAGAATAGTGGGTAAAATATAAAAGAGAGGAATTAAAAGAGATGAAGGTAGCAATATTAGGATTTGGAACAGTAGGTTCAGGCGTTTATAAGATATTGACAGAGAGCGCAGACCTTATTGAGAAGAAGGCAGGAGAGAGAATCGAAGTAAAGTATGTACTCGATCTTAGAGAATTTCCAGGAAACCCGGTAGAAGAGGTTCTTGTTCATGATTATAATGTAATTGTAAATGATCCAGAGGTTGCAGTAGTTGTAGAGACAATGGGCGGCCTTGAGCCAGCATATAGCTTCGAGAAGGAAGCACTCCTTAAGGGAAAGAGCGCTTGTACTTCAAATAAGGAGCTTGTTGCAAAGCATGGCGCAGAGCTTATAGAGATAGCAAAGCAGAAGAAGGTAAGCTTCTTATTCGAAGCATCAGTAGGCGGTGGAATCCCAATCATCCGTCCACTTAACTCAAGCCTTACATGTGATGTACTCGAGCAGATTCAGGGTATTCTCAATGGAACAACAAACTATATCCTTACAAAGATGAGTAAGGAAGGTCTTAACTTTGATGACGTACTTAAGGACGCACAGGATAAGGGCTTTGCAGAGAGAAATCCTGCAGCAGACATCGAAGGCTATGATGCAGCAAGAAAGATAGCAATCCTTGCATCACTTGCATATGGAAAGCAGGTTGATTTCGAGGATGTATATACAGAAGGAATTACAAAGATCACACCAGAAGACATTGCATACGCAAAGGCAGAAGGTCTTAAGATAAAGCTTATCGGACAGTGCCTTGACGTTGAAGGAAAGCATTATGCAAGTGTAGCACCAAGACTCATTGATGATTCAAATCCTCTTTTCGCAGTAGATGGTGTATTCAATGCCATCAAGGTAAGAGGAAATTATCTTGGCGATACAATGTTCTATGGAAAGGGAGCAGGAAGCCTTCCAACAGCATCAGCAGTTGTTTCAGACGTAATTGATGCAGTTAAGAATAATGGAAGACATATTCCGATCCTTTGGAGCGAAAAGAAGCTTGAGCTCGCAGATAGAAAGCATCTTGCAGCTAGATTCTTTGTAAGAGTAAATAAGGCAGATGAAGAGCTTGCTAGAAAGACATTCAAGGTAGATAAGGTTGTAGCACTTGATAGCCTTCCAAACGAGTTCGCATTCTTCACAAAGCAGACAACAGAAGGTGAATTTGCAGATGGCCGCCAGAAATTAAATGTCATCAGCGCAATCAGGGCTTAAATATTTTTAGATATAAAGCAAAAACTTGGAGGAAAAACTCATGTTAATTGTTAAGAAGTTTGGAGGCAGCAGCGTAGCTAACTACACAAGAATATTCAACGTAGCAAAGCGCTGTATCGAAGACTACAAGAACGGAAATGACGTAGTTGTAGTACTTTCAGCAATGGGCGACACAACAGACGACATCATTGCAAAAACAGAAGGCCTTATGGCTGAGGCTGAAAAGGTGACAGGAAAGAAGAGAGGAGAAATTCCAAAGCCACCAAAGCGTGAAATGGATATGTACCTTTCAATCGGAGAGCAGGAAAGTGTAGCACTTATGGCAATGGCAATGAATGCACTTGGCGTACCGGCAGTATCACTCAATGCACTTCAGGTAAGAATGCATACAACTTCTGTTCATCAGGATGCAAGACTTACAGGCATCGATGCAGAAAGAATTCATGGTGAGCTTGATCAGAGAAAAATCGTTATCATTACTGGATTCCAGGGTGTTGATAAGAACGGTGACGTTACAACACTTGGAAGAGGTGGATCAGATACAACAGCAGTTGCACTTGCAGCAGCACTCAATGCAGATAAATGCGAAATCTTCACAGATGTAGACGGCGTTTATACAGCAGATCCAAGAGTATGCCCAAAGGCACACAAGCTTGATGAAATTACATACGATGAGATGCTTGAGATGGCATCACTTGGAGCAGGCGTACTTCATAACCGTTCAGTAGAGCTTGCAAAGAAGTACGGAGTAACTCTTGTAGTTCGCTCTAGTCTTGATTTTAACGAAGGAACAATTGTAAAGGAGATCGTAAAAATGGAAGGAACACTTATCAGCGGCGTAGCTAGCGACAAGAATGCAGCACGTATTTCAGTAGTAGGTCTTGAGGATCAGCCAGGAGTAGCTTTCAAGCTTTTCCAGCACCTTGCAAACCATCATATAAATGTAGATATCATCATCCAGTCTATCGGACGTGATGGAACAAAGGATATCAGCTTCACAGTACCAGAGGATAAGGTAGATGAGGCAGTTAAGGTAATCGAGTCACATCATACAACAAGCCTTAAGTATAAGTCAATTGACGTTAATACAGACGTTGCAAAGGTATCAATCGTTGGTGCCGGCATGATGACAAACCCAGGCGTAGCAGCAAAGATGTTCGAGGCTCTCTATGATGCAGGCATCAACATCAATATGATCTGCACATCAGAAATCAGAGTTACAGTACTTATCGATGAGAAGTACCTTCAGAAGGCTACACAGGCAGTACACGACAAGTTCTTCTAATTATTTAAAAGAGAAAAAAAAGCGAAAATAAAAAAAGCGACATTAAAAAAGCGCGGCTTAGGCCGCGTTTTTTTTAATCAGATTATCTTTTAACTTAAATATTGAGAAAGAATCCTTTTAAATTGATACAAAAAAACTCCTTTTCAAAAAACATGAGAAGGAGTTCTTTTATAGTAACCATAGTAATATAACATAGTAATATGACTTAGCAATATAACATAGTAATATGATTTAGTAATATAACTTAGTAATAGAACTGAACATATGCATAAGGTGCGTGCTTTTCTGAACTATCTAAAAGACCTATTTTAACAGAGTCATTATCTATAACAGAGTAAATATTTAGCTCATCGCCCTTTACAGCAGAATTTGCGTAATAGGCATGAATTCTCTTTATATCCTTATCAGTAGCAGGAAGATAAGCTTCTGCGACAGCAATATACTGGGCGTTGTTCATGTGACCGTTAGTATCTATCATAGAAGGATTAACAGGGAGAACGCCTAAAAAAGAAGCCTCAGAAAAATTCTTTATAGGTCTTATTTTTCTAGGTAAAAGCTCCATTTCAAGAGGAGGACAGATTTCGTAAATATCAGAAAAAGGAGGCTCTATTTTCATAGGCATTCTGGTATCAGTATTAAGTAAAAACCAAACAGAATCAGCTTTAACAGCTAGCTTGCCGCCCTTTGACCTATTGTAGATCGCAAAATATCTGTTGGAGAGCAGGCCGTTTATGTTACTGACCTGAGTTCCGATGGTAATGTCGTCGTTGTAATCAGGCATATCCACAATATCGATCTGCCATGAAGAAAGAAGCCATGCCCTATGGTTATCCTGAAGAAATTTTAAACCCTTCTCAAGAGTCTCTGACTGAAGAGTAGAGCAATCCTGGAAATAGTCAACGAGAGCCTTGATGGAGAGCTTCTCGTTAGGTGAAATTTTACTATAAAGAACCTTAGAATCAAAAGTAAACATTAATAATCCCTCTCATAAAAGTATCAAAAATAGAGCAGAAACGCTCAGTTTTTATATTATACAACAAAATTGATTTTATTTAAAGTAGAAAATAAAATACAAAAAAAACTTGACTGATAACGTTTATTATCATATACTATAAAAAGTATTATCGAGAGGAGTAAAATATGGATTATATTTTTAAAACAAACAACTTATGTAAAAACTATGGAAGCTTTGCGGCCTTAAAGGACGTAAATATGGAAATTCCAAAACACTCTATTTATGGTTTTGTCGGTAAAAACGGTGCCGGTAAGACTACATTAATCAGGCTTCTTTGCGGTCTTCAGACTCCAAGCTCTGGCTCATACGAGCTTATGGGAATAAAAAATGACAGCGCTGACATTCTTAAAGCAAGACGAAAATTGGGAGCTGTAGTAGAATCACCTGCCATCTATAAAGATCTAACAGCTAGGGATAATTTAATTCAGCAGTGCATAATGCTAGGACTTGCTGATTTAAAAAATGTAGATGAATTACTGGATATTGTTGGGCTATCAGACACAGGAAAGAAAAAGGCAAAAAATTTCTCTCTAGGAATGAGACAAAGACTCGGACTTGCAATAGCGCTCTGTGGAAATCCGGAATTTATTATCCTAGATGAGCCGACTAATGGTCTAGATCCTCAGGGAATCATAGAAATCAGAGAATTAGTTATAAAGCTTAACAAAGAGAGGGGCATAACATTCCTCATATCAAGCCATATCCTTGACGAATTAGCAAGAATGGCAACTCATTATGGCTTCATTGATAAGGGACACATAGTCCGTCAGATGAGCAATGAATCGCTTAGAAAAGAAAGTCATAAAGCCATAAAAATGACGGTAAATGATACAAAGCTTCTAGCAAAAGCCATTGAATCACGTGGTTTAAAATACAAAATCATAGATAATAGAACTGCGGATATTTATGAGGATATTAACTTCTCGGAAATGGCAAAGCTGTGCGACAAGACAGAATGCATAATAGAAAAAATGGAAGAAAATGAAGAAAATTTAGAGAGCTTCTATTTATCCCTTATTGGAGGGGGCAAAAATGTTTAGAATATTCCATGCAGACATTAGAAAAATGATACATGACAAGGGCTTTCGTACATGCCTGATGGTAAATATCCTATATCAGTTTTTCAGTGTTCTGATACTTAAGACAATAAATATCTTATATCCTAAAATAGTGTTATATGCAGATGCGGTCGCATTCAACTATGGAACAATTTCAACATTTTTGATTTTTGCAAGCACTCTTATAACAACCACCAGCGATTATTCTGATGGCTGCATAAGGAACAAGATCATATCAGGAGCGAGCAGGGTGAATATATACTTATCATGGGCAGCATGCGGTTTGCTTCATGGATTGATTCATTCGGTAGCGGCCTGCATAACATCGTTTTTGTGCAACCTGATATTCTTTCTTAAATGGGATACATATACGGCGCAGGAGATTTTGTATTACTGGCTGATAATCACTCTTTCGTGCATGGCACTTGGATTATTTTCTACAACCTTGGTAATGATTTTAGGAGGGTACAAAGCATCGTATATAGTAGGTCTTTCAATAGTTATTGTCATGAAAATCGTATCACTAGAGGTACTTGACAAGCTATATCCGGAAAATGGCATATGCACTCTGACGGGCTTCAAACTCTGTTTATATCAGTTTTTGGAAAAATATCTGCCATTTTTCTATCCTATGATGAGACCGCACTACGGATTATTTACCTATATGATGGGAATAGGTGGGATTACAGTGATTTCACTTATATTAGGGCTGGTAATCTTTAAAAGAAAAGAGATACGCTGATTAATTTAGCATATATTATGATCAGTAATCTCTTATAAGAAAGAAATGTGTAAAAAAATAACGACATGTGAGGAAAAAAATGAAAAATTTATATAAGTCTATTATGATAAGAATATTCAAGAATCCATTTTATATATTTGGATGCATGGCAGCATTTGCAATCACATTCATTGTAGCATGGAACAATTCTCCGATTCAGCTGCCTATAAAAGGCGATACAAATGAAAAAATGATTTTCGTAAGTGCAGCTATGGTTGCTTTCTTTACAATCTTTGTACCGCTCATCACAAACACTGAATATAGTGATGGAGTAATCAGAAACAAGCTGATTTCCGGATATACTCAGGAGGATATTTATAAAAGTTCACTTCTAGCACATATGACAGCAGCATTTGTAATGTGGGGCGTATATATGCTTGCAGGAATTATTGCGGGAGCTAAGGTGAATTCAAAGTTCATTCTTTCTAATATAGTAATATTACTGGCAGTTTTAAGCTACGTTTCAACCATGATGATTTTAGCATTCAGACTAACAAAAATGATTACCCTTATCATAGGTGCAATGTTTATATTTCAGCTTTACTTCAACTTTGTAATATTCGGCAATCTCTTTATTTCCTTATCTAAAGGAGTTCTAAACAAAATTATTGTGATAATTTATAACATACCAGCACTTGGACAGTGGTTCTCAAATACATATTTAGGAGAGGAATTCAATAATCCAGGAAGAATAATTCAATTACTCATCTCTGTTTTGGTAATAATTGTATGTACATTTATAGGAACCTACAAGCTAAATAAGAGAGACCTTGTATAAAAAAATATAATAATTCCTACTGACAAATCTGCTTTAATGATATATTATTATAAGTGATACCTACGAATCTAATTAACTATGAGGGAGGAATAAATTTGAGAACGGGGTCAAATAGAGATAAAATATTAGAAGCAGCACTGGAATTGTTTTCTAGAAAAGGGTACGACGGCACTACCGTAGAAGAAATTGCGGTAGAAAGCGGGATAAAAGCACCTAATCTTTATAGATATTTTAAAAGCAAGGAAGATATTTTTGATTGCATTGACAAATCGGTAGAAGAACAATATAACTCAACAATGGGGATGGGACTTCATTCAATGGTCTTTATTCATAATGCACATGAACTTAAGACTTTTAGCATGCACCAGATCGCCTATACGGTTACAAATGAACATATAATCAAGGTCAGAAGAATGATTAACATAGAGCAATACAAAGATGAACTGTTCAGTAAAAAGGTCACTGAGCACATGTCGGATTTTATGATTAAACAATACGTAAGTATTTTTACTGACCTCATAAAAAACGGTGCGCTTTTAGAAGAAGATCCTGAGATGCTAGCAATGGAATATGTATATCCTGTGAGCATGTTGATTCAGACCTGCGATAGGGAGCCTGAAAAAAAGGAAGAAACATTAAAAAAAATAGAACGGTATATTGACTATTTTATCAAAGTGCATTTTGAGAAAAATCAGTGAATGGCTTAGAAAAAAATAGTATTTTATGAATTTGCATAATTTTTAATGCTAAGAGCCCTTCTTACTTAAAAAAGTAAGGAGGGCTTTATCATAAATATCTCATAAGCTAGAAAAAGAAAAAAGGTTTACAATATGCGGAAAATGTGCTATCATTAAAAAATGAGTTAGTGTGCCCTTTTAAGGGAAAAGTGACCAACGAAGTAATAACTCTAGTAAAGGATACTTAGCTATTTTAATTAACATCAAGTAGAAAGAATTAAAAATGTTTAAATTTGTAAGATTATAAAAAGAGGACAAGAAGGAGGATGAAATGGATAATATTGCTGTTATAGTATATATAATCATCATAGCTGGGGCAATATACAGCTCGGTCAAGAAGACTAAAAAGGATAAGAATGTCAGCAATAGCACGAATAATGCAGTAAATCGCAATGTGCAATATAGAACTCAGCAAAGACCAATGACAGATGCAGAAAAATATAGTTTGAGACCAAAAACAGGAACCATTGATGATAATAATTACGGTCTTTTTGGCTCAAATGCACATGAAGAGCATAGCCATACTGATTTCAGCAAGTACTATGGCAGCAATAATGTGAGCTATGATAACTTCATAAAGGAAGATGAAATACGTTCGCGCAACGGTCATAATGACGACTTCGTAACTAGGGAATTAAGACGTGAAAGAGAAGAATATGCTATGGAAAAGAGAAATCCTAATAGGTAAAAAGTTTACGGGGAAAGTAATTGTATAAAAGCCTCAAAGCACTCTATGGACGGAGGCTACGTAGTAGAAGAAGGAAAGCCTGAAGATGTAATAGATAATCCAAGAGAGGAACGTACGAAATAGTTCCTCAGCCGATTTAATTAGGGAATAATAGATGGCTGATAATTGAGCTTATGGTAAATATAGATTAAGACCATTAAAGAAATAAATGCTGAAATAAGGTGATGTGATGAGTAAAATATATGGTGTTGGCTGTCATGAATTAGATACTGACGGAAATGGAATAGTTGAATTCAATGGATCAAAATTCAAGGTTCCATATCTTTTAGATAATGAAAAAGCAAAGATTGAGCTTGTATTTACAAAAAGTAAAGCGGAAAATGGCAGAGGAAATAGACAAAAGAGCGGTGAAGCCGGAAAAAATACAGCAGTAAAAAATACAGCTGCCAAAAATGCGGGAGAAAATGTCCTGCGTGCAGGTGGAGCAAAGCTAATAGAGCTAACAAAGAAATCAGAGGATAGAGTAGAGCCAGGCTGTGCAGTATATGGAAGGTGCGGAGGTTGTACGCTTCTTCATGCGTCCTACGAAAAGCAGCTTTCGATAAAGCAGAATGCCTGTGAGAAGATACTTGGAGAATATGGTCAGGTATCAGAGATAATAGGAGCAGATGAGCCTTATGGCTACCGCCACAAGGTACATGTTACCTTTGATCAAAAGGACGGAAGATTAGTGAGCGGAATCTATGAGGAAAGCAGCCATAGGGTTGTTCCTGTGAAAAAATGTAAAATCATAGATGAAGACGCAAATAGAATAATAAATTCAGTAACAAAGCTTTTATCAGATTTTAAAATAAAGGCTTATAACGAAGATACAGACACCGGGCTAGTAAGACATCTTCTCATAAGAAAGGGCTATGAGACCAGGGAAATAATGGTAGTTATAGTCATAGCAAGGTCTGTATTTCCGGGAAAGAATAACTTCATAAAGGAACTTATGAAGATAGAGCCGGATATCACTACGGTGGTATTTAACGTAAATAATCTAGCAACCAGTATGGTGCTTGGACCAAAGTTTGAAAATGGCTATGGCAAGGGCTACATTACCGATACATGCATGGGAGTAAGCTTTAGAATATCACCAGATTCATTTTTCCAGGTAAATCCGCCTCAGATGAAAAAGTTATATGCAAAGGCGTTAGAGCTTGCGGAAATAAAGGAAAAGGACAGCGTGTTGGATGCATACTGCGGAACTGGAACCATCACACTATTAGCAGCTGAAAAGGCAGGAAAGGTGACTGGAGTTGAGCTGAATCCAGATGCGGTAGCTGATGCCAAGGAAAATTTGAACTACAACCTGAAAAATACAGACGTAATAAAGGCAAGAGTAGAATTTATAGCAGATGACGCAGGAGAATATCTTGTAGAAACAGCACAGGATAAAAAGAGCGCCGTAGATGTAGTAATAATGGATCCGCCAAGAAGCGGAGCATCTGAAGAATTCCTTGAATCAGTGCTTGAGGTAGCGCCTGAAAGAGTGGTATATGTATCCTGTAATCCATATACCCTAGCAGACAACCTTAAGGTGCTTACAAAGGGCTATACAGTAAAGGAAATAAGACCTGTAGATATGTTTCCATGTACAAGTAAAGTAGAAGTAGTCTGCATGCTTGTAAAGGGAGCAGGTAAGCAAAGCGTTGCGGGGAAAGACGTTGTAAGGAAAGACGTAGCAAGGAAAGATAGTACAAGAAAAGCACCATCAAGAAAGTGGAAGGCTCCCAAAAGAGCAGGCAGCAGTAAGCCTTCAGGAAGCGAAAGTTAATACCTGCAACCAGGCAGCAGATGGTAACCAGGCAGCAGATGGTAGCAAGGCAGAAGTAAGCTGTTAAAGGGTAATTAGAAATTCAAAATATCTAGTTGGAAAAAAGACTGAAATATGGTATAATATTTTTTAAGTTTTGAAGAGACGTGATGTGTGAAATGAACATATAAAAGGAGGACTATTATGGTCAAAATAGGTATTGTGGGCGCAGGAAAAATTGCAGGTGTTATAGCAGATACAGTTAATAAGATGAACGAAGCAATCGATGACACAGTAGTACTTGGCGGGATAGCGTCAAGAAGCCTCGATAAGGCAAAGGCATTTGCGGAAAAATATAAGGTTCCAAAGGCATTTGGCTCATATCAGGAAATGTTTGAAAGTGACGACATAGATTTAGTATATGTAGCAACACCGCATTCAGAGCATTATGAGAATGCCATGGCAGCATTAAAGGCAGGAAAGCATGTAATAGTAGAAAAGGCCTTTACATCAAATGCAGAGCAGGCAAAGGATCTCATAAAGTTTGCAGAAGAAAAGCAGCTTCTCATCACAGAAGCCATCTGGACACGCTATCAGCCAATGAGGACCATAATCCGCGATACCGTTGAATCAGGAATCGTAGGATCTCCTAGATTACTTACAGCAACACTAGGCTACGCTATTGAAAATGTAGAAAGAATAGCAAAGCCAGAGCTTGCAGGCGGAGCATTATTAGACCTTGGAGTTTATCCATTAAATCTTGCAGTAATGATACTTGGAAGACCAAAGTGGGTAGTAGCACAGGGAATAAAGAGCAAGCTTGGTGTAGACATCGATGACTGCATTACACTCCAGTTCGGTGGACACGGACCAATGGCCATACTTGGAGCAAGCGTAACTTCAGTGTCAGATAGAAGAGCTGTATTCCATTGTGAAGATGGTTATATCGAAATCGAAAATGTAAATAATCCAGAAAGTATAAAGGTATATGACAATGAAAATAAACTCCTTCGTGAAGCAAAATGTCCTACCCAGATAACTGGATACGAATATGAGCTCATTGAGACAGCAGAAGCCATCAAGGAAGGAAAACTTGAATGTGTATCTATGCCGCATGAAGCAACAATTTACATGATGGAAATGATGGATGACATTAGAAAACAGCTAGAAGTTAAGTACCCATTTGAAGAAAATAAGAAGAATTAAAAGATTTTTCAGACCATCCACTTTTACATGGATGGTCTTTTATTAAAGATGAAAGAAGAAAAAAGATGTCAGGCAGTAATGGAAAAAAATACGGAGAGTATGATAATAAACTAGATTATATGACCAAAACTCCCGTAAAGAAATTAATACTAAAGCTTTCAGTACCTACAATAATAAGTATGCTTGTAACAACGCTTTATAATGCGGCAGATACGTACTTTGTAGGAAAAATCAGTACGCAGGCTACGGCAGCAGTCGGCGTTGTATTTGCAGTAATGGCCATAATACAAGCAGTAGGTTTCTTTTGTGGACATGGATCAGGAAATTATATAGCAAGAAGCCTTGGAGCAAAAAAGGATAAAGAAGCCAATGAAATGGCAGCGACAGGTTTTACGATAGCAATCATACTCGGCCTTATTATAACGGTTTCAGGCTTTTTTTTCAGTGAACCTATAGCAATCGCACTAGGAGCTACGGAAAATATCCTAGAAGAAACTAAGACCTATATGAGGATAATCCTGATAGGTGCTCCGATAATGACAGCTCAGTTTGTAGTGAATAATCAGTTGAGATTTCAGGGCAGTGCAACATATGCCATGGTAGGACTTCTTAGCGGAGGAATAATAAATGTAGGCTTAGATCCGCTATTTATATTTGGCTTCGGTCTAGGAGTAAAGGGTGCTGCGATAGCCACTGTAATGAGTCAGACCGTGAGCTTTATAGTACTTTTAATGGGAACGAAAGTTGGAGGAAATCTTAAAATCAGATATAGTAACATAAGACTGAATTTTTATTACCTAAAGGAAATAACCAATGGCGGAGCCCCATCATTATTCAGACAGGGGCTGGCTGCAGCAGCGACCATAATAATGAATAACATGGCAAAAAAGTATGGAATGTTAGAATCGCCGGAAATGGCAGATGCAGCTCTAGCAGCCATGTCGATAGTTACAAGAACAGCGATGTTCGCAAATTCAGCACTCATAGGCTTCGGACAGGGCTATCAGCCAGTATGTTCCTTTAGCTATGGAGCAAAAAAATATTCAAGAGTGCGCGAAGGATACTTCTTTTGTGTAAAAATAGCAACAATATTTTTAGCAGTAGTATCAGTGTTAGCGGTAATATTTGCACCAAATATAGTAAGAGTCTTCAGAAATGATGATCTGGTAGTTAAAATAGGCGCAGAAGCACTCCGATATCAGGCATCGGTATTTGTACTAGGCGGAGTAATAATAATGTCAAATATGATGATGCAGTCAATAGGAAAGGGAGTCAGAGCAACTATAATGTCCTCAGCAAGATCGGGACTGTTCTTTATTCCGTTAATAATAATATTAACAAATAAATTCGGACTTCGCGGAGTAGAGATGACTCAGATGTTTGCAGATATATGTGCCTTCCTCTTATCAATACCGCTTGTAACATCGGTATTTAGGGAGTTTAACGAAGAAGAAAAGTTAAAAGCGAATCCCGCAGAGCAAAAAGCATAAAAGGGTTAAAAGGAAATCCTGCAGAGAAAAAAGCATAAAAGGGTCAAAAGGGAATCCCGCAGAAAAAAAGCATAGAAATAAAGAGCAAAAGAAAAGGTGGGAAAATGGATGAGAAATGGAAAAAATGTTGAAAAGAAGACGGGAGGGAACCTATTGTTTTTAATATGGCTCATACTAGCAGCAGTATTTGGATTATATTTTATAGAGGTTGTAGGGCTAATAGGCTATAGAAACCTGCTTGTATGGCTATGGGCAGTAATGTCAGCAGGTTCCTTCGTATTGTTTGTAATAGGATTTGCAAAGTGGAAGGGATGGATAAGCATACCAAGGCCGCTAAATATAGCATTTTGGGTTGTATTTGGTGTAGGAATTGCGATACTTTTGTTTTTAGAATGCTTGGTGTTATCAGGAAATAAAAGAAATGATAGCGCTGATTATAAATATGCAATAGTATTAGGATGCAAGGTCAGGGGAACCTACATAACAAAGCCTTTAAAGAGCAGACTAGATACTGCAGTTGAGTTCTCTAAAAATCATCCAAAGGCTATGATTATAGTATCCGGAGGAAAAGGTCCAGGAGAGGATATAAGCGAAGCAAAAGCCATGTATGATTATCTGATAGAATGCGGAGTAGCTGCAGAGAGAATTATAATGGAAGATAAATCTACCGATACAGAAGAGAATATAATATATTCAATGGAAAAGGTAGATGAATATATGGCACTAAAAAATCAGGGAAGTGAAGAAGAGCTAGAAGATATAAGAACTGCTGAAACAGCCATAATAACTAATAATTTTCATGAATTCAGGGCGACACGCATAGCAAAAAATAAAGGAATAAAAAATGCGGAAAGCTTCGCAGCAGAAACTTATAAAGTAATGCTTCCACATTACATGCTCCGAGAAGCCTTTGGAATAGTGCATGAATTCTATAGAGGAAATTTAAGCATAAAGAACTAGCAATAACCGAATCAAGGTGAGAATAAGCAAAAGTAGCAAAAACTGCGGATAAAGGCGAAAAAAAAAGCAGTAATACTTACAAATAATAAGAAAAAGCTGTCACACTATGAATATAGCGTGACAGCTTTTAAAATTTTAAATTATTGTTTATCAAAATACTTTTGACCGGCAGAAGGTTTAAAGAAGGTTCTTAAATAACCATCGCCGCTTACAACAGCAAAACTGTTGGTGTCAGGATCATAGAAAAGAGTATCACCATCATCGTTGTTCTTTGTAAGAACCTGACTGCCAGGAGTATCAACAAGCTCCTGAGCTAGAGCTAAATATTCTTCCTTAGTAATATCACCGAACTCAGCCTGATTAATGACATGCTTTTGATAATGCTCTTCAAATCTATCCTTATTTCTGAACTGAGTACCACTAGAGAAAACATCTCTCTTAGTAGTTGTAGTTTCAACAGTGGTGGTAGCTTTAGTAGTCTTTTCAGTGGTAGCTTTAGTAGTCTTTTCAGTGGTAGCTTTAGTAGTTTTTTCAGTAGTAGCTACGGTAGTCTTTTCAGTGGTAGCTTTAGTAGTCTTTTCAGTAGTAGCTTCTGTAGTCTTTTCAGTAGTAGCTACAGTAGTCGAATCTGAACTGACATCTGAAGAAACAACGGTTTTTGAACTATCAGCCGAAGTAGAGCTTTCACTTACAGTAGTAGGACTATCTGTAATGACAGCAAAGCTAGCCGTAGTAGTAGTATTGCTTACCTCTGTAGGAGTAAAAACACAGCCTGTAAAGGTGGAAACAAAAACTGCAAGGAGTAATGCAAGAATTGCCCTAAATTTATTTTTCATCATATTCCCCTAAAAATTACAAAAATTTCTTTTTCTTGAAAAAAATCAGTAATCCGACGACTATTACAATACAAACAATGATAACTATAGGATATGAATACTCGTAATCAAACTCAGGCATATACTTGAAATTCATTCCATACCAGCCAACTATGAGAGTAAGAGGACTGAAAATGGTAGTAACGACTGTAAGAACAGTCATGATTCTGTTCTGCTTAGCAGAAATCTGAGTCTGATAAAGATCTCGTACCTGAACAGTATATTCACGAGTAGATGCAACGATGTCCTGAAGACGCATTATTCTATTAGTGAACATATCAAAATAACGAAGATTTTCTTTTTTAAAGAAATTATTCTCGTTTTCATTAAATTCCTGACCTAAGTCAAGAAGCTGCTCGTAATGGGTACGAAGATCGAGGAGATCACCTCGTATATCATTGAGTCTTGTCATCTCGAGATCATCATGTTCGGTATCCTCGAGGATTTTTTTCTCAATATTGGTAAGCTCTGTCTCATATCTGTCAAGAAGAGAAACGTCACCACCTATGATTTCTTCAAGGAAATCATAAATGAAACGCTCAAGACTTGGAGCCTTCCATTTCTTGTGATGCATGATGTTTCTGACAATATGATTAGTGTACTCACTATTGTCGATGAAAATAATACGTTTTTCATCAAGTACAAAGGCGAACTGATGAGGCTCACCTTCGATATCGGAACGATCTGGAATGGAAAATGTACCAGTAAGAGAATCGAAATTGACTTCGGCCTTAGTAGTATGCATATTAATAAGGTCGAGATCAAGGTCGATACCTAAATCGAATTTATCTCTAGTTTCAATCCAGTCCTGTGTTGAAATAACACCAACATAAGGGGAATCCCCCTTAAGGCACTTATTAAGCGTGCTCTCTCTGAGCATATCTGAAATCATGTAATACATTGGCATTCACCTGCCTTTACGCTTTTTTACGCAGCCAGTATACGTTATTAAATAATTGAAGCCTTTAAGGTGTTCAGCAAATAAAACGTGGACTATTTACGTGTTTATTGCTGTAGTTCTTAATGTAGAACAGCTGGTGTGAACAGCTTAAAACAAAAATTAGAATATAAACTGGCATACATCGTCCTATTATAACATATAGGAATTTTAAAAACAAGTGCCAATTTTGCTGGAAACGTTTCAATTTTGAATGTTGACGGAGAAAAGGGGAGGTCGTAAAATATTATGTAAAGGAACTTTTGCAAGGGGAAAATTGCAAGAGCATTTACGGGAAAGTGTATTTTCCTTAGAAGGAACAAAGGAGATTAAAATGGAAGGTATGAAGGACAAGGTGCTGGTCATAGACGATGAGAGAATAAATCTCATGATGGCGAAAAAGACACTAGAAAAGACGTGTGAAGTAGAAACAGCACAATCAGGAGCAGAAGGGCTCGAAATATTAGAAAAAAACATTCCGGATTTAATATTACTCGACATAAGAATGCCGGAAATGGATGGTTTTGAAGTGTTCTCAAGGGTGAAGGAAAAGTATGGGGATAAGATACCTGTAGTATTTTTGACCTCATCAGATGAACCGCAGACAGAGGTACATGCATTATCAGAAGGAGCCTCTGATTTTATATCAAAGCCTTTTGTACCAGCAGTAATGCTGCAAAGAGTAAATAGGATAATAGCTTATAATAGATTAAATAATGATTTAGTAAATCAGGTCGAGATTCAGATAGCAGAAAGAAAAGGCCAGATGGAGCGAATGACAAGTCAGATAATGAAGACGCTTGCATACGTAATCGATGCAAAGGACAGCTATACAAATGGACATTCCTTAAGAGTAGCAAAATACTCAAGAGAAATAGCAAAAAGAGCTGGAAAGTCTGACAATTATCAGGAAAGAATATATCGCATGGGGCTATTACATGATGTAGGTAAGATAGGAATACCAGATGAAATATTAAACAAAGAAGGAAGACTTACGGATGAAGAATTTAACACGATTAAAGCTCATACCGTAATCGGTGATGGAATATTAAAAAATATGACAGAGCTGCCAAGAATAAGTCTTGGAGCAAGGCATCACCACGAAAGATATGATGGAAAGGGATATCCAGACCATTTGAAGGGGCTTGAAATACCGGAAGAAGCAAGAATAATAGCAGTGGTGGATGCATATGACGCCATGACCTCTAACAGAAGCTACCGTGGAATACTTCCACAGGCAGAAGTGAGAAAAAGAATAGTAGAGGGTATTGGAACTCAGTTTGATCCAGAATTTGCAAAAATAATGGTAGAAATGATAGACGAGGATGTTGATTATAAGATGAATGGTGTAAGTGACAAGCCAGAGACGGATATAATGGAAGAAGCCATTTAAAATGGAAAAGGGTTGATATTAGAAAAGGAAATTGAAAAATAAAAAGGGGAAAGGATGGGGCGCCATCCAATACTTAAAAATGAAATTAAAAGACGATTTTATAACCCAGTATGTAGATGACACACAGTTTTTAGTAGCAGTAGGAAATGAGAAATCCAATGGAATGCTACGCAGCAATAAAACTGCAGCCTTCATTGTAGACTGCCTAAAGGAAGAAACTAGTGAAAATGAAATAATAGATAAAATGTGTGATAAATATGATGCATCAAGAGGAGTAATAGAAGCAGATGTCAAAGAAATATTGACAAAGCTAAAATCAATAAATGCAATAGAGGAAAAGGTAGACGTGTGAAAATATCCTTGCTAAAGATGGCAAGCTGGTATATAAGACACGTGGAGTGAGCATGGAACCAATGCTCAGACAAAGAAGGGATCTGGTAGTAATCCAGGTCCCTTCTTTCGTTTAAAACGCTTAGATGTTGCCTTATAAAAAACACTAAAAGACCTTGACAAATAGGCGTGTTTTATGATGAAATATCATAGAAGGAAAAAAGCTTTTATTGTTAAGGTTTTGGAAAAAGAAACGATGATTTAAAATCAAAAATAAGAAAATGGAGAATGAAATGGGTAAGAAAGCAAGAAAATATAAATGCGTATGCTGCGGAAAGTACACAATGCCAGAGCCGACACCAGGCTCATACAATGTCTGTCTAGAATGCGGCTGGGAGGATGATAAGGCACAGTACAACGATCCAGATCTAGAAGGCGGTGCAAATGAATTATCATTAAATGAATATAGAGAAAAGTATCTAAATAAGCTAGAAGCAGAAAATCCAGCACTACGTCCACATAAAACTCTATGTGAAAATGTAGGAATATGCGGAGGCTGCACGATACAGGAATATAAATATGAGGAACAGCTAAAGAAAAAAGAAAAGGCAATCAAGAAGCTTTTCTCAAAGTGGCTTGTAGGTGAAGAAGCGCCAGAAGAAAAAACAGCATCATGTGAAGAAAATTCAAATGAAAAAAATGTGGCTGCAGTAGAAAAAGGCGAAGAAATGATCGCCGAAGATACACATACTGCAGTGTATGAAGGGATAATCCCATCACCAGATGAATTTGATTATAGAAATAAAATGGAATTTACCTTTGGCGATGAAACAAAGGGAGGAGAGCTTACACTTGGAATGCATAAAAAACGCAGTTTTCATGACATAATAGACATGAAGGAATGTAAGATAGTAAATGAAGACTGCATGAAAATTGTTAGAACAATAATAGAACTATCAAGAGAATATAAGCTCCCACACGAAAATAAAAGGACTCATGAGGGATATCTTCGTCACCTTGTACTCCGCACAGGAAATGCAAATGGCGGAGAAATAATGGTGAATTTAGTAACAAAATCAGAGTATTCTACAAGAGTAGTAAAAATAATAGAAAATCCAGAAGAAAAGGATAAAAAGAAGAGAAGAATAGTAAATGAGATTCTGACCCCGGAGGGAAAAGAGGCTGAGAAAAAGTATCTGGATGAAATGGTAGAAAGGATATTGAAATTATCTCTTGAAAGGAAGGTTGTTTCAATAGTACATACAATAAATGACTCATTTGCAGATGCAGTAAAATGTGATAGATTGGACGTACTTTATGGGAGAGATTATATAGAAAATGAACTATTAGGTCTAAAATTTAAAGTATCTCCATTTTCTTTCTTCCAAACAAACACAGAAGGGGCAGCAGTACTATATAGGAAAGTGCAGGAATATGCAGGCGATGTCAGCGGAAAGGCTGTCTATGACCTATATTCAGGAACAGGAACTATAACCCAGATTGTATCTCAGGTCGCAAAGAAAGCGGTCGGAGTAGAAATAATAGAAGAAGCGGTAGAAGCTGCAAAAGAAAATGCGAAACTGAATAATTTGGATAACTGCGAATTTATCGCAGGAGA
>OMXJ01000002.1 GCA_900315015.1 uncultured Eubacteriales bacterium | reverse complement strand
ACCACAATAAATCCCCATGAAGCGATCCTGTCAAGCACAGCCATATAATTTCTTGCCCGTGTACCGCTTGCATTGACCGAAACGATCATCGGATAGGATTTGTTGTTGTCTGCAAGCTCCGCAGGATAAAACACCCTGATCGTGTCTATCTTGCTGCTATCGCTCTTGAATTCAGTGCAGGCGGTCTCAAAGCTGCCTCTGCCGGAATATTTCTTCTCAAGCACAGCATCTGTCTTGAAGTCGTTGAAATAATTATCTTTGTACCATGGGCGGCGTTCGTGTATCTTACCCTTTATGAAGAATATCACTATAACAGCGAAAAGTATAAGCAGAATGATACCGATGATTTTCAACACCTTATGCCCCCGTTTCATTTCAGTTTTCATGTTTGATCTCTCCTCAAAATGTTTTATCAAGCAGTTCCAGCCCGTAGGTTTTTACATCGCCGTTCACTGCATCATATATCCATTCACCAACGCTTTTATCATTTCCTAGCTTGTCAAATACATTCGCAGATATGATCGTATGCTGGGTATTATGGGTATTTGCATCTTCTCCGTAGCTCCAGACATAGATACCCACATCGGGGATATTCGTCTGCAAGCCGTTTACCATTTCTTTCAGATCGCGCTGGAAGTTGTCACCAAGCTCTTTTGTCTTATCCATTTTTCCGCTGTCGATATAAGATTGATACTGCATCAGCGTATCATCACGGTAGGAGCAGTCGAAGAGTATTTTCACGCTGTCACCACGCTTTTCGTGGAGTGCAGTCAGACTGTCAAGAACAAGGTTGTTTGTGGTCAGTCTGTCTGATATTTCAGTCGGAGCTTTCCACAGATTTACAGCCGTTTCGTGCCAGCCGTCATAAAGCAGGAGCGAGCTGTCAACACAGACTGTTACATTTTCAGCCCGCGGAAAACGATCGATCACATCGTCAGCCAGCAGGGAGGTCGCAAATCCGCCTGCCGAAAAGCCCGTTACAAGCAGCGTGTCAGGCTCTCCGATATACTGCTTGATCTGTTCCACATAAGCGGAGTAATTGCTGTATCCTGTGTGATACACAGTCTTTTTTCCCTTATAAGTTCCCGTGCCTGCGTGAAAATCGCCAGTTGCATAGGGTATTACTATAAAGCTCCAGTCCTTAAACGGATTATCCTCCGCAGTGTTGCCGATGCCACCCTGTGCGACAAAGTCCTGTGCCGTCATATTGGTCGCATAGAACTCTTTGCCACCCTCGGAAGTCTCTGGAGTGATACTCACACCGCCGCCGAAGAAATACACAACGACCTTGTTCTCTGTACCCTTGCGGAAGATGCCATGCCATTCGCTGCCGTCAGAGGATCTTGCGCCGTCCACCTCGACTTCATACCACTTGCCAATCTCAGGCTCGCCCTTGAGTTTCGGAAATGTTTTGAGAAATGATAGTTTCAGAAGAATAAAAATGCCTATTGCGATCACCAAAATGATAATGCCGATGATGACAAGCACCTTTTTCAGTCTACTTTTCGGTTTTACGTTCTCCATAATAACGCCTCCTCTTATGTATTCGATTCAAGAAACGCAAGCACTCTGTCAAATGCTTCCTTTGCCGTCGCATCCTTTCTTATCAAACGCTTGACAAAACCGTTTTTCTATGATACTATAATATCATAAATAGCTGGCAAAGTCAATAAAATAGGGAAAATGATACTATTTAGCGAAATAGTATCATCGGTAGAAAGGAAGAGTGGAAAATGTCGGAATATGTGACCTCGGCATATGGTGAAGCGCTATTCAAGCTGATGAAAAAGAAGAATATCGAGAAGATTACCGTTGACGAGCTGTGCGAGGAAGGTGGCATCGGCAGGGCGACCTATTTTCGCAATTTTAAGTCAAAGGACGAGATTATCACTGCCTATATCATCATGAAGTGGCGTGAATATGAGCGTGAACACAGGCTCAAAGAGCATCAGATAAATGACAGCTACCGTGTCAGGAGGTATTTTGATTTCTGCTATTCGCTACGAAAAAAGAACGACCTTATCATCGGGCAGGGGCATCACGGAGCAATCTTGTCGGCTTATGAAGTTATCATGACCGACAGCGACACCGATCAGACCTCGGATACCTACGAAAGCTACTACCTTGCCTATGGGCTTTTCGGTATCTTCATGAAGTGGGCAAGGAACGGTTATGCCGAGTCGGTGCAGATGATGACGCAGATCGTGGTGGAGAGGATATTTGCAGGAAATATGGAATAAATAAAGCCCTGAGAAATGCTTATCAGTAAGCAGATCTCAGGGCTTTGTCTGTTATTCAGTTACAGTAGAGTATGCTTTTATTGTGGCGTGCGCCATTAGGTTGTGGGATCAATTTCTATTATGCTTTTTCATATATATTAAGATTGATATTGATAATAATAATAAAACTAATGATACCATAATGTTTTTCCACAAATTATCATAACTAACAGTCTGTTCATCTTTATATAAGACAACTACTTTTTTGCCAATAATACTATTAATTTTATCCTGCTTAACAACCTTTATAGCCCGAAACTGCTGAAACTTGAAATCTTGATAAAGAGGTTGATTAGTATGCATTACGCCTTTAGAATCTTTAAAATCACCACATATTATACCGTCTGGAAGAAGAACGGAAGTAACGGTAGCCTCTGCTTTGTTCCAGTTTCTTGTGCTAATAACATCAACTAAATTTATGCTGAAAACAGTGAATGAGATGATTGCAGTAACGGCTATTATTAGTAAAAATAGTTTTTTCATATTAATCTCCTAAAGTTATTTTAACACATAACCAATCATATAATGACTATCCCTAATTTTTAATGTAGAATACGTAGATGAATATCTTTTATCTTATTCTCCGATAGTGTACCATATGTAATTGATAGATGTCAATGATTCAGCTTGTTCATAAAGACGGAAATGAAAAAGTTCATATAATGTGCTGGACATTGCACCGATTTTGTGCTAAAATGTTTTAGGTTAGTTTTAGACACTAATAATGAAATATTCCTTTTATTGCAGAGGGGCTTAAATATAGAAAGGACGTCAGAGGAAATCTGGTGTCCTTTTTTGTTACCATTAATAAATTATTTGCAACTTTACATTAATAGAAAAAAATGTTAAAATAATAGTGAATTTTTGTTATGGAGGCGTTTTTGTGGAAAATAAAAAGAAAAGTATAGTGACAATAGCACTAGTGATGGTATTGCTGGTGGGTATTGGATTTTTAGGATATTTTACAGGAAAAGAAATTTCAAAATCCGGTAATAATAAATCTGAGACGGCAGCAGTTTCAAAAACTGAAAATGCAAATAATGATAGCTCATCCAATGATTCAAATGTCCAGGAAGGTGCAGATTTGGCAGGGGCAGATGAGCAAGCAGATGTAAATACAGAAAAAGTGGCTGAAGGTGGAAGCACCGAGCAAGTTACTTCTCAAACAGAAAATGAAGCAGGAACTGAAGCCGCAGGTAATTTCGAAGCAGCAGAAGAGATTGCAGAAAAATCTGAAGCAGCTACAGAAAATGCTGCAGAAAAGGTAGCAGCTGCAAATGATGGAAAAGGGAACACTGATAAGGACTCTGGAAAAAAGGATTCTGATAAAAAGAATTCAGATTCGAAGGATGGTAAGAGTTCAAAAGGCCTTAGTATAAAGGTCAGCGCAGATAATTCCTGGGGTGACAATCCGGTATATAATCAGCTTGCAATAATCGTATCAAATGATACAGAGAAGGTAGTAGAGGGCTGGACAGCTAAGATAGATGTAGGAGATGCTACAATCGATTCAGGCTGGAGCGGAAATTACAGCATTGAAAAGGGTGTTCTTACCGTAACAAATGTAGATTATAATGGTACCATCGGACCAGGTCAGAGCGTAGATGCAGGAGTAATTCTTGGAGGAATTACAGGAAAGCTTACAGCTTCAGTAGTGGCAGGAAAGCTTACAGAGGTAGCAGATAGCAGTTATTATCAGAATAATAATCAAAACAACAATCAAAATAACGGAAATAATGGAAATCAACAGGTAAATACCGGAATGCTTGAGGTTCCAAAGGCAACTACAAATGACTGGCTCCATACTGATGGCAGAAAGATACTTGATGCAAATGGAAATGAAGTATGGCTTACCGGATGTAACTGGTTCGGTTATAATACAGGAACAAATACTTTTGATGGACTTTGGGCAAGTGATCTTAACACTTCAATAAAGGGGATTGCAGATCATGGTTTTAACATTGTCAGAATTCCAATATCAGCAGAGCTTCTCCTTCAGTGGAAGGAGAGCAAGGCTCCAACAGCAAATTTCAACAATGCAACAAATTTCTACCTTGTAGGAATGGACAGTCTTGAGATATTTGACTATGTTGTAGGTCAGTTCAGAGCAAATGGATTAAAGATCATGATCGACATCCACAGCGCTAAGACTGATGCAGCAGGACATAATTATAACGTATGGTACAACGGAGACATAACCACAGAAAAGTTCCAGGAATCACTTTGCTGGCTTGCAGAGCGCTACAAGAATGATGATACAATTCTTATTCTAGATTTAAAGAATGAGCCACACGGAAAGCCGGATGAAGGTGATAAGGCAGCTATCTGGAACGATTCTAAGGCTCAGAATAACTGGAAGTATGCAGCCGAGGAAACAGCAAAGAAGGTACTTAAGATAAATCCAAATCTTTTAGTAGCAGTAGAGGGTATTGAGATTTATCCTATGGATTTAAAGACAAACAGTGATTATAGCTCTAAGGATAAGACAGAGTATTATTTCAACTGGTGGGGAGGAAATCTTCGCGGTGTAGCTGATTATCCGATTGATCTTGGTAAGAATCAGGATCAGCTTATTTATTCACCTCACGATTATGGCCCAACAGTATATCAGCAGCCATGGTTCTCAGGTGATTATGATTATGATTCACTTATGAAGGATTGCTGGCATGATAACTGGTTCTATATTTACGAGCAGAATCTTGCTCCTCTCTTAATCGGAGAGTGGGGTGGTTACATGAGTAAGCCTAATATCACCTGGATGACCTACATGAGAGAGCTTATCAGCAAGTACAGATTAAATCATACTTTCTGGTGCTATAATGCAAACTCAGGAGATACAGGCGGACTTGTAAAGGACGACTTTACCACCTGGGATGAAGAAAAGTACAATTTTGTAAAGGAAGTTCTATGGCAGAATAAGAGCGGAAAGTTTATCGGTCTAGACCATGATATTCCACTTGGAACAGCAGGAAACGGAATTTCTCTTGGAGATTACTATAAGAAGTAATAAAAGCGGTATAGAAACGATTCTACACCGCAAATTTATAAATTTCAGTTTTTAAAGATCGAAATAGCCAGAAGTAATATAAGAGATAGTAGTGAAGAAGTAGTGGCAGCGAAGAAGTAACAGTAGTGAAGAAGCAATAGAAGCGCCGCAGCATTAAAACAATGCTGCGGCGCCTTTTTGTAAGTTTACTATAGTTTGTTTCAAAATTTCTAATAAAGCTGTACTAAAACAATGTTAGGGCTATTCTAAAGCTTTACCTTATAGCTATAAGCTGTAAATTACTCGTTAGCATCGCTATTTTCTGTAGCTGTATTAGATGTTGTATTTGAAGTATTATTTGTTTTTACTGACTTTGAAGTTGAAGCTGAATCGTCATCATCAGCTGAAATGCTAAAGAGCATTCCGGCATTGTCACCGCCAAGGAACTTAGGCATTACGCCATCCCACTTTTCAATTTGCTGATAGGTAATAACCTTTTCAGAAAGAGAGTCGTTGATGAGCTTGTTAGCCTCTGCCTGAGCCTGTGCCTTTGCTTTAATAGCATCAGCCTCTGCCTTTGCAGCGATAACCTTCTGCTTAGCCTGAGATTCTGCAATAGCAACAGCCTGTTCCTGCTCGGTCTTTGTCTTAAGAAGGTTCTGTTCAGCAACCTGCTTAGCTTCGATGGCCTGATTGAATTCTTCTGAGAAATCAAAGTTTACGATGTTGAATTTTTCAATATAAATACCATAAGAATTAAGTCTTGCTTCTAGCTGAGCCTTAACTTCATCACCTACAGCTGAACGCTCAGTAATGAGCTGCTCTGCAGTGTATCTTGAAGAAATGCTCTTCATGCATTCCTGAACGGCAGGGCTAATAAGAATTGTCTGGTAATCAGTACCAACATTCTTGAACATATCATCTGACATATCAGAAACAAGACGATAGTTAACAGAAATTGTGCTGCTTACATTCTGTAAGTCCTTAGAAACAGCTGAAGAAGGTGTCTCATAAACCTGAATCTTGTTGCTTAAGATCTCAACTTCCTGAACAAAAGGAACCTTGAAGTGGAAGCCTTCTGAGAAGGTACTAGATGAAACCTTACCAAGAGTAAGAACAACACCGGTATTACCAGCTGGAACGATTGTGAAGGAAGCGGAAATAATAGCAGCTAAAATAATTATAATAACTACTACCTTAGCAATAGCTCCGCCCTTTTTCTGAAGTTTTTGATTGTTTACATTTGCTGTTGACATATTTTTTCTCCTAAATAAATTAATTTGATAGTTATCAAAAGGATAACTAAAGTTTAAGTGTAAATGATTTCGAGCTTAGATAAAAGTGAATTTCTAAGCTGGGTGATGTGATAGCCAAGGACCATTATTTCTAATGTGTCACAGAGCTTTTTCTCATCCTTTATCTCACCGGAATGAATAGATGAATAATTATCTACGGCCTTGGTGATAAATGATCGGATGTTATCAGAATCAATGCCGATTTTATTTGTTGCTTCGATATCATAAATAATGCTGACTAGTAGATTATATAGAGGGATATCATTTAAGATATCGTCCATTTCGTTTTCTACATCGCCGTTTATGTATCGTAGCAGCTCTGCTATTTCCTCGAGTTTAATAGCTCCTCGAAGCATATTTATAAGCAGGATTCGTATGACCTGCTTATCAGAGTATCTTTTTCCGGTAGTCGGGACCACCCATCCGCGCTTGATCCAGTTTGAGATTGTTGAACCTTCAAGACCAGTAAGCTTTGAAAGTTGAGAAAGTGTAATTCCTCCGGTAGCTTTCAAAAATGGGGAGAATGCTGAAAAAGCATCATCCTTATAAGCTTCACTCATTTCCAGGATCGACCCGGGAATAAATAATAGCATTGATCAGGACCTCCTTTCAAATTTTTAATATAGGCTGTGTATACATAAATATATACATACTGGCATATGATAACTTATAAAAATAAGTTCATATGAACCTAAACAGTAAAATGATTATATCATAAGTTCAAATGAACGTCAAATACAATCTAAAGATTTTAAAAAGGACTTAAATGAAGAATTTCACAAAAATACTTATTATCCTCGTTTAATCTTATGTATCCTCATTTATCCTCATATTTTCGCCGCTTACGATAAAAATACAATATAAAGTTGACTAAAAATGCGTTGAATGATAGAATTATAGTAGCTTTGAAGGGAGGAAAATATGAATTATTATATAAGTGATCTTCATCTATTTCATCCAGCAGCTCTGGATTTTGATAAGAGGCCTTTTAATACTATAGAAGAAATGAACGAGGAAGTATTAAAGAACTGGAACGAGACAGTAAATAACGGCGATACAGTGTATATTTTAGGAGATATAAGTCTTAAGGGAAATAGCGAAGAGCTGATTTCACTTGTTGCAAGGCTTAGAGGCAAAAAAATCCTAGTTAAGGGAAATCATGATGACCTAAAGGACTATAGATATAAGCAGCTCTTTGAAGAGGTCTGTGATTACAAGGAAGTAACGGATTCGGTTGACGGAGTAAATAAGAAGCTGGTGCTTTTTCATTATCCGATTTATAGCTGGAAGGGGATGAGAAGCGGCACCATATTATTATATGGTCATACTCATAATAGTACCGAGGATGAACTTTATCAAAAGGCCCTAAAAGAGCTCTCTCAGACTGGAAGCATACATACGCCGGATAAGGAAATAAAGGCCTATAATGTAGGCTGTATGAAGCCATGGATTAATTATACGCCAAGGACATTAAAAGAAATAGTGAATTATCAGTAGTATTTCATGCATTATAATTTTAACCATGATAGTGGTATAATTTAGGCTTTAAATTTTGAAAATAATATAATAGTAGAAGTTGCATTTTTTGTAAAATACAAATAATTAAAATTGCTCAGAAAATATTTACAAATAAGCGGATTTTTGGTATGATTAACCTGTGTTAGGGCATAAATGAATGAGACTTGTCCTATTTGGCACAAAAGAACTTTTGATACTTACACGAAAAGAGGTGGATGATATGGCAGTAACAGAGGATAGATTCGAGAGAATATATAAGCAAGGAATATTCTCTGGAGTGGAAATTTGGATGGATAAAGCCACGGGTGTAAATTACATGCTGCTTACATCCGGAGGAAAAACAGGGCTTACGGTGCTTGTTAATGAAGAAGGAAAGCCTATAATAAATGATACTAATAAATTTGATTATGGCTGGATGGCAAAGGAATTAAATGCAAATCAGAAGAATTCCCTGCTTTAAAAGTAGAAGTTAAATTTACCATGTAATAAAGGACTCAGAATATATATGGCTCGGATAATAAAAGGGCTTATATAATAAATGAGAGCATATAATAAGTAGGCGTATATTAAAAATGGCATGAAAAATAGTAAAAATCTATAGAAATAATAATTACAAAAAGCGAAATAAAGTCTATACTTTGTTTCGCTTTTTTGTTATAATGATGTTAGTTTTTATTTGAAGAAGTAGTTTAAAAATTGTAAAAAATGATTGTAGAGAAATATGGTGAAAAAAAATGAAGGATTTATATTTAATGAGACATGGACAGACTCTGTTTAATAAAAAGAAAATGCTGCAGGGATGGTGCGATGCACCGCTGACAGAGCTTGGTATAGAGCAGGCAAAGGCGGCAAGAGAGCTTATAAAGGATATTAAGTTTGATCATTATTATTCCTCAAGTAGTGAAAGGGCCTCAGATACGCTTGAAATAGTTACAGAGGGAAAGGTATCCTATACAAGACTTAAAAGCTTAAAGGAAAGAAATTTCTATGAGGCAGAGGGAGATATCTGGAGCAGTGCAGGTTTTAAATCAGGAAGTGTAGAGCTTTTTGAATATCTCTTTAAGAACTTTGAAGGAGAAACGAAGGAAATGCTTCAAGAGAGGATATATGGAGCATTAACTGATATTATGGAAAAGGAAGACCATAAATGCGTTCTTGCAGTTTCGCATGGAAATGCCTCCTATTGTTTCCTTAGTAAAGTTGAGCCAGAGAAAGCTAAAAGTCTTGAGAGAGTAGGAAATTGCTCTATTATGCATTTTTCTTATGATAATCATACCTTTAAATTAATAGAGATATTAGCGGTAGAAAAAATATAGAGAAGTGAGTAAAAAGCAGCTATTGAACAAAATAAAGCAAGTGAGCAAAAGGAAGTTATCGAACAAAATAAAGCAAGTGAGCAAAAGGCAAACATATGGTAAAAGAGCTAAATAACCAAAAGCATATATAGAGTAAATAGGCTTAAATGATAAAAATGGAATGGAAAGAGATGGAAACAAATGGAAAAATTAGTTGAAAAGAAATATAGAATGATAGATTATTATGACATAGGACTCAATCTGTTCTGCAGGCAGTTTAAAGATCCTGAAAAGATAATAAAAGAAGCAGAGGAAAATAAGGTGTGCTGCATTCTTACAGGCGCTGATATGAAAGATGATGAAAAGGTAAATAAGTATCTTTTAAATAGAGGTAAGGCGGATTATCCTGTGTATGGAACAGCAGGAATTCATCCTCACAATGCTGATGGAGCAAGTGAAAAGGATTTTAAAAGAATCAGGGAAATTATAAAGACTAATCCGAAAGTAGTTGCTGTAGGAGAAGCCGGCCTTGATTATAACAGAATGTTTTCAGAAAAGAATAATCAGCTAAATTGCTTAAAGAAACAGATTGAAATAGCAGAGGAATTAGGATATCCGATGTTTCTTCACGAAAGAGATGCAGCAGAGGATTTCATAAAGATATTTAAAGAGCATAGAAGTGTAGCAGAGAGGTCTGTTGTGCATTGCTATACCGGAAATAAAAAGGAATTAGAAGAACTTTTAGAGCTTGGCTTTTCAATAGGAATAACGGGCTGGATACTAGATAATAGAAGGGCAGATGATTTAAGAGATGCAGTAGAGATACTTCCTTTATCAAGAGTTCTCATAGAAACTGATGCACCTTATCTCATACCAAGAGGAATAAAGGGACTTGGCAGCGTAAATGTTCCTCAAAATATAGTTTATGTAGCAAGGGCTCTAGCAGGATACATGAAGGTAGATGAAGAAGAGCTAAAAAAAGCTGCAAGGGATAATACCGAAAGGGTCTTTAAATTATGTACTTCGTATTAAAATATTCAAATACAAATACTTATCTTATAAAGCTAAAGGATGGATATATGCTCTTTGATACTGCCTGGGCAGGCACGCTTCCTTTATTTTATAGGGAATTGGGCGAAAAAGGCGTTAAAGCAGGCGATATTAAATATCTTCTTATATCGCATTTTCATCCGGACCATATGGGGCTTGCAGGAGAACTTCAAAAGCAGGGAGTTAAGATCATTGTAGCTAGAGAGCAGGAGAGATATATTCATTCGGCAGATGCCATTTTTGAAAAAGAAAAGAATAAATGCTTTGTTCCTATTGATGATAAAGAAGTAGAAGTGATAAGTATTTCTGATTCAAGAGTTTTTTTAAAGAGCCTTGGCCTTGAGGGAGAAATAATATACACTCCAGGGCACAGTGATGATAGCATTTCTCTCGTTTTAGATGAGGGAGCCGTATTCGTTGGAGATTTAAATCCTATTTATGAGTTAGAGCTTCATAGGGGTACTGAAATAGAAAAAAGCTGGAATAAGATATTTGCATTAAAACCTGGAGAAATAAACTATGGACATGCAAAAAAGGCGGTTCTTTCAAAAGAAGATCTAGATAGTCTTGGTGGTAAAGAAAAGCCGGAAAGCGGAGGCACTGCAATTAATAATGCATCGGCATTTACAAGGCATGAAAATACTAAAGAAAATGCAGAGCTATATTCGCTTGTAAGCCGCATAATGAAATACATTAATAAAGGATATTCTCTTGAAAAAATTGCCCGTAAAACCGGAGCAGAGGCGGAATTTATAGAAGATGTTACGAGAATGTATTTAACTCATCAAAATGTGGGTGTTCAAGGAATATTAGATAGAATAGAAATAAAGGGAAAGTAGTTTAAAAGAAAGAGAAGAGGTGAATTTTGAATAATACGATCATATTTGATATGGATGGAACTCTTTTAGATACGGAAAAGTACTATAGGAAGTATTGGAGGATAGCCTCGGAGGAGACGGGATATCCAATGACAGATGAAATGGTGCTTTCCTTAAGAAGCCTAGGAAGACCTTTTTCCACAGAGAGAATAAATACTTTCTTTAATGACGAGAGAGCCTATAATATCATAAGAGGCAGAAGAATGGAGCTTATAAAGGAGGCTATTAAAAGAGAAGGAATCCAGCTAAAGCCTTATGTAAAGGAGACTTTGGGGATATTAAAGGAAAAGGGCTTTAGACTTGCTGTAGCTACCGCTACAGATGAAGAAAGAACAAAAGAGTATTTAGAAAAAATGGAGCTTGAAGAATACTTTTCGGATGTAATATGTGCGACAATGGTGAAATGCGGAAAGCCAGCGCCTGATATATATTTATATGCATGTGAAAAAATGAATATTAAGCCGGAAGAGACCTATGCAGTAGAGGATTCTCCGAATGGGATTCTATCAGCCTATAGAGCAGGATGTAAGGTGATAATGATTCCAGATCAAACGCCGTGTGATGATGAGGTAAGGCCTTACCTTTCTTTCCTTGCAGAGAGCATGAAGGATCTGCCGGGCTTTTTACTAGAAGAGAGGTAAATACTCAGTAAAGAAGCAAGATTTTTCAAAATCTAGTTGTTTTATTTTAAAAAAGATGTATAATAGAGAAGATTGTTAATTTAATAACAATTAATAGGAAGGTTGCATTATAGCAATCAGGGAAAAGATATACATTCCTTAAAATAAGGACAATATAAGAATATCGGAAAGGCTTTTATGAGAAAGACAAAAATTATCTGCACCATAGGACCATCAAGTCAGTCAGTAGAAGTGTTAAGAGAAATGTGCAAGGCAGGAATGAATGTAGCGCGTCTTAACTTCTCTCATGGTACTCACGAGGAGCAGGCAGGAAAAATCGCAAATATTAAGCAGGTACGTGAAGAATTAGGGCTTCCTATAGCTATAATGCTCGATACAAAGGGACCAGAGTATCGTATTGGTGTGTTTAAGGACCATAAGGTTACCTTAGAGGAGGGACAGGAATTTACCTTCACAACAGATGACATAGAGGGTGATGACACAATCGTTTCAGTTAATTATAAGGGTTTTGCCCATGATCTTGATAAGGGCGATAAGATTCTTGTAAATAATGGACTTGTAGTGTGCGAGGTTATTGCAGTAGAAGGTCATAATGTACATACAATAGTACAGGCAGGAGGCGTGCTTTCAGATAAAAAGAGCATGAACTTCCCGGGAAAGCTTCTTAAGAATGAATTCCTCAGCGAGCAGGATAAAGCAGACCTTTTATTTGGTATTGAAAATGATGTAGATTATGTTGCAGCATCCTTCGTATCAACAAAGGCAGATGCGCTTAGCCTTCGTAAATTCCTCAATGAAAATGGAGGAAAGGATATCGACATCATCGCTAAAATTGAGAACCGTGCAGGTGTTGAAAATGTAGAAGAAATTTCAGAAATTGTAGATGGCATAATGGTAGCAAGAGGAGATCTTGGCGTAGAGATACCTTTCATGGAGGTACCAGTTATCCAGAAGGATATTGTATCAAAGTGCCGTATGCTTGGAAAGCGTGTTATCATAGCTACAGAAATGCTTGAATCAATGATTCAGAATGTACGTCCTACAAGAGCAGAAATCTCAGACGTAGCAAATGCTGTATATGACGGAGCATCAGCAATCATGCTCTCAGGAGAATCAGCAGCAGGAAAGCATCCTGTAGAAGCAGTTAAGACAATGTCAGAGGTTGCAGAATTTACAGAATCTCACATTAATTATGAAAAGCGTTTCAAGAATGCAGGCTTTGTTACTAGAAATAACCTTGATGCTATTTCACATTCAACCTGCTCAATGGCTATAGATGTAAATGCAAAGGCAATCGTAGTAAACTCACTTAGTGGACTTACAGCTAGAATGGTAAGCCGTTTCCGTTGTCCGGTTCAGATTATAGGAATGACAACTTCAGAGAGAGCATACCGCAAGCTTGCACTAAGCTGGGGCGTATATCCAATTCTTTGTGAAGAGTTTGAATCTCTTGATGTTATTTTCTATAACGCAATGAGAGAGGCAACTAAGATACTTGATTTAAAGATGGGCGACAATGTCGTACTTACAGGTGGTAAGATCGGTGGAAGCCGTGGAAGCACAAATATGATCAAGGTAGAGACAATTCACAAGCTTCATGAATAATAATTATGGCAGACGGCATAAAACCGTCTGCTTTTATTTCGCAGTGAAAATAGAAAATATTCATTTACTAAAAAAATTGAAATTTACTAGTGTAAACTACTATTTTTAATAAATTCGTTTACAATTCACAGATTTTATGCTATTATATAAAAGGCGGATTTTGTATATAATGGAAAAAAACGTACGAATTCCGCATTTCTATCGAAAATGCAGAGCTTTTTCTTAGTGAAAAGGATGCAGAAGAAATAAAAGAGAAAAAGGGGAAAGCAATGATACAGGCAGCAAATATTACACTTAGAGTTGGTAAAAAGGCATTGTTTGAGGATGTTAACATCAAATTTACAGAAGGCCATTGCTATGGTCTTATTGGTGCTAATGGAGCAGGAAAATCAACATTCCTGAAGATTTTATCAGGAAAGCTCGAGCCTACAAAGGGTGAAGTCATCATTACAAAGGGACAGAGATTATCCTTCCTTGAGCAGGATCACTTCAAATATAATGATTATATTGTACGTGAAGCTGTAATCATGGGAAATAAGCGCCTTTATGAAATCATGAAGGAAAAGGATGAAATCTATGCCAAGGAGGATTTCACTGACGAAGACGGTGTAAAGGCCTCACAGCTTGAGGCAGAGTTTGCTGAAATGGATGGATGGAATGCCGAGGCAGACGCAGATTCTCTTCTTAATGGTCTTGGTGTACCAGATGAACTTCATGACATGAAGGTAGCCGATATCAATGATAATATGAAGGTCAAGGTACTTCTTGCTCAGGCACTTTTTGGAAATCCAGACATTCTTTTGCTCGATGAGCCTACAAACCACTTAGATCTTGAAGCTATTAACTGGCTTGAGGAATTCCTCATCGGCTTTGAAAATACTGTAATTGTTGTATCTCATGATAGATACTTCCTTAATAAGGTATGTACTCAGATAGCAGATATTGACTATCAGAAGATTCAGCTCTATGCTGGTAACTACGACTTCTGGTATGAGTCAAGTCAGCTTATGATCCGTCAGATGAAGGAAGCAAATAAGAAGAAGGAAGAGCGCATTAAGGAACTTCAGGAATTCATACAGAGATTCTCAGCTAATGCATCTAAGTCAAAGCAGGCTACTGCTAGAAAGAGAGCTCTTGAAAAAATTGAGCTTGATGACATCAAGCCTTCTTCAAGAAGATATCCGTTTATTGATTTTAGACCTCTCCGCGAAATTGGAAATGAAGTACTTGAGGTAAAGAATGTATCAAAGACCATTGAAGGTGTTAAGGTGCTTGATGATGTATCCTTCATCTTAAAGAAGACTGATAAGGTTGCCTTTGTTGGTTCAGATACTATTGCTACAACAGTTCTTTTCCAGATTCTTGCAGGTGAGCTTGAACCAGATGAAGGAAGTATTAAGTGGGGCGTTACCACTGTACAGAGCTACTTCCCTAAGGATAATACAGAGTTATTCAAGGGCGAGGAGCAGATTGTTGACTGGCTCATGCCTTTCTCACAGGAAAAGGATGTTACCTATGTCCGTGGTTATCTTGGAAGAATGCTCTTTGCAGGCGAAGATGGCGTAAAGAAGGTTAATGTTCTTTCAGGAGGAGAGAGAGTTCGTGTAATGCTCTCAAAGATGATGCTTCAGGGTGCAAATGTTCTCATTATGGACGAGCCTACTAACCACCTTGACATGGAATCAATCACTGCACTTAATAATGGTCTTATTAAATTCCCAGGTGTTGTAATCTTCACCTCACAGGATCATCAGTTCATCCAGACCATTGCGAACAGAATTATGGAAATTTATAAGGGCAAGCTTATAGATAAGATTTCTACCTACGATGATTACCTTGAAAGTGATCTTGAGGCTGTTAAGAGACAGAACCTTTCACTTCAGACAGGAGAGGATAACGACTAATTTTGATTGGGAGGAAATAACTTGGCTACGCTCGATAATGTAACTGCAATTTACGATACCGAAGAAAAAAGGCTGAACCTCCGCTTTGGTGCTAGACTTGAAAATGATATCTTAAGCTTTAGTGCTGTTGTGAACGATTCATCAGAATGCTTTGTTATTTTATATAAAAAAGGCGAACCTCGTGCAGAGGTGCGCCTTAAAATGAAGCAAAAGAATTGCCATTCAAGTATTTTTAGTGTTGGAATTCTTGTTAGCGACTTAAAAGGAAAGCATCCAGAGCTTTTTAATGAAAAAGGAGAGCTTTCCTTTGAATATATGTTTGAAACTACGCGTTCTATGCTAGTTGATCCTTATGCGATGCTAGTATCAGGACGCTGTCAGTATGGAAAAAAATTAAGTGATAGTGAAAAACTCCTTGTACGTGCCCGCTTTGAGGAAAAAAGGGAGGATGTATTTGACGGAATAGATGAAAAGCCTATCATTGAATATGAAAAAATGATAATGTATAAGCTTCATGTAAGAGGCTTTACTAAAGGATATACCGGAAGCGATGTACCTGCAGCTCATAGAGGAACTTATCTTGGAGTAATAGACAGGATACCATATTTAAAATCACTTGGCATTAATTCAGTTTTCTTAATGCCTGTTACTGAATATGATGAAATTATGGGAGATGAAAGAATAGTATATTCAAGTTCACCTTCCTTTAGTGTAAATCCATATCTATCAAGTATGGGAATCCCTCAACATGATGCACAGATGTACAGTTCTGCCATTGAGAGTATAAAGCTTATGGGAATAAGCAGCAGTGCATTTGCAGAAAATGCCGGGACTGATGAGATAAAGATAAATTACTGGGGGTTTAGTAATAAAACTAATTACTTTGCTCCAAAGGCATCTTATGCTAAAGACCCGGAAAACTGCGATTTAGAATTAAAGAAGATGATATTAGAGCTTCATAGGAATGGCATAGAAGTAATTATCCAGATGAATTTCAATGAGTCAGTTAATCAGACAATGATGATAGATTGTCTTCATTACTGGGCTGTATCATACCATGTGGATGGTTTCTGGATAAATACTGATGTAGTTCCTCAAAAGCTTGTAGCAACAGATCCATACCTTGCAGAATTAAAAATCTTAGCGCCTAAGGCCTTTGATATAAATTACGATTATGATGGAAAAGTGCCACGCTTTTCTAATCTTGTGGATTATTCTGAAAGCTTTGAGACAGTGGCAAGGCGTTTCATTAAGGGAGATGAAGGATATCTTACAAAGTTCATCTCAGCCTTTGCAAAGCAGAGCGGAATTCAGGCAAAGGTAAATTATGTTACCGATTATAACGGCTTTACCCTAAATGATCTCTATACCTATGATGTAAAGCATAATGAGGGCAATGGAGAAAATAACAAGGATGGAAGAGAAGATAATTATAGCTGGAACTGTGGCTTTGAAGGTGAAGTAAGAACCAATAAGGTGAAGGCACTTCGTGAGAAGATGATGAAGAACCTTATGCTCTCGATGTTTCTTGCACAGGGTGTTCCAATGCTGCTTTCAGGAGATGAATGCCTGAATTCGCAGGATGGAAATAATAATGCATATTGCCAGGATAATCAGCTAGGCTGGGTAGACTGGAAAAATAAAAAGAGCAGTGAAAATTTCAGAGAGTTCATTAAGGGAGTGATAGCCTTCAGAAAAGCTCATCCGATATTTTCAAATCCAGCAGAGCTTCGCAGCATGGATTATTTATCCTGTGGTTGTCCGGATATTTCCTTCCATGGAACCAAAGCCTGGTATCCTGATTTTTCAAATTACTCAAGGTGCTTAGGCGTGCTGCTTTGCGGTGAATATGCTCAGAAAAATAGAGCGAGCAGGGATGACAGCTTTTACATTGCTTTTAACATGCATTGGGAAGAGCATTCCTTCGACCTTCCAAGAATACCTGCATCTACAGGCTGGCAGCTTGTAATCAATACAAATGAAAAAGATGCAAGAATAAATGAGGATGGGGAGCACGTAATGGGCAGGACCTTCATGGTGCCACCTCGCTCAGTAGTAATATTTAAGGCTTCAATGAGCCCAAAGGATATAGCTTAATATGGGATTAAAAACAAAAAAAGGTTTTGATATATCAGCCTTTACTTTGAAGGTCATAGCATGTTTGATCATGCTGATCGACCATATGACAATTTTATTTACTGATTATGGTACAACTATTTATACAGCAGGAAGAGCAATTGGTAGAATTGCAATGCCGATATTTATGTTTTTTCTAGTAGAAGGCTTCTTTTATACCAAAAACAGATGGCGCTCACTTATAGTTCTTGCCATCTTCGCCCTTATATCAGAAGCGCCATTTGACTGGGCTTTCTGGGGACTGAATTATAGCACCGAATCAGTATTTTATGGTCAGAATATGCTTGTTACAATGTTTATAGTTTATGCAACCTTGATGGGAATAGACTATATTAGAAAAAAATTCTTTTTTGGAAATTATGCATATTATTCATTTGCATCAGCTTTTTTAATAGTAATTGGCTCAGGAGCGGCCTTTTTATTAAAAACTGATTATAGCTATTTTGGTGTCATGGTAGGTATGGGTTTTTATTTCTTTAGATTTAAAAAGATGCGCATTTTGATATATTATGTCGTTTGTCTTTTGATTTATAGTATTAATGGTAATATGATCGAATTTGTTTCAGTATTGGCCTTTTTACTGATATTCCTTTATAATGGAAGACAATATCCAAAATCTTTCGCTTACCTGACGAAAAATGGTGAGGATATAACTGAAAAATATAAACATAAGAGCTATTATGTGCTTAAATATGCGTTCTATCTCTTTTACCCGCTTCATTTAACTATTCTTTGCTTAATAAGATTTAATTTTGCTTATGGTATTTAAATGAAGAGTATGGAATAATTCTTATAGGAATTTGAAAAGAAAGCATAAAATGTGTCTATATGTATTGAAAAGTAAACGCGTCCTCTGCTATAGTTCTATTTGGATGTTGTGGCAGCTAGAGTATTCTAGCGTAATTTATGAATAAGGAGAATAGAATTGAAGTCTCTAGAAATTAAAAATGTTAAAAAGCTTATGAATGACCTTTTTGGAGGCAGGGCCTTCGATAATTTCTTAGTTACTCAGGTAAAGCTTTCTTGCATGAATAATGTTGAAATTAATGGAAAAATCAATAAAAGCTTTTTAAATGAAGAAGAAATAGAAATGCTAAATGGCAGGGAATATTCCTTGTGGTCAGAGCTTAAGTATTTGGTGTTTGATGTAATAAAAGGAAAAAGGCTTCCAAAGAGCATGATAATAGACTTAAAGCTTGGAGATAATCTTACTGAAAAGGTATTAGAGGCAGCAGGAAGCAGTTTTTCAAAGAAAGATGTAGCTGGTCTTTACATGAGCCTGCGTTTTGAGAATAATGTGCTTATCGCTGTTTCAGGAACCTCAATGGCTACTTTCACAATGGATAAAACAGTAGACAGGACCTGGGATTCAAAGATGACGATAATGTTAAGCGGATATCTTGAAAATATTGGAAATCATGGCGCAGCTTCTGGCGCATTCGCATCAGCTGCAAATGTAAATGATTATCCTAGCATTAGCGCAGAGGCAGATAAATATGCAGAAGACATCTCAGAAGAAGAATTCGAAAGAGAAGAAGCAGAGCTTGAAAAAATGTATGTTTAAAAATAAGCCATAAGATTATATACCTTAGGGTATCTATTCTTATGGCTTTTTTGTTTAATTAGCTCTTCATTTTTGAAGAAAAAATAAATAGGAAAATATGCAGATATTCACGAAACGTTAACATTTGTATGATACAATAAAAAAAGCAGCAGTAAAATGTATTAAACGGGTAATAATATATGCTGCGGAACGGAGTTAAGGAAACTATGGAAGAAATGGAAAGCATCTATGGAGAAAAGCTTTCTCTTATGAATGATGTATTAGAGGATGTATTAAATAAAATTGATATAGTCAGAGAAGAAATGAAGGAAAAGCATTTCGGAGAAGATCCTGTGGAGCATTGTCTTGCAAGAATAAAAAGTGAAGAGAGCATGCGTGAAAAATGCATTAGAAAAGGCATACCAGTCAATGTAGAATCAGCTCTAGCTGAGATTCATGACGCCATAGGAATAAGAGTTGTGTGTGCGTTTATAGATGATGTTTATGAAATAAGAAATTACATTGTTCAGCTAAGCGATATTAAGGTGATAGAAGAAAAGGATTATATAAAGCATGCTAAGCCAAATGGTTATAGAAGCTATCACATGATAATACAGCATAGCAGCGGACTCTATGTTGAGATACAGCTCAGGACCATTTCAATGGATACCTGGGCAGCACTTGAGCATCATCTTTACTACAAAAAGAATATTGAAGCAAATGCAAAGGAATTGATTGTAAGCGAGTTAAAAAGGTGTGCGGATGAGCTTGCATCTACTGATGTAAGCATGCAGACAATACGAAACATGATTTATGATGAGTAAAGTTTTAGGTTTTTATGAATATGATTTATGACGAGTAAAGCATTTAGATATCGGTGAATGGAGGAATTATGAAGCTTTTATTAGCAGAGGATACAAAAGATTTAAACCGCGCAGTATCAGCGATTTTAGCGCATGATGGCTTTGAGGTAGATAGCACCTTTGACGGTGAGGAAGCCTTAGAGCATATAAAAAATAATACCTATGATGGAATAATACTAGACATAATGATGCCAAAGATGGACGGACTTGAGGTATTAAGAGAGCTTAGAAATCTGAATATAATGACGCCTGTCATGCTTCTTACAGCAAAGGCAGAGGTTGATGATAGAGTAAATGGTCTTGATGCGGGAGCAGATGATTATCTTACAAAGCCTTTTGCAATGAAGGAACTTTTAGCAAGAATCAGAGCGATGACAAGAAGAAAGAGCGATTATACTCAAAAGCAGCTTACCTTTTCTGATGTTACATTATCATCAGGAAATTTCGAGCTTAAATGTGAGAATACAGTCAGTCTTTCTAATAAAGAATTCGAGCTCATGCAGCTTCTTATATTGAATGCAGGAAAAGATCTCGATAATAATTACATAATAGAAAGAGTATGGCCAGATAATGAAAAGGCAGATGAAAATATTGTTTATCTGTATATTTCATACCTTAGAGGAAAATTAGAATCTGTAGCGTCAAGAACCCGGATAGTTGGCGACAAGGGCGGCAGCTACTGCCTGGTAAGGGCATCATAAATATCTGAGTTAGTTCATGGCATAAATACCTGAGTTAGTTCGTGGCATAAATACCTGAGTTAGTTCGTGGCATAAATACCTGAGTTAGTTCATGGCATAAATACCTGAGTTAGTTCGTGGCATAATTACTTGAGTTAGTTCATGGCAAAAATGCTGCATTAAGTTCGGATAAAAAAACTAGGAGGGGCGGTAGTGAATACAAGTTCAATAAATAAGCTAAGGCGAAGATTTATTTTCGCTGCCTTGATGGCGTATCTTTTAGTTGCGCTTTGGATAGGTGCACTGATTTATGGAATAAATGCATTAACTACGCAAAGAGAAATCAGGACTGTATTAAATACGATTGTTACCTATGGAGGTATACTTCCTGAAATGGATAGAGACGGAAAAATCCATAAGCAGGAGATGGGAGAAGAGTCGGAGGGCTCTGGTTCTCAGGAGGATATTGACGCAGATAGTGTTTTGGAGGAACCTAAGGGAGAAGATTTTGATGCAGTAATATCGGATAATTTTACTATATATGACATTTTTGCTATAGGCTCAAATATATTTACATCTTCCGAAAATCATTATCAATCAAGATATTTTTCACTTCTTTATGATTCAAATGGTGCGTTAATCGATTCGTATTTAAATAAAATCAGTTATTTAGATGAGGAAAGTGCTGATGAGCTTTATGGTCAGTATGTACTAGAAAAGAATAAAAGCTTTGGAAAGAACGGAGCCTTTTTTTATGAAATGAGTGAAAATGAGAATGGTTCGAAATTAGTTGTTTATCTAGATTGTACCTCACAGATACTCTATAACGGAAGAATACTGTATTCGGCGCTGATACTTGTAGTAATAGGTTTCTTAATTATATTTATTTTAGTGCGCATGTTCTCCTACAATGCGGTAAAGCCTGAAATTGAAAATGCAGAGCTTCAGAAAAGATTCATTACCAATGCGAGCCATGAGCTAAAGACACCGCTTGCAGTAATAAGGGCTAATACCGAGGTAGAGCAGATGATGAATGGCGAAAATGAGTGGAATCAGTCGACAATGCGTCAGGTAGATAGAATGAGTACCCTTATACAGAACCTTGTCCTAATCGCTAAGGGACAAGAAAGTGAAGATAAGGAGGAAATGATAGATACTGATGTCTCCGAGGTAGTAAACAGCACTGTAGAGACCTTTAAAACCGTTGCAAATACTGATGAAAAAGAGCTTACCTCAAATGTTGCAGAAGGAATCCACATGACAGCAGAGGGAAGCAGCATAAGACAGCTTGCAACCTTGTTAATTGATAATGCAATTAAATACTGCGATGATAATGGGAAAATAAATGTTTCCTTATCGCAAAAGGGTAAGGTGACAAGATTTGAGGTTTCAAATACCTATGCTGAAGGAAAGGATGTAGACTATAGTAAATTTTTTGAGAGATTTTATAGACAGGATGAATCTCATACAGGAACCAATAATAAAAAAGGAGGCTATGGAATAGGACTATCCATTGCCGAAGCCATAGTAAAGCGCTATAAAGGTAGCATAAATGCAAGTTGGAAGGATGGAGTGATTACCTTTACCTGTCTTCTTAAGTAGAAATCATAAATAAGGTTATAATTAAGGCGTATAAATAGACGTAAAAAACTGTTCTCTTTACTGGTAAAATGGTATCGAGAACAGTTTTTATTATTGTGATTTTATCTGTTAAAAATTACCATGAAGCAGAAGAACCTTCATCAAACTGCTTCATGTTAAGTTCGAGGTTTTTGATGGTTACTCTGGTATTAGGAGCTACGCTCTTTGTAATGAAGGCATTACTGCCGATGACAGAATCGTGACCGATAACAGTCTCACCGCCAAGAATAGAAGCACCAGAATAAATGGTTACATTATCTTCAATGGTAGGATGACGCTTAGCACCCTTGAGTCTTTGTCCGCCCCTAGTTGAAAGAGCACCGATTGTAACACCCTGATATATCTTAACATTGTCGCCTATTATTGTGGTTTCACCGACAACGATACCGGTACCATGGTCAATGAAGAAGTACTTTCCGATAGTAGCGCCAGGGTTGATGTCGATACCAGTGCGGCTATGTGCCTGTTCAGTCATGATACGAGGAATAAGTGGAACTCCAAGAGTAACAAGGCCGTGAGCTAGACGGCTTACAGCAATGGCGTATAAACCAGGGTAACAAAGGATGATTTCATTATAATTAAAAGCCGCAGGGTCACCGTCATAGGTGGCCTTTACATCGGTGTCGATGAGAGCTCTTATTTCAGGAATCATCTTGAAGTAGGAAATGCAAAGCTCTTGAGCTCTTTTATCGATTTCAGCTTCATTTTTTCCGGCAGACTCAGGCATCTGCTTTAAAACAATGTTGATCTGACGATTGAGATTATACATTACGTCTTCAATCAGTACAGTAAGTCTTGAACTGAGTGTATAAAACTTATAGCCCTGTTCTCTGAAATAGCCAGGGAATACTATTTTTAAAAGCTTTGAGGTTATATCCTTTATGATATCAGTATCTGGCTGATTCCAAAGTTCAGCATTATCAATCGTGCGACCGTTTTTATAATCTTCAAGTATACTGTTCACAAGCTCGGTAACTTCGTTTTTAATTATTTCTGACATTTATATGCCTCCTGTGTTTAATGAGTTTACAAGATAAATCATTTTTTTCTAGACTAAATGCCCACCACATTATAGCAAAAGCAAAATAAAAATGCAACTCAGCTTTTTTTTATTAACTCTTTACATTATTATGTAAAAAATGGTATAATGGCATTGGAATTTATAGGGAAGAAGTTTGTATTTTTTCGGAAATTGCCCAATAACCCTTATTATTTTACCTGTTACAGAGTTGAAGAATCAGCGGATATATAATAATATTATATTATTAGGTTAACCGTGTTTATCAGTGATTAACGGATTTGCCCGGTGAAAGGCAAAGGATTTTTAATAGAAAGAGGTTATCGTATGGGATTTTTTGATGATTTTACTGAAGGGTTGAACAGCATGTTTGGCGAAGATAAAGATAAGTCAAATAGAGACAGAAGCTATAATAGAGGAAATTATAGCAATAATTATAATAACAATAACTATAATAACAATAACTATAATAACAATAACTATAATAACGGCTATAATAACGGCAGCTACGATAATGGCGGCTATAATAACGGCTATAATAACGGCGGCTACGATAACGGCGGCTATAATAACGGCTATAATAACGGCGGCTACGACAACGGCGGCTACGACAACGGCGGCTATAATAATGGCGGCTATAATAACGGCGGTTACGATAACGGCGGCTATAATAACGGCGGCTATGATAATGGTTATAATGATGATTATACCAGCTTTGAGAGCGGAAATGGCTATGGAAGAGGCTATGGAAGTGGTGCCGGTTATAATAGAGAAAAGGAGATACAGGAAGCCATATTTTCGGGTAAGGTAGCCTTAGAGTGCCTTGGTAAAGCGAAGAAAAGTCTTGATTCTGCAGGAAATTGGGGCCTTGTTGACATATTTGGAGGAGGTCTCATTTCAGGAATTATGAAGCATAGCAGAATCGATGACGCAAAAGCTGAAATGGATGCGGCCAGGTATGCATTAAGAAAGTTTAAGGATCAATTAGATGATGTAAGAGATATTGATCTTACTAGTATCGATGTTGGAAGCTTTACTACTTTTGCAGATTTCTTTTTCGACGGCTTTTTAATGGACTTTGTTGTTCAGTCCAAAATAAGTGAAGCTAAGAGACAGGTTGATGAAGCAATTTGGAAGGTAAAGGGTATATTAGAAACGCTATATGGCATGCGTTAATGCATCATGATAATATGGCTATAATAATGTGGTAATTATAATGAGGCGGTAATGGCGCGGCTGTGATAATACGGCAATTATAATGAAGCTGTAATATAATAATTACTGGTAAGAGATTGCTATAGATAAGAAACTATAGCGGTGTAAAAAAACGTGTGAAAAAGCGTGTAAAAAAACGTGTGAAAAAGCGTGTAAAAAAACGTGTGAAAAAGCGTGTAAAAAAGCGTGTAAAAAACGTGTGAAAAAATGAAGTAAGGAAGGAATTAAAAAATGGAAAAGAAGGGGTTCAAATTCAAGATTTCATTTAATGCACCAGTGGTGCTTGTGTTTGTTGGACTATGTTTTGTTGTCACTTTGCTTAATTACATAACAAAGGGAGCGAGCAACTTGAAATTTTTTGCGACCTATCGTTCATCACTTGCATCACCTTTAACCTATGTGAGATTTTTTACCCATGTATTAGGCCATGCTGATTGGGCACATTTTGCTGGAAATACTTCATACATATTACTTCTTGGACCTATGCTTGAAGAAAAGTATGGCTCTAAAAAGCTTATAGGAGTTATATTAATTACAGGCCTTGTGGCAGGCGTGGTGAATTATATTTTCTTCCCTACAACGGCATTATTAGGAGCTAGCGGCGTAGTATTTGCTTTCATCCTTTTATCATCCTTTACAAGCTTTAAGCAGGGCGAAATACCTATTACCTTTATACTTGTAGCATTATTCTTTATTGGACAGCAACTCATAGAAGGATTTGCACTTAGTGATAATGTATCTCAGTTAGGCCACATTCTTGGCGGAATAGTTGGTTCAATAATAGGCTACAACCTCAATAAGAAGACTAATTCGTAAGCAGTAGTTTGAAGAAAAAAGAAATCACGAAAAATCGTAAGAATTTCGTAAGATGACAAAATAAAATTGGTGTGATATAATCGCATCAACAAAAGTATACAGGTACTAAAGATACTTTTAGTACCTGTTTTTTTGGATGAAAAGAAAGGTAAGGAATTATGAAAAAGAGAGGTTTTAGTGCATTACTCACATTAGCAGTAGTAAGTGTGGCTATAGGAGCAACAGGATGCGGTGAGAAAAAGGATGCAAGGGCAGCAGCTACAACAGCAGCTAGCGAGCAGGAAGCTACTAAAGAGCCTGATGCAACAACAGAGGCAACTACAGATGCAACTACAGATGCAACAATAGAGGCAACAACAGAGGCAACTACAGAAGCTACAACAGAGGCAACAACCGAGACTACTACTGAGGCAGCTACAGGAAAGTTAAGTGCAAATATTAAATTACATAGTTTAGAAACAGCTGAGAAGACAAAGATTGAAGATGTAGATGAAGAATTTGCATACGCTTATGCTAATTATTCTGAGATTGTAATTTCTGATGATACAGCAAAAAATTATCCAAAATTAAGTATATCAATTGATAATCTTAATGAGCTAGAATACAGCAGTTTAATGGAAAACTTTGCTACCTGTGCAAATTTTGCAACTACTGATGAGTCAGAGGGTTATTTATATGGACCAAATGCAATAGAAATGACAGAGAGAATTTCAAGATTTGATGATAATGCTACATCTGTATTAATTTTCTACTATATGAACGCAGGCGGTGCACATCCAAATTCATGGTATAGAAGCTGCAACTACGATTCAAAGACAGGTGAAGAAATAAAAATCACTGATGTAGTAAATGATCCAGATACACTTGTTGAAAAGATTATTGATCATCTTGATTTTGATGCAGTAGACGGAGAAGAAGAGGAAGAATTAATTACTGATCTTAAGGAAAATGGAGTAATGGGAATAACTCCTCTTAATGAGCAGTTAAAGAATGAAATTGATGATGGAACTCTTGTATGGATATTAGATGAAAATGGAATCAGTACCTATTATGCAACGTATGACCTTGCGCCATATGCATATGGACCATTGACATCACATCTATCATTAGAAGATTACCCGGATTTATTAAAGGATGAATATAAGATTCCTGAAAATACTGCTCCAGTAGCTGAAAGAGTAACAGAAGAGAAATTAGAAAAAGAAGAATTTACTCTTGAAGATTTAGAGCAGTATGCTAAACCAGCTGATAACTAATTTTTTGGTTTTCATTTAATAAAATCACCTCGAAAAGGGGGCTGTCGCACTAAGTAATTAGTGCGAGGCCCTTTTTTCGCGCTGAAATACTGTATTTAACATAATGGGCTTCACCCAGATGATTTAATCATCTAAAGCGACAGCCTCTTTTTTGTTGGTACTAGAAGATAATAAAACATTGAAAATAAAGGCAAAGTATGCTAGAATTTAAGGTGGTATACGTGTTTTTTGCAGTTGGAATAAATGTATGTAATAATCATAAAATTATGACATTTATGTTCAACGCGATAATTACTATTACTATTGTACTGTATCTTATGCTGATCATCTCTTAATAAAGACTGATAAAAGCAGAGGATATTTATTTAAATTATAATTGGAGGATGGGCATGGAAGAAAGAAATAGGACCTATGTGGCTATAGACCTTAAGTCTTTTTATGCGTCTGTAGAGTGCTTTTCACGTGCCCTAGACCCACTTGATGCAAATCTTGTAGTGGCAGATGTAAGCAGAACGGAAAAGACCATATGCCTAGCTGTAACACCGGCCTTAAAGGCTTATGGAATTCCGGGAAGAGCAAGGCTGTTTGAGGTCACAGCTGCAGTAAGGGAAATAAATGCCGAGAGATTAAAGCATGCACCAGGTCATAAATTTACTGGAAAATCGCATCTAGCAAGCGAACTGAAAAATAATCCATCTCTCGAGCTGGATTTTGTAGCTGCACCGCCAAGAATGAGGCGGTATATGGAAGTAAGCAATAGCATCTATAGCATATATTTAAGATATCTATCGCCGGAAGATATTCATGTATATTCAATCGATGAAGTAATAATGGATGTGACGGAATATCTGCCTTTTTATAAGCTTACGGCGCATGAGCTTGCCATGAAGATGATAAAAGAGGTGCTTTTTGAGACCGGGATTACGGCGACAGCTGGTATTGGTACCAATATGTATCTTTGTAAGGTAGCCATGGATATCGTAGCAAAGCATATTCCGGCAGATAAGGACGGAGTAAGAATAGCAGAACTTGATGAAATGTCTTATAGAAGGCTCCTATGGAATCATAGACCTATTACTGATTTTTGGAGAGTGGGCCGCGGTTATGCTAGAAAGCTTGAGAGCAAAGGCCTTTTTACTATGGGAGACATAGCAAGGTGCTCTATAGGTGATGACAAGGATTTTTATAATGAGAATCTCCTCTTTGATATGTTTGGAATAAATGCTGAGCTTTTAATAGACCACGCCTGGGGGTATGAGAACTGTCTTATGAAGGACATAAAGGCATATAAGCCTGAAAATAGCAGTCTCAGTTCAGGACAGGTACTATCAGGACCTTACGAATATGAAAAGGCAAAGTTAGTAATGCGTGAGATGACAGATGCGCTGGTGCTTGACATGGTCGAAAAGAATGTACTAGCCGATCAGATGGTAATTACAATAGGGTATGATAGAAAGATACCGCCTGATTATAAAGGAGCTTATGAATATGACCATTATGGCAGAATGGTGCCGGAGGGAAGCCATGGCTCAATTAATCTAGGAAAATACACCTCATCGGGAAAACTGATAATAGATGCGGTAATGCAGCTCTTTGATCAAATAGTAAATAAAAAGCTTTATGTACGCAGGATGTATGTGGTTGCAAATCATATCATGGATGAAAAAAGCGTCCAGGAGAAGGAAGAAAATGCGCAGGTTCAGCTTAATTTATTTACAGATTATGAGATGCTAGAGAAAAAGAAAAAAGAAGAAAAAGAGGAAGCCGAAAAGGAGAAAAAGCTGCAAAAGGCACTTCTTGGAATGAAGAAAAAATATGGTAAAAATGCCATATTACGTGGAATGGACCTTGAAGAGGGAGCTACCACGATAGAAAGAAATAATCAAGTAGGAGGGCATAAAGCATAGAATAGAGAAATGTACAGAGTGTAGTTGAGATAGAAGGCTGTTACAGTATGGAAAATAAATATGATGATATAATAGACAGACAAAGATGGGAGCCTAGGCATCATAAAAGGATGCAAAGAGAAGCAAGGGCTCCGCAGTTCTCTCCGTTTGCCGCACTTACGGGGTATGATGAAGAGGTAAAGGAGAGCGCAAGACTTACGGAACTTAGAAACGAACTGGCAGAGGATGAAAAGAGTCAGCTCGATTATAATATTTTAGAGCTAAAGAATAAGATCGAAACACTAGACGGGAATAATCTTGCCGAAATTGAAATAACCTATTTTAAACCTGATACGCTTAAAAGCGGAGGCGAATATATAGATAAAAGAGGCAGGGTAAAGAAAATAGAAGAATATGATGGATTATTAGTGTTTGAGGATGGTACAATAGTTCCTTTTGCTGACATTTATTCCTTAAAGCTGGTTTAAAAAGGATTAAAGCAGTGATAAGGTGCATAAAAAGAGCAAAAGTGGTTTACATGGTATTTATGGGAAGGCATAATTATGTGGAAAAGCGTTTGTCATTCGATAATAATAAAAAAGAATCTTTATGATATTGTTTCTGCAGATGCACAGTTTTATTCATTTATGGGAAACCGTCTCTATTCACCGTTCAATGAACTAATTGATGAAAAAAATAGAGATAGCTTCTATGAGCATGCAGCGGCAATGGATGGAAAATGGTTTGCAGCAGAGCTTAAGGTGGATGAAGGATTTAATCTGCCTGTACTTATGTCGATAGTTCAGGGCAATATATCTGAATATATATGCGTATCTTTATACGCTTTAGATGCTGCAATGCGCCAAATAGAAGAAAACTCTGTGAAAATAGATCTGCTTGAAAAGGTATTAGGACTATACGGTGACTGGGGCTTAAAGTGCAATTTAAAGACGCAGGAAGTAACAATACAAAAATTTAGGATTGATGAAACTGTCGAAAAAAGTAAATATTCTATTGATGAATTTGAAAAAATGCTTTTGGCTAAGTTTTCAAAGGAAAAGGTAGTGAAATTCTTCGCCGAACTTAAAAATGGGAATAGAGACGTTGAAGAGTGCTTTGATGGGGCTTTGTACGGCGGTAATGACATCAAATATACACAGATAAAGGTATCGGCCATTTATGCGGATGGAGAAATAAAGAACTACGCTGGCTTTATCCATGAAGGAAATGAGCAGGTTGTAAATGTAGAAAGACTCCCGGTGTTAGATTCGTTAACAGGACTTTTGTCAAAAGGGGATATTACCGAATATGCCACAAGGCTGATCGACGTAGAACATAGAAAAGGAATAACAATAGCGATTGTAGATGTAGATTACTTTAAGCGTGTAAATGACACATTTGGTCATAAGACAGGTGATGAGGTATTAACTAAGGTTGCTGCGATAATAAAAAATGAGATAGGGGAAGACGGTGTAATTGGAAGATTTGGCGGAGATGAATTCATGATAGTGCTATTTAACGCCTTTGACCTTGAATATGAAAGGGAAAGGCTTAGAAGCATAAAAAATATGGTCCGCGGCGAATTTCCTGAAAATTCAGAGGGAAAGCCTAGCACATCACTTTCAATAGGCTGTGCATCCTATCCAAAGGATGCTGATAATTACGAGGATGTTTTCACCTTAGCTGATTTTGCACTTTATAGGGCAAAGGAAAAGGGAAGGAACAGATATATCATTTATGATAAGAGTAAGCATGGATCAATTAATGATATTAAGCAGATTCAGTTTGGAAGTGCCAGACTAAATAGTAGGGGAGACATGTCAAAGAGCGATATCATCTGTATGATTCTAGATAAGGTAACACGCGGGATTGACTATCCTATTGAAAAACTTGCAGATGACTTAGTCGATAATATAGGAATACAGCATCTTATTATTTATGGAAATAATGGCAGAGGGAAAATAGTAACAGCAGGACAGGGAGTTCCAGATAGTAAATTAATTGAAGAGACAAAGGATTATATTTTAGATGGCACGGTTCTAAGTCTATATACTGATAATGTTTTAGTTATTAACGATATATCCTATATGAAATCAAAAAGTCCTAAGGTATATGAAAAATTAAATAAAGAGGGACTTAGATCGCTTTTACATATTGTATTTAGGGATAATAAAGGCTCTAGATGTGTACTTTCAATAGAATCTGCAGAAATAAAGGTCACGTGGAATGAAAATGATCTGCCGAATTTCAGACTCATAGGTTTCATATTATCTCATTATGATTTTACTTAAGGGTGATTAGATTTTATATCTGGTAATCGCAGACATACTCGGGGCAGTAAAAAGAAAAAGTAAGCCATAGAAGGCATTATAAAAGAAAAGTAAGGTAAATCTAGAAGGTGTTAAATAGAAAACGAAGTAAGAAATAGAAGGTTTTAAATAGAAAGCGAAGTAAGAAATAGAAGGTATTAAGGGGAATATAGGGGACAATATAGGTGAATGTGAGGAAAGTAACTAATGAAGCTTAGTTCGATAAAGCAGGGCCAGACAGTAAAAACACTTAAGGTCGGCGGCGAGGGAGCACTGCGCCAGCATTTTCTGGATATGGGAATAATTCCAGGTGCAGAAATCACAATGGTCGGAAAGGCTCCAATGGGAGACCCGATAGAAATTCGTTTGCATGGATATGAGCTTACACTCAGACTAGCTGATGCAGATGAAATAGAGGTAGAAAATGTAGAGGTAAATAAAGAAGCTGAAAGTCTAAAAAAGACCGGAAATAGCAATTTGAAAAAGAATAGAAGGAATGCAGAGCATCCTGGCTTTGGTGAAGAGAATATAAATTCCGTCAAAGAAAAGAGTGAAGCACTCTCAGAAGGAACGATTCTGACCTTTGCCCTTGTTGGAAATCAGAACTGTGGAAAAACCACTCTGTTTAATCAGCTTACAGGCGCAAGTCAGCATGTAGGAAATTTTCCGGGTGTAACTGTTGAGAGAAAGTCTGGTAAGATAAAGGGGCATGCAGATACTCTGATAACTGATCTTCCAGGAATATATTCAATGTCTCCTTATTCGGGAGAAGAGCTGGTCTCAAGAGATTTTGTATTAAATGAAAAACCGAAGGCGATAATTAATATAGTAGATGCTACAAATCTTGAGCGTAATCTATATCTTACAATGCAGCTTCTAGATCTTAATATACCAATGGTCGTAGCTCTTAATATGATGGATGAGCTGCGTGGAAATGGCGGAATGGTAGATGTAAATACCATGGAAAAAATGCTTGGAGTTCCGGTTGTGCCGATTTCTGCAGCAAAAAATGAGGGTGTTGATGAATTAGTGCGCCATGCCATGCATGTGGCAAAATATCAGGAGCGCCCTGTAGAGTGTGAAATGTTTTCTGAAAATGAAAAGGGAAGCATAGTTAAAAATACCATCCATGCAGCAAGTCACTTAATCGAAAAAAGTGCTAAAGCAGCGGATCTTCCAGTAAATTTTGCTGCAAGTAAGCTGATAGAGGGAGATGCCCTTATAGCTGAAAAGCTTAAGCTAGATCAAAATGATAAGGAAATGGCTTGGCACATTGTTAAGAAGATGGAAAAGGAATGCGGGCTTGATAGGAGCGCAGCAGTTGCTGACATGCGCTTTGGATATATCGGAAAGGTATGTGATGAATGCCTTATAAGACCTAGCGAGAGCAGAGAGCATCTGCGCAGTAAGAAAATTGATAAGATTTTAACTGGAAAATATACTGCCATACCGGTGTTTGCCGGAATCATGGCTTTGATTTTCTATCTGACCTTCTTTTTAATAGGACCATTTTTCCAGGACCTTTTAGCAGCAGGAATTGATGTTCTAAAAGGAGGGGTCCAAAGAGGCATGGAAACGCTAAATGTAAATCCTGCCATACAAAGTCTTGTGATTGACGGAATATTTGAAGGCGTAGGAACTGTAATAAGCTTCTTACCAATAATACTGCTTATGTTTTTCTTCCTTTCAATGCTAGAAGATAGCGGTTATATCGCAAGAGTTGCCTTTTTTATGGATAAGCTGCTCCGCAGGATGGGCTTATCAGGAAGAAGTATTGTACCAATGCTTGTAGGCTTTGGTTGCACAGTACCGGCTGTTATGTCCACTAGGACGCTTCCTAGTGAAAGAGATAGAAAAATGACAGTTCTGCTTACTCCGTTTATGTCATGTACTGCAAAGCTTCCGATATATGGATTTTTTGTAGCTGTGTTTTTTCCTAAACATAGCTGGCTTATAATAACCGGTCTTTACTTTTTAGGAATAATAATGGCAGTTTTAATGGCTCTTATACTTAAAAAGACAATATTTAAAGGAAATGCAGTTCCTTTTGTAATGGAGCTTCCTAATTATAGATTTCCAAGCTTAAAAAATGTATTATTGCTATTATGGGAAAAGAGCAAGGATTTTTTGCAGAGAGCATTTTCCATAATATTAGTAGCAACAATAGCAGTATGGTTCCTTGGAAACTTCAATTTCGGCTTTAATATGGTAGAGGATTCCTATGACAGCATTTTAGCTAGTGTATCAGGAGTTTTTGTTCCATTAATGAAGCCGATAGGTCTTGGAGACTGGAGAATAGTAACCTCCTTAGTCAGCGGCTTTATGGCAAAGGAAAGCGTTATTTCTGTAATGGAGACATTGTTCAGTGAAGGAGTTGCATCTATAGGTGCTCTTTCGGCTATGTCAATGCTGGTATTCAGCCTTCTTTATACACCATGCGTAGCAGCTGTTGCATCAATACGCAGGGAAATGGGGAGAAAATGGGCGATATATGTTGTGCTTTGGCAGTGCGTTATAGCATGGCTTGCAGCATTTATTGTAAGGCTCATTGGTATGGCACTTGGCTTTGCTTAACTCTTATTTATTTAATTAACGAATGGCTATTTATAAGCTATATTAAGAGGTAAAATGAATATCTGGGATTATTTAATACTAGCAGCCTTGCTTTTAATAATAATTGCTGCCGCAAGGGGGCTAAAAAAGAATCGAAAAAACGGCAAATGCTCATGCGGAAATTGCAGTTTTTGCGAGGAATGTAATTTTAAAAATACGTGCGGCAAGGCGGAAAATAAGTGAAAATATAATAATTAATGTTTCTTTTTACCCGGATTTCTTAACCTGGTAAGAGGCTTTGTTTAATATAAATGGAGCCTAAAAGAAAAATATAATCAAGACAAAGAAATAAGCAGGCATGTCAAAATGATATGCCTGCTTATTTGTATTTATCATTGAAAAGTTAGGTGCGTCTTCTGGTGATTCCGCGGTCCTTGTAGTATTTTTCTTTTGCTTCATACATTCTCTTATCAGCAAGAGAAGCAATTTCAAGAACAGATTTGCCCTTTAACTCACTAGAAACAACATATCCGTAAGAAACCGATACAGTTTTGACTATGTCGCCATGCCAGTTTTCAAGGATTTTATCAAATTCTTTGGTCAAATGCTTTATTGTTTCGGCATCGGTGAATAAGAGAGCAACAAATTCATCACCGCCTGTTCTGTAAATTTTACCATGTTCAGAGAAGGCCTTATTCATACAGTCTACAGCGCCCTTAATCATTTCATCGCCAGCCTCGTGACCTAAATCGTCGTTGACAGTTTTCAGGCCGTTTAGGTCAAGAGAAATATAAATGAATTCCTTTTTATCGGCTGCGTCGAGGAAGGTGAGAATATCATTGTTGTAGGCTCTGCGGTTATAGCATTTGGTGAGCTCATCTGTGTGAGATTTTGCATAAAGAAGCTCAGCAGCTTTCTTTTCTTCATCAATGATCTGAGTCGCAACAATTATCTTATTTGGAATACCTTCAGTAGCAGTAATGGTGATGAAGGACATTCTGATCCAGCCTACATTTTTACCGAGCAGCTCCATGGATATGACTTTTTTATCCTTCATTCGCTCAGGCAGGGTGGTGATGTCTGAGAACTCTAAACCTCTTTGTAAGTATGCATCACTCATGGTCGCATGCATGATGTTTTTCATCATTACATCAGCCTTTACTTTAGTCTCCTTATTATAGTTATCCTTTACATGATTTTTAGCAGAATACTCAATAACGGTATTTTTCTTTAGATTTACCAAATGCAGGCTATAGTATATTTCGGACATTGATTGGAATACTTCCATATGCTGAATGTTTTCCTGACGAGAGGATAATAGCCTTTTGAAAATGAATGTTATGACAAAGGTGGCTAGTAAAAGATAAATAAATACTAAAAATAGGGACTCTAAGATTCTGTTAAAAAAGTAATTATAGTCTAAAAATACGCAGATGCAATATTCGCCAGAATTTTTAGCAGAACAGAAGCTCTTTAGAACATTATCACTTAATTTAATCTTTTTAAAAAAGGTAGTTTCATCAGTTATTTTACTAAAATCTAAGTTACATATATTTTTTAGATTATTACCAGTGAATTTTGGCTCGGTAGAACCAACTATTTCAAGGGTAGAAGCATCAGCTACGGTTATGGTAATATTCTTATCTACTGAAATATCACCGATTACTTTTTCAATTTCTTTAAGTTTTAGTTCAGATATAAGTCTTACAGGCTCGATTCCTACCTGCACCATAAGAGTCTGTGGTTCATTCCAGGTCATAGCATATACCATTGGTTTTCCTTCAGCGGTATTTGGAGTTACGTCCTGACACATGGTCATAGTCCTATCTTCAAGCATCGGCTTAAAATATCCTATCTGATCGCCGGAATCTAAGGTATAACCAATATAGTTTTCAACACTGCTTGAAAATATTTTTCCGGTTTCATCAAAGATATGGATTTCATCTATTGACAAAAGAGAGCAGAGCTTTTTTAACTCTTCAATGTCATTAACAGCACTAGAATTATGGTCTAGGTAATAGGCAACGGCCTTTGCGAGTATGGTATATTCGTCCTTTAATGAGGAAAGTAAGGCAGTTTCCTCGTGATCATTTTTTTCAAGGATTATTTCTACCTGCCTTAAGCGGGCAGTCGTTGCTGTTTTAGCTTCGCGGGAGCTGTTTATTCCTAATATGATTAACTGGAGAAAGAGCATTATCACTACAATAAGGCTAGTTACCAGATAGACTGATTTCATTGAATAATTTTTATTTTTCATATCACATATCCTTTCTGTAAATGATAGGTATATATTATAATTGTATACCAAAATAGGATTATAGTAAATAGAAAAATATAAAAATAATATTAACTTACTCTATTTTCACATTTATGCTTTCACTGGTCCTTGTTATATATGTTTGCTAATTACATTAATAAAAATCAGTAGTGACATTTGTCATATGAAGTTGTGATTTAAGACACTACCGAAAAATTGAGGCATGTGTATAATTAAAGCATAACTTCAGTAATTATTGTTGAAGTGGTTTTCATTAAACAAGTAATCATGAAATGAGTAATTATTAAACGGGCAATTATTAAATGAATAATTATAAATAATTGATTATTATATTAGTTTATGTATAAGGAGAGAAGTAATATGTCAAAGACCGTAGTTGAAATAAACAACTTAGTAAAGCGCTACAAGGAACTCATTGCACTTGATAATTTCAGCATGAGCATAAAGGAGGGAGAGGTGTTCGGCTTGCTTGGACCTAATGGTTCAGGAAAGACTACCACAATTAACTGTCTGCTCTCACTTCTTTCGTATGACAAGGGAGAAATCAAGATTTTCGGTGAGAAAATGGAGCCTAAAAGAAGAGATATAAAAAGCAGGATAGGTGTCGTATCGCAGAATGTAGCAGTGTTTGATGAATTGACGGTTTATGAGAATGTAGATTATTTCTGCGGCCTGTATATTAAGGATAAAAAGACCAGAAAGCAGTATGTAGAAGAGGCTTTAGAATTTGTAAGTCTTACTGAATTTAGAAAGTTTTTCCCTAAAAAGCTCTCAGGAGGATTACTCAGACGTTTGAACATTGCCTGCGGAATTGCTCATAAGCCTGAGCTTATTATATTTGATGAACCGACTGTGGCAGTTGATCCGCAGTCTAGAAATAAGATACTTGAAGGAATTGAGTGCTTAAATAAAAAAGGAGCTACCATTATTTATACTTCGCATTACATGGAGGAGGTAGAGCAGCTCTGTAATCACATACTTATCATGGATAAGGGGAAGAAGATAGCAGAAGGAAGTCTTAGTGAGCTAAAGGGCATGATAAAAAATACAGAAAGCGTCGTGGTAAATATAAGACACTTAAAGGATGAGAACATTGAGGAAATAAAAAAACTTCATCATGTGTATGATGTAAAATACATGAACAATATTCTGACAATAAAATGCAGCGGTGGTAAGCATAATATCACCCATGTGGCGGAATATTTAAAGAATGAAAATATTGATTATGACAGAATTTATTCTGAGATACCTACACTAAATGATGTATTCCTGGAAATTACAGGTAAGCAGCTGAGAGATAAGGAGTGATGAGATGTTTTTAAATATATTTATAAATAGATTGAAAATCAATATAAGAGATAAACAGGCAATAGGCTGGTCACTTTTATTCTCATTAGCTCTTGGCACTCTGTTTTACTGTGCATTTGAGTCCATTTATAAAAATGCAGTGAATACAGTTGTAAGAACGGCAGTTGTTCTAAATGCAGAAAGTAATACCTTTGGAGATATGGGCGAAATTCTAAAAACTATTCAGTATGATGACGGCACTAAAATACTTGATATAGTTGAAACAGACTATGAAAATGCACTTTTGCTTCTTGAAAATGAAGATGAAGAAAGGGCAGTAAAGGGAATAATAGATCTTAGAAATATTGAGGACATAAGGCTTGTATTATCAGGCACTAAAAATGAAAACGGAGAAATAGGAAATGCGGGAGAAATTGAGGATAGCATATTAAGCAGTATAGTAGGTGTGTTCAGACAGTATTCCCTTATGATTTCTGAAACGATAAAGAATAATCCTGAAAGACTTGGAGAGGTGCTTAAGAGCTTAGAAAGAAAGACCACTGAGTTAATAGCAAATAAGTCAATATCAGGAGGAAATAAGGATCCATATGTTACATATTTTTATAGCCTTATAACAATGATGGCGATGATGGCAATGATGTCTGGAGCTGCAGTTGTAGAAAGCGGACAGGCAGATCAGTCGCCGCAAGGAGCAAGAACTGAGGTTTCAGCTGTAAATAAGGCTGTATATGAAATAGCTGGTCTTTTAGCAGTTTGTGTAGTGCAGGTATCTGTAACAATGATAGGACTTTGCTATCTTGTTTTCGGGCTAAAAATAAATTTTGGCGCGGATGTGACCTATGTTTTTTTGACAGCGGCACTTGCCACTATTTTAGGAATATCACTGGGATTTTTCGTTTATCAGTTCAGTAACATCTCTAAGAAGGCCAGAGAAAATATTTTAATGGCAATAGTAGTTGGTGGAGGATTTTTATCAGGCCTTATGATACCTAATATGAGAACAATAGTGGAAATGAAATGCCCTATTATAAATAGGATAAATCCGTCAGCAGTTATTACTGATGCATTTTATGCACTGAATATGTATGGAGTGGGAGAAAGATATTATAAGGCGATGATTTATATTGTCGGTTTAACGGTTGTTTTTATATCATCAGGCCTGATTTTATCGAGGAGGAAGAGATATGCAAGTCTTTAAGGCATTCATGAAAATAGTAAAAAGTAACTTTGTGGGAGTTATTCTATATTTTGGAATTTGCGTACTGATGACAATAATGGTTGCTTCTCAATATGGCGGTAATAAAGGAACTAGAGGATATACAAATACGTCCACTTCAATTATCGTAAATGATAATGATGAGTCGGAGCTCTCAAAGGCTGTGGTAGAGTATTTAAAGTCACAGCATGATGTAGATATGGCAGAGTATGATGAGGATAAAGTGAAGGATTTAATTTTTTCCGCATATTATACAGCCTATATAGATATTCCAAAGGGATTTATGGAGAGGCATTTAGATAACGACCCATTAGAAATAAATGCGGTGTTTGATACCTCGCTTCCTGATGGAAATTATGTATCACTTCAGCTTGGCTCTTATGTAGATGGTATAGTCAGATTTGAAAATGCGGGATTTTCTTTATCAGAGGCAATAATTAATACTCAAAAAGCAGTAGAACCTGATAGCTTCATAGATTTAAAAGCATCATCTAAAGGGGAAGGAAGTACCCATTCTAAAACATTTAGTTTGTTTTTGTTCCTGCCATATGGTATAATGAGTATAATATTGTGGTGCCTGCTTCCAGCGGTTTCAAGATTTAATGTAAAGGATGTCAAGGATAGAACAATGGTATCTTCAATCAGTGCTAATGAAAGAAATATCGCCTTGTTCACTGGTTCGATTTTGGTTTCATCTGTTGTTTATGTCGGTATGTCGGTATTTGTCAGCATCTTCCTTAAAGGAAAAATTTTTTCGATGAAATGGCTCCTTAGCATGATGAACCTTCTGATTTTCACATTGGTAACTGTAGGAATGGTCGTTTTGATTTCATCCTTTTCTGCTACTAGTATCCTAAAGTCAAAGGATATAATCATTAATATCATAAGTCTTGGATTTTCATTCCTAGGCGGAATATTTGTTCCACTTGAGGTATTAGGAGATGAAGTAAAAACGGTGAGTAGATTCCTTCCTACATATTGGTATGCACTAGGACTTGAAAAAATAGAAAAAGGAGCTGTGTTTAATGACATACTAGGCTGCTTTGGCATGGAGGCGCTCTTTGGAGTGGTATGCGTAACAGCAGGACTTGCAATATCAAGAGTCACTTTATACATCAAGGAAAGATAATATACCTTAGCATAAGGAGCTATGTATGGAGAGGTTTATTGATAGAATAATACTTATTTTAATGATGGTATTTGCCGGTCAGAGTATTCTGACCGACAGATACCTTGTTGTCGTTATATACATTTCTTTGGCTGTGGTCTTTTTGAATTATTTTTTACTTTTTAACACTAAAAATAAGAAAACTAATTGGCCAGAGGGAGCAAATGAAATAATTGCCTTTTTACTTCAAATGATAAGTTTGGGGATGGTATTTTTCTTTCATGATTTTGCAATCATGCTTCCTGTTTTTTTATATGATATGATAATTCTAAAGAACTATATAGGTATTACTCTATCTGCAGTATTAGTGCTCGTATTTACAAATCATTCGGATAATACATTAATCGGCCTGTATTTGATAATTATGATGATGATATCTGCCTACTTAAGCATAAAAAGTGAAAGATCTGAGTTTTTACAGAAAAAAATCAAAGAGCTTAGAGATGAATCAATTATAAGAGAAGATGAATTAGCGAAAAAGAATAATTCTCTTCTTAAGGCAAAGGATGATGAAATCTATTTTAGCACGATAAAGGAAAGAAACCGTATCGCAAGAGAAATCCATGATAATGTAGGACATATGCTTACAAGAGCTATTTTGCAGCTAGGAGCATTGAATACTATATGTAAGGATAAAAATCTTAAGGATGGACTTGAGGGATTAAAGGAAACCCTAGATACAGCAATGAATAATATAAGAAGCAGTGTGCATGATTTAAGAGATGAGGCTATCGATCTTCCGTCTGCGATAGAAGAAATAGTGAAGCCTCTTAAAAATAGCAGAAAGCTAAATCTTGAAATCGATGTATCCTCTGAAATCGATAAGGAAATAAAGTATGCCGTAATCGGTGTAGTAAAGGAAGGCGTATCGAATATATTAAAGCATAGTGAAAATGAATATGTAAATATAAGCTTAAATGAGCATCCTTCCATGTATCAGCTTGTTATCCATGATTATAGTGAAAAAGCCAAGAATAGTAATAGCAAAATAGGAGATATCAGAGGCATGGGGCTTGATAATATAAGAAATAGGATAGAAAGCGTTAATGGAAATGTTCTAATAACAAATGAAAACGGCTTTAGAATATTTGTAACAATAAAAAAGTGAGTATTAATTGGCAAAAAGTGAAAAATCCAAAAGGATAATTAAAAAAATCACCGGGAAAGTGAGCATATTACATGAATATATTAATTGTAGATGATGATAAGCTAGTTGCAATGTCTCTAAAAATGATAATAGAAGCAAGTGGTGAAATGACGGTTTTAGCCTGCGGACATTCAGGAATGGAAGCCATAGAACTTTATGAAAAGCATATGCCGGATATTTTACTTATGGATATACGAATGGAGGGCATGAGCGGATTAGAAGCAGGAGAGAAGATCATAAAAAAGCATGGAGATGCTAAAATCCTTTTTCTTACTACCTTCAATGATGATGAATATATCGTGAAGGCTCTTTCCATAGGTGCAAGAGGTTACATAATTAAGCAGGAATATGAAAGTATAGTGCCAGCCCTTAAATCGGTTCATGAGGGACAAACGGTGTTCGGAAGTGAAGTGATAGGCAAGATACCTGATATGTTAAAAAAAGGTAAAAGAAATGGTTTAGATTATGAAAGCTTTGGACTTACAAGGCAGGAATATGAAATAGTAGAGCTGGTTGCTAAAGGACTTTCAAATAAGGAATGTGCAGATAGTCTTTGCTTATCGGAAGGAACAGTTAGAAATTATATCAGCAACATATTAAGTAAATTAGGGCTAAGAGATAGAACGAATCTTGCCATTTTTTATTATAAGCATATATAGGCTGATATTTGCTTGAATGTAAATATCTGGGTTTAATAAATAGCTATTTTAAATGTAAGATTGTTTAGGTTATATTACTATAAGTTATTTTGGTAAGCAGGATGAAGGGAATATATAAATGAAAAAGTTGTCAAAGAAAATAGCACTGGTTGCATTAATTACAATTGTATTTTGCTTTATATGGAGATTATTATTACCCGATGAGTATACTGTGTATGTACCTTGCTTTAATGAAGATGTGGAAAAATTTGTATATGAAGAAGGTGAAGCAAAAGATGTAGTGGAAATAGTTTCGCATAAAAAAATAGATGAATATGAAGCAGTAACTTTAAAGCCGCTAAAAAAAGGAAGAACAGTAATAAATCTGATTAATGATGAGGACGGCTATTCAAATATAATGATAGTTGAAGTATTTAGTAAATGGATTTCGAAGCAGAAAGGATAAGGTATATGAAGACATTATATTTAGAATGTAATATGGGAGCAGCTGGTGATATGCTGACAGCAGCATTATTAGAGCTGCATGATGATCCTGAAGGATTTGTGGAAAGATTTAATAAAATCGGAATTCCCGGTGTGGAAATGAGGAAAGAGCAGGCGGAAAAGTGCGGCATTCATGGCACACACATACATATTTTTGTAAACGGAGAGGAAGAGGGAGAGGAGATGCAAGCTCACGAGCATCATCACGACCACGACCATCACGACCACCATGACCATGAGCATCATGACCACGATCACGAGCATCATCACGACTATGACCATGAGCATCACCACGACCATGAGCATCATCATGACTACGATGACCACGATCACGAGCATCACCATCATCACCATCACACCTCTATGCATGATGTGGAAAGTATAATTGGTAATTTAGATATTCCTGAAAAGGTAAAGGAAGACGTAATAGCAGTATATGGACTTATAGCAGAGGCGGAATCAAAGGCACATAATAAGCCTGTAACTGAAATTCACTTTCATGAGGTAGGAACAATGGATGCTATTGCAGATGTAACTGCAGTATGCATGTTAATGAATGAAATAGCACCTTTGCGTGTTGTGGCATCACCTATCCATGTTGGAAGCGGAAGTGTGCACTGCGCGCATGGAATACTTCCAGTACCGGCACCTGCAACGGCACACATATTAAAGGATGTACCGATGTACGGAGGAAGCATAAAGGGTGAATTATGTACACCTACCGGGGCAGCGCTTATAAAGTATTTTGCTGATTCCTTTGGTGAGATGCCTATCATGCAGACAAAGGTAATAGGCTATGGCATGGGAAAAAAGGATTTTCCTGTCGCTAATTGCGTAAGGGCCTTTATTGGAGAGAGTGAAAATAGTACCGACAAGATAATAGACCTATCCTGTAACATAGATGACATGACAGCAGAGGAAATAAGCTTTGCGTGTGAGAGTATTATGAAAAAAGGAGCAAGAGATGTATTTACAGTTCCTATACAGATGAAAAAAGGACGCCCGGGAATACTTCTACATGTTATTACCGATACAGAAAAATGTGAGCTTATGGTAAATCAGATTTTTAAGCACACCACAACTCTTGGAATCAGGAAAAATGTGATGGAAAGATATACCCTTTCACGCCGCTTTGAAGAAATAGATACGCCTTACGGAAAGGTAAATAAGAAGATTTCATCAGGATATGGTTCTACAACGTGCAAGCTAGAATATGAGGATCTTGCAGAAATTGCTAGAAAAAATGATATTAGTTTAAGAGAGGCCCGCGCTTTAATAGATGGATTTAAAGCATAACTGATTTGATGAGAGAATCTAATCCTTAGGGCTGTTTTTACATAGTTCAATGAATTTTTTAACTGATGGCATTAAGAACTTATCCTTATGGTACATTATATAAAAATTGCGGTGAAAGCTAAGGCCTTCGACATTTAAAGTGGTAATAAGACCTTGATCATAGACGTACTTGATTACGCGGTATGGAAGTACTGCTATACCAAGCCCTGTAATGGCGGCATTGATTAAGGCACTTGTGCTCATTGATTCCCATGCTGGAACTATATGTATGCCGGCCTGAGAAACCACCTGTTCGAAGATTTCACGAGTACCACTGCCGCGCTCTCTTAGCAGGAAACGCTGATTTTTGAATTCTTCCTTTGAGAGAAGATGCCCGTTTTTAAAGCCCTTATCGGCAGAACAAAACACAACCAGGTGATCCTCCATATATGGTTCTGAAATGATTTTAGGATTGTGGGGAATACCTTCAGTAAGAGCGCAGTCAAGCTCATTAGATAGGATTTTTTGCTCTAGGATTTCAGACTGTTCTACACAGACTCTAACATCAATTCCGGGGCATAGCTTTGAGAAAGACTTTACATAAGAGGGCATGAACTGTGAACCTATTGTTATGCTAGCGCCAAGGCGCAGTATCCCCTTAGAATCCCAGTCACGAAGACCGGTTTCCATATCGCGGAATAAGTCTGAAATGTGGATTGCATATTGAAGAAAATGTTGACCAACTTCAGTTAGCTGAAGGCGGCGGCCGATTCTATCAAATAAATGTACACCGTAGTATTGCTCTAGCTCCTTAATGGCGAGACTGACTGCAGGCTGGCTCATATGCAGTTTTTCTGCGGCTTTTGTAGTATTACATTCAGATTCACATATAGTTCTGAATATTATCATATGTCTTAAGGTCATATTGATATCTCTTTTCTTATATTAAAATAGTTATTGATTTGATAAAATTATATTATTTTACTTCTATAAAATCAAGAGTTAAAATGCTTAAGGTTTAGAATAAGCAAATTAATTCAGGCGTTTATGTAGCGCTAGAGGAAGGAAAAGAGATGGATAATCTGGAAATTTTAAAGAGTTTGGCAATTATCATCATTTCTGCTAAAATGATGGGATTGCTAGCAAGAAAAGTAAAGGCACCGCAGGTAGCAGGAGAAATAGTAGCAGGACTTCTTATTGGCCCTTCTGTCTTAAATCTGGTAGTAGAAAATGATTTTCTATCAGGAATGGCAGAAATAGGAGTAATACTTCTTATGTTCGGCGCAGGTCTTGAAACAGATATAGATAAACTGAAAAAATCAGGCTTAAAGGCAACCATAATTGCACTTGCCGGAGTTTTCATGCCGCTGATACTTGGAACTATTTTATATATGTGCTTTTATGGCTTTTCTGCACCAGGAAAACCAGAATTCATAAAGGCTTTATTTATAGGAACAATTCTTACCGCAACTTCAGTAAGTATTACTGTACAGGCGCTTAAAGAAATGGGGAAAATTTCAACAGATGTTGGAACGACCATAATGAGTGCTGCAATAATAGATGATGTAATAGGAATTGTTGTTTTAACAGCAGTACTTGGAATGAAAGATCCAAGTGCAAATTTAGGATCGGTGTGTATTAAGACAGTTGCTTTTTTTGTACTTTCAGTAGTTGTTGGATTTTTCATATTTAAGATAATGAAGGTCATTGATAAAAAGTGGCCTCATACTAGAAGAATACCTATAATAGGAATGACACTTGCTTTTATTCTAGCTTATGTTGCTGATAAATACTTTGGAGTAGCCGATATTACGGGTGCCTATGTGGCAGGTATTATCTTAAGCTCATTAGATGATTCAGAATACATTGATAGAAAGATGGATATCAATTCCTATATGATATTTGGTCCTGTATTTTTTGCAAGCGTAGGTCTGCAGACAAATCTTAGAACTGTTGATATGACCATACTTGCCTTTTCAGTAGCATTTGTGATTGTAGGACTTCTTGGAAAGGTAATAGGCTGCAGCCTTGTTTCAAAACTATTAAAATATAATAACTTGGATAGTCTTAAGATCGGTGTAGGCATGATGACAAGAGGCGAGGTGGCTCTGATTGTTGCACAAAGAGGATTAAAAGCCGAGATACTTGATGGAAGATATTTTACGGCTGTAATACTGCTTATTGTGGTAAGTTCAATTCTTACACCGATTATATTAAAAGCGATTTATGCCATGGATGACAAAAAGTTGAAAAAGAGCTGAAGAAAAGCTAAAAAATGACAGAATGATGAGTCTGCTTCATGGCAAATAGTAAACACGGAGGAAAAGAAAATGGTAAAAATTTACGGAATGCCTACCTGCCCATATTGTGATTATGTGCATGAACAGATCAAAGGACGTGAGGATGAATTTGAATACATAAACATAGGTGAGAATATCAGGAATATGGGCGCCTTTACGAGACTTAGAGATAAAAATCCAGCCTTTGATAATAGTAAAAAAGTAGGTGATGTTGGAATACCAGCTTTTGTACTTGAAGATGGTAGTGTTACATTAAAACCGGAGGATGTTGGACTAGTTGAATATAACGGCGCTGCGGCCTGTTCAATTGAAGATCATAAAAATGGGAAAAAGGGCTGCTGATGGAGATATTTGAATACGGAAGTAAAGCTTCTAAGAATGTTCTAATACAGATGGTAGATGACCATGATACTAAAATGCTTGAGAGGGAAGCCAGGTTAATTAGCGAAATGAGCGGAAGAGACTTTTATCTCAAAGCATTTAAGGTGAAAAGCTGGAATAAGGATCTCTCGCCCTGGAAGGCACCGGCGGTGTTCGGAAATGAGGATTTTGGAGAAGGGGCAAAGGATACATTAACAGAGATTCTAAGTACCTGCATCGATGATTCTAAGACATACTACATAGGCGGCTATTCTTTAGCGGGATTATTTGCATTATGGAGCTCATATCAAACGGATGTATTTAAGGGGGTTGCAGCAGCGTCACCTTCTGTATGGTTTAGGGGATTTGCTGACTACATAAAGGAAAATGATATTAAGAGCAGCTATGTGTATTTAAGCCTCGGAGATAAAGAAGCAAAAACTCGTAATGCTATTATGAGTACAGTTGATAAAAGAATTCAGGAAGTATATGAATGTTTGAAGGAAAAGGGCGTTAACTGCATTTTTGAATGGAATAAGGGAAATCACTTTATGGATGCAGAGATTCGCACCGCAAAGGCATTTTCGTGGCTGTTAAAGAAGGAAAGCTAAGACGTATAAAGAACTAACGAACTAAAGAATTAACGAACTAAAGAATTAACGAACTAAAGAATTAACGAACTAAAGAACTAACGAACTAAAGAAATCTGTAGTTAAATAATGAAAAAGGACTTCTGCCCCCGAATGGGAAGAAGTCCTTTTTAGTTTGGTTATTCTTTGAATTAGAATTACTGTTCAAAACTATTAATTGAAACCATTACTCATAACTATTAATATGAACTATCAATAAAAATAGTGATCAATACTATTAATAATATTCTCTAAGGAAACTGCTAGTTAAGATCTAAGATAAAGGCCTTAGCACTAAAATCCTGATCGGCACATCCGAAGGATGAGAATATCTTTTCTTCTTTTAAATTAAGTGAAATTTCTTCATCTTTTATAAAGTCATAGACATCTTTTGAATTTTCAAATCTATGATAAATTACAAGGCATTTTCCATCATATTCGCGGATTGAAAGCTGGCCGCCGCTTGGATTGTTATTGCTTTTTGAGGTGCTGTGGATGAGCGTAGTCTTGCCATTTTTAATAATGTCAGCAGCTTTTTTATAGAAAGCTATACCTTCTTCTAATATAGCCCACTGGTCCTTAGAAATATCATAAATATCACCTGAAAGCCCCATTCTGCCAAATAATGTAGCACATAAGGAATAATAAAGTCTTGCAGGGGAATCATCCTTTCTTAGAACTGCCCATATCTGACTTTGTTCAGGCTTTATTAATAGCTGGAGAGCAGCTGCAATAAGAGGAAGTGCGGTGATTTCATGAGCATCTGAAAAGCTTGCCATAGAAGCTAGCTCCATAAAGGAAGGTTCTAATCTATGGCCTCCGCTTGAGCAGTTTTCGATGACAAGTTCAGGAATCTGAGCTTTCATTTTTCTAAAGAAGTCCTGTGTAGCAAGCACCTTCTGACGGAGGTTTTCACCCATTCCGTCAGGACCATCACAGCCCATGCCCATGGTGTCATTATAATCGACCTTAATATATCCAAAACCTGCCTCTTTTAGATTATCGATTACCATTTTATTTAAATGATCTTTAACAATGTCCTTTTGCATATCCAGGAACCTTCTGTCGCCTACGGTAAGAGGTCTAGAATCCTTTTTTACAAGATATTCATCTTTTTCAAAAAGCTCACACATTGGTGAAACATTTTCAAATTCGTACCAGATTCCTGGTATCATTCCTTTGCTCTTTATATAGTCGGCTACAGGCTTAAGGCCATTCGGGAAGAGCTTTTGGCTGTAGTTCCAGTTACCGGTTTCATCCCACCATTTTCCTTTGCCCTGTATGAACCAGCCTGCATCAATAACAAGATAATCGATGCCTTTTCCTTCTATGCAGTCGGCAATCTTTTTCATGCTTTCCTCAGAAGGATTTCCCCAAGAGGTGCAGTATTCGTTGAAGGTAATGCCCATGTGGTCATCAACTGGGCTGATATCAGGGTGCTGTGATTTTACGAGTTTATCGCATACATCTACAAGGCTGTTTCCTGTGGCAACATATGCCTTTGGAGTAATAAATATTTCACCAGGTTTTAGTGTCTTTGTGAACTGGCCGAAATCCCTATCTGCGATACCTCCAGTAAGAGTAACTCTTTCATCCTCTTGAATAATTACTTCCATCTGCCAAGAAGCAGGTGAGTAAAGTTGAACAGCCGTGAAATTACCTGTTTTAGAATCCTCTATGGCGACAAATGGAAAATACTTTCTAATAGGCATTGAACCGACATTTCCGAACTTTTCTACTCTATAGGCGGTGTGAGTCCAGGAAGGTTCAAGATTTAAATCTATGACATTATCGACCTTATGCCTTCCTTCTGCAGACCAGAAGGAGAGGAAGCGGTGGATTTTATCGCCTTCTACCTCTGATATGACAAATGAGTCTACCATTTCTAGGGTTATATTTTCCTTTGAATTATTTGTGAAAATTGTCTGTACACGAATTGCTCCGGTTTGGGAGTCTTTTTCGTGCTGCACCATGAGAGTAAGATCATCTGATGAAGTATATACAGTCTCGTTGTTAGTATGTCTGGTCATGGTGAACCTTTCCATGGTCTTACTGTTAAGCATGGTGAGACCGGCAGAATAGAAGCCGGCATATGCGTCATGAGTGAGCTTTATTTGTGATGATATTTTCATAAATTGTGGATAGAAGTCCGTTACGGGGATATCTATCTTTCCTTTCGTAGAATTATGTGGATAAATAAAGATAAAGTAAAGTTAAGATTATCTAAGATTTCCATGCTTATATTATAATTGGATAAAGCTGATTTGTAAATTGCAAAAATAAATAATCATTTGATACATATATTACGAAAAAAGATATTGACAAAATTATAATCGTATAGTATAAAATAATAAGTTTAGATATTTAAAATTTAAGTATTTATAAAAATTAATGGAGGTATTTTTATGGATCTGAACGAAGAACTCAGCCGCTATCCTAATATCGCGGAAAAGGCGAAGCAAATGGGAAAAATCAAAGAAGGCTTTTTTAATAAAAAGCGTTATGCTGAGGCAGTAGAATTATGGCAGCGTTTTAGTAAGGAAGAGCTAGAGCAATTGAATCAGGAGATAGCTAATGCCGAAATTTTATTAAAGACGACAGTTGTCACTCCTACAGCTCTATGTTATTTTAGTGTTAATGTTTTCTTCGTAATTCCTGTAAGAGATATTGTGTGGGCTTACACTAGAATTATTAAAGAAAGTATGAATTTTATCCCTACCGGTAAACGTCACCAGATTTTTTTAATGGAGAGGAGTGGAGAGCAGCACTTAATCTGTGAAAAAAGTACAGGTCCTTTTACCAAGAAGACACCAGCAGGTGAAGCTCTTGGAGAAATAAAGAGAATTCTTGATCCGGTTAGACCAGGCATCGTTTATGGATATTCTGATGAGATTTATTCTTGGTTCTGTTCTGATCTCAGAGGAGCAGTAGCTCAAATAGATGCGGAAAGTACAGCTAAGTAAAGTGGTTTAAAGTATAGTATTAAAGATAGTTTACAATAGAAAAATAAGGCATTCTGATATTTTAATAGGATTCCCCTTAAGTAGATATGGTAACTGACTAAAATCTACTTAAGGGGATTCTTGCGTTAGCTAACCTTGTTAACTTAAAAATTAATAAATTTTCTTATTCCGATGCAAAGGCTACAGAAGACATAATGAACTTGTGAACCTATGATTCTCATTCAGAGCTTTGCGAGGCCATAAGGCTGATACGAGGCTTTAGCCGTCCGCAGTGGGGATTTTTTCTGAGGGCTGAGAGCTTTTGAGCTTTGATGAAGGAGAGATTAAGCCTATAGCTTATGAGGATACGGAAAGCTATGGTTTATATATCATTCGCTCATGTATCTTCTAATCGATGTAGCAATTGATAGAATCAGAACATATAATAAAACACTTAATATATAAATTATCCAACCCTTTGCAACCGCAAGTGATTCTAATTTACAGCAACCAGCTAAGGAAACAATAGCCGTAAAAATCCATGGTTCTTTCCTTCCTTTAAACCAATGCACTACCAATACAATATGCAGTGTAAACCAAACGACCGTCTTTAACAGTTCATCACTAAATGCAGTCCATAAAATATTAAAAGTACTCGGATATTCTAGAAATATGCGCCTATACATCCCATCCACATAATTAATTTTACTTCTATTTTTATGTTCGGCATTCCAGCTTATCCAAAAAGTATCTCCTTCAACCAAGTCACTATATACGGGCAAGCTTGCATATTTCGATACAAAATACGTTTCACAAAGAACAGGATTATCTTCATTTTTATAAGAAAATACCAATACCTTAAAATCATTATTTTTCAGAAAACTTGTATCATATTCTATATACTCTGATTCTTCACTCTTTATATAATCAAAAAGTACCTTATATCCCTTTTCAGGAATATAATTATTAAACAACCTTTTAACATATTCATCTTCTGTGCCAGTATCCTTCAATTCATCCGGCACTTCGACATTCTCCCTACACACTAGAGCCGCACAACAAGGTGAAATCGAAGATACTGTAATGACATTTATCTTTTTCTCAGGATATCCTTTCATAAAGGTCAGTGACCAGATTGCTATTAAAACTAAAAGCAAAATAATAAGCCTATAACCTTTATCCTTTATATTTATTGCCATAATCACTCCTAATTTCATTCTTATCAACTTTTCCCACATTAACATTAAGCTCATCTTGCATAATAGAATCAGAGTCTTTTTTATCAGTATTTATTTTCTTTTTCATGTCTAATTCTTCTTTAATTACTATTACGCTTTTAACTACCCAAATGATTCCTATATAAACAAAGAGAAAAATTGCAATTTCCCCACCGAGAACAACTAAATTTCCCATTCCTACATCTAAAAGCATAATTATCAATCCCTTCTTATCAAATTAATAGTTCTTGGTTACAATTTTATATAGGCAATATAGAAATAATAAAGAAAACGCCTGCTTCAATTAATACACCAGCCAAAGCCGACAGAAGGTTTGCTTTATAGCTGCATTTTAATATAGTACCAAACGGTTTTGATGACATTTTTTTATATGCAAACGTTTCAACTAATGGTATAATTATCAGCTCAGACAATAATATGTAGATCACCAGGGCAACTAAGTTACCTACAGCAGTAGTAAAATACAGTAGTATAATATTATACACAACATTAGTAACGGTATTTACTGCTTTGATATATTTCTCATTATCAGTAATATCACCTTGAATTATAATCGGTTTTTCTATTTTAATCGTGAGCCAAACATTCAACTTCAATATTCCAATACTTATAACAATAGGTAAAACTGACATAAGCAGAAGAAAAATAAAAAAAAAGTCCATATTCCCCCCTTGAAGTAATAGAACAAATAACTCGCATCTTTTTTATGTAACACATTTATTATAACAAATATCTACTATTTTGTATAGTAAAAATTTTTTTTATATCTAATTCCAACCGATTCACTTTTTATTTATCATTCAGTAACTTATATGGTATTAGGTATGGTGATGTCGTTAGAATGTGTGCTGGGTCTAAAGAAGCTATTGCCCGCGTATTGTTTTAGCTTTTGCCTGATAAAAATTGGAAAATCGTGTTATTAAAGATGGAAAAAAATATACTTGAAAAAAATCCTTATCCATAGTAAAGTAATGGAGAATACTTTTTGTAAATTATTTTGCATAGATAGGGAGAAATAAATGTCAGATTATGTTGTTAGAGGAATAGCTTATGATAATCAGGTGAGATTTTTTGCTGTTTCCTCAACGGAAACGGTAGAAGAGGCGAGAAGGCTTCATGAAACGAGCCCTGAAATTACCATGATAATGAGTGATATGTTATCAGCGGGAATTATGATGGGAAATATGCTTAAAAATGAGAAGGACTCAGTTACTCTGAGAATTAATTGCGAAGGCCCGGCTGAGGCGGTTATAGTTTCAGCAGATTCAAAGGGAGGAGTAAGAGGCGTACCTGCAAATCCTAAGGTAAGTTTTCCGAAGCTCCCAGATGGAAGAGTTGATCTGTCTTTAGCAATTGTTGGCGGAAATCTTAATGTTATTAAGGATGAAGGAACCGGGCAGCCATATGTCGGTACCTGCGATTTTGTTTCTACAAGTATGGCAAAGAATCTTACCTGGTACTTTGTTCAAAGTGAACAGACACCTTCAGCAGTAGGTCTTGGTATGATTTTTAATGAGGATTATTCTGTAAAGTCAGCAGGTGGTTTTATCATTCAGATGCTTCCTAATGCTTCTGAAGAGGTAATCAGTAAGCTTGAGGAAAATCTCAAGAAGATAGGGTCTGTAGATGCGATGCTCTCTGAGGGACTGACACCAGAGGAAATGATAAAGCGCATTCTTGGTGATAATAATGGTGCGATTTTCTATGATAAGGTGGAGGCTGGTTATAGATGTTCCTGCAGTCATGAAAAGACCAAAGAGGTTCTTATGACTCTTCCAAAAACTGACATTGAGGATATGATTTACAAAAATACTCCGGCTGAAGCAAAGTGTCATTTTTGTGGAAGAAGTTATACGATATCAGTTGATGAGCTTAAGGAAATTGTTAAGAAGATGCCACCTGATAATGAGAAGTAATGATAAGTAATGATAAATAATAAGTGATGATATGTAATGATAAGTAATAATAAGTGATAATAGTAAAGTTAATAGAATGTTTATAATAATTACATAGAAAGATAATGTGTACCTATGCGGTGAAAAGCTGCATGGGTACATTTTTTTGTTTTTAAAAATGTAAAAATAAATCTAAAAATGTAAAATTGTGTTTATAATTGACTTGAAATTACTGTAAAAATTTATATGCAAAATGTACAAAATGGTAGTATAAAAATCAAAAAACTTATTGACTTTGATACTGTTTTGACTTATAATGAGTGAAATGGAGTGAAAATGTTTGAGGTGGAATGAAAGGGTGTGACAAAGTCTAAAAAGTATAAACTCCCTCTAAAGCCTTTAAAATAGCGCTATTTATGCGGCTTTAAGGTGGAAAAATCAAACAATTTGGAAAAATATAGTGTGTTTTTGAGTGATCAGATGACAACTTAAATGCCTCTTTAAGATATAGTCTGCAAAACAACAAACCACGGAAAGGAGATGATTCTGCATGGCGGCTAGATTTACTGGTAGATATGAACATGGAATTGATGCCAAGGGCAGAATCATCATTCCTGCCAAGTTCAGAGAAGGACTTGGAACCGAGGTGGTGTTCGTTCCTGATAATAAGAGAGGGTGTATTCTTCTTTATTCTCAAGAGGAATTTGATAATTTTATGGATAGAATCGAGGAGAAGCAAGATCAGCTTTCTTTAGCAGGAGAAAATGAAAAGGTTCAGATGCTTGAAGAAAGCAAATTTTTAATAAATTTCATGGCAAAGAATGCAGAACAGGATAATCAGGGAAGAATCCTTGTTCCAGCAGAAATGAAAGAAGAAGCCGGAATAGAAAAGACCGTGCTTTCAGTTGGTAATCGTAATAGAATAGAAATCTGGAATCCAGACAAAGCTAACAATTACGTTCTTGAAAAGTCAATGGGCAAGCCGGATGCGTTTGCAGTTGCTAATTCATTTGGAATCAGATTATAAACTAAGAAAGAAGGGAGCGCAGTATGCAGGAAGTTAATAATGAAGCAATGCAGAATGCAGCTTCTGAAAAGGAATTTCATCATGTTTCAATCATGTTAGATCAGGTGATAGAAAATCTGAATATTAAGCCTGATGGGGTATATATGGACGGAACGTTAGGAGGAGCAGGGCATGCGAGTGCCATTGCTAGAAAGCTTAGTAGTGAAGGTCATCTTATTGGTATCGACCAGGACGAAGCAGCTATTTCGGTTTCAAAAAAGCGTCTATCTGTGTTTCAGGCACGAGTGGACGTTGTTAGGGAAAATTATGTTAATTTTAAAAGTGTTCTTGAAAAGCTAGGAATTTCAGCGGTAGATGGCATATTGTTAGACCTTGGAGTTTCATCTTATCAGCTTGATAATGCAGAAAGAGGTTTTTCTTATATGCATGATGCACCTCTCGATATGAGGATGGATGAGAGAGCAGAAAAAACTGCGGCTGATATTGTTAATGAGTATTCTGAAAGAGAACTTTTCCATGTCATTAAGGATTTTGGAGAAGACAGGTTCGCACAGAACATCGCAAAGCATATAGTTCAGGCTAGAAACAAAAAGAGAATTGAAACGACTTTTGAATTGAATGATATCATAAGAAGTTCAATTCCGATGAAATTTCAGAAAATGGAGGGCCATCCATCAAAAAGAACCTTTCAGGCGCTTAGAATTGAATTAAATGGAGAGCTAAGGGTGTTAAGGGATGCGCTATCTTCCATGATAGGCTCGTTAAAGCCGGGAGGGCGAATTGCAATAATTACCTTCCATAGTCTAGAAGACAGAATAGTTAAAAATGCTTTCAGGACAGCTGAAAATCCTTGTATCTGCCCGCCGCAGCTGCCACAGTGCGTATGTGGAAGGAAATCTCTTGGAAAGGTGATAACTAGAAAACCCATTATTCCAAGCGAAGAGGAAATGCAGGAAAATAGCCGTTCAAGGAGTGCTAAATTAAGAGTTTTTGAAAGAAATGACCAAAAATATAATGGTCTTGAAATTGATTTTAAGTAATTGGTATAAAAAGTAATAAAAAATATATTTGGAGGTGCAGCAATGAGAAATTATGATAATAACCCATACCTATATAATCCAGCTAAGTATGAATCAAGATCTTCTTCATCTGGTGTTGAAGTAGTTGGAAATACAGTAAAGAAGACTAATACAGTCCGTATGAATGCTGCTGCCGTGCCAGAAAGAAACCTTCCTTCTAGAAGAATAAAGAAGAGAATTACTGAAAAGCAGGTTAAGAAGGTAAGAAATCCTGAGGAGTATCAGATCAGACCACGCAACACGGCAAGTTTAAGCCTTGGAATAGGATTTTTTGGTCTGACTTTAATATGTGTAATGGTTATGGCACTAGGTTATGTGGGTTACAAGTATTATTCCATATGTGCGCAGGCAAAGACAATTGATTTCCAGATAGCTAAAGCGGAGAGCAAACTTGCTAAGGCTATCGAACTTAATGATTATAAGGCAGAGCAGCTTAATGACGGCTTTGATTTAAATTATATATATCAGTATGCTGTAGGAAAGCTTGGTATGGTTTACCCACGTGAAAACATGGTTGTTTTTTATGATGAACCAGATCTTTCATATGTAAGACAGACAGGTGATATTCCTTCATATGAAAGCAGTATGTTTGATTTTCTTACTGATAATAATTAAAAAAAGGCTTTTGATTGCACATAAATATTGGTACATCGGTTTCAATTAGAAAATGTGTTATTGATTTTTTGAAAGAGCCGTCCTGTGTTTATGTGCATTTACTATGATATGAATTTTTCGTGGATACATCTGGAGGGATTGACAGATGAAATTTTCTTATAAACCGTTAAATGACAAGGTATATTTTAAAAACAGCATGCGAATGTGGCTGAATGTCGTGTTTTTTGTGATTATCCTTGTCTATGTTGTTTTGGTTGGAGTCGTAGCTTTTATTGTTCAAAATAAAGGCTCTGAATATACAGAAAAGGCTCTAGAGCAGGGGCTTGTTTCTAGCAGCAGCGATCTTGACTATAAAAGAGGAACGATAGTTGATACTAATGGAACTGTACTAGCAGAGAGTAAGACTTATTATAATCTTGTACTTGAGCCTAAGCAGATGTATATTACTTATAGAGGTAAAGTTGAGGAAGATGGTACAGATAATAGAAGTTATCCGTATGTAGAAAATACGGTTAAGGTAGTTGCTAAAATTACAGGAAAAACCGAAGCTGAAATTTTAAAGCTTATCGAAGATAATAAGGATTCTTCGTACCTGGTGCTTCAAGAACCGGTATTTAACGAAGAAACAGGCGAACCTGTCATGGTTACCACTACAAGCGGAAAGGTTCAAAAAAAAGAGGCTGTCAGATTTGAATATAAGTCAAAGGCAGAATTTGAATCTTATAAGTTGAGTCCTGATAAGGAAATCAATGGGGTGACGATAGACCATAGATATGTGGGCTGTGCCCGTTTTGAAGAGCACTATGAAAGAGTTTATCCAAATGGTTCACTTGCTAGTAATGTTCTTGGATATGTTCAAAAGGATGGACAGGGAGCGTGGGGAATCGAAGAGAGTTATCAGAAATATCTTGAAGGCAAGAATGGATATGAATATAGCTATTATGATTCAGAACTCAACGCTCAAAAGATTACAACAGATGCTGTAGATGGTGATACCATTACTTCAACCATAAATGCAAGCATTCAAAAAATAGTTGAAGAAAAAATACTTGAATTTGATAAGACTTGGGATTATGATAATGTAGCTGTGGTCATGATGGACCCAAATAGTGGTGAAATTATTGCAATGGCATCAAATGAAGGCTTTGATCTAAATAATCCACAGGATCTGAGCTATTATTATAGCCCGGAAGAGCTCGCGGAGATGACAGATACCGAGCAGACTAATGCTCTTTATAAAATGTGGAGAAATTACTGCGTTTCTTCAACCTTTGAGCCTGGATCTACATGGAAGTTAGTTACGGTTGCATCAGCGCTTGAAGAAAATGTGATTACTGAAAAGTCTACGTTCAACTGTGAGAAATATGTCAATGTAGCTGGTACGGTAATAAGCTGTTCAGGTACTCATGGCAAGCAGGATGTAGCGGGAGCCATAGCTCATTCATGTAACCCTGCACTTATTCAGATTTCATCACTCCTTGGCGGTGAGAAATTCTATGCATATCAGGAACATTTTGGTTTTGGTAGAAAAACTGGAATAGATCTTCCTGGAGAAGCAAAGGGTATTTTGATGGATGCTGAACTTATTACTCATCCGGTAGAGCTTGCAACAAGCTCCTTTGGTCAGTCCTTTAACGTTACAATGGTGCAGATGGCTTCAGCATTTTCATCTATTGTAAATGGTGGTTACTACTATCAGCCTCATATTGTAAAAAAAGTTACGGATTCAAAGGGCATTACGGTTAAGGAAAATAAGCCGGTGGTTGTTAATAGAACCATAAGCGAGACAACTTCTGAATTTATGAGAAGGGCAATTCTTCAGACTGTTGAAGCAGGAACAGCCCGCAGTGCAAAGATTGAGGGCTATTCAGTCGGCGGTAAGACCGGTACAGCAAAAAGGGGCGTAAGATCTGATCTTATTTACGTTCTTTCCTTCATTGGCTGCGTACCAGTTGATGATCCTCAGGTAGTATGTTACGTTGTAGTTGACAACGTACACGATGAAGAAAAGAAAGCGTCCAGCTCATTAGCTCAGGGGCTATTCGCAGATATTCTGAAGGAAGCACTTCCAGAGCTTGGAGTATACCCGGAGGGTGAAATAGACTATAGAATAGATGAAACTGTTATTGAAGATAACGGTATTGATGAAAGCGGAGATGAGTTAGTTTTAGATGCAGATGGAGATGGAATCATTGATGGTACAAATCTTCCACTTACAAGCGAAAATATAGCAGTTTATCTTGATAAATCCATCGAGGAAGCGCAGAACATAATTGATGGTTCAAATGGTGAGGAAGATGATGAGGATTCTTCATCTGAAGAAAATACGGATTCTGATGAGGAAATTTTAGAATCTGATGAGAATTAAAAAGTCCTAAATGTTGATTGAGAGGAATAATATGGAATTTGCAGGAAAAAAGGTACTTGTAATAGGTACAGGAAAGAGCGGCATTTCAGCTGCAAAGCTTTTGGATAAGAAATGTGAAGTAGTGCTTCACGATTCAAATGAAAAACTAAATAAAGAGGATGTGCTTGCAAAGCTTCCAGCGGACTATAGAGGAAAAATTTCCACTGGCGCTCTTACAGAGGATGAAATAAAGGAAACTGACATTGCAGTTATTAGCCCGGGTGTTCCTATTGACTGCGCAGATGTAAATAATCTTAGAAATGCAGGTGCAGTTATTTCGGGTGAAATCGAAACTGGATATCTTTTTTCAAAGGGAAGATTAGTAGCTATTACCGGTACAAACGGCAAAACCACAACTACTACTCTTGTCGGCGAAATAATGAAAAAGATTTCTGATAGTGTATTTGTAGTTGGAAATATCGGTATTCCTTATACTGATAATTGTGAGCTTACAAATGAGAAATCCATTACCGTAGCTGAAATAAGCAGCTTCCAGCTTGAGACTGCGGATAAGTTCCATCCTAATGTTTCTGCTATTCTTAATATTACTCCAGATCATCTTAACAGACACCATACAATGGAAAAGTATATTGAGATGAAGGAGAGTATCTGCAAGAATCAGACTTTAGATGATGTAATTGTACTAAATTATGAAGATCAGTACTTAAAAGAATTTGGTGAGAAGGTCACCAATACCAAGGTGGCATGGTTCTCAAGTGCCAGAGAACTTGAAGAGGGCTATTATCTAGATGGAAAAGATATCGTTTATAAGCACGAAGGTGTTAAGAAGGTCTTAGTTAATGTTGATGAACTTAACATAATCGGTAAGCATAATTATGAGAATGTCATGGCTGCCTGTGCAATGGCTATTGCCATGGAGGTTCCATTTGATAAGCTTCATGAAGCACTCACTGAATTTGTAGCAGTAGAGCATAGAATTGAATATACCTGTACCAAAAAGGGTGTAAAATATTACAACGATTCAAAGGGTACTAATCCTGATGCTGCAATTCAGGCTATAAGAGCAATGCAGTCACCTACTTACCTTATTGGCGGTGGATATGATAAGGGAAGTGAGTTTGATGAGTGGATAAATGCCTTTGATGGAAAAGTCAAAAAGCTTGTTCTTATTGGTGTTACAGCGAAGAAGATTGCTGAGACCTGTGATAGATTGGGCTTTAAGGATTATGTATTTATGGATACCTTTGAAGAGGCAGTTAATTACTGCGCTGAGCATGCAGTTAGCGGAGAAAATGTTCTGCTTTCCCCAGCTTGCGCAAGCTGGGATATGTTTAAAAGCTACGAAGAAAGAGGAAGAATCTTTAAGGAGTTAGCTAGAAAGCTTCCAGATTGATTTTGAAGTAATTTGAGAGGAAAGGAGGGACAGAATGGGAAGCGGTGGAAAATATACCGGCGATGGTTTTGATGATATAAGCTCGGGATATAAAAAAGAGAGAGTTTATAGTCTAGGAGATGCCTTTGACAGAAAGAAAAAGAATCCTAGCACTACTTCAAAGAGCATCGAAGAAGAGAAAATTGTTGAAAAGCCTGGAAAAAATAAAAGGCTAAAGCGCTCGGCTGCTAAAAGAGAAGCAGAGGAAAGAAATGAGAGAAAAGAAAAGAAAATAGTCAGACCGCTTGAGGAAGTAATGAGGGCAGCGCCTGAAAAGAGGACGACTGCTGTAGCATCTGATAAAAAAAGAAGTTATTATGATTTTAGCATAATTGTAATAGTTCTGTTTCTTCTAGTTGCGGGATTGTTTTCACTTTATAGTGTTAGTTATTATTCTTCGGCAAAGTATTACGGGGATGCAATGTTTTATGTGAAAAGGCAGGCAATATTTGCGGTAATAGGCTTTGCGCTTATGATAGGCATCTCATTTGTTCCGTATCACTTTTATACAGCAAGTATTAAAATCGGAAAATTCGGTACAAGACCTGTGTTTCTTTTTTATTTGATATGCATTGTACTTGAAATGGCTATTCTGCTTATGGGAATTGCGGCCGGCGGCTCAAAAAGATGGATTCAGCTAGGACCTATTAAATTTGAACCTGCGGAAATAAATAAGGTTGCAGTAATTCTTATGACTGCTCTTTTAATCGGTAAATCGGCAAGGAATGCAGGAAAGCTTTTTGAGTTTTTTAGAGTATTGGTATTTGTCATGGCTGGTCTTATACTTCCTATAGCTAAACAAAATCTTTCCTCGGGTATTATTATGTTTGCCATTGCTTTTGTTATCTGCTTTGTTGGCAGTGATAAAAAGAGATGGTGGATAGTATTATTAATAATAGGCGCCTTGGCTGCTATTATTCTTGTAAAAAGTGAGGGCTATAGAGGTGATAGATTTATTAAATGGTTCGAGGTTGAGACAAATCCGGATTCTTATCAGGTAAGAGAAGGATTGTATGCCATAGCGAGCGGAGGTCTGTTCGGAAAAAGCTTTGGACAGGGAACTGTTAAACTAGGTTACCTGGTAGAGGGTCATACTGATGAAATCTTTGCTTCAATCTGCGAAGAAATAGGTGTTTTTGGAATAGCCTGTCTTTTACTGATTTACCTTCTCCTTATTTGGAGAATAAAGGTAATTGCAGATAATGCACCTGATGCTGAGGGCGGCCTTATCTGTGTGGGCGTAATGGTACAGATTGCGGTACAGGTAGCACTCAACATCTGCGTTGCGACAAGTGTCATACCATCTACTGGTGTTACACTGCCATTCTTTAGCTATGGTGGAACCGCGCTTGTCATATTACTTGTTGAAATTGGATTGGTACTTTCGGTATCTATGAGAATAACAGAATGAAAACACGGTATAAAATAATTTTAGTGGTTTTGATCCTATGTTTTCTAGGTGGTATTGCGGTGTGGCTGTATGATGAATGCAAAATCGACAGTTTTGAAATCGATGGCATTGAAATGCAGACAGACGGTAGGATGATGTATACGCCAGATGACATACGGGATAAACTTGGAAGAGGGGGATTAAATGAATTAGCGCCTGTAATCTATTTTAATTCGAAATTTAAGAAGCATGTGACGATTCCGTTCATAGATTCGTATAGCGTAGAGTTAAAAGGATTATCTGGCATAAAGGTTCATCTTTATCCTTCGGCGATTATAGGCTGCACAAAATTTATGGGCTATTACATGTATTTTGACGGTGACGGAATGGTAGTAGATTCTTCCCTGTCTTTGATAGAAGGAATCCCGGTCGTTGGAGGCCTGCATTGTGATAGTATTGTGTTATATGAAGAAATGCCGGTAAGCAATAAAGGTATTTTTGATGAAATCAAGGCTCTTACAATGAAGATTGAAAAGTATAAGCTTCCTGTCCTTGGATTTGATTTTGATGATAATCATCAGGTGACATTAGTCATGAAGGATGGCTCAGAGATTTTTCTAGGACGAAAGGATAACTATGATACAGAGCTTGCAGTTTTGAACTCGGTCCTTAAAAGCTATAGCGTGAAATCTTACATCGATCTTTCTAGATATGATGGAAGCAAGGCTAGCATTGTAGCTAGTCCGATGGAGGATGAAGAGGCAGGAAACCCTGATGAGCCTTTGCAGCAAGAGGAAGAGGGGACTGAAGGCGAAATGGAAGAAAATGTAACTGACACGGGCGAAAGTGGTGAAAATGTTACAGATAATGAGACGACTGTAGAAAACGAGCAGTAATTAGGTTAACTCCCCACCGCCTAAAGGCAGTGGGCTTTGGTTAAATGGTTAACCAGACTGAGGCAGAAGAAATTCTGCCTACGATATTTAGGTTATGACACCTTTGGTTGACGAGCAATTCTTGTAACAAATTTGAAACAAAATTGTAATTTTGAAATAAATTTGTAATTTTAAAAAATAGTGCTTGATTTTTGAGGCAAAAGATAATAAAATAAAGTGTAAAATGTTTTGTTTTAGAAGAAAAATTCAAGTATAGAACTATATATAGAGGAGGTATGTTGTTATGGTCGAGATTATGTCACAGGATAAGGAGACCAAGCTGCTTGTAGTTGGAGTAGGCGGCGCAGGAAACAATGCAGTAAACAGAATGATTGAGAAAGGCATCAAGGGCGTAGATTTAAAGTGTGTAAATACTGATAATCAGCAGCTCCAGAACTGCAAGACTCAGACAAACATTCAGATCGGTGAAAAACTCACACACGGCCAGGGTGCTGGTGCACAGCCTCAGGTTGGTGAGAAGGCAGCAGAGGAAAGCAAGGATGAGCTCCTTAACGCAATCAGTGGCTATGACATGGTATTCGTAACATGCGGCATGGGCGGCGGAACAGGAACAGGTGCTGCACCTGTTATTGCAAAGCTTGCTAAGGATGCAGGTGCGCTTACAGTTGCAGTTGTATCACTTCCTTTCACATTTGAAGGAAAGAAGAGATGGACTAATGCAGAGTCAGGTCTTTCAAAGCTTGTAGAGAATGTAGATACATTACTTGTAGTTCCAAACGACAATATTCTTAAAATTACAACAAAGAAGACTGGCGTTAAGGAAGCTTTCAAGATGGCAGATGAAATTCTTGTACAGTCAGTTGCAGGAATTACAGATATTATTACAACAGAAGGTCTCATTAATGTTGACTTTGCTGACGTTACAACAATCATGAAGAATAAAGGTCTTGCTCATATCGGTATTGGCGAAGCTAATGGCGACAGCAAGTGCCAGGATGCTCTTGAGAAGGCTATCAGCAGCCCTCTTCTTGATACTTCTATCGAGGGAGCTTCAGATATTCTTGTAAATTACTATGGAACAGATCTTGGTATGCAGGAAGTTGAAGAAGCTACTGAAATTCTTAGAAATACTGTTTCAGAGGATGCAAATATTATCTTCGGTATCAGCGAGCCTATTGATGGCACACAGTCTGATGACAAGGTAAAGGTTATTGTAATTGCTACAGGTCTTACAGCTGAATCTCAGGAAGCTGGAATGGGACAGAGCGAGTATAATAATAAGAAGCCGGCTCCACGTGATCGCGTAGAGGCTTCTGTTAGCAAGGAGAGAGATAGTTCAGCTTCTTCATCAGTATCATCAACACTTAATAACGTTCAGGCAAGAAGAACAAGTTTCTCAAGCCGTTCAAGAAGAGATGAGGTTAAGGAAGAAGAGGATGATTATGATCTTCCAAATCCTAGCGCAAATGGAAATGATATTAATATTCCTACATTCCTTAGAGGAAAGCGTAAGTAATTAATATTTAAAATTTAGCCCTTGTATTAGGCATAGCGGGTTTCTGTATATCAGATATATGTCTGTACAAGGGCTTTTGAAAGCCTAAATGGCTGATAAAAAAGGCTTTTGAAAGCCTAAATGGCTGATAAAAAAGGCTTTTGAAAGCCTAAATGGCTGGTAAAAAAGGCTTTGAAGTTTTTTGAATGGGTTTTAAAATAGACTTTTTCGGCCTAAATAAAACGTTTACTAAAAGGATAGGGGATTAAAAAAATGGCATATAAGAGAGTTTTACTTAAGCTTAGCGGTGAAGCTTTAGCTGGAGATAAGAAGACAGGCTTTGATGAAGATACCTGTGTAATGGTAGGAAAGCAGATCAAGCAGCTTGTTGATGGCGGAACGCAGGTGGCTATTGTTATCGGCGGAGGTAATTTCTGGAGAGGAAGAAGTTCGGAGACAATCGGACGTGTTCAGGCAGATCAGATAGGAATGCTTGCGACTGTAATGAATTGCATTTATGTTTCAGAAATCCTTCGTACTCTTGGCATGAAGACCGGAATATATACTCAGTTCGAAATCGGAAGTGTTACTGAGGTTTTCCATATGGATACTGTTAATGAAGCTCTTAGTGAAGGAAAGGTTGTTTTCCTTGCGGGAGGAACAGGACATCCATATTTCTCAACAGATACAGCAACATCACTTAGAGCCATAGAGCTGAATTGTGATATTATTCTTATGGCAAGAGCTATTGATGGCGTTTATGATTCTGATCCAAGAAAGAATCCGGACGCTAAGAAGTTTGACGAAATTACATATAAGGAAATCATTGATAAAAAGCTTGAAATCCTGGATATGACAGCTTCAGTAATGTGCATGCAGAATAACATGCCTACACTTCTTTTCTCATTAAATGAGGAAAATGCTATTGTTACTAATTGTCTTGGAAAATGTACTGGTACAATAATAAAGTAATTAAATCCGAGATGGTTGTTTTAGTTAAATATTTAATATCGCTATTATAGCGTAGAAAGGATCAAAAATGAGCGCAGTATTAAAGGAATACGAAGATAAAATGAACAAGACTCTTGATTCGCTTCAGGAGGAATATACAAGTATTAGAGCAGGAAGAGCAAACCCTCATATTCTTGATCATATTAAGGTTGATTATTACGGAACTCCATCATCTCTTCAGCAGGTTGCAAATGTATCTGTTCCAGAGGCTAGAATCATTGCCATTCAGCCTTGGGAGTCAAAGCTTATAAAGGAAATCGAGAAGGCTATCCTTGTTTCAGATATCGGAATTACTCCATCTAACGATGGACGTGTTATCCGTCTTGTTTTCCCGGAGCTTACAGAAGAGCGCAGAAAAGAGCTTTCTAAGGATGTTAAGAAGAAGGGCGAGAATGCAAAGGTAGCTATCAGAAATATCCGCAGAGATGCTATGGATGCTACAAAGAAGAAGGCTAAGGCTAATGAAATTTCAGAGGATGAGCAGTCAAATATCGAGCAGGATATCCAGAAGCTTACTGATGATTTTATTGCAAAGGCTGAGAAGATGATAGATGCTAAGGTGAAGGAAATAATGACAGTTTAATTTCCAGCCTATAATTAATGGCTTTTCTAAATTCTAGAGGGATCTGAAGTTAAAATATAATGAGCTGTGTGCTTTTTAGTGCACAGCTCTTTTTTCAAGTGAGAGCATATTTTGTATAAAATGTCAAGTACCAATTTTGTATACCAAAATTCATATTTGGAAATTGCAAAAGAATGGGGAGTTAAATATAATATGCTTGTAACAAGCAAAACTATGTTTAAGTAAGGAGCGAAGATGGAACAGCTAAGAATTGCTATATGTGATGATGTTGAGATGGAGAGGGAGAGACTTAAGAAGATGCTTCTTATGCATGATCCTAATATAGAATGTGACACCTATGACAGTGGCGAAGAACTGTTACGCAATTTCTATGTTGATAAATATGATTTATTGTTTTTAGATATCTATATGACAGGTCTTAATGGCGTAGAGGTCCTTGAAAAAATAAGAAGCGTTGATGAGAAAATCTCGGTTGCCTTTGTTACAACTAGCAGCGACTTTGCTCTTGAGGGCTATAGATTAAGAGCTATCAGATATGTAGAAAAGCCGGTTAAGTCTGAGGCAGTTGCGGAAATTCTTTCTTTTGCAAGACTTAAGAAGGCGAATGCTCCACATTTTGAGATAAAGGTAAAGGGAGAGCAGATTTCAATACCTTTTGAGAAGATACGCTTCCTTGAGCAGGAAGGCCATATGGTCAAGATCAATCTTTCTAATGGAGAGATGATAAGTGTTACTGCAAAGCTTAATGATATTGAGGTGCAGTTCAAGGAACAGAATTTCCTAAGATGCCATAAGAGCTTTCTTGTAAATCTTGCTTTTGTTCGTTCTGTAGATACCGAGCTTAAAATGTTTGTACTTGAAAGTGGTGATAACGTTTACATTAAGAGGGGAATGCTTTTAGAAGCACGTGAGGCCTTTGAACAGTATTTATATAATACTACCCGCGGTCTTATCTAAATGCTCTGTGTTCTTGTTTATACAAAAACCGGAAAATAATAAAATGATATAGGCCGAAAGCTTTTGAGCCATAAATAATATCAGGTTAAAGGAAGGCACATTTAAAATGAAAAAGGCAATTAAAGTAATCGCTATCATATTTGTTGTAGTTCTTATTGTAGGTTTTATTGGAATTATGATTTCGGGCGATGACAAAGAGGGTACTCAGACAGCGTCTGAGAATGCTGGTGACTCTGATCGTTCCTGGTGGGACTGGGATTGGGACGAGGGTGACAGTGAGGATGACAGCGAGAGCGAGTGGTCAAGTGATGAGTGGTCTGATGACGATTATGACGATGATGATCCAGATGATAATAACGGCGGAAATAATGGCGCTGCTGTGGCTTCAAATGATAAGCCATCAAATGATAATTCATCAACTGACAATACTTCAAACACAGGAAATTCTGGTAATTCAGGAAATTACTCAGATGCACAGAGCGTTCTTATGATGGTCTATATGATAGGCTCAAATCTTGAGAGTGATTATGGCCTTGGTTCTAGCGATCTTGAAGAAATGTATGGTGCAGATTTAAGCAGCGGTAATCTTACTATAGTTATTGAAACAGGCGGCTCAACTAGCTGGAGCATGGAGGGCATCAGTTCTGATAAGCTTGGACGTTACGTAATGGATAAGAACGGCTTTACCCAGGTGGATTCTTTGAAAAATGCCTGCATGACAGATCCTAATACACTTTTAGATTTCATAAACTGGGCTAAGAGCAGTTATCCAGCAGATAGATATATTATTGATTTCTGGGATCATGGCGGCGGAACTCTTTACGGCTATGGAAGTGATGATAATTACGCATCAAATGGATCAATGAGCCTTTTAGGAATTTCAAGTGTTCTTGCTTCTACAGGAATTCATTTTGATATTGTAGGCTTTGATGCCTGCCTGATGGCAACCATTGAAAATGCATATATGCTATCTTCTTATGCAGATTACCTTCTTGCATCAGAGGAAACAGAACCGGGTAATGGCTGGTACTATACTAACTTTGTATCAAAACTGGCAGCAAATCCGGGTATCTCTTCAGTAGAGCTTGGAAAGCTTATTATTGATGATTATGCTGATTCTCTCTATGTTTTTGATGGATATGCAGAGGATGGTTTTACCTTATCTCTTATGGATCTTAGCAAGGTTTCAGCAATCTATGAGAATATGTCAGATTTCTTTAGTGCAGCTAAGAATTCTATTAAGAGTGATAATAAAAATTATTCCAAGATTTCAAAGGCTAGATCTAGTGCGAGAGAATACGGTGAGAACAGCTATGATCAGGTCGATCTTATCGATGTAATCAGTAAGACGGATTTTTCAAATAAGGATGAGCTTCTTGCTGCAGCAAAGGAAGCTGTTCTTTATAGCAAGACAAATCTTTCTGGTTCAAATGGTATTGCGGTTTATTTCCCGGATACCGCAAATACAAATTATTCAGCCATGAATAAGATGCTTAAGAAACTTGATTATACTGCACCGCTTGATTTTTATGATTATTTCCTTTCTGTAAAGGGAAAGTCGACAAGCAGGAGTGGTTCTAGATCATTTGTAGCTCCTAGCGAAGAGGTGGCAGAAGATGTAACTGAAGAAGATTGGTATGTTGCGGATGAAGTAGAAGATTTTGAATATCTTGATTCAGCAGCAGCTAATACTCTTGCAGAAGATGGTTCTACAATTGATCTGCCTCTTACAGAAACAGATAATGGTTTTGAGCTCGTTCTTACAGATGAGCAGGCAGATACAGCCTTAGACTTTTATATTAATGTATTACAGGCCTTTGAGGATGGATATGTATACTTAGGTTACGATGATGCCTTTGATTTAACTGATGATGATAATATCGTTGTTGAATATGATTATAACTGGCTATGTTTAAATGATCAGCCGGTTGCATATTATGCTGAGCCTGTTTATGATGATGAGGAAAATAGTCAGCTCTTCTACTCAGGTATCGTACCAGCACTTCTTAATGATGATAAATTAATCGACATCAAAGTTGTCTGGGATCCTATAAAATATGATGGTTCAGATGCAGATACAGAGGCAGGGGCAGCTAAGACTCATATAGTAGGTTACCGCACTCAGACAGATGATGTGAATGGTACAGCTGAAAAGGGTTGGCATGAATTCAAGAAAGGGGATAGAATTACAGCACTCTTTAGCTTTTTTGATGAGGATGGAAATTACATTGAAGAGGTTGAAATGGGCGAAGAGATAGTAGTTACAAGTATGGAGGATCTTGTACTTGACTACTGCGAGCTTGAAGCAGGAGATGTCATTGTATGGGGTACACTTGTAGATATTTATGGTAATGAGGCAGATACTGAGGCCATTGCTCAGTAAATAAGTAATTGTGAGGAATAGTTTTTAATAATAATGCTAAATAACAGTTAGGACAGTTGCGTCTTAACTGTTATTGGGCGTTAAAAAGAAGAGGTTTTTGATGAAAAAAATTGTTTTAGTTGCAGGGGTTATTTTTTCCTTAATAATTATCGGAATTCTGCTTATCAGGACTAATTCTAAGAATACTAACATAACTAAGAAAAAGACCAAGGTAGGTCTTATAATGAATAGTGTAAAGGATGATGGTACCTGGGGACAATCTCATTATGAGGGCATAAAGAACTGTGAGGAGGAACTTAATCTCGAGGTTATTTATGCAGAAGAAGTGCCTAAAAATGAAGAATGTGTAAAGATTATGGAGGAGCTTATTAAAGAGGGCTGTGAAATAATAATATGCAATTCTTATGATTATGGGCAGTATGAGCTTGAGGTTGCTGAAAAGTATCCTGATGTTTACTTCTTTCATGCATCAGGAGTTAAGGAGAGCAAGAATTTAGCTACTTATTTTGGAAGAATGTACCAGGTCAGATATTTAACAGGTATTGTTGCAGGGCTTCAGAGTGAGTCCGGCGAAATAGGATATATAGCGGCGTTTGACATTCCGGAAGTAAATAGAGGAATAAATGCCTTTACACTTGGTGTAAGAGAGGTGAATCCAGAGGCTGTTGTACATGTTTGCTGGAGCGGCACATGGATCGACTATGATATAACTAGTGATGCCACAAACAAGCTTTTGGAAAAGCATCCTGCTATAGATGTGCTTACAGTACATTCAGATTCGCTTGCAACTATGGATATTGCGGAAGAAAAGGGCATCTGGTCAATAGGCTATGATTATGATAATTCTGATACCTATACAAATACCTATCTCACTGCTGCTGTATGGAACTGGGAAGCCTTTTATAAGGAGCATATTAAAAGGTGTCTTCAGGGGAAGTTCCAGGGAAAGCACTATTGGGACGGCATAGAGAGCGATATAGTCAGGATTTCAAAGTTTACTTCGAATGTAAAAAAAGGTATATCTGAAAAGGTGGTCGTAGCTAAAAATAAGCTTGAAAACGGCGAATTTGATGTGTTTTACGGTCCTATATACGATAATGAGGGAAATTTAAGAGTATCTGAGGGGGAGAGCATGACGGATGAGGCTATGCTTAATGATTTTAACTGGTTTGTGGAAGGAGTACAAATAGATGAATAAAAAAGGTACTATTTTATTGTCTACTTTTATACTTATAACAGTAGCTATTGTACTTCTGATAATTTTTTATGGTTCGCCTAAAACGCAGAAATCAACGGTAGGCATAATATTGACGGGCAGCAAGGATGAGAACGGCTGGAACGGAAAACACTATGCAGGCTGTCAAAAGGCCTGTGAAGAGCTCGGATTAAAGCTTTTAGTTAAAGAAAATGTACCGGAAAATACTGGAGAGTGTGAAAAAGCTGTTAAAGAGCTTGTAAAGGCAGGTGCTTCTGTGATAATATTTACTAGTTACTACTACACAGAAGAAATGAAGGATAAGGTATCTGACTATCCGGATATTGTCTTTTACCAGAATTCTTCAGAGTTCCATGCTAAAAACCTTACTTCTTATTTTGCAAGGCTTTATCAGGCTAGATACTTAGCCGGTGTTGCAGCAGGCTTAAAAACTAAGACTAATAAAATAGGCTATGTAGCCGCAATGTCAAATAATGAAGTAAATAGAGGAATAAGTGCCTTTACTTTAGGTCTTAAAAGCGTTAATCCAGAGGCTAATGTGTATGTGACGTGGACAAACAGCTGGGATGATGAAGAAAAAGAAAGAGAGAATACCAATAAGCTTATAGCTGAAGGTGTAGATATAGTTACATATCATCAAAATACCGCAAATGTTGTAAGGGCAGCAGATGAAAATGGGATTGCCTCAATAGGCTACAACATTACGGCAGAAGAAGCAGGGGAAAAATGCTTTGGTATAGTGGTATGCAACTGGGACAAGGTATATTATAAAATACTCTCAGAATTCAAACAGGGAAGGGCGAATAATGAGAAAAATAAATGGATAGGTATTGATGATGGTGCAGTTGGCTTTAACGTGATTTCAGGTGAAATAACCAAAGAAGACAAAGAAAAGCTAAATGCAGCAATGGCAATGATTATTAATGGCGGTGATGTTTTTTCAGGGGTTATATACGACAATGCCGGAAATCTTAAATGTGATGAAGGCGAAATGATAAGTGATGAAGAACTGCTAGAAAACTTTGGATGGCTTGTAGACGGGGTTATTGAATTAGAATGAGTAAACGAACGATTAAATATTTTAAGACCAGAAATGGCAGACTTATACTTGAACTGAGTGTATTCGTGGTGATATTGGCGACGGTAGGTGTAACCATGTTTGCGAAAATGAGGAGCCTTCTGTATAATTACATGACAGATCAGGTGACCGAGCAGGTAAGAACTGTTACAGAGCTAGAACAGGAAAGATTTGCTAAAGAATTTGAAATGCTTGAGCTTTTAACAAAGACAATATCAAAGAATATTGAGCTTGGAGAAAATGCTGTTGAGATTATCAATGAAATTGATAATGGCGTGAGTATGTCTTTAGTAGAGCTTGACGGTACGGCCAAGTTCGGTGGAACCGTTAAAATGTCAGATTTTAATGCTATTTCTAAGGCGTTTAGAGGCAAAAATGCTGTTGCTTATAAAAAAGGGAGGGGCATTTTGTTTGCCGTTCCAGTATATAATAACAGCAACGTAAAATATGTTCTTTGTAAGCTATACGCCATGGATAGAATAGATGAGCTTTTTTCAGCTTCTCTTTTTGACGGTGAGGGGCAGATATGTCTTTTAGACTGGGATGGAAATAGAATTACCAATTTCATCAGTGATTCAGAGGAAATAACTGATAAGATAAGCTCGGCTGAAGGTCTAAGTACGATGGAGGAGGTTGATAAAAAACTAAATCTTGATACTGTGGCAGCTGCTAGAAGCGGGAAGCTAAACGCATATCTTGTTAAGGCTGAAATAAGTGAATTAGATCTTCAGATGATAGGCTATGTTCCGGAAAAAGCTGTTTCAGGCGGAGTTACACAGATTGTAACGTTAGTTGTATGGGTATTTGGTCTTCTCATAATCCTCTTTGGTATTGGAGCCTTCTATGTTCTCGCGGTAGAAGAGAGAATAAAGGAGAGTGATGAGCTAAGAGCTGACAAGGAGATTGCAGATCAGGCCAATAAAGCGAAGAGTGATTTCCTTGCTAATATGTCGCATGAAATAAGAACGCCTATAAATGCGATTATGGGTATGAATGAAATGATACTCAGGGAGGCGACAGAAGAGGACATAAAGCATTATGCCGTTAATATTGAAACTGCAAGTGAAACTCTTCTTGCGCTTGTAAATGGAATCCTTGATATTTCCAAGATCGAAGCAGGAAGAATGGAAATAGATAATTCTAAGTATAATCTTGGCAAGGTATTAAGTGATGTATGTAACATGATAGTAATCAGAGCTGAAAAGAAAAATATTTCTTTCCTGGTGGATGTAGATAGTTCTCTTCCGGTTTATTATAGGGGCGATTCAGCAAAGCTACGTCAGATTCTGATAAATCTTCTTAATAATGCAGTTAAATATACAAATAAGGGTCTTATAAAGCTTGTGGTATCTGAAAAGAAATATGCCGGAGCTGATATGACAAAGGTAAATGAGCAAAAGAAGGCCTGGATTTCAAATATCGATTCAGAGCAGACAAAGGAAGTGGATGCTATTTATAATAGCGGAATGAAAGCACTTTGCTTTGAGGTAATTGATACTGGAATCGGAATAAAAGAAGAGGACCTTGGGAAGCTTTTTGAAACCTTCCAGAGAGTAGATCTTGATACCAACAGAAATGTTGAAGGTACAGGTCTTGGACTTGCCATAACTAAGCAGTTTGTCGAAATGCTTGGAGGTAAAATAGAGGTAGATAGCGAATATGGAAAAGGCTCTGTATTTAGGGTATATTTGCCGCAGAGAACCATAGAAAATGAAGAAATCGGAAACTTCTACGTTCGTTTTATGAACAGAGAAGAAAAGAAGGAATATCACGTTAAGTTTACGGCGCCAGAAGCTAGAATTCTTTCAGTAGATGACCTTTCAATGAACCATATTGTATTTAAAGGTCTTCTTAAGAATACAAAGGTACAGATCGATACTGCGCTAAGCGGAAATGAGGCCATTGAAAAATGCATAAATACAAAGTATGACATAATATTTATGGATCATATGATGCCGCAGATGGATGGTATCGAGACCTTCGAGAAGATAAGAAGTGGCGGCGGAATCAATTCGGAAACTCCTGTTATTGCGCTCACAGCCAATGCCATAGAGGGCGTTAGAGAAGAATATAAGAAAAAGGGTTTTGCTTCATATCTTTCAAAGCCTATAAATGGTGTAGAGCTTGAAAATATGGTGAGAGAGTATCTTCCGGCGCAAAAGGTAACCATAGTAGCTAAGGAGAAACCAACAGAGGATGCAGGGGAAACTGCAGCAAAGGCTCCTAAGGATGCAAAGAGTGCTTTAGAAGGGGCGCAAGCGCAGGCGTATAAGGATGCAAAGAGTGTTTTAGAAGGAGCGCAAACGGAGGCGCAAAAGAATACCGAAAAAGAGCAGGACATTGTAGAAGGTAGCCTTAAAGCTTTAGAAGTTGAAAAGAAAGATAGCCAAAAGAGTTTAGAGAGCAAAAATGAAAAAGCAGCAGATAAATCTAAAGAAGATACTGCAAAGGATAGAGGCGGTGAAGGCGGAACTGACAGTGATAGCGCAGATGCCAGTGATAGCGGAGCTGATGATCTAGAAGAAGAGCTGCTTGAAGTAAATATAAAGCTTGGTCTTAGCTACTGCGCTGAGGATGAGGAATTTTACAAGGAAGTGTGCGAAATGTACGTTTCTGAAGATAAGCAAAAAGAGCTTGAAGCTAGCTTTGAAAAGGAAGACTGGCAGGATTATAGGGTACAGATCCATGCACTTAAAGGAACTTCACTTACAATAGGTGCAGAGAATTTTTCTAAAAAGTGTAAGGAACTTGAATTTGCAGCAAGGGATAATGACATTGCCTTTATTAGGGATAATCATGAAATGGTTATGAAACTATATAAGAAGTTGCTCAAAAAGATAGAGAAAATGTAAAAAAATTGCTGCTCAAAAAGGCTGTTGCTTTAGTGATATGAATGTATCCTAAAGTAACAGCTTTTCTTTTATATTTCAAAATAAACTGAAGAATGGAAAATGTCAGAATGTTTATCTGGCTCAAAATGCGAGCTTCCGCCATGTCCTTTTGCAAGTGTTTCAACTGAGCTGACCCCAAGTCCTACGCTATCATCCTTACTGGATATAATTACGCCGTTCTTTTTTATAAATACGCCGTTAAAGGAATTATCCATGGTTATGATGAGCTTACTTAGGTGGTGATTGCTTATGAGTTTGATGAACTTTTCACCCTTTTCCATAGCATTACAGGCCTCTATAGCATTTTCTAAGAGATTACCGAAGATGACACAAAGGTCTATATCGGATATCTTTTCTGAATGAGTCGGAACATCAAGACTGATGGTAAGCTTGATTCCATTTTTTTCGGCAATTGAGGCGTATTGGCATACTACAGCATTTACTGCATCGTTTGAACAGTAGCGCGTATCAAAGCAATCATTGAGATTTTCGGTCATTGAATCTATATATTCGCAGAGCTTTTCAAAATCCTGCTTTTCGCCGTAATTTTTTAATATCTCGAGCTTGTGCCTTAAATCATGGCGCTCGTTACTAAAGTGCTCCTGCATCTTTAATTGTTTTAACTGTTCCTTTTCACGCTGGGAAATCTGCATTTTCATAAGCTTAACTTCAAATTCTAATTCTTTTTCGTTCTGTTTTAAACTGAAAATCTCACTTATGAACTGGATACCTGTTATAGTGATGAATACCATAAAAATAAATATTCCTATCTGGAATAAAATGGTATTTTTGATGGTAAGGCTAAATACATAGTTGATGACTTCGGCCACTGAAGCGGTGAAAAGTACAGCTATAGGAGGGAAAAGCTTCGCTGCATTTTTATTGCCATCAAAGAAGCCTTCGTAAAAAATCTGACCGGTAAGAAAGGATAATGATAGTATTGTCAGTATATCAATTATGCGTGCAGCACTAGATAGCATAAAAATGCCTGTGAGCTGAAGTGCAAGTGCTAAAAAATCTGCAATCAACATGATGGTTACAATGAACGTGCATATTTTTGGATTCTTGAACCTTACGAGCCTTCTTACGAATAGAGTCAGGAATATGATCATTGTAAACAGCCCGGTAAAGGTAAATAAATAGATAATTACAGGATTATGGACAAGAAAGAGAGAAAAGTCGTTTTCTCCCACAAGCCATAAACCTACAGATAGATTGAAAAGTCCGAGCCATAAAATAATTTTTGTCTCTTCGGATACCTTCCTTAATGAAAAATAGATTACAATCATAAAGAAGGCAATACTCATGAGTATTATAGCAAAAATGATGGTTCCTGCATATTTTTTTGTATGATAGGTCAATATTCCAGCTGAGTTGCTGAGCATTGGAGCATTTATTGTAAGAGTGCTGCGAGTCTTGGGAAAGCTATAATTGATAGTGACCTTTAAAGGCTCTTCTGATTCTGGAATGACCACATTAAATAACGAGGTAGGAGGATCTATCATATAAAACGGACAATTGTTTTCTGAATAGCTAACTAAGACGTTATTCTCTATGGATACGTCAAATGGTGCGTAATTACTCTTTACGCATAAAACATTGTCGTCCTCTGGCATGACAAGAAAACTTACAGATATTTTGGTCCCACTGTCCTGGTTTTTTATTTTGAAGGGGAGAGTGACATCTCTAGATAGGCCGTTTATAGAAATGGTTGCTTTATCGATATGCTTTATATCATGGGCACCGCCAGGCCTGTTGGTTTTTCCGAAAATAAGAGCTGTTATGATAAGGACCATAATGATGAGTATGGTCAGAATGGTTAATATTTTTGTTGCTAGCTTGTTCATTTCATTTATTCCTTCTTGTAGTTATTTGAAATAGTTAAGCGTTCGGGAATAATTTTATCTCACAAGCCTTTATAATGTCAAGACTTGTTTTTTATGGTTGTTTTTTTGCGTGCTTTGAGTTATAATGTCATGGTGTGGCGTTTTAAATAATAATATGGGAATGTGTGAAAAATAAGGAGGAAAAAAATATGAATCCAATGGATTTAATGAAATTTGCAGGTAAGGCAGGTAAGTTCAAGGAAGATCATCCAAAGGTAATTGCATTTCTTAAGGATATCGGAATGCAGATGAAGGAGGGTGACGTTCTTGAGTTAAAATATACCGCTCAGGATGGAACTGAGAAGGTTACTAATTTCAGACTTACCCCAGCTGATATTGAAATTATAGATCTAATTAGAAAAGGATGATAAAATGGCTGAAGTAAAGAATGTGCCTTTGCATGTAGCAATAATAATGGATGGAAATGGCAGATGGGCAAAGAAGCGTTTTTTGCCGCGTACTGCCGGACATGCTGCTGGAAGTAAAATTGTTGAGAATATCTGCGAGCTTGCCTTTAATAAAGGAGTAAAGTATCTTACAGTATATGCTTTTTCAACTGAGAACTGGAAGAGACCGGATAGTGAAGTAAAAACTATAATGAATCTTCTTAGGGAATATCTTAAAGACTGCATTAAAAAGAGTACCAAAAATAATATGCGTATCCGTGTAATCGGTGAAAGAAGCAGACTTGACGAGGATATTCAGAACCAGATAAAAGAGCTTGAAGAGGCATCAAAGAATAATACTGGTCTTAATTTTACAGTTGCACTTAACTACGGCGGTAGAGATGACATTCTGCGCGCAGCCAGGAAGGCAGCTCATGATTATAAAGACGGAAAAATAGATATTGACGCCTTTGAGGAAAAGGATTTTGCGGCATATCTTGATACAAAGGATATTCCAGATCCAGATCTTTTAATAAGAACAAGCGGTGAATTCAGGATCTCAAATTATATGATGTGGCAGCTTGCTTATTCTGAGATTTATGTTACTGATGTGCTTTGGCCTGATTTCAATGAGGCCGAGCTTGATAAGGCACTTGCTTATTTTGCTGCTAGAGATAGACGCTTTGGCGGTATTAAGACGGACAATAAATAATGTAAGAAGAAATAGTGTATAAAAATCTATACACGTTGGAGGTTATTATGTTTAAGACAAGACTAATAAGCGGAATTGTCATGGTTGTAGTTCTTGCATTACTTATATATTTTGGCGGTCCGGTCCTTTTTGCGGCTTTTCTCATCATTTCCATCATAGGAATGATGGAGCTTTTTAGAGCTATTGGAGGAGAAAAGGAATCATCCGGAAAGATGCTTAAAAAGTATGAAGAGGGCGATAGGGGAATTCAGTGCAGAACTCCTGGAATCGCAGCTTATATCGCTATAATTATTTATAATTTTCTGGCTTATTTTGAAAAGCTTGAGTATGCTCCTGAATTATATGCAGGCTTCTTTATTGTACTCATGATCATTTATGTCATGACCTTCCCTAAATATGATTCAGTTCAGATTACAATGGCGTTCTTTGGCTTTTTCTATGTTGGAGTAATGCTTTCATATGTTTATAGAATTACCCAGCTCACTGGCGGCAGTGCTACAATAATTATGATCTTTATAGGTTCATGGGGATCAGATACTGGTGCCTATGTTGTAGGCAGACTTTTTGGAAAGCATAAGCTTATTCCTAAGCTTTCACCTAAAAAGTCAGTAGAGGGCTTCTTCGGAGGAATTGTTACTTCGGGACTTCTTGGCGCTCTTTTTGGAGGCGTACTTGCTAAGTCATATATGGGAGCACTTGCTAATCCAGCTGTCGCTTGTGCGATAATTGGAGCAGCTTCTTCACTTATAAGTCAGATAGGTGACTGGACAGCTTCAGCGATTAAAAGAAATTATGGCATTAAAGACTATGGAAGATTATTCCCGGGTCATGGCGGCGTAATGGATAGATTTGATAGTGTTATTTTCACGGCACCGGTGGTGTATTACCTGGCTATGCTTTTACAGAAGTAAAGTATTGCTCTCTGGGTGAACTTAATGTGAGTTTTTACATGGAAAGTAAATTTTTGTAAAAGATGTAGTGAGTGCTTGTTCGCTTGGTGCAGCTAAAATTGTAGTTTGAGGATATAGTATGAAGAATGTTTCTATTCTTGGGGCTACTGGCTCCATTGGAACTCAGGCACTTGATGTAATAAGAAGCCATAGAGATAGACTTGGTGTGTGCAGTATTACAGCAAGTACTAGTGTTCAAAAGACATACGAAATAATAAAGGAATTTAATCCTAGGCTTGCAGCAATGTATGATGAAGAAAGTGCAAATGAGCTTAGGAAGATGGTTTCAGAAAGCGCTGATGAGAAGGTAAGAAAGACAGAAGTTCTTGCGGGAATGGATGGAATAATTGCAGCAGCAGTGCTGGATGAGGCAGATATTGTTTTAAGCAGTGTAGTAGGAATGATAGGAATTAAGCCTGTCATAGAAGCAATAAAGAAACATAAGGACATTGCTTTTGCTAATAAGGAGACTCTTGTAGCCGCTGGAGATATTATAATGCCTATGGTAAGAGAATATGGCGTTAAGATGCTTCCGGTAGATTCAGAGCATTCTGCAATATTTCAGTCACTTCAGACTGTCTTTGGCTATGGCGATGGTGATAGTGCAAGAAGTCTGGATGAGGGCTATATCAAAACAGATAAATGTAATGAGCTTAAAGAAAGTGCATATTCTAAGAAAGTCCATGATTCAATAAATAAGATCCTTCTTACGGCATCTGGCGGTCCTTTCCGCGGAATGACAAAAGAGGAGCTAAAGAATATCAAGCCAGAGCAGGCGCTTGTTAATCCTAACTGGAAAATGGGAAGAAAAATCACTGTAGATTCATCTACAATGGTGAATAAGGGACTAGAGGTCATTGAGGCATGTCACTTGTTCGGAGTGACTCCGGATAAGATAGAGGTTGTAGTCCATCCTGAGAGCATAATCCATTCAGCGGTTGAGTTCGTGGATGGGGCAGTAATCGCTCAGCTTGGGGCACCTGATATGAGAATTGCCATTCAATATGCCCTTGTATATCCAGAAAGAGTACCTTTTGCTTCTAAGAGACTTTCTCTTACAGATATAACCTCACTTCATTTTTATAAGCCTGATTTTGAAAATTTTAGAGGAATCCCTCTTGCAATAAGTGCATTTAATCAGCGCGGTGTAATGCCTACAGTAATGAACGCAGCCAATGAAGAGGCTGTTGCTGCATTTTTAGATGGCAAAATTAGATTTACTGCAATTACTGAGCTGATTGAAAAAGCCATGGAAAATCATGATAAGAGCGTTTCATCAGAAAAACTTACTCTTGAGGCTGTTTTAAATGCAGAAAAAGAAGCAAGGGAATATGTAAGGAGAAATTTAGATGAATATAGGTAATATCTTAATAGCTTTTTTGATGTTCAGTTTTGTGGTCATTTTTCATGAATTCGGTCACTTTATCGTTGCCAGATTAAACGGAATAGAGGTTCTTGAATTCAGTCTTGGAATGGGACCTAGATTATTTAGCTTTAAGGCTTTTAAGACAAGGTTTTCTGTAAAGCTTTTACCACTTGGCGGATCTTGTGCAATGAAGGGCGAAATCGAGAAATCTGACGATCCAAAGGCTTTTACTAATAAAAAGGTATGGCAGAGAATGTTGGTCGTACTAGCTGGTCCGTTTTTTAATTTCATTTTAGCTTTTCTTTTAGCTATAGTCATGATAATCATGGGCGGCTATGCTAAGCCTACAGTTACCGAGGTAAGTGAAAATGGCCCGGCGGCTGCTGCAGGTCTTATGCCAGGAGATGAAATTGTAAAGTTTGATGGACAGAAGATCCATTTCGGTAAAGATCTTCTTGTATATTTTACTTATGATGAGATTACAAGCAATAAGCCTATTGAAGTTGTTTATAAGAGAGAAGGACAGAAGTTTTCTACTACCATTGTACCAGTAGAAAATACAAGATATCTTCTCGGCTTTACTTATAGCGCAGATGCTCAGGCATGCATAATTTCACAGGTATCAGAGAATTATCCTTTAGCGAAAGCCGGAATCGTAGCAGGAGATGTAATTACAGAGATAAATGGAACTGCAGTTTCTACAGGTGAGGCACTTCAGAATTATCTTATTCAGAATCCTCTTTCAGGCGAGGCTGTTAAAATTAAGTATACTCACAATAGTCTTGATTATGAGGTGACAGCTGTTCCAGAGCCTTCAACCTCATGGACCGTTGGTTTTGATTATAATTTATATGAATATACAAAGGCAACTGCCGCAAATATAATCCCTAATAGTGCTTATGAAGTTAAGTACTGGATATCTTCAACTCTTAAGGGTCTTGTACAGATAGTTAAGGGAAAAGTGACCAGGGATGCCGTTGGTGGACCTGTTAGAATAGTAAGTGAAATCAGTAATGTAGTAGATGAGAGTTCAAAATATGGCATTGAGACAGTTATTTTAAACCTCTTGCAGTGGACTGTGCTTTTGTCAGCAAATTTAGGTGTAATGAATTTATTGCCTATTCCAGCACTTGATGGTGGAAGATTTTTGTTCCTCATAATAGAAGCCATAAGAAGGAAGCCATTTGATAGGGAAAAGGAAGAGATGGTAGATGGAGTATTCTTCCTGCTCCTTATGGTACTTATGGTATTCCTTTTCTATAACGATTTTGCTAATATATTAAGTAACCGCTGATATTGTAATCAATGTGGTGATCTATATTGTTTTTTTATATAGGTCACCTTGTTTTCATAATGGAGAGAAAAAATGCTGTTTTTTGAAGCCTTTGGTTATATAAAGCCTAGTGAAAAGTTAAAAAATACCTTTGCCGACATAGAGATTATAGGTATAGAGCATTATACCAAGTCGAAGGAACTGCATCTAAAGCTTAAAAGTCCGCATTTTATAGAATATAGGTCTAAGCTTGAAATGCAAAAGCTCCTTACTAAAAACTGTTCTTATAAGCTTAGTGAAGAGACAATATTAGATATTTCATATTCTCTTTCTGATGTTTACAATCTAGGAACTGTATATAAGAATGCAAGTGAATATATCCAGGATGAATTCAATGAGAAGGATAGAAGCTTTCTGGCTTTATTTCAGCACTCTGAATTTGAATTTGATGAGGAAAAAAGAATCGTTTTTATTAAAATAGAGGACAGTAAGCTTTATAGGGCTTTTTCAAATGATTTCTGCAATTACTTTAAGAAATTTTATGAAAATTGTGGAATGACGGGAGTTGAAATCATTCCAGAGTATGTTAAAGTAGAGCATAGAGACATAGAAGAGTATAATGAAGAGGAAATCCTTGCTGAAAGAAGGAAAGCAGAGATTTTAACTAATGCTAAGAAGGCAGGTAATAGAGCAAAAGAGAGTGCAGAGGAAAAGGAAGAAGACTTCGTGGTAAAGGAGGAGGGAGAGCCAGCCGGCGTTTCAATGGCAGAGACAAAGCCAAAGAAAGAGGCTAAGCCAGAGGTAAAAGCACCTTATAAGATAGGGGCGGGAAAAAATACTGGAAATTATACAGGTGGAAGAAAAGGTTTTAGTGAAAGGAAAGAATATGGAGGCCAAAGGGGCAAGGATGTAGATCCGGATTATATTTACGGACGCATTTTTGAAGGTGAAACTACGCCGATTCATGATATAGTAGGAGATATTGGTAAAGTTATAGTAAGAGGAAAGGTCCTTAAAGTAGAGGAAAAGCTTCTGCGTTCTGGAAAGAGCATGCTTACTTTTGCCATAACTGACTATACGGATTCTATTTCGGTTAAGATATTTGTAAGCCCTGAGGATCTAGGCGAAGTAAAAAAGGAGATAGATGTAGGAAAGTACCTTTTATTAAAGGGACTGGCAAAATATGATGACTATTCAAAGGAACTTGGAATTTTATCGGTTGAAGGAATTAAGAAAATTCCTTCCTTTGAAGTTAAGAGAAAGGATACCTATCCAAAGAAGAGAGTTGAGCTTCATCTTCATACTAGCTATTCTGAATTTGATGCGCTCCCTAACCCGAAGGATATTGTTAAGACGGCCTTTAATTGGGGAATGCCTGCTGTAGCAATTACAGATCACGGTGATGTTCAAGCCTTTCCTGTTGCAAACAGGACTCTTGGAGATATGAAAAAGGGATTGAATGAAGAAGAAACCGAGAGATTAAAGAAATTCAAGGTAATTTATGGTATGGAGGCATACCTTGTAGATGACCTTGTTGTATCCTATAAAGCGGCTAAGGAGCAGGAAATAGACTGTCCTGCGGTAGTATTTGATATAGAAACTACCGGTTTTTCAAATGAGAAGAATAAGATAATTGAAATTGGTGCCGTTAAGGTAATAGATGGTAAGATTACGGATAAATATTCTACCTTTATTAACCCGGGCGAGCCGATTCCTTTTAGGATACAGGAGCTCACCCATATTTCAGATGCAATGGTAGCAGATGCACCTGATATAACTACTGTAATACCTCAGTTCCTTGACTTTTGTGAGGGCTGCATCCTTGTAGGACACAATGCAAACTTCGACGTGGGCTTTATAAGAAAAAATGCAAATGATTTAGGCATGCTTGACAGGGTGTCTGAAACCTATGGTGATACCATGGAAATGGCAAGAATTCTTCTTCCAGAGCTTAGTAATTACAAGCTTGATACTGTTGCTGAAGCACTTAACTGCGTTCTTGAGAGCCATCACCGCGCTGTTGATGATGCTGGCTGTACTGCTGACATCTATGTTGAGTGCCTTAAAAAATTCAAGGATCAGGGCATCAAGTATCTAAAGGACGTAAATAACCTAAAGCTAAAGGAAGCGACCTTTAGGAGAATGAGACCTCATCATTGCACAATACTTGTTAAAAATGAAATCGGAAGAATTAATTTATATCATTTGGTTTCAGATTCAAATCTTAAGTATATGTCACAGCGTAAGAAGCCGCTCGTACCAAAGAGTAATCTCATAGCGCACAGAGAAGGGCTTATTGTTGGAAGTGCGTGTTCTTCAGGTGAACTCTTTGACGCGGTTGAAAGAGCCATGCCAATGGAGGAAATCAAGAGAATAGCGGATTTTTATGACTATTTTGAGATAATGCCTCTTGGAAATAATCAATATCTTATAGATGATAAGGATCAGTATGAATCTGGGCCAGAGGATTTAATAGAGTTAAATAAGAGAATAATCAGGTTAGGCGATGAACTAGGAAAGTTAGTAGTAGCAACGGGTGATGTTCATTTCATGAATCCAGAGGATGCAATTCTTCGTTCAATAGTACTTAATTCAAAGAAAAAGCATCCTGTCCGCAAGGAGGGACAGCCTTTCCCTGTGCCTGAAAAGCAGGGGCCTTTGTATTTCCATACTACAGAGGAAATGCTCAAGGAGTTTTCGTATCTTGGCGAGAAGAAGGCTGAAGAGGTCGTTATTACAAATACAAATAAAATAGCAGATATGATAGAAAAGATTTCACCGGTTTATCCGGATAAGTGTGCACCTGTAATTCCGCACTCTGATGAAATTTTAAGAAAAATCTGTTATGACACTGCGCATAAGCAGTACGGTCCTAATCTTCCACCTCAGGTATCTGAAAGACTAGAGCATGAGCTGAATTCAATTATTTCTAACGGCTTTGCGGTTATGTACATTATCGCGCAAAAGCTCGTTTGGAAATCCAATGAGGATGGATATTTAGTTGGATCTAGAGGCTCGGTAGGTTCCTCCTTCGTTGCTAATATGTCAGGTATTACGGAGGTTAATTCACTTCCGCCGCATTATTACTGCGCTAACTGTCATTACGCTGATTTTGATTCTGAGGCAGTTCAGCCTTATATGGCACTCTCAGGTTGTGATATGCCGGATAGAGTGTGCCCTAAGTGCGGAAAGATGCTTATAAAGGATGGACATAATATTCCTTTCGAGACCTTCCTTGGCTTTAACGGTGATAAGGAGCCGGATATAGACCTTAATTTCTCAGGTGAATATCAGCCAAAGGCCCATGCTTATACCGAGGTTATTTTCGGTGCAGGTCAGACTTTTAGAGCGGGAACCATAGAAGGAATAGCAGAAAAGACAGCTTATGGTTATGTTCTTAAGTATAATGAGGACTTTGGAATAACGAACATGAGACCAGAAGAGGTAGAGAGACTAGCTACAGGAATTATAGGCGTAAAAACTACTACAGGTCAGCACCCTGGCGGAATTGTAGTTATGCCTATCGGTTATGAAATAGAGACCTTTACCCCGGTTCAGCATCCACCTAAGGATGATACTCATATAACTACGCATTTTGAATACCATAGTATTGACCACAACCTCCTAAAGCTTGATATTCTAGGACACGATGATCCTACAATGATCAGGTTCCTTGAGGATATTACAGGGGTTAATGCTAAGGATATAAGATTTGATGATAAAAAGGTGCTTGGGCTTTTCGAGTCACCGGCCCCTCTGGGAATTACTTCTGAGGATATTGATGATGTACCGCTTGGAAGCCTTGGCATTCCTGAAATGGGAACTAACTTCGTTATGCAGATGCTTAAGGATACTAAGCCTCAGGCCTTTTCAGACCTTATAAGAATTTCAGGTCTATCTCACGGTACCGGTGTTTGGCTGGGAAACGTTCAAGAACTCATACTTCAGAAGAAGTGTACCCTTCAGACAGCTATCTGTACAAGAGATGATATCATGACCTGTCTCATTCAGCAGTATCACCTTGAAAATGATAAGGCCTTTAAGATAATGGAAGCAGTTCGTAAGGGAAAAGGACTGAAGGATGAATGGATGGAGCCTTTGATGGTTGAAAAGGGCGTTCCTGATTGGTATATCTGGTCATGTAAGCAGATAGGCTATATGTTCCCTAAGGCGCATGCCTGCGCGTATGTCATGATGGCGCTTAGAATAGCTTATTTCAAGGTTTATTATCCGCTAGCTTACTACTCGGCGTATTTTTCCATCAGAGCAAAGCAGTTCGATTATGAAAAAATGGCGCTTGGCAAGGAGCATCTATTAGGCTATATCAATGATTATAATGCGCGTAAGGCAGCAGGTGAAAAGCTAAAGGCAGCAGAATCGAATCAGCTTGATGACATGCATCTTGTACTGGAAATGTATGCTAGAGGCTTTAAATTTGCTAAGATAGATTTAAAAAAGGTACATGCTAATAACTTCCAGATAATGGATGAACATAGCATAATGCCGGCGCTTTCTACTGTGGCTGGTGTCGGCGGACTTGCTGCAGAGCAGATAATAAAAGCGTTCAGAGCCGGAAGATATGTATCGCAAGAGGAGTTCGGCAGAATAGGAAAAATCGGTGATAAGACACTTCAGGTGCTCGATTCACTAGGAATATTAGGAGACCTTCCAAAAACCAGTCAGACATCAATATTTGATTTTATTGGTACTAGTACTGAATAATGGAATAGGTAGAGAAGGGGATTTATAATGAAATCTAAGGACTTATACAGGGCTCTTACGGCTGTCCTGGCCGTAGGCGTCCTTCCTGTGGCATTTACGGGGTGCGGACAGGAGAAGGTAAAGGAGAGTACAACTACAAGTACGGTAATTAGTGTAGTTGACGATGGTGAAAATGCTGGTGAAGCTGGCGCAAAGGATGAATCAAAGGATGACGGTAAAACTACCGATGAGCTTACGGACATTCTTTTGGGTAAAGGAGGGGATAAGGAGAAAGAGGAGACCGGTAAGGGTTATCTTTTAATGAAGGCAGTTAATAGTGCAAATGAGCTAAAGATGATTGATGATAAATACAGGACTTTTTATGAGATTTTTCCTTATTCCTTTTATGACACTGATGGTGACGGAATAGGTGATTTAAAGGGCATTTGTGAAAAGCTCGATTATATTAATGACGGAAATCCTGAAACTGATTCAGATCTAGGCTTTACCGGAATATGGCTTATGCCTGTCAATACCTCGAAGACCTATCACAAGTATGATGTGGTGGATTATTACGAAATTGATCCTGAATATGGAAGCATGGAAGATTTTGAGCTTTTGATTGAGGAGGCTCATAAGCGCGGAATCAAGGTAATAATGGATTTTGTAATAAATCATACCTCCTCTGAGCATGAATGGTTCAAGGAGGCAGAGAGCTATCTAAAGGGGCTTGATAAAGAGGCAGAGCCTGATTTAGAAAAGTGTCCGTATGTGGCTTATTACAACTTCAAGAGGACGAACAGTACGGGCTGCACTCTATTGAGCGGGACTAATTGGTATTATGAGTGTCCGTTCTGGTCTGAAATGCCGGATTTAAATCTTGAAAATGAAGCAGTACGTGCCGAAATAGAAAAAATAGCGAAATTCTATCTTGATAAGGGAATTGACGGTTTTCGACTAGATGCTGTAAAGGAATATGTATCAGGAAATGACGAAAAAAATATTGAAATCTTAAAATGGTTCAATGACTATGTAAAGAGCGTTTCTCCTGAGGCTTATATAGTAGGAGAATGCTGGCTTAGCTCTTCTACCTACGCTAAATATTATGGAAGCGGAATAGATAGTCTTTTCGATTTTGACTTTGCTGATAAGAACGGTATCATTGCATCTGTAGCAAAGGGAACCCAAACGGCTTCTAATTACGTAAAAAGTCAGATGACCTTAGAAGATAGCATCCGTAGTTATTCTGAAAGCGCCATTGATGCGCCTTTTTATACCAACCATGATATGGGGCGCTCTGCAGGGTATTTCCCGGGAGATGATGCCCTTCCAAAGGTGAAATTTGCGCAGGGACTTAATCTTTTAATGTCAGGAAATGCCTTTGTTTATTACGGTGAAGAAATTGGAATGAAGGGTACTGGCATAGACGAAAATAAGAGAGGCCCGATGCAGTGGGGAACTGATGAGGGAATGTGCAAAGGTCCTTCAGGAATGGAGGATATTAAGCAAAAATACCCGGATCTTTCAGTTCAGGAAAAGGATGAAGGCTCCATATATAACTATGTAAAGGAAGCGATAAGACTTAGAAATACCTTTCCGGCTCTATCAAGAGGTAAAATAAGCATAGAAGAAGATATTATAGCTCTTTATGCAAACGATACCGATAAGCCCGGTGAAGAAATAACTGATGGAAATGTCATTGCCTATTATAAGAAAATGGAAGATGAAAAAGATAGTGCAGATGATATCCTGATAGTTATTAATTCAGGAAAAGCGGCTGCTGAAATAGACATAAGCATGATAGATAATGCGGGAATGGCATATTCCATTAAGGGAATGCTATCTGCTGATGGCGGAGAGATCACTCTTGAAAATGGAATTTTAAGGCTTCCGGCCTATGGCATAGCCTTGCTTCAGTGATTTTGGAGCGAGGTTAGAGACTTTAAGATATTGGAATTTATAATGTGGAATTAGATTAATAAAGGGAGATAAGGATGAAAAAGGGAAAATCAGGTAATATGAAGAAGGTTTTAGCCTGTGTAGTGGCTGGGATGATGATATTTCAGACAGGCTGCAGTAATGCAGGTAATAAAGGAGAGCCTGCAGAGAGCAGTGTAGATTCAGAAGAAAATACAGATTCAGCTAAAGATAATGCAGCAGATAATAACTCTGAAAATGCCGGAGCCGATGCTTATGGTAATACCGAAGGAAGCATAGAAGGTAATGCGGACTCTAGTACTGAAGGAAATGCAGCCGCAGAAGATAGCCTGAAAGTTCCTGCAGCTAATATAGACATAGAACTAGATGGCTCAGTTACAGACAGCGAGATGGTAAAGCGCTCTCTTGTATCAATAGGAAATACAGCAAGACTTCAGAGAGTTTTTGATAAAATAAATAATGGAGAGAAGATTACTGTGTCCTATCTTGGAGGCTCTATTACGCAGGGAATGAATGCGACTAAGAGCGAGCTGTGCTATGCAGGCGTATCAAGCGCGTGGCTTGATGAAGTATTTGCAAAGAATAATTCTGCCTCAGGGGTAAATTATGTAAATGCAGGAATTCCTGGAACTCCTTCTACACTAGGGCTTTTAAGAAGCACGAAGCAGTTGCTTTTTGAGGATACAGAGTCAGGTGAGAGCTTAGAGCCTGATATTGTATTTATTGAATTTGCAGTAAATGATGGCACAGATCCGCAGAGCAAGGTAATGTATGAAAGTCTCGTGAGAAAGACCCTTTCAAGAGAAAAACATCCTGCAGTAATACTAATATTTACAGTTCTTGAGAATGGCTACAGCGCCCAGGATCACATGAAGGAAATAGGAGAGCATTATGATGTAGGAATGATAAGTGTAAAGGATGCCATAACACCTGAAATCGAAGCCGGAAGAATGAATTTTAGTGGAGATTATGCATCTGATGAAGCTCATCCTAATAATGTAGGCCATGCTCTCATTGCTGATTTTATCAAATACTATTTTGATAAAGCAGCGGAGAGAATAGGAGAAAAGCCGGAGGAAGAAATTCCAGAGCTTCCGGAAAAATGGAAGTATGGCTTCTATTATAGCGGTATTAAGAATATTGAGCTAGCAGAAATAGAAAACGGTTCCTTTGAAAGAAAAGACATAGACTGCGTTACCTACAAAGAAGGCTATGTTCATGAAAAGACAGGTAATGAACCGATGACTTTTACGGGTGATTTCAGTAAGCTTCTTATAGCTTATAGACAGTATAAGAATGAGAATTACGGCGCAGCAGAGGTGATCATTGACGGGAAGCATAAATGTAATCTTGAAGGCTATAGCGCTGATGGCTGGGGAAATGTAGCGACGGAGCTGGTACTTAATGATGTAGCAAAAAAAGAGCATACAGTAGAAATAAAGATGAAAGAGGGCGATGAGGAAAAAGAATTTGTTCTACTTGATATCGGTGTGTGTGAATGATTTGGTGATTTTGTACAGCTAACCTGAGAAATTTATCGATTAAATAGTAATATTAAACAAAAATAAAAAAGTGAAGAAAAATGAAAATAGTGTTCTGATGCTGTAAAATAGCGTGAGAACACTATTTTTTATTTTGTCAAGTGCTGATTTTGTGATATAAAATTCAAAATTAGGTGTTGAAAAAATAGTCTTTTTGTATTATTATTTAATTGTTGTTTTACAATTAGTAGAAAAGGTGATTAAAAAAGCAATAATAAATTTATTAAATGGTAATAATTTTGGAGGTACGCTATGCTTGGATATAAGATTAAGTATGTGAAGACCAAAAATGTATATGAGGATATAGTAAGTTTTTATGATGCCATCAAAGACAAAAATTTTACGGCAGGAAAGCCAGAATTAGTAAAGCATGGTTTTTCAAATGTCATTGTATTTCCAGCTATAGATGATAGAAATCAGGTCTGGATATTAGATGTAAATAATAATAAATTCCAGGTTTCTAAGAATGCGAAGGCTGGAGTAGCTAATCTTGCGCCTACTACAATTATTGATGAGATCACAAAAAGCATTGCCGGTTGGAGCGGCAGGGTAGGAGCAAATGCCAAGAAGGCAGAAAAGCTTGTTGTTTCAACAACACAGGAGCTTGAGATGCTCGGATTATAATACCTACAATCTGCATAAATAAATGAAAAAAGCACTTTAAGTCCATGACTTAAAGTGCTTTTTTTATCTTGCAAATAATGTAATAAAATGGTACAATTGTCTGATAATAGTAAAAAAATTAAAAAAGGTGGATAAAATAGTGTTAGGAAAAACTTCTATAGCCATACCGGCAATTTTAAAGGTGGAAAAGGGTGTTTTAAAGCATATCGGTCAGGTACTTAGGGAGGCCGAGCTTACTAAGGTAGTTATTTTATTTGGTAACGGTCTTATTGACATGTTCGGCGGCGATGTAATGAATTCTCTTAAGGAGGAAGGAATAGAGGTCCTTCAGTATCAGGAGCTTGATACGGTAGAGCTGTCAGACATTACAGACCTTGCCTTCTCAATGCCAAATAAAACAATGGCAGTTGTAGGAATAGGCGGCGGAAAGGTAATAGATGCAGCAAAGTATTGCGGCTTTTTATTAACTAAGCCTTTTATAAGTGTTCCAACAAGCTCATCTTCTGATGGATTTTCAAGCGCAAGTGCATCACTCCTTATAAATGGTAGAAGAAAGTCAGTTCCTGCAGCAGTTGCTTACGCAATACTTGTAGATACTGATGTAATAAGCTCAGCACCTGAAAAATTTATTTATTCCGGAATAGGAGATATGGTAGCTAAGATTACAGCGCTTTATGACTGGCAGTTTGAAGAAGATCATGACAAGGCCCATGTAAATGACGTTGCAGCCATGATTTCTAAGAAGGCAGTAAATAGCTTTGTAAGAACGCCGTTTAAGGATATTCATGACGAACGCTTCCTTAAAGAACTCTTGGATTCGCTTGCTATGAGCGGAATAGCAAATGAAATTGCAGGTTCAAGTGCGCCGACAAGCGGAAGTGAGCATCTTATATCACATGCCTTAGATCAGCACTCAGCTCATCCGCAGCTACATGGAATTCAGGTAGGCATAGCATCTTATCTTATGGCTCTAGTGCAGGATCATAGATACAAGAGAATAGATACTATTTTTACCGATACAGGTTTCTGGAACTATGTAGAGACTCTTAACTTAGACGTGAATGAGTTCATTGACGCTGTTGATTATGCTCCGAACATCAAGCCTTTCAGATATACCTATCTACACCTTGAAGAGTATAGGGAAAAGGCAAAGATGCTTTTAAAGAGCGATGAGAGACTAAAGAGGGTATTTAAGCTAGGTTCAGATAAATAATTGCTAATTGAAACAAAAGAATACTCCGGTGCATGTAAAATGCGTCGGAGTTTCACTTTCTTAATGCCTAAGATAAATTTTATATGCATGGTCGCTTAGAATTGTAATGGCCTTCTTTTCAGCTTCTTCGTCATAGGTCTCTATACGGAGCACGCCCTGCTCGAATTCACGGTTATGAACAATGCCTATGTTCTTGATGTTTATGGAATTTACGGCAAGGAGAGTAGCGATTGAAGCTATGGCTCCCGGCTCGTCGGCAAGGTCTACAAAGATTTCGTAGTAGCGGTTCAAAAGTCCCTTCGAATTTGGAATGGTGCTGCGGTAGGTGCCTGCATCATTGAAAAGCGCTGAGATATATTCAGGAGATTTTTCATCAACGGCATTCTTGATTTCTGAAAGTGAATTGATAAGTTCTCCAAGATAATTTGAAATAGCCTCTGAATTTGAAAGGCATATATCGCGCCACATTGCAGGAGAGGAGCTTGCAATTCTTGTGATATCCTTAAAGCCGCCTGCTGCCAGGGTACGCATAGTTTCGTTTTGATCGTCGTTCTTTTTAACGAGCTCAACAAGTGCACAGGCTACAAGATGAGGAACATGGCTGATTGTTGCGACAGTTCCATCATGAGACTTAGAATCAAGAATTACGGGAAGTGCATGAATCGAAGCTACTAATTCCTTGAGCTGTTGAGCCTTGCGAATTGATTCACCATTATGACAAGGCGTAATGATGTAATAAGCATTCTCAAGTAATCTGTCAGAGGAATTTGCATAGCCGGTCTTTTCTGAACCTGCCATAGGGTGTCCTCCTACAAAAACAGAGGAGAGGCCTAGCTCTTCAGCAGCAGTAACTATTTCATTTTTAACGCTTCCGACATCAGTGATTATAACTGATTCCTTTATAATAGGCTTTAAATCCTTTAAATACTCAATGTTTTTGATTACAGGAGCGCAAAGGAAAATGTAATCGGCACTAGATAAATCCTTTATGTTTCCGGTGACTTTATTTGCAACTCCGTCTTCTAAGGCAAGCTCTGCACCGCTTTTAATTCCGATCTTATTTATATTGATTTCACCTGCGTGATGATCAAAAATTGTGATTTTGGCACTTGGATTAACTTTTCTGATAGCTTTAGCTATCGATCCTCCGATAAGTCCAAGACCTATAAACGCATATTCTTCCATTATTTTTCCTCGTTTTCTTTAAATATGTGTGTATTATAGCACAAAAAAAATAAAAGTCAATACATTAACGCGTTAAAGTATTAAAACGCTAAAGCACTAAAATTTAAAATTTTTCTTAAGTGTAATTCCAGCTGGAAAAACTGATAAATTAAGTAATACTTGACACATACGCGAATTATAAAACAATTTGACATTAGACGAATTCTTACTTATAATAATAGATTGGTGCATTAGAAAAAAATGAAGTGAAAAAAGAGAAAAAGAAGAAAAAGAAGAGAGAAATGAAGTGAAAAATTAAGGAGGCATTATATGTATAAGAAGCTTGCAAAAAGCATCCGTGAATACAAACGTGATACTCTGTTATCGCCTTTTTTTGTTACGTTAGAGGTAATAATGGAATGTCTTATTCCGTTTGTAATTTCAAACCTTGTTAATAATATAAAGGACGGCGCAGGAATGAATCTTGTCCTTAAGGATGGTCTTATCCTTGTCATGATGGCACTTTTATCCCTTTCGTTCGGAATTATTGCGGCCGTAGTCTGTTCCAGGGCATCTACCGGCTTTGCAAAAAATCTAAGAAAGGATATGTTCTATTCAATTCAGAACTATTCTTTTGAAAATATCGACAAATTTTCAACGCCTTCTCTTGTAACAAGACTTACAACTGATATTACCAATGTGCAGATGGCATTCATGATGCTCATAAGAGTTGCAGTAAGAAGCCCTCTTATGCTCATTTTTGCTTTCTTTATGGCTTTTAAGCTTGGCGGAAAGATGGCCTGGATTTTTGTAGTTGTGGTGCCGATATTGGGATTTGGAATCTTTGGTATTGCACTTAAGGCAATGCCTATTTTCAGAAGGATATTCAAGAAATATGATGCCCTTAACAGCTCTGTAGAAGAAAATGTAAAGGCTATCAGGGTAGTTAAGTCCTTTGACAGGGAAGAGTATGAAAAGGAAAAGTTCAATAAGGCCTCAGGCGAAGTAAAAAATGACTTTACAAGCGTTGAAAGACTTCTTGCCTGGAACGGTCCTCTGATGCAGTTCTGCCTTTATGCGGTAATGGTATTTGTTATTTCTTTTGGTTCATATCTCATAATGAGCACTCATGGAAGAGAGCTTGATGTAGGACAGTATTCAGCTCTTCTTACCTACAGCTTCATGATTCTCTCAAGTCTTATGATGTTTTCAATGGTATTCGTAATGCTTACAATGTCACGCGAAGCTGTCGAGAGAATAGTGCAGGTAATAGATGAAAAACCTACCCTTGCTAATCCAGAGAATCCGGTAATGAGCGTTGATAATGGAAGCATAGATTTTGAAAAAGTTTCCTTTAAATATTCTGCTAAGGCTAAGAAGAATGCCTTAAGTGATATAGACCTTCATATAAAATCAGGAGAGACAATAGGAATCATAGGTGGTACAGGTTCTTCTAAATCTACACTTATTCAGCTTATACCAAGGCTTTACGATGCTACTGAGGGCTGTGTAAAGGTAGGAGGAAGAGATGTTAAGGATTACGATATAAAGACCCTTCGTGATGCGGTTTCTGTAGTTCTTCAAAAGAATACTCTCTTTAGCGGAACAATTATAGAAAATCTCCGCTGGGGAAATAAGGAGGCTTCTATTGAGGAAATAAAAGAGGCCTGCAGGCTTTCATGTGCAGATGAATTTATCGAGCAGTTCCCTGATAAGTATGAAACCCATATCGAGCAGGGCGGTACTAATGTATCAGGCGGACAAAAGCAGAGACTTTGCATAGCAAGAGCAATACTTAAAAAGCCTAAGATTCTTATAATGGATGATTCTACAAGTGCAGTTGATACAAAAACAGATGCTTATATCAGGGCTGCAATGAAGGAATCTCTTCCTGAAACAACCAAGATTATAATTGCGCAGCGTACTTCTTCAATCGAAAATGCAGATAAGATAATCGTTCTAGATAATGGCAGGATAAATGCCATAGGAACGCATAATGAACTTATTGAAAGCAATGCTATCTATAAGGAAATCTACATTTCTCAGAACAAGCAGGAAAAGGATTGAAAGGAGGAAACAAATGGCAGATAATAAGAAAAATATAGATGAAGTTCAAAAAGAAGCCATGAAAGGCCCTAGGGGAAGAGGAAAGGGCGGAGTCATAAAGAAAGGAACTGCCAAAAGAGTAATAAAAATGGTTAGATCCTTTTATCCGGTGATGATGCCGTTAGTAATATTTTTGATTATTTTCAGTGCGGTCGTATCTTCCATACCGGCAGTCTTTACACAGAATGTTATCGGACTTATCGAGTCTAACTGGGAAAACGGCTCCTGGGAAGATATTAAGAGCGATGTATTTAAATATGTTATGATATTAGTGGCACTCTACGTGCTCTCGCTCATAGCAGCCATTGTGTTTAATCAGCTGATGGCGGTAATAACCCAGGGAACACTTGATAAGATGAGAAAGAAGATGTTCGGGCGCATGCAGGACCTTCCGGTAAAGTTCTTTGATACCAACGGACATGGCGATATCATGAGTTATTATACAAATGATATTGATGCATTAAGACAGATGATTTCTCAGAGTTTTCCGCAGCTTTTACAGGCAGGAATAGTTGTTTTTACGGTTTTCTGCATTATGATATATTATAGTCTATGGCTTACCATTGTAGTTGTTACAGGACTTGCAATAATGCTTTTTATTACAAAGAAAATCGGTGGAAAGTCTTCTAGATTTTTCATTCAGCAGCAACAGCAGGTAGCAAAAACTGAAGCCTTCATTGAAGAGATGATGACAGGACAGAAGGTAATAAAGGTGTTTAATCATGAGGAAGATGCGGAAAGAGCCTTTGATCAGATAAATGAAAAGCTATGTGAAGTATCTAATAATGCTAATAAGAACGCCAATATACTTGGACCTATTCTCAATAATGTAGGTAATATTCTCTACGTTGTTGTAGCAATAACAGGAAGTGCTATGCTTATTGCAAAGGTTCCTAATGTTTCAATAAGTGCTCTTCCGCTTGGAATTAGCATTATTGTTCCATTCCTTAACATGACCAAGCAGTTCTGCGGTAATGTCGGACAGGTATCGAACCAGGTGAATGCCGTTGTAATGGGTCTTGCAGGCTGTTCTAGAATTTTTCAGCTGCTTGATGAGGTGCCGGAGGCAGATGAGGGTTATGTTACTTTAGTTAACTGCAAAGAAGAAAATGGTAATATTGTTGAAACAAAAGAGAAGACCGGAATGTGGGCATGGAAGCATCCTCATTCAGCAGATGGAAGCATTACCTACACAAAGCTTACAGGAGCAGTGACACTTGATGATGTGGATTTTGGGTATAATCCTGATAAGATAGTTCTTCACAACATAACAATAAATGCAAAACCGGGACAGAAAGTAGCCTTTGTAGGTGCTACCGGTGCAGGAAAGACCACCATTACCAACCTGATTAACAGATTTTATGATATCGCTGATGGAAAAATCAGATATGACGGAATCAATATCAATAAGATAAAGAAGGGAGCGCTCAGGACATCTCTTGGCGTTGTGCTTCAGGATACACATCTTTTTACGGGCAGTGTTATGGATAATATACGCTACGGTAAACTTGACGCTAGCGATGAAGAGTGCATAAAGGCAGCAAAGCTGGTCGGAGCGGATGATTTTATAACCCGTCTTCCTGATGGCTATGATACAATGCTCTATAATGATGCAGCAAACCTTTCTCAGGGACAAAGACAGCTCCTTTCAATTGCAAGGGCAGCAGTTTCAGATCCGCCTGTTATGATAATGGATGAAGCGACTTCTTCCATCGATACCCGTACCGAGCAGATAGTGCAACGCGGAATGGATGCTCTTATGAAGGGAAGGACAGTATTTGTAATAGCACATCGTCTTTCAACTGTAAAGAATTCTGATGTCATTATAGTTCTAGATCATGGAAAAATAATTGAGAGAGGTTCTCATGAAGAGCTCATCAACATGAAGGGACAGTATTATCAGCTATATACTGGAGCCTTCGAATTAGAGTAATAATCGAGAATTTACTATTTCTGGATAATGAAATGGTTACAATAATTTTTGATGTTAAAATAAATCATAAATATTAAAATTGCGCCGTAAAAAAATGAAAATTAATCAAGTATATTATTTTTGCTTTAAACAAAATTTATCGGGAGTTTACGACATTGAGTAATTTTAATCTTGACTTTTGTTCATTTTATTCTATAATGGAAGGGTGAGTGCAGTTTGTATTGAATTGCATTGCATAAGAATTGAATTACATAAGAGCGGTGGCTTCGCGATTTATTGATCGGTAATTAAGTGGCTACATAATGTATAAGGACAAAGGCGTTTTTATATCTTTATGAGCGAAGGCTTATAAAGTAAAAGCGCCTTTTTTATATTTAATATGGAAAATCTAGGCAAGAAGTAGCCGATAAGGAAAATGCCACTAGCTGCATTTACTTACGAAGAATAGCTGGACATGTTAGTGTAAAGACATAGGCTGATATATTAAAGCAAAAGCATAGTTTGATGTTCTAATATAAAGCTGGCTGATTATAGTAATGCGTAATATAGCATAGTCTGACAATAATAATGATTTGGAGCATTATGATAATACATAATCCGTATAAAGATGATTTTAGGCATACGCCGGAGGTGGATGGAAAAGGAAAATTTAAAGATAAGTTTTATTACGATGGAGAATTCTATTCACTTTCATGTAGCAAAAAGGAAAAGGGGCTTTATGCTGTAGTTTGCTTTTTATTTATAGCAGCGGTTATTACAGTAATATGCCTTCAGGGAATGCTTAATTCACCGTCCTCGAGGACGGTATGGGTGGTACTTCCATATTTTATTCAGTTTCTCACAGCAGGGTATTTTATCTTAGGTTTAATTGATTATGTGCTGCTCAAAATGTCCTCTGAGTCAAAAAGCCTTAGAATGTCAAGACCAGAGTTCGATGGCAGCATTGCTAGGATGAAGCATTCAATGATAGGGCAGATAGTTGTGGCAGCATTAGTCATTATCTGTGATGTTGTTTTTATAGTAAAGAACAGGAACATAGAAGGTATTAGCAGGGAGTTTGTTTTTTTAGGTCTAGGAGTAGTTATCATAGCAATAGCTATGGGTTTTGGATTATTTTATAATAAGAAATTTTCAAAGGTAGTTCTTGAGAAATAATTTATTATTACTTTGGTGTTAATCCCTATAACGGGGTAAACATATAGATATTTCAGAGGAGGAAATATTATGAGACTTAACAAAAAATTTGCAAAGCGCTTCCTGTCTGTAGCTGTAGCAGGATCTATGCTTGCAAGCCTTACAGCTTGTGGTGAAGCTAAAAATGAGAACACTACAACTCAGGCAACAACAGCCGCTACTGAGAAGGATTCTCAGGAAACAACAACTACAGCTAATTCAGGAGATTCACAGGAAAGTACAACAGCAGCAACTACTGAGACCCCAGCTGTCACATCAAGTGACACCCCTCTTGTAATTGCAGCAGATGATTTCAGTGAAAAGTTCAGTGAGTTCTTCGCTGCTTCAGTTCCAGATCAGAACGTTGCTGATTTTACTGCGGTTTCTCTTTTAGGAAATGACCGTGCAGGTGAAATCATCTACAATGGTATCGAAGGTGAGACAAAGTCTTATAATGGTACAGATTATACTTATTATGGTATTGCAGACTGTACTGTAACTGAGAATGATGATAAGTCGGTTGATTATGAGTTCACTCTCCGCGACGACATTTTATTCTCAGATGGCGAGAAGCTTACAGCTGATGATGTAATTTTCTCAATGTATGTTTATGCAGATCCATCATATGATGGTGGTATGTCACTTTACTCACTTCCTATTAAGGGAATGGAGGAATATAGAAGTGGATCAACCACTTTAGTAAATCTTCTTCTTGAAAAGGGCGCTGAAAATACTGATTTTACATATTATACAGAAGATCAGCAGAAGCAGTTCTTTGAGACAGATCTTCCAGCAGCAGGAGAGGCTTTTGCAAAGTCAATCTGTGATTACTGCGTAGCAAATGGATATGTAAGCCTTGAGAATGAAGTAGCTAATGGTATGGCTAACTGGGGCTTTGCAACTGCAAATGAAGATGGTTCAATTACAACAGCAAGTGGAAAGACCTTTACACTTACCGGAGAAGATGTTCCATCATATGCAGACTACTGGACAGAGCTTGTAACAGCATACGGCGGAGATTACCAGCTTCTTTCAGATACAGAGAATGCTGGAGATTCATTGTTCAGCTATCTTGATGATTCTTACAAGAACTCAATAGCTACAGGTGATTCAGTTAAGTCTATTTCAGGTATTCAGAAGACCGGTGATTATTCTGTAAAGGTTACACTTACAAAAACTGATGCTACAGCTATTTACAGCCTTGGTATTCCGGTTCAGCCGCTTCATTATTATGGTGATCCAGCTCTTTATGATTATGATAATGAGTCATTTGGTTTTGAAAAGGGAAATCTTTCAACAGTTCGTGCTAAGACAACATCTCCTCTTGGAGCAGGTCCTTACGTATTTGATAAGTACGAGAATAAGACTGTTTACATGAAGGCTAACGAGAACTATTATAAGGGCGCACCTCTTATCAAGGAGCTCCAGTTCAAGGTTACATCAAATGCAGATAAGGAGCCAGGTGTAGTTCAGGGAACTCTTGATATTTCAGATCCATCAGCTTCAAAGTCAGCTATCGATCAGATCAAGGGCGAGAACTCAAATGGCGAGCTTTCAGGTGATAAGCTTACTACAATCCTTACAGATACAAGAGGATATGGTTATATCGGTATGAATTCTGAAAATGTTAAGGTAGGAGATGATCCTTCTTCTGAAGCATCTAAGAATTTAAGAAAGGCCATTGCTACAGTTATAGCTGTATATCGTGACGTTGTTATTGATTCTTACTACGGCGAGGCAGCTTCTGTTATCAATTATCCTATTTCTAATACATCATGGGCAGCACCACAGGCATCAGACCCTGATTATGCAATTGCTTTCTCAAAGGATGTTGATGGAAATCCTATTTATACAGATGGCATGAGCGAGGATGAAAAGTATGCAGCAGCTCTTAATGCAGCTCTTGGATATCTTTCAGCAGCAGGCTATACAGTTGAAAACGGCAAGGTTACAGCAGCTCCAGCTGGTGCAAAGCTTAGCTATGAAATACTCATTGGCGGCGGCGGATCAGGTGATCACCCATCATTTGGTATCCTTACAGCAGCTTCAGAGGCATTTGCAAGCATAGGCTTTGATCTTAAGATAAATGACCTTTCAGATTCTTCAATCCTTTGGTCATCAACAGAGGGCGGTACAGCAGAACTCTGGTGCGCAGCTTGGCAGACAACTATCGATCCGGATATGTACCAGATATATGATTCAAATGGTGGTTCAGCTTATATGTACAGAATCAACCAGCCAGAGCTTGATAGCATGGTAGAAGAAGCAAGAGTTACTACAGACCAGGCAGTTCGTAAGGCTCTTTATAAGGAATGTCTTGATTATATCGTTGATTATGCAGTTGAAATCCCTGTATATCAGAGACAGGATTGCGTAATTTATTCAACAGAGCGTATCAATATTGATACAATCGCAAAGGATCAGACAACCTATTATTCATATGCTAATGAAATAGAAAAGATGGCTATGAAATAATCCCATTACGATTATTACAATTCGTTCTAAATTGGGAATATTAAGTATACCGGCGCCTGAGATAGGTCAGGCGCGGTATTACTTATTTTTGAATCAGGAGATTTCGCCAAAGATACTTCGCAGCTGTAATGTCAGTTGTGCATTATATCTGCGAAATGTCTTTGGATAATTAAAAGGAGCAGTTGATTAGTATGAAGAAGTTTATAATAAAGAGATTATTGATTTCAGTAGTTCTTCTTTTCTTCGTATCACTTATTATATATGGCATTATGCGCTGCATGCCTACTTCTTATGTAGAGCAGCAGGCAATGGCACTTGCAACAAGACCTGGAGCAAAGAGCTACCAGGAATGGGTAAAGCAGCTGAACGAGCAGTACGGACTTGATGTAGGCATACTGCAGGGCTATTTTCAGTGGGCTAGACGTGCCATAAAAATGGATTTTGGCGATTCATGGTTCTGGAATCAGCCGGTTCTTCAAAAGTTTTCAAGTGTAATATGGTATTCTTTCGCACTTGCACTTGTAAGTTTTATTCTTGAAATGATTATCGCAATTCCGCTTGGCATATTAGCTGCAAGAAAGCAGTATTCTGTTGCTGACTATACCATTACGGTAGTTGCGCTTATTGGTATTTCACTTCCTAGCTTTTTCTTTGCGACAATTCTTAAATACATATTCTCAGTTAAGCTTGGCTGGGTTGATCTTTACGGTATAGTTGGCCGTATGCATGAATCACTTACACCGACAGGAAAAATTATCGATATCGCAAAGCATATGATACTTCCTGTTGTAACTCTCACCGTAGTAAGTATCGGTTCAATGATGCGTTATACAAGAACCAATATGCTCGAGGTCCTTAATTCAGATTATATCCGTACGGCAAGGGCTAAGGGTTTATCTGAGAGTAAGGTAGTTAATTATCATGCCTTCAGAAATACTCTTATTCCTATAATTACACTTCTTGGCGGCTCACTTCCAGGACTTTTTGGCGGAGCAATGATTACAGAGACCTTGTTCCAGATACCTGGAATAGGCTATACCTCGTATCAGTGCATTGTGCAGGGTGACATTCCTTTCGTAATGTTCTACATGGTATTTATGGCTGTACTGACGCTCCTTGGAAATCTGATTTCAGATATCCTATATGCGGTAGTAGACCCGAGAGTCAGAGTTAATTAAGGAAAGGAGGAATGCACGTTCGTGCTAGAAAAAATATGGAAGATAAAAAGAATGAAATGCATTTAGATGATGCGGCAAGAGTAAAAGTGCTTTCTCCTGGAATGATGGTAGCTAAGAGATTTTTCAGGAATCTGCTTGCTATTGTGGGAATGGTCATTATTATTTTAATGTTCTTATTCTCATTTGTCGGAGGAGCGGTTATACCTTATAAGCAGAGTCAGGTTTTCTATACTACTGATGAAATCCTTAAGGATTATGCTGGAGCCACTGAGATAGACCAGTATCAGTTCAATACGGCTGAAGGGGCAGAGCTTCCTAAGGATATTTATTCAAAGACCATGCTTGCAGCCTCTAATGGCAAGATGGTATTTGAGAGCCGTAACGGCGGTTATTATGCACTTGAAGAGATAGGAGAGAAGACCTACAAGGTATATTCTCTCTCAGAGGCACCAAAGGCTCTTTACATAAAGATGCCTGAATATAAGTCAGCAGTTGAAGATGGTGCTTCAAGCTTTGTAAAGGATGGAGTTACTTACTACTTCAGCGCTGAAAAAAATCCTACCTTCTTTGTAGGCACAGAGATAGGTAATGCTTCAATGCTTAGTTTTACAGCCTATGATTCAAAGACAAAGCTCTCTTATGAGTTTACAACAAATTCACTTATGGCTTATGCTAATGGAGAGAGCAGCTTTGAAGCAGACGGAGCAACTTATGGCATTGTTATTGAAGGAGATGCAATTAATGTTACCTTAAATGGTGAAAATTATGCACTTCTTTCAAATATGAATTTTAATGCAGTTACTTCAGGAGTATACCTTACACCTGAATATAAGCTTACTGCACTTGAGGCTTTTGCAGAAAATGCTACAGAATTTGTATTTGCAGATGCTGATGGCGTAGATGTAACATATAAGATCGAAAACAAAAACGGACAGTATCTTATCAAGAAGAATCAGGTCACAAGAGTCATTGACAGCTATGCAGCTCCATCTAAAGAGCACTGGGTAGGAACTGACGCAAATGGCATGGATCTTCTTGCAAGACTTATGTACGGCGGACGTATTTCACTGCTTATAGGATTTGTAGTTATATTTATCGAGGTATTGATCGGAACCGTAATCGGCGGAATAGCCGGTTTCTTCGGAAAATGGGTCGACAATCTTCTGATGAGACTTGTTGATGTTATTTATTGTATACCGGCAATGCCATTATATCTGATATTAGGTTCTATCATGGATTACTATCAGGCAAAGCCGGCAGCACGTATTTACATGCTATGTATCGTAATGGCTGTAATAGGCTGGGTAGGTATTGCTAGAATAGTACGTGGACAGATTCTTTCTCTTCGTGAACAGGAATTCATGGTTGCCGCTGAGGCAACAGGAATAAGTACTTACAGAAGAATATTCAAGCATCTTGTTCCTAATGTAATTCCACAGCTTATTGTATTTGCAAGTATGGGCCTTGGTGACGTTATTCTATCAGAGGCAACCCTTAGCTTCCTGGGTCTCGGTATTAAATATCCGGCAGCTTCTTGGGGAAGTATAATCAATGCTGTTAATGATTCATATGTAATGACAAAGTATGTATTTGTATGGCTTCCAGCAGGTCTTCTTATTCTTCTTACAGTTCTTGCCTTTAACTTTATAGGTGATGGCTTAAGAGATGCATTTGACCCTAAGATGAAGCGCTAATAGGAGGAGAATGGAATAATGGCTAAAAGCGGTAATTATATTTCTGCTAAGGACTCTAGAAAAATCTCCAGAGAAAATAGAAAGATTACTTCAAAGATTGAAAAAAAGAGAAATAGAAGACATATCCCTGAAGAGGAATATGTAACCAAAATGAAGGATCCGGCAAACTGCGTTGAATTTGATAATGTTCATACCTATTTCTTTACTGACATAGGTACCGTTAAGGCGGTTGATGGCGTAAGCTTCTGCGTTCCTCAGGGAAAAACAGTTGGAATAGTAGGAGAATCAGGGTGCGGTAAGTCTGTAACAAGTCTTTCTCTCATGCAGCTTGTGCAGAGGCCATCGGGACAGACGGTAGAAGGTGAAATCAGATTTAATGATGGAAAAAGGACAATAAATGTAGTAAATGCACCTAATTCTGAAATGCAAAAGCTTCGCGGAAAGTCCATGTCAATGATTTTCCAGGAGCCGATGACTTCACTTAATCCTGTATTCAGGATTGGAGATCAGGTTGATGAGGTAATAAAGCTTCATAATCCTGAAAAGAACAAAGAGCAGGTCAAGGCACGTACCCTTGAGATGCTTCAGATGGTAGGTATAGCTAATAAAGAGGGCGTATATAAAATGTACCCTCATGAATTATCAGGAGGTATGAGACAGCGTATCATGATAGCAATGGCGCTTGCCTGTGATCCTAAGCTGATTATTGCAGACGAACCTACAACGGCACTTGATGTTACTATTCAGGCGCAGATACTAGATCTTCTCCGTGACCTAAAGGATAAGATAAATAGCTCAATAATGCTCATCACCCACGACCTTGGTGTTGTTGCTGAAATGGCTGATTATGTTGTCGTAATGTATGCAGGAAGAGTAGTTGAAAAGGGAACTGCAAGAGAAATCTTTAAAGATCCAAGACATCCTTATACCATAGGTCTTATGAATTCAAAGCCTGTAGTAGGAAAGCATGTAGATAAGCTCTACAGCATTCCGGGAAACGTTCCTAACCCTATTGACATGCCTAATTATTGTTATTTTAAGGATAGATGTGACAGATGCATTGAAAAATGTAATGGCAAATATCCAGGAGTAATAAAGCTATCTCCGACACATGAGGTAAGCTGTTATTTATATGAAAATGAAGATAACCATTAATTGGGAATAGATTGAAGGTGAATTATGAGCGAAAATACTAAAAATACAGATAATATAATTGAAGTTTCGCATCTTAAAAAGTATTTCCCTATTAAAGGTGGCTTTTTTGGAGGCGTAACTGGTAATGTTAAGGCTGTTGATGACGTATCCTTTAAAATTAAAAGAGGAACGACCATGGGCCTTGTAGGAGAGTCGGGCTGTGGTAAATCTACAACAGGAAGAACCATCCTGCGCTTACTTGAAAAAACTGAAGGAACCATACTTTTTAATGGCGAGGATGTAAATGAAAAGAATAAGAAGGAGTTAAGAGAGCTGCGTACCAAGATGCAGATAATCTTTCAGGATCCATATTCTTCACTTTCTCCAAGACTTCCTATAGGCGAAATAATCGGCGAGGCCGTAAGAGAGCATAAGCTTGTTCCAAAGAGCGAGTACAATGATTATATCACAAAGATAATGAAGGAGTGTGGTCTTCAGGAGTACCATAAGGACCGTTATCCGCATGAATTTTCAGGTGGACAGAGACAGCGTATATGTATAGCAAGAGCACTTGCGCTTAAGCCTGAATTCGTTGTCTGCGATGAGCCTGTATCAGCACTTGATGTGTCAATTCAGGCACAGATAATAAACCTTTTGCAGGAGCTTCAGGAAAAGAATAATCTTACTTATCTTTTCATTTCACATGACCTTTCGGTTGTTGAGCATATATCTGATACCATAGGTGTCATGTATCTTGGAAGTCTTGTAGAAACTGGAACTACCGAAGAGATATTTGCAAAGCCTCTTCACCCGTATACAAAGGCGCTTTTCAGTGCAATACCTATGCCAGACCCTGATATAAAGAAGGAGAGAATCATACTCCAGGGCGACATCCCTTCACCGGCAAATCCGCCTAAGGGCTGTAAGTTCCATACAAGATGCAGAGAATGCATGGAGGTCTGCAAGACTTTAGCTCCTAAGGTAAGGGATATGGGTAATGGGCACTTCGTAAGGTGCCATCTCTTTGATGACGGCATTGAAGCTAGAAAGATAGTAGAAAATGATGAAAAAAGCACCAAAGAGAGATTAGCTGATGAGGCTAAGAGTAAGGAAAAGAATGCTGCAAAGGCTTAAAAATAAGCCTATAAAAAAAACTGCACTGAGAATACATAGTGCAGTTTTTTTATTGCATTTCTATTTATGAATTGTAACTAGAGCTAATTCATATTAAAAATTTGGCCAGCGCTTATTCTGTTCTAAGTGCTACTACAGGATCCTTCTTTGCAGCGCTTCTCGATGGTATGATACCAGAAATAAGAGTAAGAAGTACGCTGATTGCAACAAGGATTATTGCAGCAGGAATTGGAAGATAAGCGTTCAGATTATTGAGGTCTGTAAGCTTGTGGATTACGATATTTATAGGTATGCACAGTAAATATGTAACTAATACGCCTAAAAGACCAGAGGAGAAGCCGATGAGCATTGTTTCTGCGTTGAACATGCTGCTGACATTCTTCTTTGAAGCACCGATTGCACGGAGTATTCCGATTTCCTTTGTACGCTCTTGAACTGAAATGAGTGTAATAACACCGATCATGATAGAGGAAACTATAAGTGAAATACTAACGAAGGCAATAAGCACATAGGTTATGGCATTTATGATGGTTGTAATTGAGCTCATCATTATTCCTACATAGTCTGTATACTTTATCTGTTCAAGGTCATCCTTGCCTTCATTGAAGCTCTTGATAGAAGCTTCGATAAGATCCTTATCTTCAAAGGAAGCAGCGTAAAGGTTGATGCTTGATGGTTCATCAAGACTTACGTAGCCGAGTGTAGTAAGGTTGTTGTCATAAGATGAGTTTGAGAACTCAAGTATATTGTCGTGGTAATATGCGAGGGTCTTTTCATCAGCAGTTTCAAGAAGAATGTCTAAAGCCTTGAGAGCATCCTCAGGAGAAAGATTCATAAGCTCTGACATGGCCTGCTGAGCATATTGAGCTGCTGACTGCTGCTTTACTGCCTCAGTGTAGTAGGTAGTAAGATCTTCATCACTCATTGAATCGAGGTAAGAAGCAACAGTTTCTTCATCCATTCCCATCTGTGACTGCAGTGCCTGGAGCATTGCCTGTATCATCGATTCTCTTGTAACGCCTGTCATTGCCTGCTCAACCATCGAATTAAGGAGCTCTTCAGAAGGAGTGCTCATGATGGTAAGGTAGGTCTTTACCTTCTCGTCGTTTGTCTGAATAGAAACAGCGCTCTTGAAGGAAGAAGCCTTGTCTGCATCACTGAGATTGCCTTCAGTATCCTTGAATGGGAGACCTGTGAGGACATCTTTTTTATCATTATCTAACTGAGCTTTAATTACAGCTGAATCTGAATTGTGTTTAATTACATATTCGGTAAGTTCTGTAGTATAAGCGATTGTACCACGGAGCATAGAAGAGGTCGCATCTTCATTTGGACGGATTATTCCGCTTACCTTGATAGGGATTCCGTTATCATAAAGGTAATTTATACCAGCTTCTGTTTCTCTCATATCTGTATAAGTGTCAGTTACAGCATCATACTGATAGCAGTCAGCGTTGATAACGAGTCTGAAATCCATTGCACAGATCTCTTCATAAGACCACTTGGATTTTCCGGTGTTTTCAATTTGAGTTCCATCCATTGCAGCTGTAGACTTTGCACTTACCTCCTCCTTAGATTCAAGACCTAAGGCATAGAGTGAGAGATCATCGATTTCGTTGTTCGGATCAAGAATAACCACAACCTCGTTGTAAGCAGATGGCCATTCACCGTAAACTACATCATACTGCTTTGTAATGAGAGGACTGATAAGAGCTCCGTCTGTAGCAGAGAGCATTTCCTGCCATATATTAGAAGACATCATTGAATTAGCTGACATCATAGACATGATTCCGCCGCCGCTAGCCATTGTTGTCTGCATCGCTGACATGTCAACTCCCATATACTCAGAAACTATTTCGGTAAGTAGCTTTTGAGCATCGGAATGAACAACCTTTCCATCTATGTTCTTTGTGAAGATAAGAGGAGAGATGTTGTAGGTGTACTGAACACCGTTGAGTGCAGTGCTAAGATCTGATCCTTCAGTAGCCTGCTCAGATTCAATATATGACTTGAAGGTCTTAAGGTCGTTTTCAACTGAGTTTGAAGTATTAAGAGCATTCATGATCTCATATATTGAAGATCTAAGATAAACTGCATCCTTATCGTGAGAAGCACTGTCGTTTTCTGCCTTCATGAAGGTCTCCATGAGAGAAGAAAGATCAGTAGTTGTAGCTTCTATGGTTAAAGGATAGGAAGAGAGTGTTTCTTCCTGAACGGTATCAATGTAGGTTGAAAGTCCATGAGATATCGAATAAATAAGAGCGATACCTATGATACCGATACTTCCTGCAAAGGAGGTAAGAATGGTTCTTCCCTTCTTTGTGAAAAGATTCTTGAGTGAAAGAGCAAAGGAGGTTCCCCAGGACATTGAAGGCTTTTTTCTAGCCTTTTTATTTGCACTGTATTCAGCCTGAAGCTTTTCATCTCTTTCGGCTTCCTTCTTTGATTCTTCTTCAGTAAGAGGCATGGAATCATCAGTGATTTTACCATCGAGCATCTTTATGATTCTTGTAGAATACTTTTCGGCAAGCTCCGGGTTGTGAGTTACCATGATTACGAGTCTGTCCTTAGCAATGTCCTTAAGGATATCCATTACCTGTACGCTAGTAACTGTATCAAGAGCACCGGTCGGCTCATCGGCAAGGATGATATCAGGGTTATTTACAATGGCTCTGGCTATCGCAACTCTCTGCATCTGTCCGCCTGAGAGCTCGCTAGGACGCTTATGGATCTGATTCCCGAGACCTACGTCTTCAAGGGCCTTCTTTGCACGCTGTCTCCTTTCAGACTTTGAAACACCTGAAAGAGTAAGAGCTAGCTCTACGTTTGCTAGAACGCTCTGGTGAGGAATGAGGTTGTAGCTCTGGAATACAAAGCCAATGGAATGGTTTCTGTAAGTATCCCAGTCACGGTCTTTGTATTTTTTGGTAGAGCGGCCATTTATAATGAGGTCACCTTCAGTATATTTGTCAAGACCGCCTATGATATTAAGCATGGTAGTCTTACCACAGCCTGAAGGACCAAGGATTGAAACAAGCTCAGATTGTCTGAACTTTAAGTCAATTCCCTTGAGGGCAAAAACGGTATTTTCGCCGGCAAGGTAGTTCTTAATTACGCCTTTTAATTCAAGCATTAGATTCACCTTTCTTTTTTATTTTTATCTTATTGTTTAAAAAGGCCTACCAGAAATGAACTAAGCTGGTCTCTTAAAATAAAGCCTCTTAGATAAAATTATCAGTATTATAACACAGGTTATAAAAAATAATAGTAAAATTGTAATAAAATTTTATGTTAATAAATGGAAAATGATTATAAAGTGACGTTTATAAAGGAAATAGATACAACATTTTTATAATTGTTGACAGCCGAGCTGTCTATTGATTATAATAGAAGTATAAAAAATGTAAAAGGAGGTTCTTATGTTCGGAAAAAAGAAAAAGCAGTTTGAGGTAACTCCATATGATAAGACAAAAGAGCGCCCAATAATAAGGGCAAGCATCTGTAACGGAGAGCAGGTTGCAGGCTTTAAGAGCTTAGAAGACAGCTCCTTTAGAGAGGTAATGTTCATTAGGGATAATAAGGATCTTTATGAGTTTCTTGAAAGATATGCAGTAGATGAAAAGGATTTAAAGAAGGAATATTAAAATGGACGAGTATGAAGTAATAAGAATAGATGAGATGGATTTTGGCTGTGAAGGAAGACCAGATAATGAGGGCGGCAAGGTACTTGTAAAACTTAAAAGCCTTAAAGATGGGAGTATTGATGCAATTCCTTATTTAGACAAGGAATTGTATGCAAAAAACATAAATGAGGGCGACGTAGTGCTTTTAGAAGAAAAGGGAAAGAGCATAACGCTAAATAAAAAAGAGCAATAGTATCTTTTTGGAAAGTATGTACATATTTGGATATACATATTTGGATATACATATTTGGATATACGTATTTGGATATACGTATTTGGATATACGTATTTGGATATACGTATTTGGACATACATATTTGGATATAAAAGGCAAAAAAATGTTGCAATGATAATAATTTTATAATATAATTATAATTAATTTACTATGGAGTATGCAAGATGAAGATTAAAGGCATTATTTTTGATATGGACGGAGTTCTTATTGATTCTGAGAGGCCATCCATTGCAGGCTGGAAGTATGCAGGCGAAAAAATGGGGGAGGAAATCCCGGATTCTCTTATAGACAGCTTTAAAGGCAGTAATAATGAGTCCATCAAAAAAATATTTGATGATTATTTTAAGGGCAGATTGGATTATTTAAAAGCTAGGGAATATAGAACGCAGTATTGCTATAAAGTGCGTGAAAAGGAAGGCATAGTAACTAAAAAGGGATTATATGACCTGTTTGAATTCTGTGAAAAAAATGATATCAAATGTGCAGTTGCAACCTCCACAAGAAGGGAAAGTGCTCAAAGGTCTCTTAAATGCATAGGAATATATGATAAGCTAGCTGCAGTTTCTTACGGTGATGAGGTAAAGAATGGAAAGCCGGCACCTGATATCTTTCTTGATGCAGCTGCAAAAATGGGACTAAATCCTGAAGAATGCATAGTTGTAGAAGATAGCATTAATGGAATAAAGGCAGGAGCTGCTGGTGGAATGTATGTAGTACACATTCCGGATACAATCATTATAGATGAAGAAACTAAGAAGCTTACTAATAGGATAGTAGAAAGCCTTGATAAAATAATTGACATCCTTATTGAAATTAATTTTTCGGGAAATAGGCAGGCACCTCATATGAGAGAGCATAAATATAGTGCATTTATCGATAGACAGGCGGTAAGGGATTTCTTCAGGGAATATACAGATGCCTATAATTCAAAGGATCCTAAAATATTACTAAAGATAGAGCATACCTACAGAGTGGCAGCGCTTGCTGAAGTAATAGGATGGAGGGCAGGGTTTGACAGAGATCTTGCATGGCTATCGGGAATGCTTCATGATGTAGGAAGATTCGAGCAGGTAAGAAGATATCATACCTTTAACGATGCGGTATCTGTTGATCATGCAAAGCTTGGAGCAGATCTGTTATTTGATGAGTCAGCTCCTCTCATAAATAAATTTATGGATGAAAAGCTGCAGGATGAGAGAATGATGTATCTACTTGAAACCTCAATTAGAAATCATAATAAATTTGAAATAGATGAAGGACTTGATGAAGAAACAAAAAATTATTGTAATATATTAAGAGATGCTGATAAAATTGACATATTAAAGGTGAATACGCTGTTTTCGCCAGAGGATATATACGGAGTAACTAAAGAGGAACTATTAAAGAGCAACATTACGGACAAGGTGATGGAGAGCTTTTTGAATGAGGAGACTGTACTAAAGGCATATAGGAAAAGTGCAATAGATAGCCTTGTGGGGCATATTTCACTTGTGTGGGGCTTAGTTTATCCTATAAGCTATGAAATAACAGCAGCAGAAGGATATCTTGAAAGGATGCTCTCCTTTAAGTCTCAAAATGAAGAGACAAATGAAAAGCTTGAAGTCATAAGGAGTAAAATTAAAGAGAAGATGAGGTAGAAGTATGGGATTACAGGATAATTATGATAATGCTACCGACGAAAATGATAAGGGACCGTCATTTGATCAGGTGAGTCTTGCTTGTTCACTTATAAAAAATCATCTGAAGACGAGAGATAGTGCGGCAAAGATGCTGAAGCTTTCTACAGAGGAATTTATGGCTTATGTAAGAAAGTACCATCTTCACGCATAAAAGATGTATACTAGGTTATTAGGATTATTTGTGTGAAATAAGGAGCTGGTTCTGGTATGGTAAGTGTTAACAATATTCATTCTATTACTATTGATAGTAAGAATCACCTGTTCTTGTCTGGAGACAGTGTGGCTATTGATTTTATTGATGATAATCTGTATAAGCCGATTGAGGATTATATGGATGAAGATGATAGAAAAGAATTCCTTGATAGTATTGAAAAAAAAACGAAGGATTGGTTCTATGTGGCTATAAGGACTTCGACAGCAAGGAAGAAATATGCTCTTAGGATTACGGACATTAATAATAGTTATATTAAATTTGAAATGGTATCTCTTGATGATATGATGGTGAAAAATATCAGGCAGATTGATGAAATAATTAATCTGCGGGCCATGCTTAAGATGAGCATGGGAGTGTATTTTGTCTATGACCCTTCAGATGAAAGCGTGGTTTTTTATAATGCTGAGGGAACCTTTTACGAGAGCGGAAACTTTACCTTTGATGAGCTTCAAAGGGCGATGAAGGAAAAAACGACGAAAAGCAAAGGCGCTGAAATAGATGCCTTTGTTAATAATGTGAAATCAAGAAATGGACATTTTTCAATAGCGATAGATGATAATCTTATAAATTCAGAAAAAACCATTACTACAACTATAATAGAGGGAATGACCATTTATCATGGTGAGAGAGAAATAATAGTATGTTCACTTCAGACAGAAGAGGTAATAGGAAAGAAGTATAATAGAGGGCTCTTAAATGACGCTCTTACAGGACTTTTGAATAAGGCTGAAATAACTAGAATAGCCATGGAAAAGACCTCGATGCCTGACGGCGGACGTATAGCCCTTGCAATCATTGACATAGACTTTTTTAAGCATGTAAATGATACCTTTGGCCATCAATTTGGTGATAAGGTAATAAAGAGAATAGCTTCGATTATATCTGATGAAATCGGCAATAAGGGCGTTGTAGGAAGATTCGGCGGAGATGAGTTTGTGGTTGTGCTCGACGATTATAAAACTGAGGATGATTTAAGATATATATTTAGAAATATCAAGAATCTAGTATCGGCAACTTTCCCGGGCGTAGGTTATCCGGATAATTCGCCGCTGTCAGTTTCGATAGGAAGCGCTGAATATCCAGAAAATGCTGATAATTACAACGATTTATTTACAGTTGCGGATTACTGCTTGTATCTTGCTAAGGCAAAGGGAAGAAACAGGTATATTATTTATACACCTTCAAAGCACGCACCGCTTGAGGCGATACTTAATCAAAACATGAACTCAAGCGCCATGAAGGACAGAGAGAGCATAGAGCCAGGTGAGGTGATAATAGAAATGCTAGATTCTGTCAGCAGAATCAGAAAGCCGGAGCTGAGCAATCTTCTTGGAGATTTTACCTCTGTATTTGGAATTGACAACGTCATGATTTTTTCTGGCGATCCATTAAAATACAGAATAGATGCAGGAAGTGTAAGAATAGGAAAGGAAAAGGTAATTAAAGCCGTAGAGGAAATAGTAAGAGAAGAACTATTAGAACTTACTATAAGCGGAAGGGATTTTTTGACTGTAAATCTTTTAAAGAGCCTTCCAGACACGGCAGTCAGAGCTAAAAAGGAGTTTGAGGAATACGGTATCTTATCCTTCATTCTAGTTAGATTTAAGGGTATTAATGATATTCCGTCTGTTTTAATGTTATCATCAATAGATAAGATGGTACAATGGAATATCTTTCATTACAAGCATTTTAGGACCTTTGCAAAGGTTCTTTCAAATTATGAATTGACATCTGAGGACATTATGAGTTAATATATACTCATTAAGGTTTTAATAAAAATCTATATTGGTGTTTTTCAATTAATGAATCCCATAATTTAAATTAATAATTTATCAGCAAGGATGGCCTGTAAAACAGGCCTTGCCTTGCTATAGTCTGTTGTTCTGAATTTATGCTAAAAATTAAGTAAGGCGTGAGGGCGAAGGCTATGTGGGCTCTTTAAAACTGCAAAATGGCGCAAGGAAAAAACATGCATAGAGGCGCATTGTAAAAACTCAAAGAAAAGCATAAAAAGAGGGAATATCAGCACAAAAGGAGAAAACATATGAACTATAAGGCAGAAGATTTATCATCATTATCATCAGTAGAATTAAAGAATATTGCGAAGGAATTAGGAATCAAGAATATTTCTGCAAAAAGAAAGACAGAGCTTGTTTCACTGATTTCTGAAATGAGCGGTGGTGCTAAATCAGAAGAAAAAGCTGTAAATAAAAAGGCGGCGGATAAAAAGGAATCCCATAAAAAGGCTGCAGATAAAAAGGAAGCTGAAAAAAAGGCAGTAAATAAAAAGGAAGCTGATAAAAAGGAAGCTGAAAAAAAGGCAGCAGATAAAAAGGAAGCTGATAAAAAGGCGGCAGATAAAAAGGAAGCTGAAAAAAAGGCAGTAAATAAAAAGGAAGCTGATAAAAAGACGGCAGATAAAAAGGAAGCTGAAAAAAAGGCAGTAAATAAAAAGGAAGCTGATAAAAAGGCGGCAGATAAAAAGGAAGCTGAAAAAAAGGCAGTAAATAAAAAGGAAGCTGATAAAAAGGCCGTAGACCAAAAAGCCGCAGATATAAAGCTAGGTGAAAAAAATGACGATGTCCAAAAGGATGGCATCCCAAAGAGCTCTGTTATAAAGAGCGGTGAAATAAAAAATGAAGCCATAGAGGCTAAAGCAGGCCCAGGGGCACCTGATAAAGCTGAAGATAAGAGGATTAATTATAAGAAAAGCGAAGATAATAGAACAGATTATAAGAAAAGCGAAGATAATAGAACAGATTATAAGAAAAGCGAAGATAATAGAACTGATTATAAGAAAAGTGATGACAATAGAAACGATTATAAGAGAAATGAAGTTAAGAAAAATTATGTAAAGAGAACTGATGCCATAAAAAATGATAATTATGAAGGTAAAGCCGATGTTAAAGCTGATTTAAAAGCTGAATATAAAACCGAAGTTAAAAGGGAAGAAATGCCTGCAGATACCTATAAGAGAGAAGATGATATGAATACATATGAGCAAGGCACAGAAGAGGCTAGCAGGAATGAAAATGAAAGACATACCACCTCAGACGGTCAGTTTGTAATGAATGAGTTTGATACCATAAAGACTGGTGTGTTAGAGATAATGCCTGATGGCTTTGGCTTCCTTAGAAACAGCAATTATTTACCAGGAACTGATGACGTATATGTAAGTGTACAGACGATAAAACGCTTAGGCCTAAGAAACGGAGACATGATAAAGGGCGTTTCACGTGTAAGAGGAACTGAAAAATACGGAGCGCTGGTGTATGTTCAGACAGTAAACGGACTTACCATAGCAGAAACCTTAAGAAGACCAAAGTTTGAAAATCTTACTCCTATATTCCCGAAGGAAAGAATTCATCTTGAGACACCGGGGTGCCCGGCTTCAATGAGAATGATGGATCTTTTATCACCTATAGGAAAGGGACAAAGAGGAATGATAGTTTCTCAGCCAAAGGCCGGAAAAACTACGCTCATGAAGCAGGTAGCCGGAGCCATACAGAAAAATCATCCTGAGATGTATATAATAATCCTTCTTATTGACGAGAGACCTGAGGAAGTTACCGATATGAAGGAATCCATAAAGGGAGATAATGTAGAAGTTATTTATTCGACATTTGATGAGCTTCCAGACCATCATAAAAAAGTATCAGAGATGGTTATTGAGCATGCAAAGAGAATAGTAGAATCAAAGAAGGATGTAATCATTCTTCTTGACTCAATAACGAGACTTGCAAGAGCCTATAACCTTACAGTTACACCAAGCGGAAGAACTCTTTCAGGCGGACTTGACCCGGCAGCGCTCTATAGTCCAAAGCGTTTCTTTGGTGCAGCTAGAAATATGCGCGAGGGAGGCTCTCTTACAATACTTGCAACTGCACTTGTTGAAACAGGCAGCAGAATGGATGATGTTGTGTATGAGGAATTTAAGGGTACTGGTAATATGGAGCTTGTTTTAAATAGAAATCTTTCAGAGAGAAGAATATTCCCTGCAATAGATCTAGCAAAATCAAGCACCAGAAGAGATGATCTTCTTCTTACAGAGGAAGAGGCAGCAGTGAATTTAAGAATAAGAAGGGCTGTAATAGGAGCAAAGGCTGAGGAGGCGATTGAAAAGGTGATTAATCTTTTCTCTTATACCTCAAGTAACGAAGAACTAATTCAGAAAATGAAACAACAAAAGCCGCTAAATTAGCTAGTTTATTATAATTTTTGACGATTTTCGATTTTTATAATAATTAAATATTGAATTTTAAAAAAAGTTGTATTATTATATGCGTGTCAGCAGCTATCGATAGAGAAGCATGACTGATAAAATATTTTGGCTTAGGCCGGGAAGAGGAATATTATGAAAAAGAAATTAGCGGTTCTTATGGCATGTATTCTTGTAGTTTCAGCGATTTTTGCAAGCTGTGGCAAGAAAAATGACCAGAATGCAACAACAAAGGCAAATTCAGGCGCTGCACCTGAAAATGAGATCCAGCAGGGCGGAGAAATTGTTGTAGGTGTCACAAATGATATCGACAACTTAGATCCACACAAGTACACAGCAGCAGGTACTGGTGAAATTTTATTTAATATGTTCGATGGACTTGTAAAGGTTACTCCAGATGGAGACCTTGTTCCAGCGATTGCAGAAAGCTATACAGTTAATGAAGATGGTACAGTTTATACCTTTGTTATCAGACAGGGCGTAAAGTTCCACAATGGAACAGAGCTCAATGCAGATGATGTTGTATATTCTGTAAAGAGAGTATCGGGTCTTGATGGCAGCCCTGATGCATCAGTAAAGCATGAGTCAGCACTTTCTACTTTAACAAGTGTTGAAAAGGGAACAACTGAGGATGGTAAGGAAACTGTAACTCTTACACTTTCAGCACCAAATACAGAGCTTCTTGGATATCTTACATTTGCCATTATCCCAGATGATTACACAAAGCAGTCTGAATCACCAGTTGGTGCAGGCCCATTCAAGTTCGTTTCATATACAGAGGCAAGCTCAGTAGTAATGGAAAAGTTTGCTGATTACTATGGAACCCCGGCATATCTTGATAAGGTTACCTTCAAGATTACATCTGATACTGATGCAGCCTTCACACAGCTTTTAGCTGGCACAATCGATGTATTCCCATATCTTACAGCAGATCAGGCAGATCAGCTTACAGAGAATTATAATATCGAAGTAGGTAACATGAACCTTGTACAGGCTCTTTTCCTTAACAACACAGTAAAGCCACTTGATGATATCCGTATTCGTCAGGCTATCTGCTATGCTATTGACAGACAGGGCGTGCTTGACATGGTTGCTGCAGGCAAGGGCACAGTAATCGGAACAGGTATGTTCGCAGGCTTCGAAAAGTATTACAATGCTGATACAGTTAATACTTATGCTAAAGATGTAGCTAAGGCAAAGCAGCTTCTTTCAGATGCAGGTTATCCAGATGGCTTTGATATAACAATCACAGTTCCATCAAATTATCAGTTCCATGTAGATACAGCACAGGTACTTGTAGAACAGCTCAAAGAAGTAGGCATCAATGCAACTATCAGTCTTGTTGAGTGGGCTACATGGCTCGATGAAGTTTACAAGGGAAGAAACTTTGAAACAACTATCATCGGTCTTGATGCAGACCTTGCACCTAGTGATGTATTAAAGCGTTACGCTTCAACAGCATCAGGCAATTTCATCAATTATAATAATTCAGAGTATGATACACTCTTCGCTTCAGCAGTAGCTGAGACAGATGACAATAAGAAGGTAGAAGATTATAAGAAGCTTCAGGAAATCCTTACAAATGATGCAGCTTCAGCATATATTCAGGATCCATCACTTATTGTTGCTGTATCAAAGAAGCTTTCAGGTTATACCTTCTATCCTGTATATGTTCAGGATATGAGCAGAGTTTACTTTGTAAAGCAGTAATTTTAATCCAGATGCGCTTTGCATCAAATCCAAAAATATAATAGAAAATTCTGATTAATAATATGCCAAGGTCGCCATTAGCGGCCTTGGAATATTTTGTTATTTACGGATAATTATAAATCAATTAAAATTTGAAAATCGAAAAAGAGGTTCAGAGTGAAATTCTACGTAAAAAAGATATGTACTTTATTTCTGACGCTTTTCCTTGTTATGTTTCTAGCTTTTACAGCCTTTAGAATAATACCGGGAAATTCAGCTCAGATAGCTTTAGGACTAGATGCCTCAGACGAGGATGTAGCAGCACTCATGCACGAGAGAGGACTTGATAAGCCTTTTCTTGAAAGCTTCGTTTCTTATGTAGGGGGGCTTCTTCATGGAGATGCAGGAATATCAATGCACTACGATAAGCCTGTAATGGAGGTAATAAAAGGAAGACTTCCGGTAACGCTTCTTACGGCTTTTCTTGCTATTTTCCTGATTATTATTATGGCATTTCCTATAGGAATACTAACTTCAGCAATAAAGCATCCAGCAGGGGAAACTGTCTTTACTTTGTTTAATCAGAGCTTTATGGCAGTGCCATCATTTTTTATGGGAATAATAATCACGTTAATATTTGGACTTATACTAAAATTCTTTTCACCAGGTGGTTATATTCCGTATAATGAAGATCTCAGGGGATGTATGAAGTATCTTTTCTGGCCTGCACTTGCAATAGCATTGCCTAAAACGGCCATGCTTGTAAGGCTTATCCGTACAGGCATACAGAAGGAGCTTACCAAGGATTATGTTCGTACAGCAAAATCTAAGGGGAATAACATGTTCAGGATACTTGTGCTTCATGTTATGAAAAATGCAATGATACCGGTTATCACTTTCTTTGGAATGATGATAGCAGAGGTGCTTGCGGGCTCAATAGTTGTCGAAAAGGTATTTTCACTGCCAGGACTTGGAACACTTCTTGTTTCTGAAATCGGAGCACGTGATTATCCTGTAGTACAGGCGATTATGCTCTATATCGCATTTACTGTCATTATAATAAACTTTATCGTAGATCTGACATATAAGCGCTTTGATAAGCGAGTAAATGTATGATTATAAAGCTGTAAAAATAGATTTCATAATGAGGAAAAGAATATGAGCAAAGAAAAAAAGACCACTTTCATAATTGGCCTTGTCTTAGTAGGATTTGTGCTGCTATTTGTATTAGCAGGCTTTATACATACTCCATATAATCCAAATACAATGGCTGCTTCGCTTAAATTTGCAAAGCCGTCGCTATCACATCCCTTTGGCTGTGATAACATGGGAAGAGATGTACTCAGCCGCGTAATGAAGGGCGCATCTACTACTTTTATCATAGGCATGTCTACGGTTCTTATAGGTCTTGTAATAGGAACCATAATAGGCAGCATTACCGGATATTTTGGCGGAATAGTTGATGAAATACTCATGAGATTAAATGATACTCTTGCATCATTTCCAAGTATCCTTATGGCACTTGTTTTTGTTGCACTTTTTGGAACAGGAAAGTATAAAATCATCATAGCGCTTGGTGTAATTTTTATTCCATCCTTTGCGCGTATTGCAAGAAGTGAATATATTGTTCAGAAAAATCTTGATTATGTTAGTAATGCAAGACTTATTGGAGCTTCAAATTTTAGAAATATTTTTGTACATATACTTCCAAATACTAGAAAGATAATGCTTTCTTCCTTTACCATAGGCTTTAATAACGCAGTTCTTGCAGAGGCAGGAATGAGCTATATGGCACTTGGAGTTCAGCCACCAACAGCGAGCCTTGGAAGAATGCTTGCAGAGTCGCAGGTATATCTTTTTAGAGCACCTTGGATGGCGTTAGCACCTGGACTTACGATAGTTATTACAGTTCTTGGCGTAAGTCTTATTGGAAATTCACTTAAATAATTGAGGGGAAAAGTATGCCACATTTATTGGAATTAAAGGATGTTTCAGTTTCCTTTGGTAAAAAAGAAGTGACTCATGGTGTAAGTCTTACCCTTGATGAAGGGGAAGTTCTAGGAATTGTAGGAGAATCAGGCTCAGGAAAGTCTGTTTCAATGCATGCTGTGACAAGACTTCTTGCCCAGGGCGGAAGAGCCAAGGGAAAGGTATTATTTAATACTAAAAATGGAGAAATGATTGATCTTCTATCAATTAGTGATAAGGAGATGAGAGTGCATCGTGGTACTGAGATCGGTATTATTTTTCAGGAGCCCATGACTTCTTTAAACCCTGTACTTACCATAGGAAATCAGCTCTCTGAGATGCTAGTTCTCCATACTGAAATGGAAAAGGAAAAGATAAAGGAGCGCTGCCTTGAAATGCTTAATGAGGTAGGCCTTGTAAAGAGCGAAGAAGCAGGCGAGGAGCTCCTTAAGAAATATCCATATCAGCTCTCCGGCGGTGAAAGACAGAGAGTAATGCTAGCCATTGCAATGATACTAAAGCCTAGACTTATTATTGCAGATGAGCCGACAACTGCACTTGATGTTACCATTCAGGATAAGATCCTCACCATTATGGAGGAGTTATCAAAGGAATATGGAACGGCAATCATCTTTATATCCCACGACCTGGGAGTTATTAAAAGAATTGCAAAAAGAGTTGTTGTCATGTATAAGGGAAAGGTCGTTGAAACTGATACGATCGAGAATATATTCGAGCGTCCAAAGCAGGAATATACTAAGCTGCTGTTAAAGGCTGCGCTTCATGCAGATCCGCTAAAGGCAAAGGATAAAGAAAAGGCAGCAAAGGATAAAGATAAAGCTTCAAAGAGTGATAAAGCTTCAAAGAATGGTAAAGCTTCAAAGAATGATAAAGCTTCAAAGAGTGATAAAGCTGCAAAGAATGGGAATGAAGTAGCTGATAATAAGGCAGATAGCAATGTACAGAATAAATCTGAAAATGAGCAGGCTGTACTAACAGTAAAAGATGTTTCGGTTTTCTATGATAAGAAAAAGGAAAAGCCTATAGTTAAGAATGCTTCACTTACTGTTAAAAGAGGAGAAATCCTTGGAATTGTTGGAGAATCCGGTTGCGGAAAATCTACGCTTGTAAAGGCCATTGTAGGTCTTAATAAGCTTTATGATGGAGAGATATCCACTAGCTGCAGGCATCCTCAGATGGTTTTCCAGGATCCTTATGCATCACTTAATCCTTCAAAAAAGATAGAATGGCTTCTTATGGAGCCTATGAGACTTCATATGGTACATACACCAAAGGAGCTTTTAGCACAGGGAATTCACCTAAAGGCCAGAAAATATACCAGGGAAGAAATGAAAAAGAAGGTGAATGAAAGCCTTGAGGCAGTTGGACTGCCACTAGAATATGCAGACAGATATCCTAATGAATTATCAGGCGGAGAGAGGCAGAGAGTTGCGATAGCCATGTCGCTTGTACTAGGACAGGAACTTATAGTGCTTGATGAACCAGTATCAGCGCTTGATGTAACTGTTGAGGAAAAAGTCTTAAAGCTATTAGTTTCGCTTAAGGAAAAGTATTCTCTTTCCTATATTTTTATATCACATGATATAAATGTAGTAAAAAGACTCTGTGATAATGTATGTGTAATGCATAACGGTGAAATAGTTGAAAGAGGAGACGCTGATGAGGTGGTAGATAATCCTAAGGATGACTATACTAAAAAGCTCATGAGTGCAGTTCCAAAGCTCTAAAATCCCTATTAAGTTTAAGGAAGTATAGTGGTGATAAAAAGCATACTAGTATAAGAAAATACAAATATATTAAAGTAAAAAGGACTGATGACCTGATAATTCAAAAGGGGCATCAGTCTTTTATTGATGAAAAAAGAAGTAAATTAAGATATTATAAAAAACTTGATATTTTTGCTGTTTTTATAGTATAATGAAAAGGAGATGTATTTTTTTGTATAAATGATGGAATTTACCATATAGATATTTGAAGTAAAATAAGGGGAATCAGAATGTTTGAAGGACAAAACGACCTTACAGTTGGAGATTTTAATCCCGAAATGCTCTTTGTAAGTAAGATGAAGATGGAAAAGAATGATATATATCATTGCCATCAGGATTTTACAGAGCTTACGATCATATTATCGGGAAAAACAGACTATTATGTCGAAGGCGAGACAATAGAGGCTGAATCAGGTGACATTATCGTATGTAACCCGGGAGTTAGACATCATAATGTAGTAAAGAGCAGAAAGTACTTTACAACTGAATTTTTTGTAGGTTTTCAGAATTATCATTTTAAAAATATGCCTGAAAATCGAATCGAGCTTAAGGAGGGCGGCTATTTACTGCGTCTTCCACCAGACCAGAAGGAAGAGGTAAAAAAGCTCTGCTATGAAATGCTTGCAGAAAATGCGAATGAAAGCTTTGGTAAGTATTTCATGCTAAAGGCAAAGCTGATGCAGCTGCTCATTTTAATGGTGCGCGGAATAGAAGAGCCTCCAAAGACTCATATCCGCGGTTATAATTTTGAAAATTACAATAGAAAGTATGCTGTAAAGAAGATAATTACATATATCAATGAAAATTATCCTCATAAGATCTCTCTTGATAGGATAGCTCATAATATGTATTTAAGCCCAGTATATGTTTCTAAGATCTTCAAGGAAGAAACAGGAGAGTCGCCAATAAGCTATCTCATTAAGGTAAGGCTTGAAAAAGCAAAGGCTATGCTTGAAAATAATGAAAATGACAGCATAAAGGGCATAGCCATGGAAGTAGGTTATGATGATGTTTATCATTTTAGCAAGCTGTTCAAGAAATACTATGGACAGTCACCTCAGAATTATAGAAGAGAGTATATTTCAAAAATGAGCTGATCTTTTTCCTTTATGTTACAAAATTATAGTAGAATATGGAAATTTAAAGTAGAATAATTACATTTTTTTAAATAATATGGAACTAAAGGGGCTTTGAAGAAAAAAATTTTTAAAAAATATTGAAATTGTGCTTGACAAAGTTATGTGAAGTGTGTATAATACACTCGTTGCTTGAGGAAAGCAATGAGGTACGCACGAGTGGCTCAGTGGTGGAGCGTCGCCTTGCCAAGGCGAAGGCCGCGGGTCCGAATCCCGTCTCGTGCTCTTTAGGACTCACAAATGAAAATCATTTGTGAGTTTTTTTATGCCTAAAATTTGAGAGGTATTTTAAAAAATTTTTAGACTTTAATTTGATTATAATCATTTTAAAAATTAAAAGCTATGCTATTATTGAGAGAAAGTTTAATTGTAAGCCTAAACTTACATATATTGTAAGATTAAATTGTTAAGTAATTAACAATTTGACGATTATTTAATATTTTATATGTTGACACAACTATCATATCTGCGTAAAATAGATGCAGAAGTGATTGGGATATGTATGGAAAAATTATATAATGAAAAGGAGAAACATTATGTCGGCTTTACTTGAAGTAAAAGATCTTTCAGCAGGTATTGTAGATTCAGAGGGTGTAGCAAGTGAAATTCTTCACTCTATTAATTTGACTGTTAATCCAGGAGAGACTCATGTACTCATGGGACCTAATGGAGCAGGAAAATCAACCCTCGGCTGTACATTAATGGGTAGTCCTAGCTATAAGGTTTTTAACGGAAACATTAATTTTGACGGTACAGATCTCACAAACGAATCAGCAGATAAGAGAGCAGCAGCTGGTATGTTCCTTTCATTCCAGAACCCTCTCGAGGTTCCGGGAATATCTCTTGAAGCATTTATCAGAAATGCGATAAGAGCAAAGACAGGCAAGCCTCTTAAGGTATTTGCATTTAAAAAGCAGCTTGCCGAGACCATGAAGATTTTATCAATGGATGAGAGCTATGCAGAAAGAGATCTCAATGTAGGCTTCTCAGGCGGAGAAAAGAAAAAGTCTGAAATTCTTCAGCTTCTTATGCTCGGACCAAAGCTTGCAATCTTAGATGAAACAGATTCAGGTCTTGATGTAGATGCTGTACGTACAGTATCAAAGGGCATTGAAGAATATCAAAAGAGAATGGATGGAGCCCTTATCATTATTACACATTCCACTAGAATTCTTGAGTCTCTCAAGGTAGATAAGACTCATATCATGGTAAAGGGAAGAATCGTAGAAGAAGGTGACGGAACTCTTGTTGATGAAATCAATAAGAACGGTTTCGAAAAGTATGAGGCAGAATAATTAAAGGGAAGGAATCGCTTATGGGTGAACAGATGAAAGATAAGCCTATAGCTGTGAGCGAGGAAGAACTTAATTCTCCTGATACAGATCACAGCATATATGACTTTAGAGATGATGAGTCAGAGTTTTATAAGATACAGGAAGGTCTGACTCCTGAAATAGTAAAACAGATTTCAAAAGAAAAGCATGATCCTGATTGGATGCTTGATTTCAGACTTCATGCACTTGAGGTATATTACCAGCTTGAGGTTCCAAACTGGGGACCACCTATCGACGGACTTAATATGGATAAGATTGTTACCTATGTCCGTCCTAATACAAACATGAAGACAGACTGGAAGGATGTACCTGAAAATATTAAGGTGGCTTTTGAAAAGCTCGGTATTCCACAGGCAGAACGTGAGGCACTTGCAGGTGTAGGTGCACAGTACGATTCAGAACTTGTCTATCACAATGTAAAGGAAGATGTAGCAGCACAGGGTGTTATCTATACAGATATGGAGAGCGCTTTAAATAGTGAGTATTCAGATATGGTAAGAGAATACTTCATGAAGGTAGTGCCTGTTACAGATCATAAGTTTGCGGCACTTCATGGTGCAGTTTGGTCTGGAGGCTCCTTTGTATATGTACCAAAGGGAGTAAAGGTAGATATACCTCTTCAGTCTTATTTTAGATTTAATGCAAAGGGAGCAGGTCAGTTCGAGCACACTCTTATCATTGTAGATGAAGGCGCAGACCTTCATTTCATAGAAGGCTGTTCAGCTCCAAAGTATAATGTAGCAAGTCTCCATGCAGGAACCGTAGAGCTTTACGTAAAAAAAGGCGCAAGACTTCGTTATTCTACAATAGAAAACTGGAGCAAGAATATGTACAACCTCAATACTAAGAGGGCTCTAGTTGAAGAGAATGGAAGAATGGAGTGGGTAACCGGTTCATTTGGTTCTCACGAATCATATCTATATCCATCAACAATACTAAAAGGAAAGAATTCACATTGTGAATTTACTGGCGTAACTTTCTCAGGCGCAGGTCAGAATCTTGATACCGGAACTAAGATAATTCATATCGGTGAAGGTACTTCAAGCTTCGTAGATTCAAAGTCAGTTTCTAAGGACGGCGGAATTAATAATTTCCGTTCTGTAATCGAGGTAAGAAAGACAGCAAAGGGCTCTAAGTGTGCAGTAAACTGCGGATCTCTCATGCTTGATAATCTTTCTCGTTCAGATACTATTCCAGCAATGGATATACGTACTGCTGACTGTGATTGTGGTCATGAGGCAAAAATAGGAAGAATCAGTGATGAGGCAGTGTTCTATCTGATGAGCAGAGGACTTTCTGAATCAGATGCAAAAGCAATGATCGTATCAGGCTTTGCAAATCCTGTAAGTAAGGAGCTTCCTCTTGAATATGCGGCAGAAATGAACAATCTAATAAAGCTTGAAATGGAAGGAATGTAAATAGATGAAATTAGACATGAAAGTTAATCATCTGCCAGTGCTTACATGGAACAAGCTGAAGTTAAATGATGCAGATGTCAAGGCTGAGTTTTCAGGAGAGCTTCCTGTATATACCTTTTACGCTTCAGGTTTATCAGAGGGCGTTGAAATTAAAACTGATGTTACAGCTGACGAAGTTAAGAAAATGTCAGAGGGCCTTAAGATAGAAAATAAGAGAGAGGCCTATGTTGCAGGAAAATATCCTATCTATGCAAAACAGCAGTTTGCTACAGGCATGGGCGTAGAGATAGATGAATTATTTGAAAGCAATAATGTTTTAACAGATGTAATTACAGTAGCAGATAATGTAAGTGCCAAGGAGCCTTTGCTTCTTCACTTTAGTTCTACTGCAGCTGAAAAAGATGAGCTTCTTGCGGGCTGGAAGACTGAGATAGATGAAAATGATGAGGATGCAGATCCAGATTCAGTTAAGTCTTTTGCAGGAAAGAAGATGGAAGCTCTTAAGAAAAGTGAAAAGCCTCTATTTGCACAGCTCATAGTGGTTGGTGAAAATAGCGAGGTGACCATTGCTCTTGATTTTACTTCTGATGATGAGAGCACAGAGCTGATAGGCATTTCAACAAGACTATATCTTAAAAAGGGTGCAAAGGTGAAGTTTGTTAAGATACAAAGAGCAGGAAATAAGACTCTTGTATTAAATGATACAGGTGCAATCGAGGAAGAGTATGCACAGCTTGATTATGCTAAATTAGAGCTAGGCGGCGAAAAGACTTATACAGGTGTGTATTCAGCGCTTAACGGAAAAAAGAGCATTTTCTATTTCGACTGTGGCTTCTTTGTAAATGAAAAGAGAATTCTTGATGGTAATTTCGTTGCAACTCAGCGTGGAAGAGAAACTGATGCTAAGATGTTCTTTAAGGGCGTGCTTGCAGATGAGGCGCAGAAGGTCTTTAGAGAAACCATCGACATGAGACTCGGTTCAGAGGGTTCTTTAGGTGATGAGCAGGAGGATTCACTTCTACTTGGTGATAATGTAATAAATAAGGCAATGCCTATAATTCTTTGCGAAGAGGAAAAGGTAGAGGCTAGACATGGTGCTACTATCGGAAAGATTTCAGATGAAATGCTCTTTTATATGCAGACAAGGGGTATTGAAAAGGTAGAGGCTGAAAAAATGATAGTGCGTGGAAAGCTCAATGATGTCAGCCGTAAGATACCAGATGAAGGTCTTAGCGCACTTGTAAGAAGCAAAATTGAAGAGGGCTTCAAGAATCTTTAATCCTTGCTTTACAGTTAAATAAAAAAATGATAATATTGTAGGTGCCAAAAAAAGAAGAGATTCCTTTTGGCACCTATGTGCATATATGAATCGCGATTATGCTTTGCCAAAAGGAACATACTTTAAGCCTAAAGCGGATATATTTAAGGCATAGGGCTTTGGCAATAAAAGGCAAAAGGGATATATTTAAGGCATAGCGATTTGGTTATAAAAAAGAAAAGGAAGATTATATGGATAATAAATTTCTCAAGGATTTCCCTATATTTCAGGGAAACGATATAGTATATTTTGATAATGCAGCAACAACGCAGCGCCCAAAGCAGGTCACAGAGGCGATTATTGACTTTTATGAAAAGTCTAATGCAAATCCAATGAGAGGTCTGTATGACTGGAGCATAAAAGCAACAGAGGCTTATGAAGAGGCAAGGGAAGTGGTGTGTGAGTTCATAAATGCGCAGGAAAGTGCAGAAATTGTTTTCACACGTAATGCGACAGAAAGTCTCAATCTTGTGGCTTATTCCTATGGCCTCTCTAATGTAAAGGAAGGCGATGAAATAGTAATTTCCATAATGGAACATCATTCTAACATGCTTCCTTGGCAGATGGTTTGCGAGAAAAACGGAGCTAAATTAGTTTATCTTGAGCCTGATGCAGAAGGTATAATTACTGATGAGGAAATTGCAGCTAAGATAGGTCCAAGAACTAAGATAGTTTCTGTAGGACATACTTCAAACGTGCTTGGAATAACTAATCAGGTAAAGAAGCTTGCAGCAGCAGCTCATAAGGTAGGCGCAGTTATGGTGGCTGATGGAGCACAGTCTACTCCTCATCAAAAGGTAGACGTTAAGGATCTTGACGTTGATTTCTATGCTTTCAGCGGTCATAAGCTTTTAGGACCTATGGGAATAGGTGTTCTTTATGGAAAAAAGAAGCTTCTTGAAGAAATGCAGCCATTCCTTTACGGCGGTGAAATGATAGATAAGGTTACGAGATTTGACGCAATATATGCAGAGGTTCCTCACAAGTTCGAGGCAGGAACAGTTAATGCAGCAGGAGCCGTTGGATTAAAGGCCGCAATAGAGTATGTTAAAAAGGTAGGCTTTGATTTTATAGCTGAAAGAGAAGAGAGCATAGTTAAGAGAATTATGGAAGGAATGAAGGAAATACCATATGTTACGGTATATGGTAATAGCGATTATAAAAAGCATTCCGGAATAATTACCTTTAATATCGAAGGCTGCCATCCTCATGATGTGGCTGATATCATGAATGAGGAGCATGTTGATATCAGGGCAGGACATCACTGCGCTCAGCCGCTCATGGAATTCCTTGGTGTTTCAAATACAGCAAGGGCAAGTGTGTATTTTTATAATACCATAGAAGAAGCAGACAGATTCTTAGCAGCAGTAGCAAAGGTCAGAGGCTTCATGGGCTATAAGGACTGATGAAAGTTATGTAAGTAATAGAAGTAATGCAAATAATAGAAAAGAGGCTATGGAGAATGGATTTAAAGAGTTTATATAGAGAGATTGTAAATGAACACAATCTTCATCCTGCGCATAAATATAATATTGTAGACGCCACAATGGTTCATGAGGGAGTTAATCCTTCTTGCGGAGATGATATTAATTTGCAGCTTAAGGTAGATGAAAATGGAATTATTACAGATGGCTCCTTTATGGGAAGCGGCTGTGCGGTTTCTCAGGCCTCATGTGATATGATGCTCGACATTGTTATAGGAAAAACAAGAGAAGAAGCCATCAGATATGCAGATATTTTTGATGCAATGATAAAGGGCACAGCAAAGCCAGAGGAAATAGAAGAGCTAGATGAGGCAGCAGCCCTGGAGGATGTATCCCATATGCCGGCTAGAGTTAAGTGTGCTCTCCTTGGCTGGAGAACTCTTAAGGAAATACTCATTGAAGGAAAAAATGAGGGAAGCGGCAGTGCGAAACATTGTGACATAAAGTAATTTCGTAGTTAATAGTTATTGCAGACACCACATAAATCATTATGCTAAGCCCGTGACTAAAATTTGCGGCTTAGCATTTTTGACGTTTTATGCCAATAACTGTTAGGGAAAACATTTGTGTAAATGTGGCTATTTACTTTTTGAGGAAAATGTGATATAAATGATTGTATAGTGATAGTTTTGTGCTTTTATAATACTAGTTAGAACTTAACCCCAAGGAAAGAGTTTTTCCTAAATAAAAAGCACTCCCCTTGATCCCTTATTAAAAAAAGGAAGGAGATAAGGTGGGAAAGCATTAAAAAGATTAGGAGAGAATTAAAAATGATTGAAAAGCTGATCGAAAAAATCGCAGAAAAAAATTGCCCTGTAGTTGTAGGACTAGATCCAATGTTAAGCTACATTCCTGATTTTATCAGAAATGCTGCATATGAAAAGCATGGAAAGACTCTTGAGGGAGCAGCTGAGGCTGTACTTGAGTATAATAAAAAGATACTTGATGCAACAGCAGATCTTATCCCTGCAATAAAGCCACAGATCGCAATGTATGAGCAGTTCGGAATTCCAGGACTTAAGGCATATATTGAGACCGTAAAAATGGCTCATGAGAAGGGACTCATTGTAATCGGCGATATAAAGAGAGGCGATATTGGTTCAACATCTGCAGCTTATGCTACAGCTCATATCGGAAAAATGAAGATAGAAGATGTTGAGACACCAGTTTTTGATGAAGATATAGTAACTGTAAATCCATACCTTGGAATAGATGGTGTTAAGCCATTTGTAGATGTATGTAAGGCTAATGACAGAGGAATCTTTGTCCTTGTAAAGACATCAAATCCAAGCAGCGTAGATTTCCAGGATAAGGTTATCGTTTCAGAGAAAGGTAATAGAAGATTATTTGAAGAGGTTGCCCTTAAAGTAGAAGAATGGGGAGCTGAAGTAAGACATGGTAATTATAGCGATGTCGGAGCTGTTACAGGTGCTACCTGGCCAAAGGCAGGAGAAGAGCTCAGAGCTCTTATGCCTCATACCTTCTTCTTAGTTCCAGGCTATGGAGCTCAGGGCGGAAAGGGCGAAGATCTTGCAGGTTTCTTTGATAAGGACGGAGCAGGAGCAATCGTAAATTCTTCAAGAGGAATAATCTGTGCATATAAGAGTGAAGCTTACGCAAAGTATGGCGCAGAGAATTTTGCTGATGCAAGCCGCCAGGCAGTACTAGACATGAAGGAAGATCTTGTTTCACATATAGGAAAATAAACTAAAGAGGTGAGCAAATGGCATTCGAGGTAGCAGCTGTTTTTTCTTCAAACATGGTACTTCAAAGAAGAAAGAACATAAAGGTATTCGGAACAGCTGATGACGGCGATATAATCGAGGTTGATTTTTACGGTGAAAAAAATAGAGCTTCGACTCGAAATGGTAAGTTCTGTGTAGTAATACCTTCGAAAGAAGCAGCTGATAATCTTACAATGAAGGTTTCAGCTTTTAAAGGGAATATGCAGGCACTACTCACACCTTATGCAAGAGTAGAGTTTAAGAATGTTTCTGTCGGAGAGGTATGGCTATGCGGCGGACAGTCAAATATGGAATATGAGCTTATGAACTGCCTTGGCGGTCAGGAAGCCATAGATAATGATGTTCCAAATGTTCGTTTTTACTATACCAACAAAATGGCATATATGGATGAGGACTTCTACAAAGCGGAGAGAAAATCAAGCTGGCAGGAGTTCGGACCAGGAAAATCTGAACATTGGTCGGCCATAGGTTATTTCTTTGGAAAAAAGCTTGCGAAAGACCTTGGAGTTACGGTAGGACTGATCGGCTGTAACTGGGGAGGAACTTCAGCCTCAGCATGGATGAGCAGAGAAGCTTTGGTTGAAAATCCTGAAACTAAGATCTACGTTGACGAATATGATGAAGGAATCGTAGGAAAGAGCGAGGCTTTGCAGGTAAAGGAATATAGAGAATATCAAAGATATCATGCTGAATGGGATAAAAAGAGCGGGGAGCTTTATCAGAAAAATCCTGATATTACCTGGGATGAAGTCCAGAACATATTAGGTCCTTGCCAATACCCGGGTCCAAAGAGCTGTGCAAGTGAGTTCAGACCAGCCGGCTTATATAAGACAATGCTTCAGAGAATAGTACCTTATTCATTAAAAGGCTTTATCTATTATCAGGGAGAGAGCGACGATCATAGACCAGAGGCCTATGAAAAGCTTTTCTCAAGAATGATAAAGAACTGGAGAGAGGAATGGGGAGATAATAAGCTTCCATTCATCTTCATGCAGCTCCCGGCACATAGATATAAGGCTGATCCAGACAAGAGAAACTGGGCTATTATAAGACAGGCTCAGCAGGATGTTTATGATTCGGTAAGAAATACCTATATGGCTGTACTTTATGATAGAGGACAGTATAATGAAATCCATCCAAAGGAAAAGAAAGAGGCTGCAAGAAGAATGGCTCTTCTAGCTGAATATGGAGTATATGGCATAATTGCAGAGAAAAATGCAGTAAGCCCTATGATAGACGGAGTCTGCAGCGGACTTGGAACAGATAGTCTTAAGATAATTATCAAGAATGCAGAGGATGGACTTAAGGTAAATGTTGAGAATAAGGGCTTTGAGTACCTTACTTATACAGCCGAAGAGGTTGAAAAAAAGCTGGAAAGAAGAATTACCAGATTTGAAAATGGAATAAGAGGTGTTGAAGTAACCATTCCTCAGGGCTATACGACCTTTGAGGTGGCAGGAAGTGACGGAGCCTTTTATCCAGCAGAGGCAAGAATAAGAGGAAATATAATAGAACTCTCATCAAGTTATGTAAACAGCATAAGAAATGCCAGATATCTCTATTATAACTATGCACCGGTAATGATTTTTTCAAGAACTGGACTGCCTCTTGCACCTTTTGCAAAAATATAAAAAATAACAATACAATTATGGAGAATAATTAGAAATGGACGATGGAGCGAAACCGCTAAATAGTGATGAACTTAAAGATCTGCTTGAAAAGAAGCAGCTTCGCGAAATAAAAATAAAAATAAGCGAATTAAATGAAAATGATATAGCAGCTTTTCTTGAAGAACTCGATACAGAAAAGGCGACGGTTGTATTTAGACTTCTGCCTAAGGATCTTGCAACGGATGTATTTGCATGTATGTCTATCGAGTTTCAAAAGAGTATAATAGATAGTGTAACAGATAAGGAATTAGTGGCTATCATTGAGGATCTTGCAGTTGATGATGCAGTTGATATCTTAGAAGAACTGCCATCAAATATTGTATCTAAGATCCTTAATGCAGCAACGCCTCAGACAAGAAAGGAAATAAATCAGTTCTTGAAATATCCTGATTCTAGTGCGGGAAGCGTAATGACTTCTGAGTATGTAAAACTCAGCAAGGAATATACGGTAAAGGAAGCACTTGATGTAATCAGAAAGCAAGGCGTAGATAAAGAAACCATCTATACCTGTTACGTTGTTGAAAAGTCAAGAATATTGATCGGTGTAGTGACACTAAAGGATCTTTTGCTAAGCCACGATGATGAATTAATAGAGGATATCATGGATGAAAATGTCATCAAGGCTCATACCTTAGATGATAAGGAAGAAGTATCCGATATGTTCAACAAATACGACTTATTAGCACTTCCGGTTGTTGATAAGGAAAATAGAATTGTTGGAATTGTTACTGTAGATGATGCGGTAGATGTAATGGAAGAAGAGGCCACTGAGGATATCGAAAAGATGGCCGCCATACGTCCAAGTGAAAAACCTTATCTTAAGACAGATGTTCTGACAATTGTAAGAAATAGAATAGTATGGCTAATTGTTTTTATGATAATCGGTATTTTTATCGGTCTGTTACTTAATATTTACGAGGATACAATTAAGCTGTTCCCGATACTTGTGACCTTTATTCCTATGCTTACGGATACAGGCGGAAATTCAGGTACGCAGGCAGCAACAATGGTAATTAGAGGACTTACTCTTGATGAAATACAGCCAAAGGATATAGGTAAGATCATTTGGAAGGAGATAAGAGTTGGTCTTATCTGCGGAATTATTCTTGCAGTAATTGATTTTGCAATTATGCAGCTTATTTATCCAGGAAAGCTTGTATTGACTGGTGTGGTTGCAGCAAGCATAATTGTGATAGTGCTTATGTCAAAGCTTATAGGTTGCACAATGCCTATACTAGCCAAGGTAATGAAATGGGATCCGGCTAATACAGCAGCTCCGCTTCTATCAACAATAATCGATGCGGCTGGATTAATTGTGTTCTTTGCAATAGCTAGTCACATGCTTTAAAGAATGGTGGCTTTTCACTTTAAATACTAAAATTTATAAGTCTATTTATAATTTAATAGTTACAATTATTAATTACCCTCTTTACGGAAAACTGTAAGGAGGGTATTTTTGGTGAAAAAATGATTTGATTGACTTATTATTATTCACGTGATAAAATATAAAAAGTTTTTGAGCTAAATAAAAAAATATTTACAATTAATAATATGTGTAAGGGGAATTTATATGAAAAAAAGATTATTTGCTTTTGTGCTACTTACTGTGCTGGTACTTTCTGTGTTTGCTAGTAAGCCTAGGGCACTTTATGCATTGAATTCAGATTTTGATGTGAATGTGGATAGACAAGACATTGACGGTTTGGATGGCTATAAGTTTAAAATCACAATCAAAAGCAAGGTAGATTTGAATGGAACGGTTGCATTGAAACTAGATGATATTAGTTATTATTATAATAATGCGAACTCAGGTTTAAAGGTCGGAGATAAATTATCGGGAAGCAGAATAGAAAAAAAGGTGACTTTAACTGCTGGAAATGAGAATGTAATTGAAATTTCCTTGCCTAGTTGCGCTCCAGATCTTTTGACTTATGGAAAACTTGTAATATGCGATGATAATAACAAAATCGAATATATAGAGAATCTTGGCGTATTATCAATCAAAGGTTCATATTTTAATTCGGATAGTTATTCTTACTATAATTATTCAAATAATCAAAATTCGTTCTCATCAATGTTAGAAAGTTATTCTTCAAATTTCAGATATTCTCAATATGCATTTGAAAAAGGACCTGCTATTAGTGTTGGACTGATTATCGGAATGATAGTAGTTTACCTTATAATAATAGGGCCGGTTCTATTATTGGTGCTTAAGAGTATTGATAAAAGAGAAAAGTGCTGGGTAATAATTCCTGTGATTTCAGTGTTGGCTGTTTTGGGCGTAGGAGGATATTCAAGGCTTACAGCGGTTAAAAATACGGTAGTTAGCAGTGTTAAGATTACAGATACAGATGTAGATACTTCTTGTTCATTTATTGGTATGTATTCTCCAAATACAAAGGCTAATATTTTTGAATTAAGTGAAGATCATTTTTCGGCATCTCCTTCTAGTTATGATGAAAACCGTCTTTATGATGATGGAGATAATATAGTTCAATATTCTACAGGTCCGATCAAACTTATATCAAAAGCATCTGAAAGCTTTGAAATGGAATTTTTTTCAGCTTATTCAAATAAAAATGTTTCAGGTGCTTTTAGTTCAAAGTTTAACAATGGAAATGTAACTGTAATAAATGGTACAGATAAAGATTACGAATATCTTGTTTGTGTTTCAGGGGATGATGTATGGCTTATCGAAGATGTGAAGCAAAGTGAAGAAATTACGCTTTCTTCAAACTCTAATGATAGGATAGGTTACTATCCGGGAAGCAGTTATGGTTATAGCAATGGCTATTACGTGCAATTTGAAAATATGATACAAGAGGCAGTTTCAGTTGATGATTTTAGGAAATCTGCACAGATTAATTGTTTAAGAGATGCTATAGAAGTTCTTAGTAGTAATTATGGTTCAGGAGATTTGACATGCTTTGTAATAGGCTGCAATTATTCGGATGGGATGTTAAGCGGCAAATGTGATGAAAAGTCAGTAGAACTTGTATATACAGTTGTAGGTGTAGATAGTAATAATAGTGGTGTCGATTATGACTATTATGACTATTATGACTATAACTATGGCTGGTAATTATTTCTTGAATTTTTAGTGTTATTATAAAAGAAAAGATGGTTAAGGGAGGCTATATGCTAAAAATAGAGCATCTTGTTAAAAGCTTTGGAGCTAAAAGGGCTGTAGATGATATTTCCTTTGAGGTAAAGGATGGATCATTGTTCGGCTTTGTTGGTCCTAATGGTGCTGGAAAGACAACTACAATAAAAATGATATGCGGTCTGTTAAAGCAGGATTCGGGAACAATTACTATCAATGGAATTCAATCTGGTGGAAGCGCTAAGGAAGGTGCAGCGATAAAGAGATGTATAGGTTATGTTCCAGACTTTTTTGGAGTATATGAAAATTTTAAGGTAAGCGAGTATATGGAGTTCTATGGTTCAATATATGGAATATCATCCGCGGACATGAAAAAGCTTACCGAGGACCTTTTAGCACTTGTTAATCTGACAGGAAAAGAAAATGAATATGTAGATACTTTATCAAGAGGTATGAAGCAGAGGCTTTGTGTTGCTAGAGCTCTTATACATAATCCAGCTCTTTTAGTAATGGATGAACCAAGCTCAGGTCTTGATCCAAGAGCTAGAGTAGAAATGAAGGAGATTCTTATGAATCTTCAAAGTCTTGGAAAGACAATAATCATAAGCTCTCATATCCTTGCAGACATAGCAGAAATGTGTGACAGTGTAGGAATAATGAGCCAGGGAAAGCTTGTTGCTGTTGATACCATACAGAATCTTTTAAGCCATGGAGCAGTAGCTGGTACGAGTGTAATGGAGGGATTTTCAGGCACAGATGGCAATGAATCAACAGATAATCTGGTATCACCGGATGAAGCAGCTGCAATTAAAGAAGGAATAGCTGAGAATTCAATAGGAAATCCTAGTATTACAAGTGGCGCTATAAATCAGGATATAAGAATTAATATTCATATAAAGAGCAATATAGAAGAAGCAGTTACTGTAGCTAAGGAGTTTGATGGCATCAAGGTGGTTTCAGTAAGAGCGCAGGAGCTTTCAGTTACCTGTAAGGAAGATGATGAATATATAAATAGATTTATTATGGAAGTAATGAGGAGAGGCTGTATATTATATGGCTTTGAGAGACAAAAGGTCGATCTTGAAACTATGTTCATGGAACTTACTAGTAATTCAAAATAGTGGAAGGAGTTTTTTATGCTTAAGATTAATCCGGTCATGCAAAAGGATTTAAGAATAACCTCAAGAAATGCAAGATTTTATTGGGGGCTGTTTGCCTATGAGGCAATTTTAGCGATAGGATTTTATGTGGTATTTAAGATTGTTTTGGGAATTAATTCCTACAATAGTCGATATTATGATGTGACAGATGTATATAGGAGTTTTATATCTTTCTTTCCTGCATTAATGGCTATACAGGCCGGAATTATTACGATAATTATTCCGGTAATGACAGGTTCAGCCATAACAGATGAAAAGGGACATCAGACCTTTGATATACTGCGTACTACACCTCTTTCATGCACGAGAATCGTAACAGGAAAAATAATGTCATCTGTAATAAGAACAATGACCTTTGTAATTGCAGGTATTCCGATTATGGCATTTTCGTTTATTGTAGGTGGTTTAAACTGGATACATTTACCTATTTTCCTTCTTATAACAATTGTTTATTCCTTTATGTTGGGAAGTCTTGGTGTAATGTGTTCTGCTTATAGCAAAAAAACGACGGGAGCTATAGTAAAGGCGTACATAATATATATTTTATTGTATGTATTATCTTTTATTCCTTTTGGATTTGGTCAACTTTATGCATCTAAGCTATTTTCGTATTTTTTCTTATGTGCCAATCCAATTGTACTATATGTTAATTTTTTGATGGCAATAGTAGGGGAGGGATCTATTTTTGCATATCTTTATGAACATCAAACGATTGGCCTTCCTGCGGTAATGTGTTCCTTCTGGGTAACAACAGCGGTTTCTCTTGTAATAATGATACTTTTATCGATATTATATATAAAGATTGCATCTAGAAAAATTAATCCATTAAAGGGCAAAGAGTAAAAATAAAAGCCTTGTTCATCAGTTTATACAACTGAGAGAATTAAGGCTTTTTTCGTTTGTTGACAGGTATCTCTGATTATGATAAAATAATAAATTACAAAATAGTGAAGATGGAGAAATATCTATGAAGGATGAGGAGACAATTTTTCAATATTTAAAAAAGGTAAAGAGAAAGCTTAGAATAAATAAGTCCATAAAGAGCCTATTGATATTTGCATCAATAGGAGCGGTTTTATCTGCGCTTATTATGGGCTATTCAAAATTATTCCCGTTTTACTATGCAGTACCAGCGGCATTAATTGCTGCAGGTGCTCTTGTAGTTACGGGGATTTTTTATGTATTGTTCAAAAAAATAAGCAATAAAAGTGCGGCAAAGGTGTTAGATGCGGCTATTGGTAATGAAAAGATAAGTACCGCCGTAGAATATATGAAAAGTGAAGGTACCATAGTAAAAAAGCAGAGGTCGGATGCGGCAGCAGCACTAAGAGGCTATGGAAGCATTGCTGTAGATAAGTTAAAGCTTTTTGACAAAAAAACGGCCATTCTTTCACTTATACTTCTGGTTTTAATTGCGGGAAATGTAGCACTGACCTTTGTGAAGACGGCAGCAGTAAAGACTGCAGAGGAAAATCATGATAGTAAGGTTCAGGCGAAGGTAATAAAGGAAGAAGTTAAAGCGACAATAGAAAAATTAGCGGATATCCAGAAAAATAATGATAATACCTTTAATGAGCAGGAATTAGCAGCACTTAGTGAACTTCAAAAGTCGCTAGAAATGACGCAGAAGGAATTATCAAAGGTGAAGAATTCTAAAATGCTAGCAGACGCCAGAAATCATACAGCAATGAAGGCAGAGGAACTGCAAAAAATGCTGAATGATATAGCAAACGGAAAGATGGAAGGCTCTAAAGATCCTGATGATGAAAATAATGAATCAGAAGATGAAGAGGATAAGGAAAATAAAGAAGAAAAGCAGCAAGAAAAGCAGAAAAAGCTTGCAGATGCGCAAAATCAGTTAGGAAATCTAGCTGTAAATAATGGAGGAAAAAAGCTTGCCAGCGCAAATCCTAATGCAGGTGATCCTAGTGGAAAAAATGGAAATAGCGGAAAAAACGGCAATAACGAGAACGGAGAAGACGGTAAAAACGGCGAGAACGGAAACAGTGGAAACGGAAACAGTGGAAACGGAAACAGTGAAAATGGAAACAGCGGAAACGGAAACAGCGGAAACGGAAACAGTGAAAATGGAAACAGTGAAAACGGAAACAGCGGAAACGGAAACAGCGAAAATGGAAACAGCGGAAACGGAAACAGCGAAAACGGGAACAGTGAAAATGGAAACGGAAACGGAGATGGGAACGGAGACGGAGATGGGAACGGAGACGGAGATGGAAACGGAGATGGAAACGGGAACGGAGATGGAAACGGAAACGGAGATGGAAACGGAAACGGAAACGGAGATGGAAATGGAAATGGAAATGGTAACAGTGGTAGTGGAAAAGGAAATGGAACCGGCGTTTACGGAGAAGATGACGCTACCGACTTTGTAGCTGTAACCGAGGATATGGACATTGCAGGAAAAAGTAATGGTAATACATATGACAGCGATTATTATAAAGGACAGAACGGTTTAGTATTTAACGGAGAAAAGGTTCCGGCAAATCAGGTAATAGAAGAATATGCTGATAAGGCAATAAGCGGAGTTGAATCTGGAAAATATCCAGCTGAAAAGGCAGACGTAATAAAAAAATATTTTGAGGACATGCAGTAAAAAGAGAAAGGATAATAAAATGGACAGAATTGATGAATTAAAGGAATTAGCTCTTAAATGTAAGGGAGAAATAAGTAAAGAAATAATTGGTCAGGAGGAGGTAGTAGAGGGTGTCCTTCTAGGAATGTTTACAGGAGGAAATATACTTCTTCATGGTATGCCAGGACTTGGAAAAACAAGACTTGTTCAAACCGTTAGTAATGTATTTGATTTAAACTTTAAAAGAATCCAGTTTACACCAGACCTTATGCCGGCTGATATCACAGGAACAAACGTAATTGAACGTACTCCAAATGGCACAGAGCTTAAATTTAGAAAGGGACCTGTATTTGCTAATATAGTATTAGCAGATGAAATAAACAGAGCTACTCCGAAAACTCAGTCAGCGCTTCTTGAGGCGATGCAGGAGCACACTGTATCAATAGGAAATGAAACTTATGCGCTACCAAAGCCATTCTTTGTACTTGCGACAGAAAACCCAATAGATCTTGCAGGAACCTATTCACTGCCAGAGGCTCAGATGGACAGATTTATGCTTATGATAGACGTTAAGTTCCCAGATAAAGAGCAGCTTGGAAAGATAGTAAAATTAACAGAGCGTATAGGTGAAGAAAATGTTAAAGCAGAGGGAGCTAAAAAAGTAATGGGAGCAGATGAGCTCTTAGAGTGCATAAAGGCAATAGGTGAGATACCGGTTTCAAAGGACGTGCTTGATTATGTAGTATCACTTGTTTGCAAGACACACGAGAAAAATCCGCTTATAAGAGAAGGTGCAAGCCCTAGAGCAGCTCAGTCACTTATCAGAGCAGGAAGAGCAAGGGCATTCCTTAATGGTAGACTAAATGTTTCCTTTGAAGACATAAAGAGTATTTCCTTCCCGGTATTAAGGCATAGAATTATTCTAAGCTTTGATGCAATTTCGGAGGGAAAGAGTGCAGATGACGTAATTGGTGAGATTTTAAAACTAGAATCATAAGAGGGGGCGTATGTTACTAGATAATAGTATCATAGAAAGGCTTAGGACTATTAATCTTGCAAATAATAGAAATAGTTACTTAGCAGACGAAGGAGCCGTGCTGGTAATAAGAAGCGGTTCATCAGATGAATTTTTGGGCTATAGAGAATATGTACCGGGAGATGATGTAAGAAATCTTGACTGGAATGCATATGCGAGACTTGATAAGTTTTATGTCAGAGAAAATATGGAAATAAGAAGAAGCTGTGTCAATGTATTTATGGATACAAGTGCATCTATGGGCTTTGATAATAAGCTTCTTTTAGCCAAAAAGATAGCTGCAGCCATATCTGTCATAACGCTTGAAAATGAAAATGAGCTGTCAGTAAGGGACTTAAGTAAAAATACCAGACTTAATAACCTTGAATTCAGCGGAGGAAGAGGTGACATACCAAAGGCATTTAGAGAGATTGAAGCCTTTACGGCAAAGGAGCCTGTGGAAGCTGAAGGAAAGGGTGAAATAGAAAGCATTTCTGAGAGAATTGTGACGAGTGCATTAAGACCTGGCTACACCTTCATTATTTCAGACTTTTTAAATGAGGATTTTACTGATAATGAATATAAAATGCTGACAATTCTAAAGGCTTCAAAGCAGTATCCTATACTAATACAGGTGCTCTCAAATGAGGAAGCAGATCCAAAGCAAATGCAGAGCAGCAAGGGACTAACTTTGAACATGATAGATTCTGAAACAGGAAAAAAGAAAAAAATAACCCTAGATAGAGGTGTTATTGAAAGATATATCAGAACCCTTAATGACTTTAAGGAAAAAATCAGGAAAAATGCAGCAATAGCAGGTTGTGAATTTATATCTGTCAATACGGGCGAGAAAGTAGAAGACATATTATTTAATAGATTAAAGAGGATATATACTCTATGATATTTACAAATCTTTGGCCACTGTTATTTTTATTATTAATACCAGTAGCTATAATATTATATTTCTTTAGACCAAAGGGTAAGGATCAAAAAATCCCATCCCTTTTACTATGGGAAAGAGTGCTGAAGGAGAATTTCAGCATAAAAAAGTTCGAAAAATTCGAAAAAAATATAATGCTTTTCCTTAATATAGCTATCATATTAGCACTTATGACAGCTCTCATGGGGCCTAGAATAAGTGCTATAAAGGGAGTAACTAAGGCAAGCGCGGTTGTTGTAATTGACTCTACTGCAAGTATGAATTCAGTAATAAGCAGCAGAGGAAAGACAAAGCTTGATTTAGCAAAGGAAGATGCAGAAAAGTTCATCGATGGGCTTAACGGAGAGCTATATCTGGTCAAGGCAGGAGATACCGCAACGGTCATAGCCGCTTCATCAGATAAGTCTGTAATAAAGGCTGCCATTAACAACATTGAGGCCTTTGATGGAAAAGGAAATATATCAGAAGCCTATAATCTTGCAATGAGCTTAAAACAGGATAAGATTGCTGTTTTTACAGATAAAGAAGGCTCTGAGAGTTTTTTTGAAAATACCTTCGGTATAAAAAGCGAAGAAATGCTTGCGCTTGAGGGTGATAGCAGGGAAGCTAAATTATCAGAGCAGCTAAAAGACGTAATGCCAGAGGGTGTATCGGTATTTACTGTTGGAAGTGACACCGAGTATAGCGAAGAGAATGTATCTATTGCCTTTTTGTCCTCGAAAATAGATGAAGAAGAATTTATATCTGTAGCGCAGGTAAATAATTCTTCAAAAAATGAGAACTATGCAGAGGTTTCACTATATGGCTGTAAAATAAAGGAAAATGCAAAGAGCGCCTTTAAGGAAGGCGACGCAGAGCTTCTTAAGGATGAGGATTATGATAAGGAGCTACTTTCTATAAAAACGGTCACGCTAAAAGCAGATGGAAGTAAAAGTGTGATATTTGAGCCTAAGGAAGCTAAGGCCATGGAGAAATATGATTTTGTAAAGGCCGAGCTTACCTTTGAGGAGGAATTTAACGATTCACTTAAAAATGATAATGTAGCCTTTGATAGTATTACAAAGAATAAGACCAGAAAGGCAATTCTCATAGGAAATAAAAATACCTATTTGGAGAAGGCTTATTTTGCAGTAACCGGTGAAAGAATAGACAGAGCAGATAGTGATATCGGAATACCGGCAGAATATAGCATATATATTTATACAGATGCTACAAAGGTAACGGATAAGGATCACTCACATCTTGTATTTTCCTTAGAAAGTGACGGATTAGTAGATGCCGTAATGCCACAAGCACCAGAGGATGAAGGAGAGGACAATGAAAAAGCATTGACTGAACCTGAGGAATATATTGAAAATATGACAGCCTATGTTCCAGAAAGTGAACTTACTGATGGTCTTAAGGCCTTTAATATCGGAGTATTAAAGGCAGCAGAGCTAGAAGTACCTGAATGGGCAACGAGCTGTATTTACGCAGGCGATTCAACAATAGCCTATTATGGAAATAAAAGCGGAAAAAGAAACGTAGTAGTAGGTTTTGATATTTCAGACACAAACTTTGCATTGTTACCAGAGTTTCCTGTATTTGTGCAGAATGCGCTTAATTATATAGGCAGTAAGAGTGCATTTACAGTTAGCAGTGTAGAGGCTGGAACAATAATGCTGAATGCGCCAACAGAAAGGGCCGGCATTGTTTATTACAAGGGAAATGTAGGAAATGGTGAGGAGGCAGAGGAAATCTTTGACTCTTACCTTACAGTACGCTTCCCTGATAAGGAATCAGCAGTAAACGGACAAAATATTGCAAAAGATGGAAGTATTTATGGAAATGAAGAAATAGATCTTTCAGCTCTTGGTGAAAATGTATGGAAAATATTTGCATTAGTTGCCCTGGTTATATTGATAATAGAGATATTAATAAGAGCAAGAAATTATGGCTTTAAAAGATCTCTTCTTTCGGGATTCTCACTTGCCATGTGCGTGGTCATTGTTCTATCACTTATCGGAATAAAAATACCGATAAGAAAAAAGTCTTCGGTTACGGTATTTGCAGTAGATTATTCGATAAGTAATGAGGATAATAAGAGGGCGATAGAGGATTATATTTCAGCCCAGGTGAAAAAGAAGCCTAAGAATAATGAGTACGCAATAGTAATATTTGGTAAGGGAGCAAGTGCAGCTCAGTTTGTAACTGATAAAAAAGTATTTAATGGCATAAGTACAGTAGTAGATTCAACGGCAACTGATATAGAAAGCGGAGTGAATCTTGCGGTTTCATTGATTCCAGAAGGAAATGCCGGAAAGGTAGTAGTATTAACTGATGGAAGAGAAACCAGAGGAAGCATTGCAAATTCGGCGCCAACACTAACAAGTAGAAATGTTGAGCTTTGCAGTATTATATACGATGGAAAAAATAACCCGGATGTATATATAAAGGATGCAAAGGTACCAGGAACAGTACATCCGGGAGAAATGTTCAGGTTAAATGCAACAGTCTATGCAAGCTATGAAACGGATGCAGTGCTTGAAATACTAAAGGAGGGAGAAGTAGTAGAGGAAAGAACCCTTCATTTGGAAATCGGTGAAAATACCATCATGTTAGATCAAGAGAGCAATGATGAAATAGGAACCGGTAAATATGAATTAAGAATTAGGGCCGAAGGCGATGAAGTACCTGAGGATAATACCTATAATGTAGCAATAAATGTTGAAAACAGACCGAGAGTGCTATGTATAACGGATCCTGAGCAAAAGGAAGAAGTAGATAATATATTAAGCAGCATAGGGACTGAATATGACATAATTGATAGATGGTATGAGGAGGATCTGAGCCTTTCTTCACTATTAAAATACAAGGCAGTCATTCTTAATAATGTGCTTTATTCAAATCTTCCTAAGAGCTTTGGAACAGACATTGAAAATTATGTTTCAGATTATGGCGGCGGTTTTATAATGACAGGCGGCTACAACAGCTTTGGACAAGGCGGTTATAAAGATACAGAGATTGAAAAAGTACTGCCGGTAGACATGACGCCAAGGGGATTGAATGAGATTCCATCTCTTGGAGTAATAATGGTAATAGACCGTTCAGGTTCAATGGAAAGTGGATTAGACTACGGAAATAGTGGTCTAACGAAGCTTGATATCGTAAAAAAGGCAGCAGTAACAGCCGTAGGCGGCTTTTCCGAGAAGGATTATGTCGGTGTAATCGCATTTGATTCAGAATATAGGATATATCATCAGCTAAATAAGCTGACAGATAAGGGAGCAGTAATAAGTGCAATCAATTCTATACCGCCAGGAGGTGGAACGACTATTACAGGAGCAATGGATGAAGCGGTAAAGCAGCTTGAGAGGTGCGATGCGCAGGTGAAGCACATTCTATTGCTAAGTGATGGCTCGGGCGATTTTTCGTGGACTAAGCAACAATATGAGCACTTAGAGGACGAGGCAATAACTGTTTCGACAATCGCTCTTGGTGTTGATGCTGATAAGCTGCTTATGAAAGAAATTGCAGATAGAAGCTCTGGACAGTTCTATTTTATTGAAAAAGCAAATCTTCTTCCAGAGGTTTTTGCAAAAGAAACCTATATGGCAGGAAGTACCTATGTAAGGAATGGAGATTTTCCGCTTAAGATGTATTCATCTAAGTTCCTAGAGGGGCTTGAAGAAGATATGAGTTCAAACCCGGTTCCTAATATTAAGACCTATATAGCCGCAACACAAAAGGGCGGCGTAAATAGAGTAATAGAAACAGAGGAAGAAGACCCGATTCTAACGACCTGGCAATATGGCTTAGGACACACGGTTGCCTTTAATACAACTGTTTCTAGTACCTGGAATGAACAAATGGCTTCTTGGAGTGAATATCAGGCACTATGGAAAAGAATGCTCGATTTTGCAACCACAAGCTTAATATCTGGAGATAATGCTGCAACTGCTGAAAAGGTCGGAGACCGCATGAGAATCAGATATGTGGTAGATGAAATAAGTGAGGGAACCTCGGTAGAAGGAAAGTATACGGACCCGGATGGAAAAACTAATAGTATCAGTTTTTCTCAGACAGAGCCTGGAATATACGAGGCCTATGTAGATGCTGATGATATGGGAATGTATGAATACGTAGTAACAAAGCATGAAAACGGAGAGGTTTCGAATATTAGTGCTTCAGCGTTTTCAATACAGTATTCGGACGAATACAGACCGGATGTAACTAATGACAGCTATCTGAAAGTATTAAGGCTTTTAGGAAATGAAATTACTGAGGAGGATAATGTCTGGGGCACGCTTAAAAAAGTAAAAGGCAGTGCAGTGGATTTATCAAAAACGCTTCTTATATTAGCGTTAGCTCTACTTATTTTGGATATAGTATCAAGGCAGCTCGGAATAGAGCCTCTAGCTATGGTAAGTACAGGAATAAACAGGCTTACAAGAAGAATAAAAGATAGTAAGAGGACCGGTAATGAAGAGGGCCTTAAAAAAGCAGCGTATAAGAAAGAAGATGCAGGAGATGGCGGCAGCTCAGGAGGCACAGATGGCGCAGAAGACGCAGAAGGCGCAGGAGGTTCATCAGATAAGCCTGATAAGAAAGCTAAAAAGAAGGAGAAGGATAATAAGAAAAAGAATAAGCCTTCTAGCGGAGCTGGCAATGTTACAGGGCTTGATACCAGCGCACTCCTTAAAAAGAAGAACGAAAGAAATATATAAAAAAATAGGGTTGAACTAAAATAAAAATAGTAGTATAATTATCATATATGCGGTCAAAACAGGCGGAGATGTTTTGGCCGCGGATTGATTGCTAAAAGGCATTAAATAATAAAAAGACGCTCCGTAACGAAAGGAAACCATGTTAGACATCAAGTTTGTCAGGGAAAATCCTGATATCGTAAAGCAGAACATTAAGAACAAATTCCAGGATCGTAAGCTTCCACTTGTTGATGAAGCAATCGAGCTTGATAAAAAGTCTCGTGAAATCAAGACAGAGGCAGATAATTTAAGATCAAAACGTAATAAGGTAAGTAAGCAGATCGGCGAACTTATGAAGGCTGGAGATAAGGAAGGCGCAGCTAAAATTAAGGAAGAGATGGCAAGAGATGCAGCTCGCCTTAAGGAATTAGAGGCAGAGCAGCCAGTTGTTGATGAGCAGCTTAAGAAGGTAATGATGGTAATTCCTAATATTATCGACGCATCAGTACCAATTGGTAAGGATGATTCAGAAAATGTCGAAATAAAGCGTTACGGAGAGCCAGTAGTACCAGATTTTGAAATTCCATATCATACAGATATCATGGAAAGCTTTGCAGGAATTGATCTTGAATCAGCAAGAAGAGTAGCAGGTAATGGATTCTATTATCTTATCGGAGACATTGCACGTCTTCATTCAGCAGTTACAGCATATGCAAGAGATTTCATGATAAATAAGGGCTTTACCTATGTAATTCCACCATTCATGATCAGAAGTGATGTAGTTACAGGCGTAATGAGCTTTGATGAAATGGATTCAATGATGTATAAGATAGAGGGCGAGGATCTTTACCTTATTGGAACATCAGAGCATTCAATGATAGGTCGTTTTATTGATCAGATGATAGATGAGCCTACACTTCCACTTACCCTTACAAGTTATTCACCATGCTTCCGTAAGGAAAAGGGAGCTCATGGAATTGAGGAAAGAGGCGTATATCGTATTCATCAGTTCGAAAAGCAGGAAATGATTGTAATCTGTAAGCCAGAGGAGTCAATGGATTGGTTCAATAAGCTCTGGTCATATACAGTAGAACTCTTCAGAAGTCTTGAAATTCCAGTTCGTACACTTGAGTGCTGTTCAGGAGACCTTGCAGACCTTAAGGTAAAGTCACTTGACGTAGAAGCATGGAGCCCAAGACAGAAGAAGTATTTCGAGGTAGGTTCATGTTCAAACCTCGGAGATGCTCAGGCAAGAAGACTTAAGATAAGAGCAAGAGGAGAAAATGGAAATTACCTTCCTCATACACTCAACAATACAGTAGTTGCACCACCACGTATGCTTATAGCCTTCCTTGAAAATCATCTTCAGGCAGATGGAACAGTTACAGTTCCTAAGGCTCTTCAGCCATATATGGGCGGTAAGGAAGTTCTTGTTCCTACTAAGAGCTGCATTAAGTAAAATGCTCTATACTGATTAGGCTTTCTATAAATAAAATTTCTATAAATACAATTTATAATACTGCTGTTGTAGAAATATGACAGCAGTATTTTTTGAAAAAAAATAAAAATTTTTGCTATAATATACTGATGGATGTTTATAGATATTCTACATAGTTGTTGCAGGTTTGTTATGGCAAATAACAGGGGATAAAAAATGAAATATAGTATAAGTGAAATTCATCCAATAAAGCATTTCAGAACGATAACCCATCACAGGCACCAGGTGATGATAAATTGCATTCGTGCAGGAATAGGTTTTCAGGGGATGTTTCATGATTTATCAAAATATATGCCGGAAGAATTTATAGCCGGGGCTCTTCACTATCAGGGAACAAGAAGTCCAAATGAAGGAGAGAGAGAAGAATATGGCTATTCAAAGGCATGGATGCATCATAAAGGAAGAAATAAGCATCATTTTGAGTATTGGACAGATTATAGCAAAGAGACAAGGCAGCTACAGCCTGTACTTATGCCAAAACGCTATGTAATAGAAATGTTCTGTGACAGAATGGCAGCTTCTCAGACCTATAATGGTAAAAATTATAAGGATACAGATCCATTAAATTATTTTTTAGGCGGAAAAAAGGTAAGGGTAATGCATCCAATGACAGAGGCTGAAATTGAAATAATTATAAGAATATTGGCGTTAGAAGGAAGCGGTGCAGCTTTTAGCTATACCAGAAGGTGGCTTAAAAGTAAGGGGCATATGATACCAAGACCATCAAGCAGCCAGATGGCAAATAAGGAAATCGCAGAGCTATATAAAAGGACCAGGAGTCTTCCTAGGAAAAGTATGATGCTTCCTTATGGAATGCATCAAAATAAGGTGGATTTTGATCATTCAGTGTGAACTACCCACCGCCTAAAGGCAGTGGGCTTTTTGTTAAATGGTTCATTATAAAGCTTTATAAATGATGGTAAAAGCTTGAATATTCTGTAAGATATTCAAAAAAATGGTAAAACTTTGAATATTCTGTAAGATATTCACAAAAAGATGGCGGCTGGCCCCAAAAAGAAGGAAAGCCCTGAAAATGAAAGGAGCAGTATAAATGGAAAAACTAAAGTTTACAAAATACATTGACGAAGCAATTCAAAAGGAAATAGATGATGCCCGCATTGCAGGAGCTCAAATAGCATTATATAAGCTAGGAGATGAATCAGGAAAAATAAATGAATTCTATCGTAAATGTTACGGCTATGCAGATAAGGAGAATAAGAAAGAGACAAAGGAAGATACAATTTATAGACTATTTTCCATGACAAAACTTATTACTTCAGTAGCGGTAATGATACTTTATGAAAGAGGAAAAATAGATCTGTTGATGCCACTTTCGCACTATCTTCCTGAATTTAAGGATATGATGGTGCTAGATGAAAATGGAGAGCGTCCGGCAAAGAGCCAGATAACAGTTCAGCAGGTAATGAATATGACAGCAGGGCTGGTTTATCCTGACATGTCCTTTAAAGCGGGCATGAAGATGCAGGAAGCCTATGATAATGTTCTTTATGCAAACTGGAAGAGCGGTAAGGAAATGAATACAGAAGAGGTAGTGAAGCTGATAGCAAAGCAGCCTCTTGAATTCGAACCAGGAGAAAGATGGAGATATTCTACCTGCGCGGATGTTGCAGGAAGATTGGTAGAAGTGGCTTCAGGCATGAAGTTTTCTGAATTCTTGAAGAAGGAAATATTTATTCCACTTGGAATGAAGGATACAGATTTTTATGTGCCAAAAGAAAAGCAGGATAGATTTTCAGTTATGTACGATTATGACTGGGAAAAAATGCAGTTAAAGGTAGCAGGAGATAATTTCCTAGGTCTTGGAGATTATCTAAATCCGCCAAAGTTTGAAAGCGGCGGAGCAGGACTTGTAACTACCGTTGATGATTACGCAAAATTTGCCTGCATGCTTGCTAATATGGGTGAGTATGGTACAAACGGCGAAAGAATATTAAGTTCAAATACTGTGGATTTCATGACTACAAATGCACTTACTGATGAGCAGAAAAAGTATTTTTGCTGGGAGCAGCTAAAGGGGTATGGATATGCCAATTTCTTTAGGACACTAGAGGATAATGTGGCTGGCTGCACTAATGCAACACATGATTTTGGCTGGGATGGCTATATGGGAGACTATGTTTCGATAGATGCAGTAAGCGGGGTAGTAATCCTTTATATGCAGCAGAAATTTGGCGGCTGTGATAATTCACTAATTAGAAGGATCAGAAATATTGTTTACGGCGGAATAGATGAGATAGAAGAGATTAATTAAAGAGCTATGATTATGCTATTCTTTTCTACTAAAAAGAAAAGATAGTATAAAAACAGGTCCCTGTATTTAATGCAGGGACCTGTTTTTAGGAATTGTTTTATAAAAGAGATTTGGTAAAAGCTATATTATACCTCGAAGAGGAGATCGCCATAAGAAGGCATTGGCCAATAATCCTTATCAACGATCATTTCGAGTGTGTCGATAGGTGCTCTGAGGGCAGCCATATCATTCTTTATTATATCTCTATAGAAAGCAGCTTGATCTAAACCAGCCTCAAGAGCAGCAGCCTTATCAGTATCAGCAATAAGAGCCTTAAGAGCAGCCTTAGCACTAGTAACAAGGCTGACAACCTCGTCAAGATTTTCCTTAGCTAAACTATAATCAGCACCAGCCTCCTTTAAAGCGATAACTGTATCTGCAAGAGACTTAGTATACTTAACACAAGAAGGGATGAGAGACTTAGAAGCCATATCGATCATTGTACGAGCCTCGATGTTTACTTCCTTAGCATAATCCTCATACTTGATTTCAGCACGTGATTCAAGCTCTTTAGCTGTGAAAACACCGAACTTTTCAAACATCTTCTTAGCCTTTTCGGTAGTAAGAGATGGGATAGAATCAACCATTGTCTTAAGGTTTGGAAGGCCTCTCTTTGCAGCTTCATCAATCCACTCATCTGAATAGCCGTTTCCGTTGAAGACAATTCTCTGATGCTCTGTAGCATATCTCTTAAGAAGAGACTTAAGTGCAGCATCGAAGTCATCAGCCTTTTCAAGCTCATCACAAGCTTCGCAGAAGGCTTCAGCAGTAATGGTATTAAGAACTGTATTAGGCTCAGCGATAGAAGCAGAAGAACCAACCATACGGAATTCGAACTTGTTTCCAGTAAAAGCAAATGGTGAAGTACGGTTACGGTCAGTAGCATCCTTCTTAAAATCAGGAAGAGTAGCAACACCAGTCTTAAGTAATTCACTCTGCTTTGTGCTTGTTGCATTACCAGAAGCAATGATCTGATCTAAGATATCCTGGATCTGCTCGCCAAGGAAAACAGAAAGAACAGCTGGAGGTGCCTCATTAGCGCCAAGACGATAGTCATTACCAACGGTAGCAGCAGATTCACGAAGAAGATCAGCATGATCATCAATAGCCTTTAATAAACATACAAGAACAAGCTGGAAGAGAAGATTCTCGTGAGGCTTTTTGCCAGGATCTAAGAGGTTAATTCCATCATTGGAAATGATAGACCAGTTATCATGCTTACCTGAACCATTAACTCCGGCAAAAGGCTTTTCATGGAGAAGGCACATAAGTCCCTGACGTTCAGCAACCTTCTTCATTGTTTCCATCATAAGCTGGTTCTGGTCTACAGCAACGTTAGTCTCTGAATAGATAGGAGCAAGCTCGTGCTGTGATGGAGCAACTTCGTTATGCTGAGTCTTAGCACATACACCGAGCTTCCAGAGCTCTTCATTAACAACCTTCATGAATGCACCTACTCTCTCACGGATAGAACCAAAGTACTGATCCTCAAGTTCCTGTCCCTTTGGAGGCATTGCACCAAAAAGAGTGTGTCCTGTATATATTAAATCCTTTCTCTGAAGGAACTTACTTCTATCAACAAGGAAATATTCCTGCTCAGCACCTACAGATGTAGTTACATGAGTTGCTGTTGTATTTCCGAAAAGCTTTAAAAGTCTTAAAGCCTGTGTATTTAAAGCCTCCATAGAACGAAGAAGAGGAGTCTTAGCATCAAGTGCCTCGCCTGTATAAGAACAGAATGCAGTTGGGATACAAAGAATAGCACCGGCAGCATCATGTCTGATGAAAGCAGGAGATGTGCAGTCCCAAGCTGTGTAGCCTCTAGCCTCAAATGTAGCACGAAGACCGCCAGATGGGAAAGAAGAAGCATCAGGCTCACCCTTTACAAGCTCCTTGCCTGAGAATTCCATAAGAACCTTTCCGTCCTTTTTAGCTGGAGAAATGAATGAATCATGCTTTTCAGCTGTGATTCCTGTAAGAGGCTGGAACCAGTGTGTATAATGAGTAGCACCCTTCTCGATAGCCCAGTCCTTCATTGCGTTTGCAACTACGTCAGCAGTTGCCATGTCGAGCTCTTTACCTTCATCCATTGTTTTCTTTAATGCATTGTAAACCTTCTTTGGAAGTCTAGCCTGCATTACAGCGTCATTGAATACGTCCTCCCCGAAAAAATCAGAAATGCTTTTAGTAATTGTTTCGCTCATACAATTTTCCTCCTTTTTACTCTATATAATTTTACCTTTCATAATAAAAATACTCAGTAATAGCACATAAAAGCTGTACCAGCCGCACATTTATGGTTACACTTCGTATATTAGGTACACGGCTGAAACCATAAAGGAATATAGGGTTATGTTTAATGTGTTATTTTTTTTTTCTTCCAGCGAGGGTTCGGTTCACTAGAAGTGTGATCTGACGAATAGTCAGAGGGCTTTAGCAACTGATACAGCTATCTATGAAATAAGCCAGTCCACAGCTAAAGAGAAAAGTTTTATCGTGAACTAGTCTATTTGCCAATGAAAATGTTACAAAAAGCTTCTATATCCGGTAAGATATTCATCACATTTAGCTGCAACGCTGCGGCCATCAGCGATAGCAGTAACAACAAGTGATGCGCCGGTATTAATGTCACCAGCAGAGAAGATGCCATCTAGCTTATTATTCATAAGCTTTTCGGCAGTTTCATCAGGACCAGCAAAACCTGATGCGATAATTAAAAGCTCGCAAGGGATTTTTTTAGGTGGCTGCGTCTTTAATTCGATTTCCGTTAAGGAATTATTTGTAAAGTATGCTTTACTACATTCGGTAGAAAAGCTTCTGATATCTTTCTTAAAAATGGCCTCAGCTTCTTCATGTGCATAATCAGAAGGAAGTGTTTTATTACCTGAAGCATCCGTTTTCTCATAGAAAGAAGCTGGCTTTCTGATGAGCTGACTTACACTTTTAGCTCCCTGTCTGATAGCAGTAGCAACGCAGTCGGAAGCACTGTCACCAGCACCGATTATTACAACATTCTTTCCCTTTGCAGAAAGGAAAGAGGATAGCTTTTCTTCACCAAGCACATCCTTTGCAGAAGCAGTAAGGTAATCAAGTGCATACATGATACCGGTAGGAGAGCTAGAACTCTTTTTAGAAGCTCCTGCTTTAGAAGCTTTCTTATCTGTCTTGGCATCTCCCTCAACCATTTCAATATCAAGCTTTCTAGGAGAACGGCTTCCGCAGCAAACTATAACAGCATCAAAGCTTTCTCTTAATTTCTTGATATCTTTGACTTCGGTTTCGGTTTTAAACTCAATGCCTTCTTCTGTAAGAAGCTTAATTCTGCGCTCAATTACTGACCAGGAAAGCTTCATTTCCGGAATACCGTAGGTCAAAAGACCACCAGGCTTTTTAGCCTTTTCAAAAACTGTAACTTTGTGACCTCTTTTATTCAGCCAATAAGCAGCCGATAAACCAGAAGGTCCAGAACCTATAATTGCAACAGAGCTTTCAGATCTGCCCTTAGGCTTTTCGGCCTTAATGAGGCCATCCTCGAAAGCTTTTTCTATAATAGATAACTCGTTTTCCCTGATTGTAATAGGAGAGTTCAAAACAAGTTTGCAGGTGCAGGCATGCTCACAAGGAGCAGGGCAGACCCTTCCGGTAAACTCCGGGAAAGGATTTGTTTTAAGAAGTCTTCTGACTGCAAGATCGACATTTCCAAGCCACATAAGTTCGTTCCATTCAGGAATGAGATTGTGAAGAGGGCAGCCAAAGCGCTCCTTATCTAAAGTAATACCAGCCTCACAAAATGGAACACCGCAGTTCATGCATCTAGCAAACTGCTTTTTTCTATCTCCTTCAGAAAGAGGAGTGTGGAATTCATTATAATCCTTTATTCTTACAGAAGGAGAAGCTGAAGTGTTCTCAAGACGAGAATACTCAATAAATCCAGTTGGTTTTCCCATAATTATCTTCCTCCTTCCGTTAAACTAAGACTAAAAGCTTCAAGTTCGGCCTGTTCAGTGCTCATGCCCTTTGCAACACAGCTTGCAATACGCTCAAGCATTGTGCTGTAATCGCGAGGGATGATCTTTTTAAAATCATATACTTTATTATCAAAATCATCTAGAATTCCCTGAGCACGTTTAGAACCAGTAGCCTTAACATGTGCAAGAAGAAGCTCTTTTATTTTTTCAATGTCCATGGCCTCAGTAACAGGCTCCATGGAAACCATCTGTTTATTTAATCTTCTATATAAATCATGTTCAAAATCAAGAACATAAGCAGTACCACCGCTCATACCAGCAGCAAAGTTTCTGCCTGTTCTACCAAGAACAACAACAGTACCGCCAGTCATGTATTCGCAGCCATGCTCACCGACACCTTCAACAACAGCAGTAGCACCAGAGTTTCTTACGCAGAAACGCTCGCCGGCACTTCCGTTTACAAAAGCGCGTCCGCTAGTTGCACCGTAAAGAGCAACGTTTCCGATAACAATATTATCAGCGGCATTGAACTTTGACTTTCTATCAGGATAAACAATAAGCTCTCCGCCTGAAAGACCTTTTCCGAAATAGTCATTTGAATCGCCTTCAAGCTCAAGGGTAAGGCCCTTAGGAATAAAGGCACCGAAAGACTGACCAGCTCCGCCGCGGAACTTTAAGTGATAGGTATCATCGCTTAAGGAATGACCATGGCGTCTTGTGATTTCTGCACCAAGAAGAGTACCAACTGATCTATTATTACAATTTAAAGAATATTCCTTAGAAGGCTTATTTTTAGAATCAAGAAGACCTAAAAGCTCTTTTTCATCTATGGTCTCTTCAAGTTTGAAATCATACTTATCATTTGGATCTGCATGTGTAGGAAGAGTAGCATCATTAGTATCACTAGCTGTTCTTAAAAGATAGCTTACATCAAGCATTTCAGCTTTACGTGTAATCTGCTTTTCTTTTACCTTTAAAAGATCACATCTGCCAACAAGCTCATCAAGACTCTTTAAACCAAGAGAAGCAAGGATTTCTCTTACCTCCTCTGCAACAAACTCCATGAAATTGATTACATATTCAGGCTTTCCACGGAAATTCTTTCTGAGCTTTTCATTCTGAGTAGCAATACCCATAGGACAGGTATCTAAATTACAGACTCTCATCATTACACAGCCAAGAGTAACTAAAGGAGTAGTAGCAAAACCGAATTCCTCAGCGCCAAGGATACAAGCAACAGCCACATCCTTACCTGTCATGAGCTTACCATCGGTTTCAAGCTTAACTCTGCTTCTAAGACCGGATTTTCTTAAAGCCTCGTGAGCCTCTGCAATACCAAGTTCCCAAGGAAGACCGCAGCCATGGATCGCACTCTCTGGAGCAGCGCCAGTACCGCCGTCATAACCTGAAATAAGAACTGTCTGAGCACCTGCTTTAGCAACACCGCAGGCAATAGTACCAACACCGGCCTCACTTGCAAGCTTTACTGAAATATCAGCATTTTTATTAGCGTTCTTTAAATCGTAGATAAGCTGTGCCAAATCCTCAATAGAATAAATGTCATGATGAGGAGGAGGTGAGATAAGAGTAACACCAGGAGTTGAAAGTCTAGTATGAGCTATCCAAGGCCATACCTTCTTTCCAGGAAGGAGACCGCCCTCACCAGGTTTTGCGCCTTGAGCCATTTTTATCTGTATTTCCTTTGCACTTACCAGATATTCACTAGTAACACCGAATCTACCAGAAGCAACCTGTTTGATTGCTGAATTCTTAATAGTACCAAGTCTTTCAAGAGTTTCTCCGCCTTCACCTGAATTAGAGCGTCCGCCGATTCTGTTCATGGCCTCTGCAAGACATTCATGTGCTTCCTTAGAAATAGAACCATAAGACATAGCACCAGTCTTGAAACGCTTTACGATAGAAGAAACCGGTTCTACCTTATCTATTGAAATAGGAGTAACATTTGAATAATCAAAGGTGAGAAGACCTCTTAAGGTGTGAGGTATCTTATCATCATCAACTAGTGCTGAATATTTTTTAAAGAGTTTGTAATCACCTGTCTGTGTAGCCTTCTGAAGCATAAGAATAGTCTCGGGATTGAACATATGATCCTCAGCACGGCTCTCAGCACGAAGCTTATGAGTTCCGCTTGTAGAAGTAACAAGATCAGTAGGAAGATCCATAGGATCAAAAGCGAGATCATGACGGTAGAGGACATCCTCTTCAATTTCCTTTAAGGTAATACCGTCTATTCTGCTTATGGTATTTGTAAAATATTCATCCACAACCTTTCTAGAGATACCAACGATTTCGAAAATCTGAGCACTCTGGTAAGACTGAATTGTGGATATTCCCATCTTAGAAGCAATCTTAACAACTCCGTGAAGAGCGGCGTTGTTGAAATCGTTGATTGCTGCGTGAGTATCCTTATCAAGAAGATTTTTATCAACTAATTCCTCAATACATTCCTGTGCGAGGTAAGGATTTACAGCCTGAGCACCAAAGCCTAAAAGAGTAGCGAAATGGTGAACGCTGTATGGCTCACCGCTTTCAAGGATAACAGAAAGCTGTGTGCGCTTCTTGGTACGTACAAGATACTGCTCAAGAGCAGAAACAGCAAGAAGTGATGGGATAGCAGTGTGGTTCTCATCGATGCCACGATCTGAAAGAATGATGATATTAGCACCATCTCTATATTTATTATCGCAATCATTGAACATCTTAGAAATGGCATGTTCGAGTGAAGTATTCTTATAATAAAGAATAGAAACAACAGCAGCCTTAAGACCAGGCATGTTCAAGGACTTGATTTTTAAAAGATCAATACTAGTTAAAATAGGATTGTTTATCTGAAGTACATGGCAGTTAGATGGTTTATCACTTAAAAGATTACCACTTGAACCAACATATACTGTGGTATCAGTAACAATCTCCTCACGAATTGCATCGATAGGAGGGTTAGTAACCTGAGCGAACATCTGCTTGAAATATTCAAACAATGGTCTGTGATGTTCAGAAAGAACAGCAAGAGGAGTATCAACACCCATAGAAGCAGTAGGCTCAGAGCCAAGCTTTGCCATAGGAAGGATTATGTCCTTTATGCCTTCCCAGGAATAACCAAAGGCCTGATAAAGTCTGTTACGGTTTTCTTCTGAGCTTTCAAGAACCTTCTTATTAGGAATAGGAAGAGACTTTAAAGTAACAAGCTCAGAATCAATCCATTCACCATAAGGATGGCTTACTGCATATCCGTTCTTTAATTCTTCATCATCCTTTATTCTTCCTGAAACAGTGTCAACTACAAGCATACGGCCAGGCATAAGTCTTGACTTTTTAACAATATGTTCTGGTGCGATATCAAGGACACCTACCTCAGAAGAAAGGATAAGACGGCTATCATCAGTAATGTAATATCTTACAGGTCTAAGTCCGTTTCTATCAAGAGTAGCACCAACAATGTCGCCATCTGAGAAGAGGATAGCAGCAGGGCCATCCCAAGGCTCCATCATTGTTGCATAGTAATGATACATGTCTCTCTTAAGTCTTGGCATGTCTTCATTCTTATTCCAAGGCTCAGGAATAGTAAGCATAAGAGCCTTAGGAAGAGGGCAACCACTGAACATAAGAAATTCAAGTGTATTATCAAGCATAGCTGAATCTGAACCGGTATTATCAACAACTGGAAGAACCTTTTCAAAATCAGTGCCTGAAAGAAGCTCAGAGCTCATTGTCTCTTCGCGGGCAAGCATTCTGTCGATGTTGCCTCTTATTGTATTAATTTCACCATTGTGAAGGATTATTCTATTTGGATGTGCTCTCTGCCAGCTAGGATCTGTATTAGTAGAGAAGCGAGAGTGGACCATTCCGATTGCAGACTCATAATCTTTATCTTCAAGATCTAAATAGAATCTGCGGAGCTGTCCAACGAGGAACATTCCCTTATATACAATAGTACGGCTTGAAAAAGAGCATACATAAGTTTCAGAATTAATTGACTGCTCGAATTCACGGCGGAGAACATAAAGCTTTCTATCAAAATCAATGCCTGTCTTAGTATTCATAGGAATCTTAACGAAGCACTGCCAGATAGAAGGCATGCAGCCAAGAGCTTTTTCACCAAGAATTTCACTATTGATTGGAACCTTTCTCCAACCAAGGAAAGGGATGCCTTCCTTTTCGAGAAGAATTTCAAGAAGTTTTTTATGACGAGCTCTCTTGACCTTGTCCTGAGGAAAGAAAATCATTGCTACCGCGTATTCACGCTCGGGAGGAAGCTCGATACCGGCTTCTTTAGCAGCCTTAGAGAAAAAATTATGAGAAATCTGAAGAAGAATTCCAACGCCGTCACCAGTCTTTCCACTAGCATCCTTACCGGCACGGTGTTCAAGCTTTTCAACGATTTTTAATGCATCATCAACTGTAGAGTGGGTCTTACGACCTTTAATGTCAACAACACAGCCAATACCACATGAATCATGCATAATCTGATTTATAGGATCCGAACCCGAAGAATATTTACTTAGGTTAACAAATTCATTGTTACACATATTCACAGCCCCTTTTTTAGAAAATTAAGTCAGAATTCAATTATAGCCATAATTAGATAAATTTATTTTTTTGAACAAAAAAAGGGCAACGACGCCTATATAGGCGCCGTTGCCTCGAACTTGCGTGTATTGTATCGCAAAGATTTTTATTTGTCAAGAGGAAATTTGAAATTTTTTTGGGGATTTTTTTCCGTGTGTTTTTTTCTTCTAATTAACGCGGCCAAAAAACTTTTTTTTACCCAGACAAAAAATGTTTTTTGAGAAAAAAAACTGTTGACAAAATCAAAACCAGGTGCTATGATTTGAAATCATTAAAAAGGCAAAGGGGCCAGAAGAGTGCATAGTCTATCTTCTGACCCCTTTTTTGCTGCAAAAAAGGGGGAATGCGTATGTGTTCAATTATCGGATTTACTAGTAGAAAAGCAATAACTGAAGAAGAAGCCAAAAGATGTCTTGCAAAGACGATATCAAGAGGCCCTGACATGAGCCGCTTTGAAGAAGCAGGAAAAGGATGGCTTGGTTTTAATAGATTATCAATAATGGGACTTAATGAAAATGGAATGCAGCCATTTCACCATGGAGAAAGCAGTATAGTATGTAATGGTGAAATATACGGCTTTAGAAAAGAAAAGGATAATCTTATAAGTAAGGGATATAGCTTTGTTAGTGAATCAGATTGCGAAATCCTTCTTCCAATGTACAAGGAATATGGTCTTTCAATGTTTGAAAAACTCGATGCTGAGTATGCACTTATTATGTATGATGCAGAAAAGGAAAAATTCATTGCAGCAAGAGATCCGATCGGAATAAGACCTCTTTATTATGGTTATTTATCAGATGGCTCCATTGCCTTTGCAAGTGAACCTAAGAATCTCATCTCAGTATGCGCAAAGGTAATGCCATTCCCGCCAGGACATTACTATGACGGAGAAAAGTTCGTGCAGTATAGAGATCCTGCAGATTCAGGAAAGCTTATCTTAGATGATGCAGACACAGCATCTAAAAAGATCCATGACCTTTTAATTAAGGGCATTGAAAAGAGACTTGATGCAGATGCACCGGTTGGCTTCCTTCTTTCAGGAGGTCTTGATTCAAGCCTTGTTTGCGCAGTATCAGCAAAGATACTAAATAAGCCTATTAAGACCTTTGCAATAGGCATGGACATTGATGCTATAGACCTTAAGTATGCAAGACAGGTTGCAGAGTTTCTCGGTGCAGAGCATACAGATGTAATCATAACAAGAGAAGACGTAATAGAGGCACTTGATTTTGTAATCAAGACTCTTGGAACCTATGATATTACAACAACTAGAGCAAGCATGGGAATGTATCTTGTATGTAAGTACATACATGAAAATACAGATATCAGGGTAATTCTCACAGGAGAAGTATCTGATGAGCTCTTTGGATATAAATATACAGATTTTGCGCCATCACCTGATGAATTCCAGATGGAGGCTGAAAAGAGAGTAAGAGAACTCCATATGTATGATGTATTAAGAGCTGACAGATGTATTTCGGTTAACTCATTAGAGGCAAGAGTACCATTTGGAGATCTTGATTTTGTTGATTATGTAATGAGCCTTAATCCTTCAGTAAAGATGAATGTTTACGGAAAAGGAAAGTATCTTTTAAGACATGCCTTTGAAGAGGATAAATGCCTTCCGGAATCTATTCTTCAAAGAGAAAAGGCAGCATTTTCAGATGCAGTAGGTCATTCTCTTGTAAATGATCTTAAAGAATATGCAGAAAGCTTCTATTCAGATGAAGAATTTGAAGAGAAAATAGCTAAATATGAGCATGCAAGACCATTTACAAAGGAAAGTCTTCTCTATAGAGAAATCTTTGAAAAGTATTATCCAGGACAGTCTGACATGGTAGTAGATTTCTGGATGCCAAACAAGAACTGGCCGGGCTGCAACGTAGATGATCCATCAGCAAGAGTACTTGCAAACTATGGAGCATCAGGACAGTAAAATATAATTATCAGCATGTAAGCAGCTTAAGCTGTGGGCGGTATTCTTATGCTGTGTATCTTTGCCATTTGTCATATGACAGTAAGTGTTTTGATTAAGACGCATAAGCAGGTTTATGCCGGCAGGCAGCTAAAGCTGAATGCAGCTGATTTATATTTATATAACTATATAAAATAATATATGGATAAAAACATAAAACCATAGGAAGAAAGGGTTCGGATTTTATGGATAATAATTTACATGAGGAATGCGGTGTGTTTGCGGCATATTCTCTGTCAGGAGAGGATGTAGCGGCGTATATTTATTATGGACTGTTTGCACTCCAGCACAGAGGTCAGGAAAGTGCCGGAATATCCGTTAGTGATACCAGCGGAGAAAAAGGTAACATATGCTCGGTAAAGGGCATGGGGCTTGTAAATGAGGTGTTCGATAAGAAAAATCTAGAAACTCTAAAGGGAAATCTAGGAGTCGGACATGTAAGATATTCAACAACAGGTGCAAGCATACCTTCAAACATCCAGCCACTAGCTATTAATTACATCAAGGGAACACTTGGTCTTGCGCACAATGGAAATCTTGTAAATGCAGCAGAGCTGAAGCAGGAGCTAAGCTACACAGGAGCCATTTTCCAGTCTACAATAGACACAGAAGTGATTGCATATTTAATAGCAAGAGAGAGAATTAATACTAAAAATGTTGAAAGCGCAGTATTAAATGCAATGAAGAAGCTAAAGGGAGCATATTCACTCGTAATAATGAGCCCTAGAAAGCTTATAGGGGCAAGGGATCCGTTTGGATTTAGACCATTAGTACTTGGAAAAAAGGATGATACCTATTTCTTTGCTTCAGAAACCTGCGCATTAGATGCCGTAAAGGCAGAATATGTAAGAGATGTTGAGCCGGGAGAGGTCGTGACAATCTATAAGGATAAGGTCACAGGAGAAACTGTCATCGAAAGTGATAAGACTCTTTGCGGTAGAAAGCATGCTCACTGTATATTTGAATATATTTACTTTGCAAGAGCTGATTCGGTAATAGATGGAATCAGTGTATATGATTCTAGAGTAAAGGCCGGGAAAATACTTGCTCAGGAGCATCCAGCAGAAGCTGATGTTGTCGTGGGAGTACCCAATTCGGGCCTTATTGCTGCGTACGGATATTCCATGGAAAGTAAAATACCGTACTGCATGGGCTTTGAAAAGAATTCCTATGTCGGCAGGACATTCATAAAGCCATCTCAGACAATGAGAGAGGCAGGGGTAATGATTAAGCTTAATGCCATAAAGCAGGCCGTAAATGGAAAAAGAGTAGTAATGATCGATGACTCCATAGTAAGAGGAACGACCAGCGCTCAGATAGTAAAATTATTAAGGGATGCCGGAGCAACTGAGGTGCATGTAAGAATAAGCTCGCCTGAATTTTTATTCCCATGCTATTTTGGAACGGATGTACCAAGCAGCAAGGAGCTTGTAGCAACAGGAAAGAGCGTTGAGGAAATATGCAAAATAATCGGAGCAGATTCGCTTGGATATTTTCCAAATGATAGATTAAATGAACTTATAGACAAGACAGATGATTTCTGTGATGCATGCTTTTCTGGAAATTACCCTGAAGCAGCACCAAAGCACGATATCAGAAACATATAAAAGAAATTATAAGTTTTATATGTTTGCGTTTTTGATTTTGTAACTATGAGTACGTTTAAAAAAGTCTAAAAGAAGGCTTTAAAGGAGGCTTTAAAGGAGGCTTTATGAAATATACTAAAATGCAAGGCTGCGGAAATGATTATATATATGTAAACTGCTTTGAGGAGAAGGTAGAAGACCCTTCGGCAGTTGCAATAAAGGTATCTGATGTAAGAAAGGGAATAGGTTCAGATGGACTTATTTTAATAACACCATCAGAAAATGCACCCTTCATGATGCATATTTTCAATGCAGATGGAAGTGAAGGAAAAATGTGCGGAAATGGTATAAGATGTGTTGGAAAATACATATATGACCATGGAATGTGCGGTAATAAGACAGAAATAAATGTAGACACTCTATCAGGTGTAAAAAAGCTCAAATTATTCGTGAATAAAGATACGAATAAGGTAGAAACCGTAAGGGTATATATGGGAAAGGCCATATTTAAGACATCTGAAATTCCTTTTAAGAAGGAAGCCATAGATTATAATAATATCTCAGCAGAAATATCGGAGAGTGAAAACTATGTAAAGGCTAATAATAATGTAAAAGTTTCACTCTTAGATAGAGATTTTGAATTTACAGTGCTTTCAATGGGAAATCCTCATACCGTTACCTATGTTGAAGATACTGCTGAATTTGAAGTAGAAAAATACGGAAAGGTTTCTGAATTTCTAGAAATATACCCGGAAAGAGTAAATACAGAATTTGCCCATGTCTTAAATGAGCATGAGGTAAATATGAGAGTATGGGAGAGAGGTTCGGGTGAAACATACGCCTGCGGAACCGGAGCCTGTGCAACTGCTGTTTCGACCATAGTAAATAAAATGGCCAAATCTCCTGTAACAGTACATATGCTCGGAGGAGATGTTGTTATTGAATACGATGAAGAAACCAGAGATGTTTATATGACAGGCCCGGCAGAGACAGTATGCGAGGGTGAGTATTTTTATTAATTAGCTAGGAAAATGTAATTGTAATTTTGAGAAAAAAAGGAGGCAAATAATGTTTACACCAAATAAAAACTATCTTAGATTACAGGGCAGCTATCTTTTTTCAACAATAGGAAAAAAGGTAAGAGAATATAAAGAGGCAAATCCAGATAAAAGAGTAATAAGCCTTGGAATAGGAGATGTTACACTTCCACTTTGCCCTGCAGTAATAAAGGCAATAAATAAAGCAACAGAGGAAATGGCTCATGCTGGTTCATTCCGCGGTTATGCACCTGATCTTGGATATGAATTTTTGAGAAGTGCAATAGTAGCAAATGACTATAAGGCAAGAGGATGTGATATTGAAATTGATGAAGTATTTGTATCGGATGGTGCAAAGAGCGATTCAGGAAATATTTCAGACATCTTTGGAGACAATAACAAAATAGCAGTCTGCGATCCTGTTTATCCTGTTTATGTTGATTCAAACGTAATGGGCGGAAGAACAGGAGAGTATAATCCAGAAAAGGAAGGCTTTGACGGAGTTGTATATATGCCATGTACAGCAGAAACAGGCTTTCTTCCAGTTATTCCAGAGGAAGTTCCAGACATCATTTATTTATGCTTCCCAAACAATCCTACAGGAGGCACAATTACAAAGGATGAGCTTCAGAAATGGGTAGATTTTGCCATTGAAAAGAAGGCACTTATTATATATGATGCAGCTTATGAGGCTTATATCACAGAAGAAAACATTCCTCATTCAATATATGAATGCGAGGGTGCTAAAAAGTGTGCGATAGAGCTAAGAAGCTTTTCAAAGAATGCAGGCTTTACAGGAACAAGACTTGGCTTTACAGTAGTTCCAAAGACTCTTACCTATGATGGAGTATCTCTAAATCAGCTCTGGGCAAGGAGACACGGAACAAAGTTCAACGGTGCGCCATATATCATACAAAGAGCAGGAGAGGCTGTTTATTCAGAGGAAGGAAAGAAGGAGACTAAAGAGCAGGTTAAGTATTATCTTGATAATGCAAAGATAATAAGTGATGGTCTTGCTAAGGCGGGATATACAGTCTTTGGAGGAAAGAATGCTCCATATATCTGGCTCAAGACACCTGATAACATGAAGTCATGGGAATTCTTTGATTATCTCTTAGAGGAAAAGAATATAGTAGGAACTCCAGGAGTAGGCTTTGGACCACACGGCGAAGGGTATTTTAGACTTACTGCCTTTGGAAGCAAGGAAAACACAGAAACTGCAGTAAAGAGAATTACAGGACAGTAAAGAAAACTACAGGACAGTAAAGAGAATTACCGGCAAGTAAAGAGAATTACAGAAAATTTAGTAAATAGAAATAAAAGAGGCTATGCAAGCAGCGTAGCCTCTTTTTGATGTTTAATCTTAAATGCCATTGTTTAAATTAAGCCCACTTATCCTGTGACTTAGGAATGCGGATGTCAGGAAGGAGTTGCTGTGAGTGAAGGAACCACTGATTGCCCTTGCGTCTGCACTTAACATCTCTTTCTGAATCAGCACCGCTAGACTTAAGCTTCATGACTGCGTAATTATCTTCCTGGTAGGAATAAGGACCTGTTTTAATTGTAATTGTAAATGGTTCGGAAGGAGTATAATCATTTTCAGGTGAAGTTCCGGCAAAATAAGAAAATGGCTTATAATATTTATTTCCCATAAAACGATCCTTTAAGAAGGACTTATCGTAAGTTGAAAGCTCTTCTGGTCCCATAAGATAGTTGATCATTTCAATACCGATTTCAGGTGCAGCAGCATATGCGCAAAGAGCAAGAACTGTAAGAGCTGCTGTCTTAAAAGGTGAATCTAAGGATGCTTCAGGAAGAGCCTGTAACTGAGCTAGGCTTTCTGGAAGTGCACTGAAGGTAAAGGTCTTTGGACCTTCCTCTTTAACGTAAGTGCTACTAGCTGGAGCGGCATCTGCTGCTGGAGCTGGTTTCTTAAGATTATCAAAAATACTCATTTCCAATCCTCCTTAATGATATGTTTTATAATAATTATTTTTCTAAAATAATACAAATGAAACAATACTATTATAAATTATAAATAAAAGTAAATCAAGATATATTTTATGCTTTGCAACAAAGAGATAGTAAAATAAAAGTAAAAAAAATATAACCTTTGACAGTTTGAAATGATTGTGGTATAATCAGATAATAAAAAAACAGAGGCAGATAGTAAGATGAAACTAAGAAAAATTGTTGTCACTTTAGCGCTTACTTCAATGCTTTTAGCGAATGTTACAGCAGGCGAAATTAAGGCTAAGGAAAGCAGGGCGAATTCAACTGCGAGTGAGTCTGTGTCATCAGAAACTGAGAAGAGTGAAGAAAGCAGTTTGGAAGATGAGAAAAATAAAAAAGGCATAGATGTAAATGAATATATAGGAGAATCTGCATTTATAGGAAGCAGCATAGGAATAGGCCAAAGAATGTACTTTAACAGGCAGGGAAAGGGATTTTTAGGAAATCCTACAATGCTTGTAGTGGGCTGTTATTCCTTTTATAATGATACCCGCCCTTCGGGCCAGATAACCTATACAGCGCCGGATGGAACCGAGGTTACCGACATGGCTAAAAACCTCATAAAGCTAAGCGGTGTAAAAAGAGTATTTGTTAATATGGGCACTAACGACATATACATGGGCGCTAAAAAAACAAGCGAAAAGTATAAGGAATATCTTAAGGGCATAAGGGAAGAAAATCCTGAAGTAGTGATTTTCGTAGAAAGCATGACCTATGCAACAAAAAGTACCTATGAAAATGAGAAAAAGTATTTCAGTGATGCCAGCATAGATGAATATAATTCAATAATGGAGCAGTACTGCGCAGAAAATAAGGATATGTACTATATCGACGTAACATCGCAGATGAAGGATGCAGAAGGCGGTCTTGCGGCAAAATACTGCAGTGATGGTTATGTGCATATCAGCTTTGAGGGGTATAGGGTCTGGACCGATAAATTAGTTTCTTATGTTGAAAAGCTTATAAACACTGAGAATAAGGCAAAAGAAGCTGTTGATAAATACCTGAGAAAAGGAACAGAGGGCTATTACAGATGGGCTGCTAAAAAGGTAGACTTATTAAAGGACAGTACCGTAAAGGATGCGCTTCTTGCAAAGCTTGAAGGTAAGCATCTTGAGATTACTGTAAGCAGTGCTCAAAAGGCCTTTGAAAGGTACTCACAGACAGGTCTTGAAGAGGATTATCAGGAGGCTTTGAAGCTGATAGCCCTTGTGAGTGATAAAGAGCTTTTTGAAGAATACAGATGTCAATTAGCGCATGAGCATCTTAACAAAATAGGACAAAAGGTGCTTGAAATACGTAACCGCTAATAAAACTTTCAAGGAGTCCTAGAAGAATAGTTTTGATATTATAAAAGCGGGTGCTATACCCTGTCATGTAAGGCAGTTTTATTAATAAAAAAATAATCTCAAGGAGGAATTTTAAATGAAGAACAAACGAAAAAAATTAGGAAGGAAGCTGCTGAGCTTTTTGCTCACTCTGGCGATGGTCATCGGACTGATGCCGGGGATGGGGCTGACGGCGTATGCGGCAGCTAACAAAACTATTACATGGGATTCAAGCAATTGGGATGGCTTATTTAGTAAAGATGAAACAGGAGGAAGCCATACTGACGAAAATGGGATAACTGCTTCGGGAGCTGCATTTTGGAAGAATCTTAATGAAAACTTAGTTTATGTAGAGGACACCTATGTAGCTAACTTTTCTATAAGTAATGGCAAGTTTAGCAGCATCGAAATAAAATACGATGAAAAACAGACGTTATATGATCTTTCCACTGGTTGGACCGATAATGGTAATTCACTTACATGGACTGGTGAGTCAAATGAAGTAACACTTAGCGGAGAAGTGACTGTACGTGTTACATCTATTGTATTTGTCGTTACAGTAAATGAGGAAACTCCATCAGTTGTTAATGTCACAGGAGTAGAACTTAACAAGACTTCTGCTACAATGACTGTAGGAGATACAGAAACACTGACAGCAACGGTTAGTCCGGATGAGGCAACGGACAAGACCGTGAAGTGGAGTGTTGGCGGAACGAATGCGGGTGCTGTAAAGCTGTATACCGATGCGGACTGCACTACCGAGGTTGGTGCGGATGCCACCGAAACCCTGACCGTCTACGCCAAGGGCGTATCAGCGGGCAGTGCTACCGTCACCTGCACCAGCAACGCGGACAGTAGCAAGAGCGCGACCTGCGATGTGACGGTGAATGCGGCGGCCGTAACAGAATATACGATTTTCTTCACTGATGCACTTGGCTGGGGTGACATACATGTCTACTATTGGGACAACGGCGCAGAGTGGCCCGGTGTTGCAATGGATAAGAGCAGTGTCAACGAGTACGGCCAGCAGGTCTATACCGCTGTGCTTCCCGCAGCTGTTAATGGCATAATCTTCAACGGCAACGGCAATCAGACCGTAGACATTACAACCGGTATCTCGAACGAAGCACACTGGAAATCCATAAACGAGAAGGAAAGCGGCGGCTACAAGGTCGAGAGCATTGGCGGCGCAGTTGAACCTGCCGCTCATACCCACAACGACATTACCTTCACCGCATGGACTGCTACGAACAGTATGCCCAACGAGGCGGGAAACTATTATCTGGCAAATGACGTGACCATCAGCAGTACCTGGAACGTCCCAGCGGGCACAACGAATCTTTGCCTGAACGGGCACGCGATTAAGTCAACCGGTAATCACAGGATGATGGAGGTAGGGGCAGGAGTCACGCTGAGCCTGTATGATGAAGGGACAGGAGTACACAAATATACCCTTAACGGCAATGGACTTGCCGTGGTAGATGACAATGCCACCGGTGAAAACGTAAAGACGTTTGAAGGGGGCTATCTCACAGGTGCTTATGCTTATGATTTAACCGGCGCATGTGTTTTGGTAAAAGATGGTGGAATCTTTAATATGCACGGCGGTACGATGATCGGAAATTATGCTGCTAATTATGCTTTCGGCGGCGCAGTAAGCGTTCAGGCATCACGCTTTGAGATGACCGGCGGAAAAATGATCGGAAACGTATCCTTGCATGGCGCCGTTGATACTAGAGGCGGCGGAGACGGCTTCATCATGAAGGGCGGAGAAATCAGCTACAATACTGCGACAAACCAGGGCGGCGCCGTGTGCATGGGAGGCAGCGGAATCGCGACCATAAGCGGCGGTAAAATAACAAATAATATTGCGCTTGGCAATCCGGATGGATGTAGTGAGAGCGGCGGCATTGTATTCCGAAGCGGCGCGAGCACCCTTAATATTTCAGGGAATCCCATTATAAAGGATAATGTTGGGGGCGACGTATATTTATGGAGCGGAAAGAAGATTAACGTAGTTGGAGAGCTTACTAACGAAGCCTCCATCGGCATTACAATAAAACCTGCTACAGGCACTTCGGGATATGCCTCAGGTGTATTTACAAACTCTTCCGATACTTCCTTCAACATAGAGGGAGCCTTTTTTAGCAACAGTCAAGATTATGCAGTAGGCAAGAACGCAGATGGACAGTTGTTCCTTGGTTCACCCATCGTCACTCTGACCTATGATGGCAATGGTGCGACAGACGGTAATGTTCCGGCAGAGACTACAGGCTATGCTTCCGGAAGCGTTATTACAGTGCCCGGAAATACAAACAGTCTCGTTAAAACAGGGCTTGTGTTCGATGGATGGAACACCATGGCGGACGGATCCGGAACAGCCTATGCAGCAGACCAAACCTTTAACATTACTGCTAATACCACGCTCTATGCACAGTGGAGCAATATCGTTGCATCCGTGACGACCAGTGGTGGCGTCACCACAGAGTATGCGGACCTTTCCGCTGCACTCAATAATTGGACGGAAGGCAGCACGTTGAAGCTGTATGCGGACGCGAATCTTAATTCGACCATAACTGTCAATAATACAAAAACACTGGATCTGAATGGATTCGGAATAATCAGAAAATATGTTTCAGGAGATAAAGGCGCGCGTAATCAAGGCGTTTTCGACGTTATGGGTGGAGACCTAACCATCATAGACAGTAATGCGGATGTTGTTCACAGATACAAGCCTGCTACCGGTGGAGCGGGAAGGGCAACGGATATAGGCAAAAGTGACGGCACTGCTTCCTTTACTGGTGGTTATATTACAGGCGACGTATATGGCGTGTCTCTTGGAAATCAAGGCACATTGAATTTTAAGGGGGGAACGATTATCGGACATGAGCGTACCGGTATCTGGATTGAACCCGGAACGCTTAATATGTCAGACAATGCTGCAATCATCGCGAATTCCTGCTGGGGAAATGGCGGCGGCGTTGAGCTTGAGAATGGTACATTTAAAATGACGGGCGGAACAATAAGCAATAATATGGCTGTAAACGCTGGAGGAGGTGTTTTCTGTGCGGGTCAAAATACAACTCTTCAACTGTTAGGCGGTTCCATTACCGGAAACGTTGCCAAAAACTTCGGTGGCGGTGTTAATAGCCCAGGCTCGACTGGCACATTTGAAATATCGGGAAATGTTTCGATTACAGACAATAAGAAAAGTGATGGTACAGATAACAATGTGTGGTTATGGGATGGCGCTAAAATCTCGATTACGGGAGCTTTAAGCGACGGAGCGCAAATTGGCATTATCATGTATAACCCTGGCGTATTTACAAGCAGTAGCACCGTTTCCAATAATGACGCAAGTAAATTCAGCAGCGATAATAATGATTATTCCGTATTTAAAAATGCGGATGAACAGCTCTGTCTGGGAACCAGTTATACCGTGACCTTCAAGGTAGTTAATGGTTCGTGGGATGATGAGACGACTGCCGACAAGACAGTGACTTTGAACGGTTATGGGGGAGCTGAGCTGAAACTGGCGGAAAACCAGATTCCGGCAGTCGGCAGCAAGCCGAACAACACCTACAAGGCGGGAAGCTGGGATGTGACACCTAGCGCGGACACGGCAATCACAGAAGCAACAACTTACACATATACTTATGCGGCAAAGGAAGCATCAGTTGTAACAAAAGCACCTGAAGCAAAGACGCTGACCTATACTGGCTCTGCACAGTCGCTTGTGACCGCAGGCGAAGCCACGGGCGGCACGCTGTACTATGCCGTAACCACCGAGAACACTGCACCGACGGATGAATCCCTTTATACCACATCCATCCCGACAAAGACCAATGCCGGAACCTACTATGTATGGTATAAGGTAAAAGCTGATGAAAATCATAATGATACAGTTGCCAATTATGTTGAAGTGTCAATAGGAAAGCGTAGTGTGACACTTACATCTGCTACAGCTTCCAAGGTGTATGACGGAACAGCACTTACAAACACAGA
>OMXJ01000013.1 GCA_900315015.1 uncultured Eubacteriales bacterium | reverse complement strand
CTACATTATTAGTGACAGTTGAATAAAAAACAACTCTATCACTATAAGATAATTTATGATATGCATTTATGAATTCTTTTAAGTTCATAAGGACCTCCTTTATTCAGTGATATGGATTGATTATAACACAAAAAATGAGAAAAATCAATTATTAAATTCAAAAAAGCCTATAGAATTACCTAGAAAAAAGAAAGTAAAGCTTGTGTGATTATGATAGAAAATGCATCAAAATGAAGTGAAAAATACATTGAAAGCTCTCAGCCTTTTTGCTAATATTGAACAAAGTTTTGCTGTAGGAGCAGCATAGATGGTATTAATTTGTAATGTAAAGGAGTGTTTTTATGAAGTATGTAAATCCCGTTGTAAGGGGCTTTTACCCAGACCCAAGTGTCTGCTGTGCAAACGGAAAGTATTATATGGTAAATTCCACTTTCCAGTACTTTCCAGGTGTTTCACTTCTTGAAAGCGAAGATTTAGTGCACTGGAAGCAGATAGGTAATGTTCTGACCCGTAAGAGCCAGGTATATTTAGAAAAGATAAATTCAAGCGGAGGAGTTTTTGCACCTACCATCCGTTATAATGACGGCCATTTTTATATGGTCACGACCAATGACACAACAAGAGAGAACTTCTATGTCACAACAGACGATATTCACGGTGAATGGTCAGACCCGGTTAAGGTAGATCAGGGAGGCATAGATCCTTCCCTTTTATTTATAGATGGAAGGGCATATTTTGTCAGCAATGGTGAAGATGATGATGGAATAGGCGGAGTTACTCAGTGCGAAATAGATATTAAAACCGGTAAGAAGTTATCTGCTAGCCGCAACATCTGGAAAGGAAACGGAGGGCGTTTCCTTGAAAGTCCTCACGTTTATAAAATAGGAGACTGGTTCTATCTTATGGCGGCAGAAGGCGGCACTGAATATGGACACATGATTACCATATCAAGGAGCAAAGATATATTCGGTCCATACGAAAACTGTCCGCACAATCCTATTCTTACAAATAGAAACAAGGCGCCTTTCATAATTCAGGGCGTAGGACACGGCGATCTCATAGAAGGTCCTGATGGCAATTACTACATTCTTTGCCTTGGCTTTCGCCAGATGGGTATCTGGATGGCCTATCATCAGCTTGGACGTGAAGTATTCCTTGTACCAGTTCGCTTTGATGAAAATGGTTGGCCTGTTGTGGGAAATGATGGCACTATGGATGAAAGCTACGAGGTGCCGATAAAGGGTGAAGGAAATGAAAGAAATGTAGCAGAAGAAATATCAAGAAGCGGCCTTGACATCTTTAGTAATCCGGAGTGGCTTTATATGAGGCATCCTCATATGGAAAATTATAAGAAGGTATCTCAGGTGGGTGAAAAGGCAGGTGAAAAGGTAGGTGAAAAGGTAGGCGAAAAGGTAGGTGAAAAGGCAGGTGAAAAGGTAGGCAAAAAGGAAAATAATGGAAAAGCCTTGGATGAGTGCATAGAGCTGGTTGGAACTTCTGAAACTCTTGATGATGTGGCATCCCCGACCTTTGTCGGACTTCGCCAAAGAGAGTTCAACGGCGCCCTTACCGTAAATATGAGTCTGAATGTAAGTGAAGCATCAGGGAAGATGGGCAGCGCTAATAATGCGGCAGCTGTAGCAGAAGAACTTTTAAAAGAAGTTCTAAAGGAAGAAGGAGAAAAGAAAGTATTAGCTGATAAGTTGCATTCTGTGAGCTTTGCAGGTGTAACAGCCTTCATGACAGAAAATGAGCACTATGAAGTAGGAATAGAAGTAAGAAATGATGGGCTATACGCCGTAAAAAGAATAAGCCTTGGTGAAGCAAAGGTGAATGCAGTGGAGATAAAGCTGCCGGCAGAAATTAAAACGGAAAGTAAAACAGATAGTGAAACAGAAATCACAAAGGAAAGTAAAACAGATAGTGAAACAGAAATCACAAAGGAAAGTAAGACAGAAAGTAAAGTAGATACCTTTAAACTAGAATTAGGCTTTAATAACAGCAGCTATCTGTTCAAAGTGTACCACGGCGGTAAGGAATATGACCTTGGAAGCGCCTCTGCAAAATACCTGACAAGTGAGGTAGCAGGAGGCTTTACCGGAACGCTTTTAGGCATCTTTGCAGCTAATGTAACAGCACGCTTTAGTGAATTTGAGTTAAAGTACACCGTATAAGCATAAGGAAAAATTATGATTGCGGAAATGAAAGTCTATGCACATATAATTAGTTATTCAATGTATATGGAATAATATAAATTTCGTTGACACACATACTGCTTCTGTTATCTTCGTTGCAATTTCGCTGGTAAAGAATAATGTAAATCTCGTTGACACACATACCTATCAATGATATTATGAAATAATAAAATACTACTGGCTTGTAGTTTCTTGAATATCTCTTTAGGAGGATGCGTGTATGCAGTATAGAAAGGATAAAAAGGGCAATGACCTTTCAATACTAGGTTATGGCTGTATGAGATTTTCTAAAAAGGGAAATCAGATCGATATCGAAAAAACTGAAAAAGAAATAATGGCAGCGTTTAAAGCGGGCGTAAATTATTATGATACTGCATATATTTACCCGGGAAGTGAAGCTGCGCTCGGAGAAATTCTTGAAAGAAATAAAATAAGGGAAAAGGTGAATATAGCGACCAAACTCCCTCAATATCTCATAAATAATGGCAAAGGCCTTGATAAATACTTCAGTGAGGAATTATCGCGCCTTAGAACCACCTATGTGGATTATTACCTGATGCACCATCTCACAGACGTAGAGATGTGGGAAAAGCTAAAGAGAGTAGGAATATTAGACTGGATAAAGCAGAAAAAAGAAGCCGGAGAGATAAGGAACATAGGCTTTTCATATCATGGAAACACAGAAAACTTCATAACCATATTAAATGATTATGACTGGGATTTCTGCCAGGTGCAATACAACTACCTTGATGAAGTAACCCAGGCAGGTGTAAAGGGTGTAAAAGCAGCCGCCCAAAAAGGGATACCAGTAGTAATAATGGAGCCTCTTCGCGGCGGAAAGCTTGTAAATATGCTTCCGGAAAAGGCAAAGAAGCTCTTTGCAGATAATCAGCATGGCTGGAGCCCGGCAGAATGGGCTTTCAGATGGCTCTATAATCAACCGGAAATAACAGTAGTATTATCCGGAATGAATTCGCTTCAGATGGTAGAAGAGAATATAAAAACAGCAAGTGAAATGAAGGCAGGAGACTTTACCGAAGAAGACTTCGAGCTTTTAGAAAAGGTAAAGCAGGCCATAAAGGAAAAAGAAAAGGTCGGCTGCACAGGCTGCCGTTACTGCATGCCATGCCCTAAGGGCGTAGATATACCAGGAATATTTGCCTGTTATAATACGATGTATATCGAAAGTAAAAGAGAAGGCCGTTTCCAATTTGCCCAGACAGTAGGTCTTACAAAGGAACCAGCCTTTGCCACGCAGTGCATAGAATGTGGAAAATGCGAGCAGCATTGTCCGCAGAACATACCAATAAGAGAAAAGCTAAAGGAGGCAGATAAGGCCTTAAGACCGCTTACATATAAGGTCGGAATAAATGTAGCAAGAAAGTTTATGTTCAGAAAGAAGAAACAGGCAAAATAAACGAATCCCTGCAGGCAGATGTGCATGCAGGGATTTTTATGATAAAATCAGTTCTGCATCATGTGTATTACTTAAAATAAGCTGTGGTATTTATAAAGCTTACGTGTTATAATAATTGCCAGAGGAAAATATTAAGGTATTGGAAAATATTAAGGTATTGGAAAATATTAAGGTCTTGGAAAGTATTAAGGTCTTGGAAAATATTAAGGTATTGGAAAATATTAAGGTCTTAGAAAATATTAAGGTCTTGGAAAATATTAAGGTCTTGGAAAATATTAAAGTCTTATAATAATCGAAAATTTAAAAAAAAGGAGCCTAAGGTATATGAGTAATGTAGAGGATCGCCCGACACGTTCAGTAGAATATTCAAAGACCGAGAACGTGCATATATTGAAATATCAGGACATAAATGGGATTGGAAGACTATTCGGAGGCACTTTGATGTCCTGGATAGATGAAACAGGAGGCACCGCAGCAATGCGCCATGCAGGCTGCCCTGTTACAACGGCTGCAGTAGATAATCTGCAGTTCAAACACGGTGCGAAAAAGCAGGATATAGTAGTTGTAGAAGCAAAACTTACATATGTTGGAAATACATCCATAGAGGTTCGCTGTGATACCTACGTAGAAACACTTGGCGGAATGCGCTATCACATAAACCAGGCCTATCTGACCTATGTAGCCATGAGCGAAAACGGCGAGCCAAGAAGAGTGCCATATGCACTTGAAATAAAAACAGAAACTGAAAAAGCAGAGTGGGAAGGCGCCATAAAGAGAAAAGAGATGTGGAAGAAACGTAGATCGGAAGGGTTTTAATGCAGCTGCTGCACGAGATATTAATATCATACCTCCTGCCGCACAAAGGAAAAACTGCGAAGAAGGTATTTTTCATGCAAGAAATATTAAAAGATGTGGGAAATAGTAAATGAGTGATTGACTAAAGAGGTGTTCTTATGAGTAAAGAATATAATTTTAGGCGCAGCTTTTACTACGAAGCTGAAAAGGCTATCAAAGAAAAAAGTATCACTTTTATTCTTGGTCCAAGAAAATGTGGAAAAACGGTATGTATGCACCAGCTGGATTCCGCTTTCCCTACCGCCGTCTATGTAGATATGAAAGCGGATTTTGATAATGACGAACAAAGAAGAAAACTTGTAAATCAGATAGTAGACGACATACAAAAAGGCAGCGATACAATCTATTTGATTGACGAAGCATCTTATATGGCACTGCCTGATAAAGAAATCTCAAAAATAGCGGGAGCGTTTAACGAATATAATAACCATAATACTAAAGTCGTATTCTCAGGCAGTCAATCTAACGCTCTTGAATTTTGGGGGCATATCGCTTGTGGTGGAAACGCTGCATTCGTAAGAACAGGCTTTTTGACTTATCCTGAGTGGTTGGCATATAAAGGAACTACAGAAGTTTCGGAAGAAACATATCTTGATTTTCTTTTGAATGTAAGAAACTTTTATGATTGCTTTGAAAATACAAAAGAGTATCTGCAAGGCTGTCTTGATGAAACTGTTATGTCAAACAGAAAAGCTGTAGAATATATTGTAGGCAATTCAGTCGATGAACTAGACACGGAAATGCTGTTAGACGTGCTTTATGCTTCTCTGGTCAATCTCCATAATAACACCAAATACGAGACATTCGCCAATCCTAATCAGTTTTCTGATATGCTTGCACATTATTTCGGAGGAGAGATTGACAGCATTGATGCAAAAAAGCAGAGAGAACGCATTTCAGAAGTCTTAGGCAACAGGTATAAACGTTTCAAGGCTATGTCAGCGATAGATTGTAAAACATCTATGCAGTTTTTGTCAAATTGTGGTCTGACAACACTGACCTATGTATCAGACGAATTGACAGTTGATCCGTATATCACAAGCAAATTCTTGAAAGAAACAAATGAACTGTATCGCAAGCCGCAAATTTTTGCAAGACTAAATCTGACAATAAACTATCCAATGTTTCATGTAGATTTGATAGAAAGCGTCTTGAAAGAGAAAATGGTTTCTGAACTGCCGAGAAATTTGCTTGGCAGTATCGTGGAATGTCACGTCAGAAGTCTGCTGCCTTCCAATGGATGTTTTGAATACCGTGACAGCAGCGGTGTAGAAATTGATTATGTTTCTGTTGAAGGGAAAGCAATGGAGATTTCTGTTTCAGACAAAAGAATGAAGAACGTCAATTTCGACATTCTACCTGATGGATACAAGAAAACGCTTTTGACAAAAAGTATGACAGAAAGTGTAAATGGAGTAGAACGTATTCCATATTATCGATTTATATACGACAATTCTGTTGGAAAAGAACTTGTTGAAGAACTCTCAAAAAAGTCGAATAAGACACAAGCTTGAATGGGAGCGATTCAACTTGGAGAGTTTGATCCAAAAATGAATTAAAATTTGAAAAAGTCCTTGCATTTTCAGAACTTTGGTGTATAATGTAGCCGTAACAAAAAAAATTAAATATTTAGCAGAGTAGAATTCGAAGCGTTAAGTGTTGGCTGGACAGGGAGTTGTCAGCTGAACGAAAAAATTGAAAAATTTTGCGGTTTCGAGTTCGCATCCCGCTGCTGCACGAGATATAAATATCATACCTCCTGCCGCAAAAAGGAAAAACTGCGAAGGAGGTATTTTTTATGCAAGAAAGATTAAAAGACAAGAATGTAAAACAAGCAGTTTCAGGCATGCTATTAGCATTAGCAGCCATATTAAGTTTACTCAAGATACCTATTTCTGAATCTTTAGAAATTCGTTTTGGAAGTATACCGATAGCGCTAGCAGGTGCCTTATATGGTCCTGTATATGCAGCTTGTGTAGGAGCACTTTCTGATATAGTAGGATTTTGGATAAAGCCAACAGGTCCCTACTTCCCGGGCTTTACAATAAGCGGAGCCGTCAGTGGAGTCATATATGGAATATTCTTATATGTGATTCCAAGAAGCAAGTTAAATAAACGACTGAATGCTATTGTGAAGAAGATAGACAGATTCCTTTTAAAAGGCGAAGTTGAAAATGAGGCATATAAGGGTAAAGATAGCGCATCTATGACCTTGATCTATATAATTATTGCAGTTATCATTCATTCAATAGTTGTAAGTATGTGCCTTGATACAATATGGCTTTCGATATTATACAAAAAGGCGATTGCTGTAATGATTGTAGGAAGAGTAATTAAAGCGCTGGTGATGATACCTATATATACAGGAATGATTTCTTTGCTGCTTGAAAGATTGGCTAGTAAGATAAAAGTTATAGGTTATACCGGTAAATGATTAGTTTCTTTAAATTTATCAAAATGAAAAATGAATAGGAGGCTCCAATTGAATTATAAAGAAGCAATGGAGTTCATAGATAGCATGCCGGTGTTTACACCGGCTGCCGTCGTTAATGGAACAGCAGCCTTTGATCTGGTTGCTATGGGAAATTTACTAAAGGAACTGGGAAATCCTCAGAAAAAGCTGAAATTTGTGCATATCGCAGGAACAAATGGAAAAGGTTCAACTGCGGCCTTCACAGCATCAATATTAGCAGCAAGTGGCTATACCACAGGTCTTTTTACTTCACCTCATATCGAAAGATTCTCGGAAAGGGTAAGGGTACTAGTTAAAAACGATAAAAAAGAAAAAGGCTCTTCATCTTCTGAAGTCCAAAAGATTGATTATGTAAGCATCACTACAGATAATCTAAAGACCATAGAAGCCACAGAGGAAGAACTTGCAGAGGAAATAACAGCAGCCTATGAGGCTTCTGAAAGAATGAAGGCAAAGGGCCTTAGAGCACCTTCTGAATTCGAGCTCATGACAGCAGTGGGCTTCCTTCATTTTGTTAAGAAAAATTGTGATATAGTTGTATTAGAGGTAGGCCTTGGCGGAAGACTAGATGCCACCAATATAATAGACACCCCGGAACTTGCAATAATCACAACCATCAGCTATGATCATATGGAAATACTTGGAGAGACCTTGCCTGCCATAGCTAGTGAAAAAGCGGGCATAATAAAGGAAAATAGCATAGTCTTAACTTATCCGGCAGATGAAGAGGTAAATGAGGTGTTCAGAAAAAAATGCACCGATACCTATTCACTCCATTTCATAGCGCCAAAGATCGACCAGAATAGGGTAGATAGAAGCATAGAGGGACAGGAATTTGAAATACCGGAATTTAAGGATGAGCAGGGCGTTATAAAGCTTGATTTTGACTTTGGAAAATTAAAGACAGTTATGCTTGGAACCTATCAGGTAAATAATGCAGCTACAGCGGCCTATGCAGCAGCACTGCTAAAAAAATTCCGCGGCTATGATAAGATAACCAAGGAAACCATAGCAGAGGGCATAGCATCAACCAGATGGCCAGCAAGATTTGAAATATTAAGGAAAAATCCGTATTTTATAATAGACGGAGGACATAACCTAGAAGGTGCAAGAGTGTTAAAGGAAAGCTTTGATAAGTATTTCCCGGGAAAGAAGATAACCTTCGTAACGGGCATACTTGCAGATAAGCAATATACCCACATGCTCTCACAGCTCCTTCCTATAGCAAAGAGGTTCTATACCATAGCGCCTCCATCACCTCGCGCACTTTCGGCAGAGGATTTAGCAAAGTACATCAATGTGCGCTCGCATGAACCTATAGCAGAGCCTTACGGCGAAAAATATGAAGAAGCAGTTAAAGCAGCCATAGGAAACGCCGAAGAAGGGGATGTTATCTGTGCTCAGGGCTCATTGTACTTCGTAGGAATAGTAAGAGAAATGCTGACGCACTGATAGCGCCAGGATATTTTTTAGGTCGTCTGTTCACAAAAGTGGGCAGACGCCTTTTTTAAGTTATACATAATCATACGAGCATAAATCTCTTGTAAAATTGCAGATTCCTTTTTAGAATGAAAATTCACAATACCATTACCCAAAAACGAAATAATGGATTGACGATTATCATAAGATGTGATACAATGAATTTACTTATATGAATATTATATAAGTGAATTTGTTGATGAGGTATCACTCATGATAATTAGCGAAAGAATTATAAAAGTTTTAAAAGAACGGAACATGACGCAGGCAGAGTTTGCAAAGCAAGTAGGGATTTCGACCAGTACTATAAGTGAATGGAAGAAGAGAAAGACAAACCCAAACGTGGACAAAATAATGGATATATGTAATGTCTTACAAATTACTCCGGAGCAGCTTCTTACCGGAAAAGGAATTGAGGATGAAGAGGAAATTGCAGCTGCAAGTCCAGAAAGTAAATTCACTCCAGGCGATGTTCAGATGATTGAAGATTATCATAATCTTAAGGAAGAACAGCAGAAGCGTCTTATGGCTTATATGGAGGCACTGAAGAAGATAGAGAGCCTTGAGGATATGTAGTTAAAATTATTCGATTAAAAATTTGGATCAGTGGTTTGCAGTCGATTTTTTCGACCACAAAAAACATCTTTGTTCGAATATAGAATACATGAAGTCACAATTTGTGACTTCACGAGAAAACACATTTTTTTCTGGACAAGGTGGAGGTCGTAGAAAGTATCTAGAAGAGGATGAGAATGTGTTTCAAATGATTATAGACACTTTTTATGCGGAATGATACTGGGTCTACATTATAATTTGAATGAAACTTTATGATTGATTGTTGAAAAGTCTTACAAATAATCTGTTAAAAAATACCGTGAGGAGTTTATATGGAAAAAATAAAAAATAAATGGTACGATTTCATTAAGCTTCCATTTATTTGTGGTGGGGTATATTCATATTTTCAAATAATAATATTTGTAATACAAAGGGCCATCCCTTTGTTAAATGTATATATACTTGCATCACTTATTGATAACACCATTGAAGTGGTAAATGGGAAAAAAGAAGCAGCAGCTTTACTAGTTCCGGGCATTATGTTTGGAATAATAGTCATTTTAAAAAATGTTGCCTCTGTGATAAATGAAATAGTGAGTGAGGGAGTAGTAAGCGGAATTAGAAAAAATTATGTAACATACATAGTAAAAAAATGTGCCTCTTTAAAATATCGGGAAATAGAAGACGAAGAAACCTGCGATATTATTAAAAGAGTAAAAAATGATGCTGATATGCAAATGCAAAAAGGCTATAATGCATTTTTGAAATTACTAGGTATTGCTGTAGAAATAATATGCTATATTGTGATACTTTATCGTATCACCAGCTATGTTGTGCTGATAGTATTTGTAGTATCATGCATCCTGGTATTTATATCGGTAATAAACGGAAAAAAGCAATACGCCTTCGTGCAGGATACAGCCTCAGATAGTCGTCATATAGACTATTACGATGAAATTATGACCTCTAGAGAGGCGGCAGCAGAAAGAAACTTGTTTAGAACAGGAAAATATGTACAAGATAAATGGGTCGAATATTATAAAAAAATAAAGAAAAAAGAGAAGTCAGTCACCATTAAATCGCTTGTTCAGATGAAAAGTGTCAGCTCTATCATGGGACTAGTTACTGCAGGAATGGCACTTATTATGCTAAATCCATTAAGTAATAAGCTCATCACTCTAGGACTATACATATCACTTGTTCAAATGGCAATGGAATTAGTAGATCTCATGTCTTGGGACTTAACTGATTATATAATTGTTTTTACAAAATATGTAAGTTATCTTAAAGACTTTCACAAATTTGTCCTTTTAGAGGAAGAAGAGGATGCACTGACAGAGCCTAAAGAGAGAGGAATAGATGCTGAAAAGATAGTTTTCTCTGATGTATCCTTTAGATATCCAAAGGCTGAAAAGGAAGTATTAAGACATATAAACCTGGTTCTTGAAAAAGGAAAGCATTACGCCATAGTTGGAGAAAATGGATCAGGAAAGAGTACTCTGATTAAGGTGCTGTTAGGCCTATACGACAACTATGAGGGAGATATTTTGCTAAATGATAAATCCCTGCGCACTCTATCTATGGCCGAGAAAAAAGCGATTTTTTCAACCTTGTTTCAGGATTTTGCAGAATATCAGATTTCCATAAAGGATAATATCGGACTAGGAAATATCAATGCTTTAGGAACAAAAGAGCTTGATCAAAAAATAGAAAAAGCGGTCTCAGACTTTGGACTAAAAAAAGTAATAGGACAGGGGAAAAATGGCCTGGATACGGAGCTTGGAAAATTAGATAAAGAAGGAATGGGAGTATCAGGAGGAGAGTGGCAAAGGATAGCTATGATGCGTACCGTAGTTTCAAACGCATCGGTATTGATACTAGATGAACCAACAGCAGCCCTTGACCCGGTAGCAGAATCAAGATTGTACGAGGATTTTGATAAAATAAGCCGCGGCCGCACAACCATTTTAATAACTCATAGGTTAGCTTCCATTAAACTAGCAGATAGTATTATTGTATTGAACAAAGGAGAGATAGTAGGGGCTGGAAACCATGATGAGCTAATGGAAAAGTGTGATATTTATAGAAATATGTATGAAATGCAAAGGAGCTGGTATGAGGAATAGTAATAAAAAACACTCTTATTTTTATCCGTATATCAGGTTGATAAAGCTGATGTTTAAAACAATTCCAGGTGAAATGACCTTTTGCTGTCTTTCGGATGTTTTTCATGCACTTAGTATTGTTCTAGCGATGTATGGAATGCAGCTATTAATTGACGGGGCAGAGGAAATTTACTATGGTAAACCTACTAATTCAATTATTGTACCGCTTATATTATTCATTGCACTTAATATGCTCACGGAAATATGCAACGGCATAGGTAATTACCATCTTGAATATTTATCACCTCGCATGTTGATTAAAATGAATACGGATTTACAAAATAAAATTTCAAAGCTGGATTATATTTGCTTTGAAGATCCGGAAATGCTAGATTCAATAGAAAAAGCTAAAAATGGAATTGAAAATAACTTGCTGACGGCTTATTTTGTGCTATCTACCATAACCCTTTATCTTCCTTACTACATATTCATGGGAATATACTTAAGAAACGTAAATCCTATGCTATTAATAGTTTTGCTTTTGATTTTTATTCCGGTGCTTTTAGGAAATTATTTTAGATTTAAAGTATTTGCAAAAACAGAAGATGAAGCAGCGAATGTAAGAAGAAAAAAGGAAGCCTATGAAGATGCAATCTGCGACTTGTCGACATTTAAGGAGACAAGAATGCTAGGAGCCTTCCATTACTTTTTTAAGGGCTATACTGCTTCAATCGGAAAATTAAATTCTTCTCTTATGAGTGCTGAAAAAAAGCAGGCTAAAAATGATCTGATATGTCAAGGATTGACCGCTATTGGTTATCTGGGGATAATAGGTCTATTAATAGCTGAAGTTTTATCAAAAAGAGCAAACATAGGAAGCTTTACAGCTGTATTATTTGGAATAACTACAATGTATGGTCTAGCACAGGAAGTATTTGTCAGTACATTCAAGTGGGCTTCGAGACAGGCTGCATCGTTAAATAATTATTGGAAGTTAATGGATTATAAAGAAGGAAATGCAGAAGATATAGCAACTGCAAAAGCCGCAGTAATAAATAATAATAATACAGCAACTTCAGAAGATACAGTAAGAATCGCAAATACAGCAACTGAAAAAACAGGCGGTGAAGCGTCTAGTAACAGCATAGAAAATGGACTGACACTAAATAATGTATACTTCAGCTATCCAGGCGTAGATAAAGATGCCTTGCATAATGTATCACTAGATATCCGCGCAGGAGAGACCATAGCAGTTGTAGGAGAAAATGGATCTGGAAAAACCACATTAGCCAAAATGATAATGGGACTTTTAAGACCTAGAAGCGGCAATATGTACTATTTAGGCAGTAAGGTAAACTATCAGGAATATGTACTTAAGGTATCGGCGGTTTTTCAGGATTACTTAAAATATCAGATGAGATTAGATGAAAATATCTCCATAAGTAGGCAAGGAGCACAGCCGGTGCAAGAGGACATTAACGAAGCAATAAAGTCAGCAGGCCTTGAGCTAAATCAAAAGCATTTTCCAGACGGAAAAGAAACAATGCTTTCAAAAGAGTTCGGAGGCGTAGATTTATCCGGCGGATTATGGCAGAGAGTCGCCATAGCTAGAGGCCTATACAGGAAACATGAAATAATAATTCTAGATGAGCCAACAGCAGCGATAGACCCTATAGAAGAAGCGCGTGTGTATAATGAATTTGCCGCTATTACTAAAGGAAAAATAGGAGTCATCATAACCCATCGTCTAGGAGCAGCAAAGATAGCAGATAGAATTGTTGTACTGAAAAACGGCGAAATAGAAAATGTCGGCACCCATGATTATCTGCTAAAAAACGATATGTATTATAAACAGCTGTACGATAAACAGGCGGTGTGGTATCAATGATGTAAAAGAGGTAACTAAAATTTCACACTTGACAAAATTAAAACCCATCTTTGACAGTCTTTTATTTTTCTGCTTGAGAGATTTTTTTATTATTTTGCTGTCAAACTTCCGTGATTAAGACATGTAGTTTTTTTTATTGATATTAAAAAGTATATTGACAAAGGCACTAGAATTGTGATATAAATAGCACTGACATTTATTTTTTGTGCATAATAATAAGTTGACCTCGTGGTAAACTTGGAGGTCAAAATGAATCTAATAAAAAAATCATACTATAATTTTATATTCGTAATTTTACTTTTTTTTACAATGTCAATCAGCTGCCTTAAAGCGCCAGCAATCTGTGTGCTTGCGGCAGATATAAGTGCATCAGTAGACTATTCTGAATATACCCTAAAGATAAATGGAATCAAAGATGGTTCTTTTACAATTAATACCTACAAAGATAAGAGCGCAGAGGCTGTTAAAAAGACCTATACATACGAGGTAAGCACTGATTCTGCAGAGGTGGATTTAAGCTTTCTAAAAGGAAAAGAAGGATATATAAAGGTTTCAAGCGGCTCTAAAGAGACTTCTTTGATAGTAGTAAAAGCCTTGGCAGGAAAGATAAAGGTAGAAATGCAAAACGGAGAAGAGAGCGTAACAAAGTTCTTTAAGGTAAAGGATGCAGCAACCGGTGCTGGTCTTCCTTTAGAAAATGTATACTACAGATCTCAGTATTCGCTTTCAGGTTATAAAAAGCTTACATCTATGACGGATACAAAGCTTTCACAGCTAAAGGACACCGGAGCAGCACTTTCCTTCGTATATATGGAAAAAGGAGCGCCGGCATCAGCAGAAATCAAGGTTACGGTCAAGGCACGCCCGGCGGGTCCATCTCTTGGCATAGATTATGTCAATTCAAAAATAAAGCTTCCGGCTTTGGTTAATTACTACGTAGTATATACAAATTCAAAGGGAAATAAAATTAAATCAGAGCTTGCAGAAAATGGTGATAGTTCAGAAAAGCTGGAACTTGAAGAGTTTTTAGAGAGCGTAAATATCAGTAATCCTTCTTTGGTAATAAGCAGGGGCTTTACTGTATATGCCTACAAACCTGCAACAGAAAAAAAGCTAAGATCTCTTGTTACAGAGCTAAATGTACCAGCTACAGGTAGCCTTAAAAAGTCGGGCCCATCTGAAATAAAGGAGGGCAGTGTTACTGTATTTACAGATTCTATCAGCGGTGCTACCCTTACCTGCACAGCAACGGATGGAGGCTATGAATTTACAGCAAAAGGAGCTTCCTTTAAGTTTTCTAAGGATGAAAAGTTAGAAAAGTGGGGAAATGTGGCAGACGGAAAAACTGTGACTGTAAAGAAGCTTTCAGTTGATGAATTTTATGTTCTGGAAAAAGGTTTGAATTCATCAAAGGCAAAAAGCGTGACAGGACATTTCGGAACAGCCGTAAGTGATAGTCCCGTAAAGGTTTTCAGGTCTCAGACAAAGGAAAAATAATTCTTAAAAAACATCAAAATTGAAAATGAGTTTCTAAATAATGTTAAATTTGTACGGTTGACGCATTTTAATATTTGTGCTAAAATTCTTCTTGCTGTAATAGAGTAATACCTACATATTATGGGATATTATGCTGATAATAGGAAAATGGTATTTTATTTTTATAGCAGTGTGGAGGAAAGAATGAATAAAAAGGTAATTAAGCCAATAGATAGTGAAGTAAGAATTACTGGAAGATATACCACTACCGGAAAGGTTACAGACAGTGATTATACACTATATCTTGCATTTTCTGCTAGTGGAATTGAATTTAAGACAAATGCTGACAAAGTAACAGCTGAAATCGTTACAGATTATATGAAGGACGAAAAGGGCTGCGAGGCTTATCTTGGAGTTTTAGTAGATAATGATGAGCTTCCATATCGTAAGTTCGTTCTTGATAAAGACGTAGCTGTTTACGATATTTTTGATAGAAAAAAATATGAGCAGTTAAAGCTTGACGAGCTCGGAAGACATATAAAGGAAGGCTCAGCAAAGTACAAATCTATCGTAGACAAGGTTCATGTTGTTCGTATTGTAAAGTATACAGAAAGTTATTATGCAGCAACAGGAATCAGAAATATTACTCTTGAAAAAGAAGATAGGGAAGTAGAATCAGAGCCTACTAAGAAACGTAAGCACTTTGTTCAGATTATCGGTGATTCCATTACCTGTGGTTATGGTGTTGAAGCAAGTGGAGCAGAGGAGAGCTTCTGTACAGCTACAGAAAATCCGTTTAAGGCTTATGCTGTAAAGGCCTGCAGAGAGCTTAAGTACGATTATGAGCTTGTTAGCCGTAGCGGAATTGGAATTGTGTCAATTTATACAGGCGATGGTGTAAAAAATACAGATGATTTCCTTATGCCAGAGCTTTATCCTTACAAGGATAGATTTCTTGCTAGAAAGAATGGAAAAGAGCCGGAAGAATATGAGTTCAAGCGTAAGCCGGATCTTATAGTTATAAATCTTGGAACAAATGATTATAGCTATACTAAGGATGATCCTATCCGTATTGAAGAGTTTAAGGATAAGTATTTTGAATTTGTAAAAACTATTCGTCATATGTGCCCAACAGCTAAAATTACTCTTGCAGTTGGAATAATGGGACAGGAGCTTTTCCCTGCAATTAAAGAGGTTGCTGAAAAGATGAAGGATTATGGTACTCATAAGGTAGAAGCCCTTCTATTCCCAGCTCAGGAAGGCGAAATTGATGGCTATGGTGCAGACTGGCATCCATCAGAGGTTACTCAGGCTAAAGAAGCTGAAGTATTCAAGAATTACCTTACATATGCAATGATAAGCTAGTAAATTTAAGGCCATCTCAGAAATGGGATGGTCTTTTTGTAACGCTGTTTTTGTATGTGAAATATATAATCAGCGTGTGAAGATAGTTGGTAAAAGTAAACTGCAATAAAGCAAACTTCAATAATAAGAAGCAAATAATGAGAGGAAAAAATATGAAGCTCGAATATCCGGCGCTTTCAAAGCGCCTTCAGATGGTAGTAGACCTTGTCCCGGAAAAAGAGGGGATAAAACTTGCTGAAATAGGCTGTGATCATGCCTATTGCTCCATATATCTTGCAAAAAAGAGACTGGTAAAAACTGCCCTTGCCATGGATGTAAGGAAGGGCCCCCTTCAGGCAGCACAGGAGAATATCAGCCGTTTTTCTGCAGGTGCCTATGTGAATACAAGATTATCTGATGGCTTTGAAAAGCTTCTTCCAGGAGAAGCTGATGCAGCCATGCTTGCAGGAATGGGTGGAGATCTTATGATAAAGCTTATTTCAAGACACTTTGAAATGTGCGAAAAGGCAGGAGATAAGGAGCTCGCCTGCAAATATTTAATATTACAGCCGCAGACTCACATAGGTGATGTGAGGGCCTTTTTGCGCGAAAATGGCTATGAAATCAAGGCAGAAGAAATGTGCATAGATGCAGGAAAATATTATACAGCCTTTATGGCGGAAAAGAATGTCATGGTTTTGGAAAAAAATGTCACAGCTTCAGAAAAAGGCATAACAGCTTCAGAAAAAAATGTAGTAGCATCAGAAAAGAATATGATTGCCTTAGAAAAAAAACATGAAAAAGAAGCAGCAGTTAAAAATAATACTGAAAATGAAGTTCTAGATCAGTACATATTCGATACCTACGGAAAAATTTTAGTAGAAAACTGCAATCCTATTTTGCTTGAATATTTAAAAAAAGAGCAGGGGCAGCTTGAAAATATATTGAAAAAGCTAGAAAATAGTAATTCGAAAGAAAGTTCTGCATACGCTGAAACCCTTGAAAAATGGGCACTTAACGAAAAAACTCAAAAAAAATTCAAAAAAGTTTAAAAAAGTGCTTGACAAAACAGTTTTTATCAGTTATAATCCTTCTTGCGTTGAGAAACAAACGAAACAAACAAACGCTACGGGGTGTGGCTCAGTTTGGCTAGAGCGCTTGATTTGGGATCAAGAGGCCGCAAGTTCGAATCTTGTCACCCCGACTTAAAAATCCCAATTAACTGAATAAAGTTTTGTTTTGCAGGTGTGGTTCAATGGTAGAACATCAGCCTTCCAAGCTGAATACGTGGGTCCGATTCCCATCACCTGCTTTTATTTTTTGAAATAAAATAATATGTGCTAGTAGCTCAGCTGGATAGAGCAACGGCCTTCTAAGCCGTGTGTCGGGGGTTCGAATCCCTTCTGGCACAATTTAAATACCGCTGGCAGGGGTATTTAATTTGTGATTAATCCGGTATATGCCGGCAGGAATCATGGTGGGTTTAGCGCAGTTGGCTAGCGCGCCAGATTGTGGCTCTGGAGGCCCTGGGTTCGAGTCCCAGATCCCACCCGTTTATGTGGTTACCTGTTGCGTTTATCTCGGCAGGTAGCTTTTTTTTTACCATTGGGCTATAGCCAAGGGGTAAGGCACGGGACTTTGACTCCTGTATTCGTTGGTCCGAATCCAACTAGCCCAGATTTTCTTTTAGGTTATCAAAATACAGCTTGAAAGTAACAACCAATATTTTTTATGAGACACTAGCTCAGATGGTAGAGCACTTGACTTTTAATCAAGGTGTCGCGAGTTCGATTCTCGTGTGTCTCATTTTTTTATGTCATTTTTTTTATGTCTTTTTATTGCACTTATAGATTGTATGTTCTATAATCAGCTAGTAATATGCGCCTGTGGTGGAATTGGCAGACACGCCAGATTTAGGTTCTGGTCCGCGAGGGTGCAGGTTCGATTCCTGTCAGGCGCAATAAATAAGGGGCGAGGAGAAATCCTTGCCCCTTATTTGCCTTTATCGGCATATAGTCTTTATCGACATATGGTCTTTATCGGCATATAGTCTTTATCGGCATATGGTCTTTATCGGCATATGGTCTTTATCGGCATATGGTCTTTATCGGCATATAGTCTTTATCGGCATATAGTCCTTATTGGTATATGGTCTTTATCCTGCATACGGTATTTATCCTGTATACGGTCAAAAACAGTAAGATAAATATCAGAAAATACCAATTGTGATTTTAGGTTGTTTTAGGTTGTAATTTTTGATTTATTTTGTTATAATGACTTTTGATGTATAGGTATAGGAAATAATTTTTTTCGGAAATTTATACAGGAGGCGTATATGGTTTACGTATTTTTAGCAGATGGCTTTGAGGAGATTGAGGGCTTAACTACGGTTGATGTACTCCGCAGAGCAAAGATTGATGTAAAGACAGTTTCTGTTACAAAGGATTTGCTTGTTAATGGATCTCATGGCATACACTTATATGCTGATGCCTTATTTGAAGAGGTGGATTTTTCAGATGCAGAGCTTCTTGTTCTTCCAGGAGGTCTTGGAGGAGGAAAGGGCGCTAATCAGCTCTTTGAGCATGAGGGCTTAAAAGAGCTTTTAATAAAGCAGAATAATGAAGGAAAGCTTATAGCAGCAATCTGCGCAGCCCCTTATGTATTGGGTCTTAATGGAATATTAGCTGGAAAGCAGGCGACCTGCTACCCGGGCTTTGAGGATAAGCTGACAGGAGCGGTTGCCGTAGATGCAAATGCTGTTGAAAGCGGAAATGTAATCACAGGACGCGGAATGGGCGCATCACTCGATTTTGCACTTCTTATAGTAAAGCGTCTTCAGGGCGAAGAGGCAGCAAAGAGCCTTGCAGAGCGCATGGAGTATTTCAAGACTGATTTCTGATGCTTTTTTGAAGCCATATTTTAATCAAAGCTTTGTTTTAATGTCAGATAGAAAAAAGAATTGTCAAAATTGGTCATTGAAATTATTGCTTAATGGTAGTACCATCTTTGGTGCAGTGAAGTGCAGTGTAATACAATGCAGTGTAATGTAATGCAGTGTAATGCAGTGTAATGCAATGCAGTGAGAGCTGCGCTTGTTATTTTAAATAAAGGATTGGAGAAAAAAAGAACATGGGAAAGTATTTTGGCACAGATGGTTTTAGAGGGGAAGCAAATAATACTTTGACAGCAAGACATGCATTTTTAGTTGGCCGTTTCCTCGGCTGGTATTACGGAAAAAAGCATGAGGACGGAAAGGCTAAGATTGTTATAGGAAAGGACACCAGACTTTCAGGCTATATGCTTGAGTATTCACTTGTAGCAGGTCTTACAAGCAGCGGAGCAAATGCATATCTTATGCATGTTACTACAACACCTAGTGTTTCTTACACAGTAAGAAAGGATGGCTTTGATTGTGGTATCATGATTTCAGCAAGTCACAACCCATTTACAGACAATGGAATCAAGGTTATAAACGGCGAAGGTCATAAGCTTGAGGCAGAAGTAGAAGATATGATCGAGACATATATTGATACGTATTTAAATGTCCTTGCGGGCGGATCTACTATCACAGAAGAAACCTTACTTGAAAGTGATGTATGCAGTGCCTTCGTGGATAAAGACGGTGAATTTACAGACCTTCCGCTTGCAGATAAGGAAGCTATAGGAAGAACTGTAGATTATGTTGCAGGAAGAGATGCTTATATCGAGTATCTTATCAGCAAGGGAGTTATGTTAAGCGGTCTTAAGATAGGTCTTGACCTTGCAAATGGTGCTTCCTTCTATATAGCACCAAAGGTATATGGTCCTTTAGGAGCAAATCTTACAGTTATAAATGATGCACCAAATGGAACTAATATAAATAATGGCTGCGGTTCAACACACATCGAGGGCCTTCAGAAGCTTGTAAAGGAAAATAAGCTTGCAGTAGGCTTTGCCTATGACGGTGATGCAGATAGATGCCTTGCAGTTGATGAAAATGGTGAAGTTGTTACAGGTGATGTAATTCTCTATATCTGCGGCAAGTTCCTTAAGGAAAGAGGACTTCTTAAGAATGATACCGTAGTTACAACTGTAATGAGTAATATCGGTCTCTACAAGGCCTTTGACAGAGCTGGTATTAAGTACGAGCAGACAGCAGTAGGCGATAAGTATGTATATGCAAATATGCAGGCTAATGGACACTGCCTTGGTGGTGAGGATTCAGGTCATATCATCTTCTCAGAGCATGCAGTTACTGGAGACGGCATTTTAACTTCTCTCATGCTCTGTCAGGTAATGGCTGAAACAGGAAAGAGCCTTGCAGAGCTTAGAAAAGACCTTAAGATCTATCCTCAGCTTCTTGTAAATGTAAGAGTTGATGATAAGGAATTAGCTTTAAATGAGCCATCAGTTCAGCAGGCAGGTAAAGAGGTAGAGGCTGCGCTTGCAGATACCGGAAGACTTCTTCTTCGCTGCTCAGGAACAGAGCCACTTGTTAGAGTAATGGTAGAAGCTCAGGATGATGAAACCTGTGAGGAGATGGTTTATAAGGTAGTAGATGCCATAAAGGCAAGCGGACACGCAGTATCGTAACTGATTTTGTTATTTATTTTGGAGTGTAAAAAAGCCTGTACCTGTGAGTTAAGACACGGTACAGGTTTTTTGATGCCTGCAATGGGTGCTTATTATTTCATTTGCAAACATCACAATCATACACATCACTTCTATTGAGTCTGCAATGGGGGCATATTATTTCATCAGCAGCTATTATGCTTATAACAATAAGATAAATAGTTTGGCAGAGCAGACTGTCCGAAAATTCAGCTTTTTGCTTCCACCACAATGGTGTATTGCGGTATTGCGGTGTAGCCGCATACAAACTACTATTTTTAGCACTTAAGCTAAAACAGAGTATAGTTTTTGTACAGCCTGAGAGCAGACTGTCCGAAAACTATACTCTGGCAGATAGTAATAATTGTGGTCAAAACCTATCTATGTAAAAGGGGAATGTAAACCCGGAAAAGAAATAAAAAAAATGGAAAAAAATACCTGAAAAAAGTAGTGGATATTTAATAATTTTTGTGATATAATGACCCTATGTGTCGTTTTATTACAAGGACAACTTTTAATTAAAGCATTTAGGAGGAAATATCAAATGAGTTACAAGGTAGAAGATCTGGGAAAGAATATGGTAAAGCTTATAATCGAAGTACCAGCAGATGAGTTCGAGAAGGCTATTCAGAAGACATACAACAAGGAAAAGAGCAAGATCCAGATCCCAGGCTTCCGTAAGGGTAAGGTTCCAAGAGCACTTATCGAGAAGGAATATGGTAAGGAAGTATTCTATGAGGGTGCAGCAAATGAGGTAATTCCAGGCGCATATGAGAATGCATATAAGGAAGCTGAAAAGGATGGCATCAAGATCGTTTCAAGACCTAAGATCGATGTAGAGACAATCGAAGCAGGAAAGCCATTTGTATTTACAGCAGAGGTTGCTAAGGAGCCAGAGGTAACTCTTGGTGAATATAAGGGAATCCAGGTAGAGAAGACAGAAATTTCTGTATCAGAGGATGAAGTTAATGACGAGCTTAATAGAGTTAGAGAGCAGAATGCTAGAGAAATCAATGTAGATGATCGTGCAGCAGAGAGCGGCGACATTGCAAATATCAACTTCGATGGCTATATGGATGGAAAGCAGTTTGATGGCGGAAAGTCAGATAATTACAATCTTACACTTGGCTCACATTCATTCATCGATACTTTCGAAGATCAGATCATTGGAAAGAATATCGGCGATGAGTTCGATGTAAACGTTACATTCCCAGAGGATTATGGTCAGAAGGAACTTGCAGGAAAGCCAGCAGTATTCAAGGTAAAGCTTAATTCTCTCAAGAAGAAGGAACTTCCAGAGCTTGATGACGAGTTCGCAGGAGAGGTTTCAGAGTTCGATACTCTTGACGAGTACAAGAAGGATGTTGAAAAGACAATCCGTGAAAGAAAAGAAAATGAAGCAAAGTCAGCTAAGGAAGATAAGGTAGTTGCAGCAATCATAGAGAAGGCTACAATGGAAATTCCAGAGGCCATGATCGAGACAGAGCAGCAGACAACTCTTGAGCAGTTCGCTCAGAGACTTCGTTATCAGGGTCTTTCATTCGAGCAGTACCTTCAGTTCTCAGGTCAGACAAAGAAGTCAATGCTTGAGCAGGTAAAGCCAGAGGCAGAAAAGAGAATTAAGTCAAATCTTGTTCTTAAGGCTATTGCAAAGGCAGAGAATCTTCAGGCAACTGATGAGGAAGTTGATGCAGAGATCGAGAAGATGGGCAAGCAGTACAATATGAAGGCTGAGGATCTCAAGAAGAACCTTGGCGAGGCAGAGCTTACAGACATCAAGGAAAATATCGTTATCGGCAAGGCAGTAGATCTTGTTAGAGACGCAGCTGTAGAGGCTTAATTTTCCTAAAGTGCAAAATGTAAATAGTTCTTATTCTTGAGGAAGCTTGAAAGAAGGCATAGAATAAAGAAAAAGCAGCAATAGAAAAAATAAATGACAAATTCACTACAGAAAGCGGCAGAAATGCTGTTTTCTGTATGTGTGTCTTTATGGTATTTGATTTTTGATATTTTTTTAATGTCTAAAATCCATAATTAAAATTAGGAGGTAAATGGGGTATGGCATTAGTTCCATATGTTATAGAGCAGACAAGCCGTGGAGAGCGTTCTTACGACATCTATTCACGTCTTTTAAAGGACAGAATCATCTTCCTTGGAGATGAAGTTACTGACGATACAGCAAATGTTATCGTTGCACAGCTCTTGTTCCTTGAAGCAGAAGATCCTGAAAAGGATATCAATCTTTACATCAATAGCCCGGGTGGTTCAGTTACTGCAGGAATGGCTATTTATGATACAATGCATTTCATTAAGTGCGACGTTGCGACAACCTGTGTAGGTCTTGCAGCATCAATGGGAGCCTTCCTTCTTGCAGGCGGTGCAAAGGGAAAGAGAAGTGCACTTCCAAATTCAGAAATCATGATCCATCAGCCATCAGGCGGTGCAAGAGGTCAGGCATCTGAAATCGAAATCGTTGCAGAAAATATTCTTAAGACAAAGAAGAAGTTAAATGAGCTCCTTGCCCAGAATACTGGAAGAACCTATGAAGAGCTTGTTAAGGACACAGACCGTGATAATTACATGAGCGCTGAAGAAGCACTTGCTTATGGTCTTATCGATAAGGTTGTTGAGAAGAGATAAATAGGGGGAAAGAATATTGGCAAAGGATGATAAGAAGCAGTACCGTTGCGCATTCTGTGGTAAAACTCAGGATCAGGTAAGAAAGCTTATCCTTGGTGTTGGTGATACTGGCATATGTGATGAGTGTATTGGTCGCTGTAATGAAATAATTGCAGAAGACCTGACCTATGATGAGAAAAATACAGGAGATGGCATTAACCTTCTTAAGCCTACAGAGCTGAAGGAATTCCTTGACCAGTATGTTATTGGTCAGGATGAGACAAAGATGGTGATGGCAGTAGCAGTTTACAACCATTACAAGAGAATCTTATCTCAGAAGGCTATAGATGTTGAGCTTCAAAAGAGCAATATCTTAATGATCGGTCCGACAGGTTCAGGTAAGACATACATTGCCCAGACACTTGCTAAGGTTCTTAATGTTCCTTTTGCTATTGCTGATGCAACTACCCTTACTGAGGCAGGCTATGTTGGTGAAGATGTAGAAAATATTCTGTTAAAGCTTGTTCAGGCAGCAGATTATGACATTGAACGCGCGAAGACAGGTATTGTTTATATTGATGAAATAGATAAAATCAGCCGTAAGGCTGAAAATGTTTCTATTACTAGAGACGTTTCAGGCGAAGGTGTTCAGCAGGCTCTTCTTAAGATATTAGAGGGTACTGTAGCAAATATTCCGCCACAGGGCGGCAGAAAGCATCCGCATCAGGAATTTATCCAGCTTGATACTACAAATATCCTGTTCATTTGCGGCGGTGCTTTTGATGGACTTGAAAAAATAATCGGAGAGAGAATCGGCCGTAAGGAAATGGGCTTTGGTGCTAATATCCAGGTAGGACAGGATAAGCAGATAGGAGATCTCTTTAGACAGACAATGCCTGAGGATCTTATAAAGTTCGGTATCATTCCTGAATTTATCGGACGTCTCCCAGTAGTTACAGCATTAGATCTTCTTGATGAGGAAGCACTTGTAAGGATACTTACAGTTCCTAAGAATGCTCTCACCAAGCAGTATGCGAAGCTTTTCGAACTTGATTCAGTAGAGCTTGAATTTGAGGAAGAGGCTATTCGTGCCATTGCTCATAAGTCTTTTGAGAGAAAGACTGGCGCAAGAGGACTTCGTTCAATCATGGAAAAACTTCTTATGAAGACCATGTATGAGATTCCTTCTAGAAGCGATGTAGTTCGCTGCACAATTACCCGTGAGGTGGTTGAAGAAGGAGCAGATCCTATACTTGTATTAAGTGAAGGAAACGACGAGAGTTCTGGAAAAAAGAGCTCTAAGAAGTTTTTCCACAAGAACAACGACGAGATAGCATAAACGATTATGGAAAATAATTTTGTAAAAAAAGTTGAATTAGATAAGGTAGTTGGGGTAACAAGCACTTTGCCTGTTACCCAGTTTCCTGAAGTAGCCTTTGCGGGACGCTCAAATGTCGGAAAGTCTTCACTTATAAATGGACTTTGCGGAAGAAAGTCTTATGCTAGAGTATCTGGAACTCCGGGAAAGACACAGACGGTAAATTACTATCTTATAAATGATAAATACTATTTTGTTGATCTTCCAGGCTATGGCTATGCCAATGTATCAAAAGAAAAGCAGGCTTCCTGGGGAGCAATGATAGAAGGTTATCTCAATAATTCTAAGAACCTTCGCTATGTATTTTTATTAGTTGACATAAGGCGTGTCCCTAATGATGATGACAGGCTTATGTACCGCTATGTACTAGAAAGTGGTCTCCATCCGGCAATCATCTGCACAAAGGCTGATAAAATCGGCAAGACGCAGATCCAGAAGTCAATTAATACAATAAAGACAGAATTAAAGTGCGATGAAGACACTAGATTCTTTGTCTGGTCAGCACTTAAAAAGACAGGCCTTAATGAAATAATAGATTTCATAAAGGAATGCTTTGAGTAATATATTAAGTGAAATGCTTTAAGTGAAATGCTTTAAAAGAAAAATTGGTATGAATTGTTAATTTATTTGGAGGGTATTTATGTCTAATGCAGAAGAAGCTCTCATGTTGCATGAGAAGTGGCAGGGAAAGATTGAAACTACACCTAAGTGTCAGGTAGCTTCAAGAGAGGATTTGGCACTTGCCTATACACCAGGTGTTGCAGCTCCATGTCTTGCAATTAAGGATAATCCTGATGATGTTTATAAGTATACAATGAAGAGCAATACTATTGCTGTTATTTCTGATGGATCAGCAGTTTTAGGTCTTGGTAATATCGGACCTGCAGCGGGCCTTCCGGTTATGGAAGGTAAGAGTGTTCTTTTTAAGACCTTCGGCGGTGTTAATGCGGTTCCTATCGTACTTGATACTCAGGATACAGAAGAAATCATCAAGACAATCGTAAATATTGCGCCAGCTTTTGGTGGAATCAATCTTGAAGATATTTCAGCACCAAGATGCTTTGAAATTGAAAAGAGATTAAAGGAGCTTCTTCCTATTCCGGTTTTCCATGATGATCAGCATGGTACAGCAATCGTAGTTCTTGCAGGTATCATTAATTCTCTTAGAATCATCAAGAAGAATCCGGCAGACATGAAGGTTGTAATTAATGGTGCTGGTTCAGCTGGTATCGCAATCGGAAAGCTTCTTATGAATTATGGCTTTAAGCATGTTACCTTCTGCGGACGCCGCGGTATCTTCAATAAGGATACAGAGAATATGAACTGGATGCAGGCTGAAATGGTAAAGGTTACAAACCTTGAAGATCAGCATGGTACTCTTGCAGATGCACTTGTAGGTGCAGATGTATTTATCGGTGTTTCTGTTCCAGGTGCTGTTACAGCAGAGATGGTAAGCAAGATGAATAAAGATGCTATCATTTTTGCAATGGCAAATCCTACTCCTGAAATTTTCCCTGATGAGGCTAGAAAGGGCGGCGCTCGTATCATTGGTACTGGTCGTTCAGATTTCCCTAACCAGGTAAATAACGTTATTGCATTCCCTGGCATTTTCAAGGGTGCACTTGAGGGAAGAGCTTCAGATATTACAGAGGATATGAAGCTTGCAGCAGCAAAGGCTATTGCCGGAGTTGTTACAGACGAAGAGCTGAGTGAAGAGCATATTCTTCCAGAGCCATTCGACCCACGTGTATGTGATGCAGTTTCTAGCGCAGTAAAGGCACTTATTTAAGGAGATATAAATGGATGCAGAAGTTTTAATGCCTTGCAAGCTTACGATCCTATATATCTTAGATAGAGTTGATTTTCCGCTGCCGAGCATTAAACTTACGGATTTTATGACAAGCAGTGATTTTGCTGATTATTTCAGTGTAAAGCAATCACTTACAGATCTGACAGAGGATAAGTTCATAAATATGACTACCATGTCCGGAACTGTATGTTATAAGATAACTGGCGAGGGCGGTGAAACACTTTCGTTTTTCATTGAAAGAATTCCGAAGAGTGTTCGCGAGAAAATCGACAGATATATGAAAGAAAATAAGTATAGGCTAAAGAACGAGGCGAATATACTTACGGATATTTATCCTTCAGAGCATAACGATTATATTGTAAGGCTCCGCGTAATGGAAAGAGGAGTGGCTCTTGTGGATATAAATCTTGTTGCAGCAACTGAAAATGAAGCAAAGCTCATATGCAGTAATTGGAAAAAGAAGAGCAGCGATATTTATTCAAATCTCTTTACAGCATTGATTTCTGATGACTAAAAAAATATGAGCTTGTACATATTATGAAAAATAATGTGAAAAAGACATTGTGAAATTAATAGTGTGAAATATACATTGTAAAATTAATAATGTGAAAAAGACATTGTGAAAAAGATAAGAGAGACAAAGTAAATTATATGTACCTAAAGATACATTATGAATCTAAAGATACATTATGTATCTAAAGATACATGAAGTATTTTTGTACACATAGTGATATATGGAGGAAAAAGAAATGAAGAAGTTTTTTGGTAGAGCGGCAGCTTTACTTGCAGCAGCAGTAATAGCTGTAGGTATGCCATCTGTCACAGTAAAAGCAACAGAAACTACAACAGTAGCAGCAGGTGTAGCATCAGATGTAGATAATGCAGAAGCTACAACAGTAGCATCAGATGCAGAGAATGCAGAAACTACAACAGCAGCATCAACAGCAGAAGGACAGGCTGATACTGTAGAGGATACTGATGTAGGAGATGACAATGCAGATGAAGCTTCATCAGATCCTGATTTTATTGCAGGTGATGATACAGCAGTTACAACAGGGGAAGAGTCATCATCAGGAATTAGCAAGGTAGCTGTTGAAATAATCTGCCTTGGTGTTATTGCTTTGATCGGTGTTGTTATCATCGTAAAGAAGACCTGATAAAATCCAAAACCTTTTTTAAAAGAAACAGTTTTCAGATCTTATTGAGAATTTGTTATCTATAACAACCGAAATAGGCATATATGTGCCTGTATAATGAAAAAATATCAAAAAGAGAAAGATATATTTAATGTATCTTTCTCTTTTATTTTTATTATCATAAATGTGGTTTTGCAAATTTGCAGTAGGAGGCTGCAGAGAAAAAATGCGGACCTAAAAATAGAAGTGTAGTAGTAACAGAGAATATACGACTTGAAACGTGTGAAAAACGTAGAGAAACAAGAAACAGGGCATATTTCTATGCCCTGTTTCTTGTTTTTGATATTTAAAGGAAAGGAAATTGACTAAAATAATGCTATACTTATTTATTTAAGTAAATCCATAAGGGAAACTTAAAGTAAACATAATTACTGATCTTCTGTATAGTAGAGCTTTACAACAATATCCTGATTATAGTCACCGAAGGTGCTGCCAAAGAGTGTGAGACCACCGCAGTTTGCAGTATCCTTTGGAACCTCGAACTTTAATTCAATTGAGCTGTTATAATCAATGTTTAAATCACTGATGGTAGTGGAAGATATCTTTGAATTACCATCGATAAAGGTTCCGTTCTTATTTATGATCAGCGTCTTTAAAAGACCGTACTGATTCAAGGCATCTGGCCACCAATGAGGAGAGAACATGCCTCTTCTTGCACCGAAATCACCAGGACTGATCCATTTGCCAAGAGGAATTCCATTTAACGAGAAGTAAATGTCACTCGGGAAGTTATCATTTGTGAATGGACATTCAGATGATATTTCAAAGGAAATCTGGATTTCGGTAAGTGTCTGACCTGCCTTTAAACGGTTAGGTAGCGGATAAACAATGCTGCCCCAGCTGATCCAAAGGATTCCGGCCTGGAATCTATCGGGGAAGTTGAAGGTACGTGGATCATCAAGCTCACCGATTATTACTTTACTAGTAGAAATACCACAGGTAGGATGTGCATCGATGCTTGAGTAGTGACCTACTGCGATTGAATCCTCGTAGAAGAGAGTGTTGATCTCATCCTTATGAGGTGCTAAATCGATGTAAAGTCTGTGGTGATTTGGTCTTACTATTTTAGTAGTTCCGCGCTTTCCTGAAACTGCTTCAAGAGTAACAAGTCCAGCTTCTTCGAGTTTTCCAACGTGAAGAGTGATTGCGCTGTTGGTAAGACCTAGAGCCTGTGCTAAATCATTCATGCTCATCTCTTTTTCAAAAATAAGCTCCATAATTCTTAATCTCATTGGAGCGCTGAGGGCCTTGAATACTAATTCAGCCTCTTTTAATGAATGTAAATATAACATAATCTACCCTATACTTTCTTTATGAAGCTAAACCGAACCGAAGCTTTCACTTTGGGTAGCCTATTTAAATGAGTTTAAATTAAACTAGCAAATGGGATTCGATAATTATTTACTTAACTAAATCTATTATATAGAATTAAGGTAAAATTAATATTACATTTTAAACTTAAAGACTTTAGCTTTGTTTCTATAAAATGGATTTGGAAGAATATAACTTAATCCTAAAGTGAAATGTTTCAGTTTTTGTTGTTTAATATAAAATGATTATATACCCCTTTTGTCATAATGTCAAGTAGTGTTTTATTTAATTTTTTTATACAATTTATCTAAAAATACAAAAATAATGGTTGATTTTTTGAATAAAATGATATATAATTACCCTAAATTCATCAAAAAATGAAATAATTAAGTGAAAACTTAAATAAATACTTAAGCGAAAGCTGAAATAAAAGAGATACATGAGTGTAAAAAGGAGAGATATTATGAAGCTTTTAATTAACCCAAGCAACAAGAAAGGACGCATCAATCCTGAGATTCAGGGCCATTTTTCAGAGCATCTTGGTAGATGTATCTATGAGGGCATTTATGTTGGTGAAAACTCAAATATTCCAAATACAAATGGAATGAGAAATGATGTTGTTGACGCACTTAAAGAAATGAAGATCCCGGTTCTTCGTTGGCCAGGTGGATGTTTTGCAGATGAATACCACTGGATGGATGGTATCGGTCCTAAGGAAAACCGCAAGAAGATGATCAATACTCACTGGGGCGGTGTTGTTGAGGATAATAGCTTCGGAACACATGAATTTATGGAACTTTGCAGACAGCTCGGCTGCAAGACCTACATTAATGGAAATGTTGGAAGCGGAACTGTAAGAGAAATGAGCGAGTGGGTAGAGTACATGACCTTCGACGGTGTTTCTCCTATGGCAGAGCTAAGAGGCAAGAATGGTCACAAAGAGCCTTGGAAGGTTGATTATTTCGGAGTAGGAAATGAGAACTGGGGCTGCGGTGGAAACATGACTCCAGAATATTATGCTAATAAGTACCGTAACTATCAGACATATGTAAGAAATTACAATCCTGAGCATCCGATCTCAAAGATCTGCTGTGGTGCAAATGTAGATGATTATAACTGGACAAACGGAGTAATGGAGACCTGCTTTAGAGCACCTGAATTCCTTCATGGTTTCATGGATGGCCTTTCACTTCATTATTACACACATCCACTTGGATGGGAGGAAAAGGGAAGCGCTCTTGAGTTCGATGAAAAGATCTGGTATATCACAATGAAAAAGACTCTTTACATTGAAGATCTTATTAATCATCATGCAGCTATCATGGATAAGTATGATAAGGAGCACAAGGTCGGAATGATCATTGATGAGTGGGGCACCTGGTATTCAGTTGAGCCTGGTACAAATCCTGGTTTCCTTTACCAGCAGAATACTATCAGAGATGCTCTTGTTGCTGGTATTAACCTCAACATCTTCAATAAGCACTGTGATAGAGTAAAGATGGCAAATATCGCTCAGATGGTCAATGTTCTTCAGGCGGTTATTCTTACAGAAGGCGAGAAGATGATTCTTACTCCTACCTATCATGTATTCAAGATGTACAATGTTCATCAGGGAGCAGAGCTTCTTGACAGTCACCTTGAGACAGAAATGGTCGGACTTGAGGAACAGAACATGGTTCCTTGCATGAATGAGTCAGTTTCAATGAGTGAGGATGGCAAGGTTCATATCACACTTACAAATATGTCAGTTGATAAGTCTTACGACATCGAGGGAACTGTTTTTGATAGCCAGATTAAGGCAGTTAAGGGAGAAATCGTTACCGGTGAAATGCATGAGCATAATACCTTCGATGCTCCGGATGTAGTTAAGATTAAGGAGTTTAATGATGTTAAGACAGATGGTGGTAGCCTTAGGTTTACCATTCCTCCTTGCAGCGTAATGCATCTTGAGGTTACTATCTGATAAGTTAAAGGAGTTTTCCTATGATCTATAAAAATATTCAAAGAATAGTTGCTTTGGGCTTAGTATTCACAGTCAGCGCAGGAACTTTTCCGGCAATGGGAAAGGGCGCTGCAAGAGAGAAGCTCTTATCAGGTGAAAGTACGGTGGTGACTGCTAAGTTTTCAGCAGAGAGACTTACTACCAATTACACAGCTGTTTCGAGTGGATATTCCTTTAAGGAATACACCGGAAATGACATAGTTGTTCCAGTAAATGGAGCTAAGGCAGAATCTGGCAGCGTTAAGGCGGCATCAGATAAGTATGGATATGCTTCAGATGCAATCGACATCGTAGTTGGAGATGAGATCTCGGTAGATGTAAATGTTCCAGAGGATGCTCTTTACGTTGTTTCCTTTGATTATTTATCATATGATACTTCAATTCTTCCTATAGAACTTGGACTTAAGGTCGACGGTGAATATCCATTCTACGAAAGCAGAAGCCTTACTTTTGAAACAACCTGGGTAAGTGATGGAGAAGACAGCTTTGACAGATATGGCAATGTAATCGTTACAATGCCTGATAAGCTCATCCAGTGGGAACATAAGGAAGTGATGGATTCGAGCTACAGATATTCAGAACCTCTTCTTATAGAATTATCTAAAGGCAGTCATAAATTTACAATTAATGTAAATGAAGGAAGCCTTCTTCTTGGAAATATCACTCTTTCTAAAAAGACTGTAATTCCTGAGTATACCAAGGCAGAGGATGCTCCTGGAAATGAACTCATTACAATCGAGGCTGAGGATTTCACACAAAGGAATGATTCCTCTATCCATGCGGTAGGTGAATATGATGCTTCTCTTAGCCCGGTTCAGTCTACAACTACAGTGCTTAACATAGTTGACCAGGATTCATTTGATACAGCAGGACAGAAGGTCACCTACGAATTTGAAGTAGCAAATGCAGGCTATTACAACATAGCAATGAATTACAGACAGTCAGAAAAGAATGGCTTCCCTGTATTCGTAAATTATGAGATAGATGGAGAAATTCCAAATACAGCATTTGAGAATTATCCAATGAAATATCAGCAGAAGTTCAAGAATGCTTATCTTAAGTCATCTGATGGAGATAAGCTGAGTGTGTATCTTGAGGCTGGAAAGCATACAATCTCGATGCAGCTTTCAGCAGATCCTTTAAGAGAAGCTCTTGAAAAGGTCGATTATATCATGAATGCAGTAAACGACCTTTCGCTTGAAGTAACAAAGGTTGCAGGTACTAATAAAGATAAGTACCGTGATCTTAGACTTAGTAAGTACATTCCTGATGTTCAGGAGAGAATTTACAGCTGGGTAGATGAGCTTTATGCAGTAACTGAATCAGCTACAGAGTATGTAGGCGGAAAAGACGCTGAGGATGTAGCAGCCTTTGGTTATCTGATAATTGCTGCTAAGCAGCTTAAGACCCTCGGAGATGAGCCTGATGAGCTTATCTACAGAGTAGACGAGCTTTCAACAAGTGTTAACTCAGTTAATACGCAGATCGCCAACTTCGTAGATCTTATTAATAAGAACAATTTAGCAATAGATAGAATTTACATCTGTCAGGCTAAGACAAAGCTTCCTAAAAAGCTCGATATCTTCTCAAGAATGGGAAATTCAATCGAAAGATTCGTGGATTCCTTCTTCGGTCAGTCTTATTCAGCTAGTAATACAGATGCAAGCCATGTTCAGGTATGGGTAAACCGTCCTAGACAGTATGTTGAAATCATGCAGAAGATGATTGATGATGAATTCACTCCGGAAACCGGCATTGAAGTAGATCTTTCAATCATGACAGATCCAAATAAGCTTGTTCTTTCTAATGCATCAGGTGACACACCAGACATTGCAACAGGTATTAACTATTCAATTCCATTCGAGCTTGGTATCAGAGGCGCTTTAGTAGACCTCACTAAGTTCAGCAACTATAAGGAAGTGTTCGGCAGATATTCAGATGGTCTTTTAGTTCCATCAGTTATAGGTGATGGCCTCATTTCACTTCCTGAAACCATGAATTTCTATGTAATGTTCTATCGTAGTGACGTGCTTGAAAAGCTTGGTCTTACACCGCCGGATACTATCGATGAACTTATTGCCATGATGCCTGATCTCCAGATGAGAGGTCTTAATGTATTCTATCCAACAGCAGCAATGGCAGCTATGAGAAACTTCCATGGTACAACACCTCTTATTTTCCAGAACGGCGGCAGCCTCTATGGAAAGACAGCTTTAGACATAACGATCGATGAAGAAGAGGCAGTTCAGGGCTTTACAGAGCTTACCGAGCTCTTTACCCTCTATGATCTTCCAGTCGATGTTCCTAACTTCTATCAGCACTTTAGAAACGGTGACCTCTGTATCGGTATTGCAGATTTCAACTCATACAACCTTATCTTAAATGCAGCACCTGAAATTGAGAATTCTTGGAAAATAGCTCTTATTCCTGGTGTTAAGGATGAGGAAACTGGTGAAATAAAGAGATTTATATCAGGCGGCGCTGAAAGTACTGTAATGTTTGCTTCTGATGATGAAAGGGAGCAGAAGGCTTGGCAGTTCATGGATTGGTGGTCAAGCACAGAGGTTCAGGCAGAGTTCGGACAGATGCTTCAGATCATGTACGGTGATGAATATATCTGGCCAACAGCAAATCTTGAGGCCTTTGGAGAGCTTCCTTATCCTACAAGCGATAAGCAGATTATTATGGAGCAGGCTAGCAACATTCTTGAAGCACCAAGACTTCTTGGTTCTTACATGATGGAAAGAGAAGTTAGTAACGCATTCAATGATGTAGTTGTTAACGGCGAATCTATCAGATCACGTATTGATGAAGTTGTTAAGATAGTTGACAGAGAAACAAAGAGAAAACTTGAAGAATTCGGATATATAGATTCTGATGGAAATGTAATAAAGGAATATGAAGTACCAAGCGTAGAGAAGGTTCAGGAGATCTTGAACAAATAATCATCTTGGTATCATATGGAGGATTAAGATGCAGAACTCTAAGAGAGTCGGTAGAAGAAGCCACTCGAATAAAAATGGTTATTTATTTGTACTTCCGTATGCATTGTTGTTTGTAATATTTATACTTGCACCAGTTGTAATTGCGGTAATACTTTCATTTACCAACTTTAATACAATTCAGAAGCCTGAGTACAAAGGGCTTCTGAACTACATAAATCTTATCACCAGCGATGATACGTTCATGAAATTCGTACTTCCTAATACAGTTAAGTACGCACTCATAGTTGGTGTAGGCGGTTACATTTTATCATTCCTTTTAGCATGGGCACTTGCGAACATGACAAAGGGACCTAGAACAATATTTGCTCTCATCCTTTACTCACCAAGTATGACAAGTGGTGTAGCGATGTCAGTTCTTTGGAAGATCCTTTTCACAGGTGATCAGACAGGTTACATCAACAGCTGGCTTATGAACCTTGGAATAATAGATGAGCCTATCATATGGCTTTCAAATGCGAAATTCCTGCTTCCTATTGTTATCATCATTGGTCTTTGGAGCAGTATGGGTGTAGGCTTCCTTGCAATTCTTGCAGGTCTTCTCAACGTAGATGAATCACTTTATGAGGCAGCTGCTATTGACGGTGTTAAGAACCGTTTCCAGGAAATGATTTATGTTACAATCCCTAGCATGAAGCCTCAGATGTTATTTGCGGCAGTTATGCAGATAGTTGGAGCTTTCCAGAACGGTCAGATCAGTACACTTCTTGCTGGTAACCCAACACCTGGATATTCAGCACAGCTTATCGTAAACCATATCGAAGACTACGGTTTCATTCGTTACGAAATGGGTTATGCAGCAGCTATTTCAGTAGTATTGCTGCTTATAGTTCAGATTTTCTCTTCGGTAAGTAAAAATCTTTTTGCTGAAAAAGACTGATAGTTAAGGAGGTTTCAAATGGCAGCATATAAAGGGCATCGCATGAACCCTGATAAATTTGAAAAGAGTCAGATCAAGCTGTATATCTTTGTTATACCGCTTGTTATTATAACAGGTCTTCCTATTGTATTTATCATTTTCCACGCTTTTAAGCCTATGGAAGAGCTGTTCGCATTCCCGCCAAAATTCATTACTTTACACCCGACGCTTGATAACTTCAGAAAGCTGTTCAAGGCGACGAGGTCGGCAGGAATCCCACTTAGTAAATATGTATTTAACAGCGTTGTTGTTACGGGAATTGTAGTATTTGCTTCACTTCTTTTCTCAACAATGGCATCCTATTCATTATCAAAGCTTAAGTATAAGGGCAGAAGCACAATGCTAAAGATCAACGAGCTTGCTCTTATGTTCGTTCCTGTTGCAGTTATGATCCCAAGATACCTCATCGTTAACAAGATGGGCCTTGTTGATACATATTTTGCTCAGATACTTCCGCTTATTCCGCTTCCAGTTGCACTCTTCCTTTTGAAGCAGTTCACAGATCAGGTTCCTGATTCTCTTATCGAGGCGGCTTACATGGATGGTGCTAAGGAATGGCAGATCTATTTAAAGATCATTATCCCGATGATCAAACCTGCCATCGCAACAGCAGCGATTCTTGTTTTCCAGCAGGTATGGACAAATCTTGAGGCTTCAAATTACTACATCAATGATGATAGTCTTAAGACTCTTGCCTTCTACATGAACACACTGACGAGCACGTCTACTACTAATACAGTAGCAGGACAAGGTATCGCAGCAGCAGCTTCGCTGATAATGTTCTTACCTAACCTGATTTTATTCTGTATTCTTCAGAAGAACGTAATGAATACAATGGCACACTCTGGTATCAAATAATAAACATAAATGTTGCATTAGGTATTACAGTGACGTTTATTCAAATAGTTAGAATATGAGTACGTGGTGTAAATATGAAAAAATTAAACTTTAGAAAAATAAAGAATAAGCTCTTGTTGCTGTTCGTGTTCTTATTGGCATTCACATTCCTGCAGACAGGAGCGGATATAAACATTCAGGCGGATACGCCTTATAAGACTTATACGATTGATGGTTATGGATATGTAACTGAAACTCAGACAGCATATCTTCCATATGAAACAATTATCAAGATAGGAGATGAGTCCTTAAATGCTCCTACAGATTTCACTGTTCTTTCAGATGGCAGCTACTATGTCCTCGACAGTGGAAATAAGAGAATAATTGCTTCTGATGCGAATAATAACCTCATAAAGACCTTTGGCGAGGGCGTTCTTCAAAATCCCAAGGGCATGTACGTAGCAGAGGATAAGACCTGCTACGTAGCAGATAGAGATGCCAGATCAATCTTCGTATTTGATGAGGCCGGTAATCTCACAGCTACCTATGGAAGACCTACAGAGGCTATGTACGGTGAGACTCAGGATTTCCTTCCTCTTAAGATAGTTGCAAATCAGTATGGTACTATGTATGTTATCTGTGAATCTAATACCAATGGTATGGTTCAGATTTCACCTGTTGAAGGTGGAACCTTCCTTGGATATTTCGGAACAAACTCAACCACGGCAGGTCTTTGGAACATCATCTGGAGAGCAGTTCTTACAGATGCCCAGAGAGCAAAGATGGTAGGTAATATTCCTTCAACTCCGGATAACATGGCTATCGATGATAAGGGCATCATCTATACTGTAACAAGAGGTGAAGGTAAAGAATCACTTAAGCGTCTCAATATTGCAGGCGTTAACATGATTTCTCCTGATAAGACTGATGATGTTCCTGTTGCAGTTGCAACTGGTAATCATGACAACGTTTTTGTAGCTTCTCAGCAGGGTTACATCTACGAATACAACAACGAAGGCGATCTTCTTTTCGTATTCGGTGGTAGCGATGATGGACAGCAGAGAATCGGTCTTTCAACCAAGATCGAGGCTATACAGGTAGGAAATGATGATAAGATCTATGTTCTTGACTCTGATAAGGCACAGATCCAGGTATATGTTCCTACAGAATTTACTAACCAGCTTCATGATGCTCTTTACCTTTTCTCAAAGGGCAGATATGAAGAAAGTATGGAGCCTCTTAGCGAAGTACTTAAGATGAACAACCTTTTTGATTACGCCAACATGGCAATGGGAAGAGCTCTTTACAAGGAAGGCGAATATAAGCAGTCTCTTGAATATGCAGAGCTTGCTAAGGATCTTGATGGTTATTCAGATTCCTTCTGGGAAGTAAGAAATTCATGGCTTAAGAAGCATTTAGGCTCAGTTATAGTCATTGTTTTTATTCTTATAGTAGCCTTTTATGTAATTCTTATTGTTGATGCTAAAACAGGATTGCTCAATGGATTAAGGAGCCTGGGTTCAAGACTTGGTGCTAAAAAGCTTATCCATGAGCTGTCTTATCTGTTCTATTACATAAAGCATCCTATTAATGCCTGCTATGAAGTCAAATTCCATAACAGAGTATCAGTAGCGAGTGCTAACATACTTGTTGCAATATTTACAGTATTCTTCATCATAAACAAGTATTTCTGTGGTTTCCTTGTTAAGCAGGTAAGAGAAGGAAGCTACGACATCCTCTCAGATATTGGAACCATCATCTTAGTTCTACTTATCGTTGTTGGATGTAACTACCTCATGTGTACCATTAATGAAGGTGAAGGAAAGCTAAAGGCTATCTACTGCGGCTTTATCTACAGCGCAGGCCCATATCTGGTTCTTATGCCTATCATCTTTGCTTTATCACATGTGGTTACCTATAATGAAATCTTCTTCGTTCAGTTCGGATATTTCCTTATGGGCTGCTGGATAGTTGCTCTTGAGTTTATTACAGTTAAGGAGCTCAACGACTACTCAGTTAAGGATACAATTAAGATTATTTTACTTACAGCGTTCACAATACTTATTGTTCTGCTTCTTGCATTCATTATCTATGTATTGTGGTCACAGGTATTCGATTTTATCTCATCGTTAATTGGAGAGGTGGTGTATAGAATTGGTAACTAAGAAAAAAAGATTTATGTGCATGGTGCTTTCTACAGCAATCGTGGCTCAGATATCAAGCAGTGTAATCGCTGGTAACACCCTTGCGGCTGGTAGCGATCCTGCCTATACTTCACAGGTTCTTCTTGAAGCGAGTGAGGTGAGTGCACCTGCTGCAAATGCACCAAAGATAAATGATCATGTTAAGATAGCTGAAAGCACAGATTATAATCTCTACTTTTTAGAGGACGATCTTTCAATCATAGTTGAGGATAAGAAAACTGGAAAGTATATGGAATCAGCCATCAGCTATGATGATGGAAAAAGTAATAAAACCTGGTATGCAGCAATGAAGTCGGCTCTGGTTCTTACAATAATCAGCGGTAACGATGATACAAAACAGGCAGATTTAATTACTGATGATGTTACAAAGGATATCACCTATCTTGAAAATGGTTTTCGAGCCAAGGTAAAGTGGAAAAAGTACGGCTTTGGAATGGAGCTTATAGTACAGCTTACAGATGAAGGTCTTTCAGTAAGAATTCCTGATTCTTCAATAGTTGAGGAAAATGAGAATTTCTTCATCGGTACTATTTCAATGTATCCTTTCCTTGGAAACTCTTATCTTGATGATAAGGAAGGCTACATTTTATTCCCGGATGGCAATGGTGGTCTTATCTATTTAAATGATAAGGAAGGCACTTATTCTACAGGCTTCTCTTCAATGATCTACGGTAAGGATTATGGTTTTGAAGATAGTCAGGTAATCAATCTTCTTTGGGACCGTTATGAAATGGTTACCGAGGCAGAGCAGGTAATTGCTCCTATATTCGGTATCGCTCATACAGATGACAAGATAGCTTACCTTGGAGTGGTTGAAGACGGCGCAATGAGAGCTAGCATTGAGGCTCATCCTAACGGAGTTAACGTAAATTATAACAGAGCCTTTGCAAAGTTTGTTTTAAGACGTAACTACACTCAGCCAACCAGTAATAATTCAACCTCTGGTTCACTTCACCTGACAGAAGCGGATAGAACTCATTCGGATTTAGCAGTACGCTATCTTTTCCTCTCTGGAGATGATGCTGATTATGCAGGCATGGCAACAGCTTACAGGGATTATCTTGTTAATAATGGAGAGCTTAAGACTTCACTTGATACCTCATATGATACAAGAGTAGACTTCCTTGGAACAGATAGAGAAAGCTGGCTCATGGGAACAAGAGGCGTTACTATGACAACTGCCGATGACATCGTTGATATTTATGATGATCTTGAAAAGAGCGGTGTCACAGATCTTTTCTCAGTATACAAGGGCTGGCAGGACGGCGGTATCAACGATCTTCCTATCACAAAGTATGATGCTGATTCTAAAGTCGGCGGTACGGGAGATGTTAAAAAGGCTCTTTCAAATGCTGAGAGCAGAGGTATTTCTCTTTACCTTTATGATGATGCTTTAAGGATAAATCCTGATGAGCATAATGCAACCTTTAACGTTGTTAAGAGAATCAATAAGAGACGTTTTACAGAGGAGACCTACAAGGATGTATATGAGCAGATGCTTTTCCTTACTCCTGCAAGAAGCACCAAGCTTCTTAATGGCTTTGTAAATAAGTACACTAAGAAGAAGGGCTCTAATTTAGCAGTTGCAGGTATTTCAAATGCTCTTTTCTCATACACCTACGGTGGTAAGACTTATACAAGATTTAACACAGCTGAAAGCTATGAGACACTTCTTGATAACGTTGCAGAAAAAACTGATCTTGTTCTTGAACAGCCATTTTCTTATTTATGGCACGATACAGAGGCATTCCTGGATATGCCGATGTACACATCAAGCTTCATGTTCGAGGATGAAAGTGTTCCTTTCCTTTCACTTGTTCTTAAGGGCGTGATGCCGGTTTATTCTGAGTACGTAAACTTTGAAGCCAACAAGACAGAGTTCTTCTTAAAGCTTGTTGAGACAGGAACCTTCCCTTCTTTCTATGTTACAAAGGAAAATACGGCAGATCTTCTTTATACAAATTCTAATGATATTTATAGTGCACAGTACGATGTCTATAAGGATACTATTATTTCTTATACTAATAGTCTTAAGGAACTTAATTCTAAGACAGAGGGCAGCACTATAGTGGAGCATGATATTTTAGGCAATGGCATTACAAGAGTAATTTACAGCAATGGAGTTAAGGTTTATGTAAATTATTCCCAGGACACTCAGAGCGCCGACGGCACTACGGTCGAAGGCATGTCATACAAGATAGTCGGTTAGATGGCTTTAGTTCTAATCGAGCATAGCGAGGAAATGTAATGGATAGCACAAAGAAAAAAGCAAAAGAAAAAAAGGTTAAAATCAAGCAGGGGAAGCTTGCTAGGCGTGAAGCTAGAATGGGATATTTTTTCATTCTTCCATGGCTGATAGGAATAGTATTATTCCTTCTTTATCCACTTGGACAGTCGTTCCGCTATATTTGGTATAACATAAGAATTACCCCTCGTGGGACTAAATTCAACTTTATCGGAACAGGAAACTTTACCCAGATATGGATGGAGGACCCTGAATTCCCTCAGCAGCTGGTAACCTATATTTGGCAGACGATAGTAGAGGTTCCTATAATCGTTGTATTCTCACTTTTAATTGCAATGATGCTTAATCAGAAGATAAAGGGCAGATCTTTCTTCAGACTTGTTTTCTTCCTTCCGGTTATCATCGTGAGCGGACCTGTTATGAACATGCTCGTAAGTGAAGGTGCAGCAACGATTCCAGCACTTAACGTTCAGTCTGTTATTACAGCTCTTGACAGGGTTTTGCCGACAACAGTTGCACAGAACATAGGAGATATGTTCTCGAATATGATCATGATTCTCTGGTATTCAGGAGTTCAGATACTTATTTTCATATCTGCTCTCCAAAAAATGGATCCGAGTCTTTATGAAGCAGCAAAAATCGATGGAGCCTCAGGCTGGGAGTGCTTCTGGAAGCTCACACTTCCGACTCTTAAGCCAATGGTGCTCTTGAACGCAATTTATACAGTTATTTTCCTTTCCGGAAACGAGCAGAACCAGCTTATCAACATGATCGAGACGGCAATGTTCTCAGGAACAAAGGAAAAGGGCTATGGCTATGCTTCAGCCATGGCATGGATGTACTCTGTAGTAATCAGCCTTATCACACTTATGTTCTTCATTATCCTAGGTTCTAAGAAGGATGCATATGACAGGGCCATTAAGAGATATCAGAGACAGCAGAAGAAGGAACTCAGAATGCAAAAGAGTGTAAGAAGGAGGAACGCACGCAATGTCAGAAAGATGGAAAAAGCAACCGCAAGCGGCCATACTAGAACCTATTCGGGCAAGAGTGAATACTAATAAGATTCACAAATTCCTGTTCGGTTCTAAGGAGAAACAGGGATTTTTAAAGCTTGCTGCAATATACGGATTATTGATCTGTATCGGCTTTGTATATATTTATCCTCTGCTCTACATGATAAGCACAAGCTTCATGAACAGAGATGACCTGCTTGACACTTCCGTAAAGTGGCTACCTAGTTCACTATATTTGCAGAACTATATAGATGCAGCTACATCAATGAATTTTGTTGAGAGCTTCCTTAGAGGTATATTTATCGCAGGAATGCCAACTGTTTTCAATATTTTTATCTGCATGATGGTAGGTTATGGTTTTGCCAGATATGATTTCAAGGGTAAGAAGCTCTGCATGGGAATATTACTTTTCTCATACATCCTTCCAAGCCAGGTTACAATGATACCTACTTACGTTCTTTACAATAAGATGGGTATCCTCGGTACAGTTTGGACCTTTGTCCTTCCGGCAGTTTTTGGAAATGGTCTGAATGCTCCGATTTTTATTCTTATTTTCTACCAGTTCTTTAAACAGATACCTAAGGTACTTACTGAGGCAGCTGCCATAGACGGTGCAGGACACTTCAAGACCTTCTTTAAGATCGCAGTTCCTTCAGCAGCACCGGCCATAATAACAGTAGCACTTTTTTCATTTGTTTGGTACTGGAATGAATCTTACCTAACAGAGCTTTACGTTCAGGGTCTTTCAACCAAGAGCGTTTGGACAAACCTTGTAATTCAGCTTAAGAACTTTGATACAAGCTTTAATACAAAGGCTGCAACTGGTGATACGGCAACTTCACTTAGTGAATCAGTAAGAATGGCAGCTACAACTATCAGTGTACTTCCACTTTTAGTAATGTACTTCTTCTTACAGAGACATTTCGTTGAAAGTATTGATAGAACCGGTATCACAGGTGAATAATTTTATGATTTTAACAGTGTCAGTTGGGTTTGGCACTGTAAAATAGAAATTCTAAGGAGGAATAATTAATGAAAAAAAGGAATTTGAGAAGAGTTGGAGCGATTTTACTTGCTACAACAATGCTCGCAGGTTGTGGCACAAAGGGTCAGGATGCTACATCTGCAAATTCAGGAACTAACACAGCTCCTGATACAACTAATTCTGGTGGATCTACTGATGGCGGAGCAGCTACAGGCGGTGATACACAGATGACAACAGATAACATTACACTTACCTACTGGCATTATGAGGATGAGACAACCATCAATCTTCTTGCAGAGAAGTTCATGGAGAAGTATCCTAACATTACCGTAGAGACACGTGTTATCGAAGACATGAGTACAGACCTTTCAGCAGCTGCTGCTGCACAGACCTTCCCTGATGTATTCTCAGGTACAGACTCTGATACAGCTCTTGCTAATATGTACTGGGCAGACATCACAGATTATGTTGAAAATGATCCGGAAACAGCAAATCTTATGCCAACAATCGAGGAATATGGTATCGGTAAGTTCGATACATCAAGACGTTTCGCAATGCCTACCTACTATCAGCCAAGTGCTATCTTCATCGACAGAAACGTAATCGAGCACCTCAATCTTGAGATGCCACGTACAGACTGGACATGGTCAGAGATGATCGACCTCATCAAGGCTGCTACAGTTGATGATAGAACAGGTATGAAGTACTATGGTCTTGGCTACTACAACAGACTTGATTCACTTTATGGTATCGCTGCTTGTTCAACAGCAGAGAGAGCTATCAAGGGTGAATTCGGTTTCGACGGAAATGATTTCGATCTTCAGTACTGGGCAATCGGAGAGCAGGAGTTCTCAGATCTTAAGCTTGGAGGCTATGTAGCACCTCAGCAGAATACACAGCAGATGGAAGACTGGTCAGGAGACTGGAGCACATGGTTCGGTTCAACAGGTCACGTTGCTGTATTCTCAGAGGGTCTCTGGTCATTCCAGAACATCTGGAACACAGAAGGCTACCAGGAGCAGTATGGTCTTGATATCATCCCTTACGTTACACCTAACGTAGTTGATGAGAAGGAGCATAACGTTATCGGTAACATGTACATGGGCGGTGTTTCAACATCTTGTGAGCATCCTTACGAAGCATATGTTCTTCTTAAGTTCATGGGATGGGGCGTAGATGGATGGAATGAGAGAATCAAGATCTACTCTGATACATCAATCACAAATGCTTCAGGTGTTCCTCTTAAGAGTTCTAACATGCCGGTACCTATTACACTTGATTCAGGTGTTTGGGACGGCTTTAAGTCACTCTTCCCAACAGACGAAGATCACAAGCAGTACTGGGATGATTATTTCGCATCAATCACAAGACCAGTTCCTTACGGCTGGTACAACATTGCTGGTTACTGGAACTTCTGTGATCAGTACTTCAACAACATCGGTATCCATGATCTTGTAGATGGCGGACAGGCTAAGGCTGCTACATACGTAGAAGAGGCAACACGTCAGGCTAACTACTATCATGCAGAAGCTATGATTTCATACTTTGGACCATCAGGCTATGATGTTCTTTCACCTGAAGAACTTGAAAAGTATGAAGCAATAGTATCTTCATTCTAATTCGTTGAACTAAATAAGAGCGATAAGGTTCTTACTTAATATATTTTTAAATGGAGGAAATCTATGAAGAACAAAAAGTTATTGAGCACTGCTATGGCAGTTGCTATGGCTGCTACATTGATGAGCGGCTGTGGAAATAAGGGACAGGATTCATCTACAACAGCAGCAACTACAGCAGCAACAGAGGCGACTACAAAGGCCACAGAAGCTACCACACAGGAAGCTACTACAGAACCAACTACAGAGGTAACAGAGCCGGCAGTAGAGGGCGAAGCACTTCCAGATCCAGTTTATTACTACTCATTTGATGAGGCTGATGGAAATGATGGTATCCAGGTTACAGCACAGGATACAGCAGCTACACCTATTCTTTCAGCAGCAGAGGGCAAGGAAGTTGTTCGTATCCCTGGTGTTAAGGGCGAGGCAGTTTACCTTGATGGTAAGAATGGTTTAAAGCTTACAGACGTAAACGGTGTTGGTGATACATATACAGTTTCATACTGGATGTATGCTACACGTTTCTCAAACTATATGCCAACAATCCAGTTCGGTCCTGATGTACACGGCGATGCAACTGGTGGTCAGCATTACCTTAACCTTACAAGAACAGAGTGGAATCCAGATGGTGCAGCATTCCCTTGCGTATGGTCATACGATGGACTTAATACAGAACTTGTTAACAACTGGCCGGCATGGGCTTCACCAGAAGCTACAGAGCACCTTAAGGAATGGGTCAATGTTACACTCGTTGTTGATGCATCAAAGCCAGCAGCTTCAGATCCTAACTGCTTTGCAGCACAGCTTTACTTAAATGGTCAGGAGCTTGTAAACAAGGATGCAGATGGAAATGTTGTTGAAATAGTTGTTGTTCCTGGAACAATGGCACCATCAGACAACTTTGATTTCCTTGTTGGTGTTAACTACTGGGATGCTATCTTCAAGGGTGCATTCGATGAAGTATATGTATTTGATCAGGCACTTACAGCAGGACAGGCACTTACACTTTATCAGCAGGGCGATCCTTCAGTTGCTTTTGAGGAGCCAGAGCGTGAAATCGTTATCACTCCTAACGAGGCAGCTATCGATACAATCGGTACTGTAGATCTTGATAATAACTGGTGGACAGACTGGACAGAGTCATATGAATTAAAAGACGGTGAGACAAAGGAAGTTGTTCTTAAGAACTACTCAGATGGTCTGCAGATGTATGATAACTTTGTAACTGTTTTCACAAACGATAAGACAGAAGCCGGCGTAGATCCTAATACTTCAGAAGGTCACGTTGAGTACGGTGTATTCCGTGCAGACTGCTACAGCTGGGGTAATGCAGATTACAACTGGATCGCTAACAGTGAGAACGCAGCAGATGATACAGTATCATTTAACTGGACATGGGATAACTGGAAGAACTGGCAGGAATCAATCATGGTTGAGGCTGATGTTGTTCTTAAGATTTCAAGAAATGGTGGAAACATCACAGTTGCAGCTGAAATCAAAGATTTCAACGGAACAGTTTATACATCAACATCTTCAGTTGAGTCAACAATTAAGCCAGAAGATCCTGTATACTTCTTCCTTACAGGCGAGCACAGCTATGTAGAAGTTCTTAGCGTTGGTGATGTTATCAAAGTAACAGCAGATCCTAGCGCAATTGATCATATTGGTAATACAGATCTTACAGGTACTTTCTGGTCAGATTGGACAGCAGGCACAGAGATTGCTGATGGCGCAACAAAGACAGTTAAGCTTACAAACTTCACATTAGGTAACAACAACTGGGAGAACTTTGTACTTGCATTCTGTAACACAGCTACCGAAGCTCACGTTGCTCCAGCATCACAGGCTGAAGGCTATGCAGAGTATGCAGTTCTTAGAGCAGATGCTTACGGATGGGGCGATGCTTCATACGCAGCTGAGTTTACAAAGGATTGGGAAGACGGCCAGTGGGCTGATTGGCTTAACATGATGAAGGATGCAGACGTTACAATCGTTATCTCAAGAGATGGCGGAACACTTAACGTAGATTACACCTTCGTTGGTGCTGATGGTAAGGAATGGAAGGAAACAGCTAAGGTAACATCACTTCTTACAGCTGCTGATCCTTGCTACTTCTTCTTCACAAACGAAGCATGCTACAATGACATTCTTTCAATTGAATAATTTGTAGTTTTAAAACTTAATAGTCTGAATGGAAAGTGATTTCCAGCCGGACATAGCTAGAGTATAAACTAAGCTAAAGCATGTGGCTTCCGGCAAAGCTGTGGGGGATACCTTCAGTAGCCGGAGGCCATATTTTTAAAGTTTTATAAAGTTTTTTAAATATGAGCGGATAGATTTTTATAAATAATTATGTGAAAATACATTGAGTTTTTTGTGAAATGTTTTATAATATAATTAAATAGTAGATGGGAAAGAAAATAGAAAAAAATGAAAAGGTCTCTGGAATAGCCGAAAATAAGCGGGAAATACCCCGCTTTAAAGATGAAAAGAGACATAGCGAAAAGAAAAGTAATTAAGAAATAACTGGAAAAATACTACAAAAAGAAAAGTAATTAAGAAATAACTGGAAAAATACTACAAAAAGAAAAGTAATTAAGAAATGTCTGGGAAAAATACTACAAATGGAGAAATATGATGAATAATATTTTAAAAGATGAAAATAAGAGGCTTAATGTGCCGTTAATAGAGCAGAGAGCAGATCCGTATGTATATAGACATACCGATGGTAAGTATTATTTTACCGCTTCAGTTCCTGCTTATGATAAAATAATTTTAAGATGTGCTGACAGTCTGTATGCTTTAAGGGATGCACAGGAAAAGGAAATCTGGCATCGTCATGAGAGCGGCGACATGAGTGAGCATGTCTGGGCTCCGGAACTTCACTTTATTAATGGTAAGTGGTTCATTTATTTTGCAAGTTCAAGAAAAGATGATATCTGGAGACTTCGTCCATACATCCTTGAGTGTCTTGGAAGTGATCCTATGAAGGATGAGTGGGTAGAGAGAGGAATGATTCAAAGAAGTGATGATGATATTTATTCCTTTGAGGCCTTTTCTCTTGATGCTACAGTTTTTGAAAATAATGGCGAATGGTACTATGTCTGGGCTGAAAAGGTAAGCGTTGGAATTCAGATTTCTAACCTTTACATCGCAAAGATGGAGAGCCCTACTAAGCTTTCTACAGCACAGGTTCTTCTTACTACTCCTGATTATGACTGGGAGAGAAGAGATATCTGGGTAAATGAAGGCCCGGCAGTAGTTAAGCATAATGATAAGATATTCCTTACCTATTCAGCAAGTGCTACTGGTGAGGTTTACTGCATGGGAATGCTCAGTATTGATAAGGATGCTGATCTTTTAGATCCAAGAGAGTGGAAAAAGGAGAAAAAGCCTGTTCTTTGCTCAAATGCAGAGCTTGGCTTCTTTGGACCTGGCCATAATTCCTTTACTAAGCTTCCTGATGGAACTGATGTATGTATGTTCCATGCAAGAACCTATAGAGATATTGTAGGAAATCCGCTATATGACCCTAATAGACATGCCTTCATTATGAAGGTAGAATGGGATGAAGCCGGTAATCCTGTATTTGATTATAAGAACATGATCTTGTAATTATATTTCAAATGTAATTTTATCAGCGTATATAATAGCTGCTGTATATTTTTTATCAAAAATATATTTATTATCATAAATTAGTTTATTGTCATGAATATATTTATTGTTATATATATACTTCTATAAATATATCAGCATGTATATGCGTTATGATTTAGCGTGGCATATATAAAAGGATGGTGTGATTTAAATATGAGTTCTGGTGGAGCTTTGGAAAGAAGCGGAGCTGATAATAGAATTTGTTATAAATGCCTTCTTAGGGAGGCGGATCCTAAGGCTTACAGAGAAACTATCGAGGCGTATATAAATAGGGCGCCGGATAAAAGAAGGGTAAGTGATGAGGAATATGACAGAAGGCTTGATATCTGCAAGGAGTGCGAGCTTCTTAATGCAGGTACCTGTTTTGCCTGCGGCTGTTACGTGGAGCTTAAGGCAGTATATAAGGACGGCCATTGTCCTAAGAAAAAGTGGTGATTTTGGAGTTTAGTTAATTGGAGGGCATGATGAATATAAAGAAGAAGGTTTTATCAAAAGTGAAGTCTTCGGCAGCTGCGCTTTCTATTGCGGCAGTAGCTCTTTCTCTTTCACTTGGCACTGCAGGTTTAAAAAAATTAAGTGCTGCAGAATTTACTGGTACTGATACGGATGTTACGGTCACCCTTACAACTGATAAGGATGAATATGCCGCAGGTGAGGATATTTCCTTTGAGCTTAATATTATTAACGAACGTGCCGGCTGGCAGGTAGGTGAGGTTTCGGTTACCTATAGCAATACTGAAGGACTTCTTCCTTCTAATGGAACAGAGCTTCCAGCTTCCTTTGATACTATAAAGAGCGGTGAGACCTTTACCTTTAGCGGCACTTTAGTTGGAGATGAAACTGTTTTTCCTCCTGTTTCGAATGAAGAAGGTGCTGCGCAGGCTCCTGATAGCACTGGTGTTACAAAGGCTCCTGAAGGCACTACTACAGTAAGCGGACAGACTCCTCAAAATGGAACCATAAATGGCATAGTAGTAGGCGTTATAGTCGCTGCAGTTATAATTATCGTTCTTCTCCTCATAATGCTTGGCCTTAAAAAGAAAAAGGGCTCTGATTCAAATAAGGGAGCAGGTTCTTCTCTTAAAATGTTCCTTATGGCGTTTGGGGTTTTATCGCTATTGACCTCTGGCCTTTATGCACCTGGTGTGAGCGTTAAGGCTGCTTCTACAGATGAAGAGGTCATCTTAAGACCTTATGTTAAGTTCACCTATGCAGGTCAGGAAGCAATGATCAGAATGGTGCTTAAGATGTCAATGTCTCAGGTCAAGGTGGATATTCCAACCGACAAGAAGGTTTCAGTAAAAACTACTGCCTGTCATGATCCTAGCATTTTTAAGGATACTGATGGAACCTATTATGTATTCGGAACTCACATGGCCTTATCTAAGTCTACAGACCTTATAAACTGGTCGAACATGGACAAGGCTTTCAGGGATAGCTTCACTAAGGAAGTAAAGGATCAGATAAGAGCTTATAATGAAGATTCTAGTGCTGGTAACTGGTTCGATTATTTATGGGCTCCGGATGTTATCTATAATGAGGAAATGGGCAAGTACTGTATGTATCTTAGTGCAAACGGTGACAACTGGATTTCTAATATAGTGCTTTTAACAGCAGATACTGTAACAGGACCTTATGAGTACGCCGGAACCATCGTTTATGGCGGTTTCACTGAAAGTAATTATGATGCAACGGATGTAGCCCTTGTTACAGGCGAGGATAGCGTTCCTGAGCGTTACATAAAGCACGGTGTAAGCAATAGAAAATGGGGAGATGAGTATCCTAACTGTATCGACCCTTGTGTATTTTACGATGATGCGGGAAATCTCTGGATGAGCTATGGTTCATGGTCGGGAGGAATTTTCCTTCTAAAGCTTGATAATTCAACGGGGCTAAGAGATTATACCGTAAGCTATGAAACAAATGCTCATAGTGATGCTTATTTTGGAAAGAAGATAGCTGGCGGAAAGTATGTTTCTGGTGAGGCTTCTTATATACAGAGAATAGGAGATTATTATTATCTCTTCATTTCTTATGGAAACCTTGAGGCTAAGGGCGGCTATAATGTAAGAGTATTCAGAAGTAAGAATGTAGACGGTGAATATGTTGATGAACTCGGTAATTCAGCTTTATTTGATTCTTACATATTTAATTACAATCTTAGCGTTGGTGTAAGATTGTTCGGCGGCTATAAGTGGAGAACTAATCTTACAGGCAGAGTTGCACAGGGCCATAATTCAGCCTTTGTGGATGATGACGGCAAGGCTTACATTGTATATCATTCAAGAACCACAAATGGTACAGAGGCTCATTTTGTAAAGGTAAATCAGCTCTTTACTACTAAGGAAGGCTGGCTTGTTGCTTCGCCTTTTGAGACATCAGGTGAGACTCTAAATGAAAACGGACTTAGTGCTGAAGAGGTAGCAGGTGAGTATGAGATGATCCTTCATAAGCTTGATATAGATTATGCAAACTATGAGGTGAATGTTCCTTCCTTCATTAGTCTGAGTGTAGATGGAACTATTACAGGTGCAGCAAGTGGAAGCTGGTCGCTTGAGGCAGGAACTCCTTATATCGAGCTTGTTATTGACGGTGAGACCTATTCAGGTGTTGCTCTCATGCAGAATATTGATGGCACTTCAATTGAAACCCCGGTATTTACAGCACTTGGAAAAACAAATCAGCTTACGGTCTGGGGCAGCAAGAGCTTTTCAGAGTAAGCAGCATTAAAAGGTGTAAAAGGCGGCTCCTAAAATTAGCCGTCATAATATCAAATACAAAGTAACGGAGCAAAAGGCAAAGTTACATAAAAAAGTAACAAAGCAAAAGGCAAAGTTACATAAAAAAGTAACAAAGCAGAAGGCATAGTTACATAAAAAAGTAACAAAGCAAAAGGCAAAGTTACAAAACAAAGTTACAAAACAAAGTAAAAAAACAAACAAAGTAACAAAAGAAAAAACAAACAAACAAAAACAAACAAACAAAAACAAAACAAACAAAATGTTTAAAAGTCTAGGAGGATTTAAAAAATGTTACAGTCAAAGAATTACAAGTTTTGGTTCTGCACAGGATCACAGGATCTTTATGGAGATGAGTGCTTAGCTCACGTTGCAGCACATTCTCAGGAAATCGTTAAATTCCTTAACGATTCAGGTTTATTACCATACGAGGTTGTTGTTAAGCCAACCATGATCACCTCAGAGGTTATTTTTAATACCTTCCGTGCTGCTAATGCAGATGCTGAGTGTGCAGGTGTTATTACATGGATGCATACCTTCTCACCAGCTAAGAGCTGGATCCATGGCTTAAAGGAGCTTAAGAAGCCTCTTCTTCATTTCCATACACAGTACAATCGTGAAATTCCTTACGATACAATCGACATGGATTTCATGAATGAGAACCAGGCTGCTCATGGTGACCGTGAGTATGGTCATATCGTAACAAGAATGGGCATTGCTCGTGAAGTTATCATGGGCTATTGGCAGGATGCTCATGTAATCGAAAAAATCGGCGCTTGGATGAATTCAGCAATCGGTGTTGTAGAGAGCTCTAAGGTAAGAGTATGCAGATTTGCAGACAATATGAGAAACGTTGCTGTTACAGAAGGCGACAAGGTAGAGGCTGAAATCAAGTTCGGCTGGGAGATTGACGCTTGGCCAATCAACTGCCTCACTCCTTATGTAGATGCGGTTACAGATGATGAAGCTAATGCACTTGTAGATGAATATTATAAGAAGTACAAGATTATCCTTGATGGCAGAGATGAGAAGGAATTCAGAGAGCATGTACTTGTTCAGGCTAAGCAGGAAATCGGTATTGAGAAGTTCCTTGTTGAGCATAATTATCAGGCAGTTGTTACTCACTTTGGAGATCTTGGTTCTCTTAAGCAGCTTCCAGGTCTTGCTATTCAGCACCTTATGGAAAAGGGCTACGGCTTTGGTGCAGAGGGTGACTGGAAGACAGCAGCTCTTCTTCGCGTAATGAAGCTTATGACAGCAGGTAAGAAGGATGCAAAGGGAACTTCTTTCATGGAAGATTATACCTATAATCTTGTTCCTGGTAAGGAAGGTATTCTTCAGGCTCATATGCTTGAGGTATGTCCTACAATCGCTGATGGTGAAATTGCTATCCGTTGTACTCCTCTTAGCATGGGTGACAGAGAAGATCCAGCTCGTCTTGTATTTACAGCTAAGGAAGGTGATGGTATTGCAGTATCACTTATCGATCTTGGACACAGATTCCGTCTCATCATCAATGAGGTTACAGTTAAGAAGACAGAGAAGCCTATGCCAATGCTTCCTGTAGCAACAGCTTTCTGGACACCAAAGCCGGATTTAGAGACAGGTGCAGAGGGATGGATCTATGCAGGCGGAGCTCATCATACAGCTTTCACTTACGATCTTACAGCAGATGACATGGTAAGATGGGCAGACAGCATGGGCATTGAGAGTGTTGTTATCGGTGAAGGTACAACAATCAGAGGCCTTAAGAAGGATTTAAAGCTTGGCGAAGCTTATTATAAGAACTGATTAATTAGATTGGATTTTTGAGGCTTTAAATTACACAGTAACGATAAAAGTTAAACAGTTGATTAAGAAATTAATTGTATTTCGGCAGCAAGTCTGCAGTTGAAAGAAGGGATTTTTATGGATATTAAGAAGATAATTGAAGAGGGCAGTGCCATAATCGGTATGGAGCTTGGCTCTACTAAAGTTAAGGCTGTCATGATCGACGGCGATGGAAATGTTATCGCAAAGGGTTCCTACAAGTGGGAAAATAAGCTTGAAAATGGCATATGGACCTATAGCATGGATGACATTAAGAATTCTGTGCAGGGAGCTTATGCAAAGCTTCTTGAAAATGTTCAGAAGAATTACGGGACAGTTATTAAGAAGGTAAAGGCCATCGGCGTTAGTGCCATGATGCATGGTTACCTTGCCTTTGATAAAAATGATACACTCCTTGTTCCTTTCCGCACCTGGAGAAATACTATTACCGGAGAGGCTGCAGATAAGCTTACAGAGGCTTTTAATTTCAATATTCCACAGCGTTGGAGCATTGCTCATTTATATCAGGCTATTCTTAATGGTGAGGAGCATGTAAAGGATATCGCTTTCTTTACAACACTTGCTGGTTTCATTCACTGGAAGCTTACAGGTAAGAAGGTGCTTGGTGTAGGTGATGCATCAGGTATGTTCCCTATAAATGATAAGACTAATGATTATGATAAGGCGATGATAGAGACCTTTGATGCTCTTGTTTCTGATAAGGGCTATTCATGGAAGCTTGCTGATATTCTTCCGGGAGTCCTTGTTGCTGGTGATAATGCAGGCATCCTTACAGATGAAGGCGCAAAGCTTCTTGATGTTTCAGGAAATCTTGAGGGCGGTGCGCTAGTTTGTCCTCCTGAGGGCGATGCAGGAACTGGTATGGCTGCTACAAACAGCGTAAGAGTTCGTACTGGTAATGTTTCTGCTGGTACTTCTATCTTCTCTATGATAGTAATGGCAGAAAACCTTAAGAGCGTTCATCGTGAGATCGACGTTGTTACTACTCCGGAAGGTGCACCTGTTGCCATGGTACATTGCAACAACTGTACTTCAGAAATCAATGCGTGGGAAGGACTCTTCAAGCAGGTATTAGAGCTCTACGGAGTGGAAGTAGATGAGGACAGACTCTTTGATCTTATCTTCCTTGAGGCATTAAAGGGAGATCCGGATTGCGGAGGACTTGTTGGCTTTAACTATTTCTCTGGCGAGCCTGTTACCGGTTTTGATGCAGGAAGACCTCTATTCATACGTACTGCAAATTCTAAGTTCAATCTTCCTAACTTCATGAGAATGCAGCTCTTCAATGCGCTTGCAGCTCTTAAGTATGGAATGGATATACTATTAAAGAAGGAAAATGTTCCGGTTGATAAGATGTATGGTCATGGCGGATATTTCACCGTTAAGGGAGCCGGACAGACACTTTTATCTTCAGCTATCGCTTCACCTGTTACTGTTATGGAAACAGCAGGAGAGGGCGGTGCCTGGGGAATTGCACTTCTTGCTCTATTTGCTGCAGTTAAGGAAGAGGGCGAGAGCCTTTCGGATTTCCTTGATGAGAAAATATATAAGTCGCAGCCTAGCTCAACTCTTATGGCTGAGCAAAAAGACATTGATGGCTTTAATGCTTACATGGAGAATTATAAGAAGGCATTTGGCGTAGAGAAGGCAGCAGTTGACCTTCTTGAAGAAAAGTAAATTCCTTTTTTCTGCACCTGTTAGAAGCAGACCGCATTTGCGGTAAGCTTCTGGCAGGTGCTTTTATTTGTAAAAGTTTTACATGATTTAGTGAACTCTTTAGATTAGCGATGAATAGGTGTTTATATGTTGATAAAGGTCTAAATGTGTAGGCAAAAAGTATACAAAAAAGGAAGTATATTTTGAAGGAATATTGTGATAAAATTTTGAATATAGATTTGGGCAAGGGAGAATTGTGCCTGAAAATAATAAAGAGGAGGTAATGTTCTTTTATGGCTGATAATTCAAAAGAACAAAGCGGAGTACGCGAAGAGGATGTGACCATAAAGACTTATACTGAAGTATCATCTGATTTGGCAAATGACCTAAGCGCCGCTAAAAACGCCGGAAAAACTAAGGATTATACTAAAGAAAAACACGATGAAAAGGCGTATCCTAATAAATTTACTCAGGTTACTTACTGGGTAATGAGAGTTGTTGCATTCTTAATGTTATTCCTTACATTATTTCCAGCTACAAATCCTGCATATGTGACAAAACTTATTCCACAGAATACTTCGATTCTTGCTATTGTTTCGTCATATACAAGACTTACACAGAACTGTACCAGAGCTTTCAACAAAGGTTATATTACAGAGGCTTCTTTTAAGACACTCTACACTGGAAGCTGGGTATATATCATTGCACTTGTACTTATAGTTGCAGGTGTCATTGTACTTTCACTTGGAAATTCAAAGTTCAAGAGATTAGGCGCTGCAGTCACACTTGGCGGCGGAGCTTTATCAATTGTTTCTCTTCTTATAATGAAGAGTGTTGTAGATGGTTTTAACAATACAGCAAATCTTCCTGAAAAGAGTGCAAACTGGATCGAAAAGAACGTTGGGGCAGCCCTTCCTTCAGGTTGGTACATGCTTTTAGCTTTTGCAATTGCAATAATTGTGCTTCAGTTGATCGCATTTGCTATGCTTCTTAAGATGCCATGTGCTACAGTATTTGAGATGGAGCCAAAGTTCCAGCTTTTCCTTCTCATTCTTCCTTTTGCATTCCTTGCACTTGTATTCAGCTATCTTCCACTTTGGGGATGGAGATATGCATTCTTTGATTATGAGTCAGGTGACGGCGAACTTACAAAGGATATGTTTGTAGGTCTTAAGTGGTTCAAGTTCCTTTTCCAGAACGAAGCTACAAAGGCAAACCTTGCAAATGTTATGAAGAATACCTTAGGTCTTAGCTTTATTGGTATTTCTACAAGCTGGCTCCCAATGGTATTTGCTATATTCCTTTCAGAAATCCACAATTCTCATTTCAAGAGAATTGTACAGATATTTACAACAATTCCTAACTTCATAAGCTGGGTTCTTGTTTACTCTATCGCATTCATTCTCTTTAGTGCAGATGGTCTTATTAACAGTCTTATGGGAACAAGCACAATGTTCCTTATGTCAACAAGTCACCTTTGGTTAAAGATGTGGGCGTGGGGTACCTGGAAAGGTCTTGGATGGAGTGCTATCATTTATATCTCAGCTATTTCAGGTATTGATCAGCAGCTTTATGAAGCGGCTACGGTTGACGGTGCCGGCAGATTCCAGAAGATGTGGCATGTTACACTTCCGGGACTTCTTCCTACTTTCATCGTACTTCTTGTTATGAGTATTGCAGGTATTCTTTCAAATGGTATGGATCAGTACCTCGTATTCTCAAACGCATCTACTATCGACAAGTTGAACGTACTTGACCTTTATGTATATAAGCTCGTATTCGATGGTAACGGCCTGATTCCTCTGTCAACGGTAATCGGTATGGCGAAGTCCATTATATCGATTATTCTTCTGTTTATTGCGAATACCGCATCGAAGGCTATTCGTGGTAGCGGTATTATTTAATAGAAAGGGGGAATAATAATGGCAAAATTTAAATCAAAAGAAGGCTTTGCTTATAAGCCGGGAGATATAATTTTCTATATCTTCGATTACCTTATATTTGGTATTTTTACACTGAGCTGTTTCTTCCCGTTCTATTATCTTTTCATTACTACAATCAGTAGTAATGATGCAGTTAATAAGGGATTAGTCAGATTTTATCCTATAGGAATTCAGTTCCAGAATTACATCGACATTGTTAACAGATCGGAAGTACTTACTGCTTTCCTTGTTACTATAGCTAGAACAATTCTTGCAACAGCACTGATGGTATTTGCTTCAGCCCTTGTAGGTTACCTTGTAACCAAGAAGGAAATGTGGCATAGAACCTTTATTTACAGATTTATTTTCATTACAATGTACTTTAATGCAGGTCTTATTCCTTGGTACATGAACATGTCAATGCTTGGTCTTACAAACAACTTCCTTGCATACATCATTCCAGGTATCGTTGCTCCTTACAACATTATTCTTGTAAAGACATATGTTGAGAGCATTCCTGCAGAGCTTGAAGAGAGTGCTCAGATGGATGGTGCCGGCTTCATGACGGTATTCCTGAGAATCATATGGCCTCTTTCAAAGCCTATTCTTGCTACAATCGCTATCTTTGGTGCGGTTGGTAACTGGAACTCCTTCACAGATTCTCTTATGCTCATGCAGCAGAGCCAGAACCTGCGTACGCTCCAGCACTTACTTTATAACTACTTAACAATGAGCACATCTCTTAATGAGAATTCAAGCTCAGCAGCCTTTGAGGCAGCCAGAAGCGTAGTTGCGATGAAGAATACGGTTTCAATGGTTTCTATCATTCCTATTCTTATGGTTTACCCATTTATGATGAAGTATTTTGAAAAGGGTATCATGCTTGGTGCAGTTAAGGGTTAATAAAGATATGCTAGATTTTTTCTAGCTTAAAAATGTAAGCAATACAAATATTATACAAAATGTAGCACAAAATTGCGGAGATGCAAAGGTGCTAAATTAAACGTACGAAAGTACAAATGCATATTTAGAGGAGGATTAATATGAAGTTATCTAAGAAGATGATGGCAGCAGTACTTACTGCTACTATGGTTGCATCAAGCTTAACAGCATGTGGATCAAGTAGCGGTAATGATTCTACAACAGCAGCTACTACTAAGGGCGCTGATGCTACAACAGCTGCAGGCGGAACAGACGCAACAACTAAGGCTGGTGAGAACGGAAACGAAGAGGCTACAACAGAGGCTACTGAGTATACAGTTCCTCAGGGTGTTACAGACAGTGCTGATGAAAATGCTGATGATGATATCGTAGCTCTCATTGCTGATGATGGTCTTAAGCCAGATAGCACAGTTACACTTGATGTTTTCTCACAGCTTGCAAACGTTCCAGGTGAGCTTACTGGTTGGTCAGGAAAGCTTTTTCAGGATAAGTTCAATGTAAAGCTTAATGTTATCTGTGACGTATCAGGTGCTTATGATACACGTATGCAGGAGGGTAACCTTGGTGATATCGTTGTTTGGGGTTCAAACGGCGATAAGTATAAGAAGGCTGTAAATTCTGGTATGCTTTGGAACTGGGATGATGAAGATCTTCTTAATGAATATGGTCCATACATTGCAGAGCACATGAAGACAGCTCTTGCAGCAAATAGAACTCTTAATGATGATGGCGGCCTTTACGGCTTTGGTCACAACGTAGCTTCAAGCTCAGCAGACCATGAGACTTTCATGTATAGCTGGGATATTCGTTGGGATCTCTATGAGCAGCTCGGTCATCCGGAGGTTAAGAATCTTGACGACTATGTTTCACTTCTTGAGTCAATGAAGCAGATCTGCCCAACTGATGATAATGGTAAGGAAACTTACGCAGCTTCACTCTGGCCAGATTGGGATGGAAACATGGTTATGTACGTAAAGTCAACAGCTACAGCTTATTATGGATATGATGAGCAGGCTCTTGGTATTTACGATGTTGATTCAGGTGTTTACCATGATGCTCTTGAAGAGAATGGTCCATACCTTGAAATGCTTAAGTTCTACAACACACTTTACCAGAAGGGTCTTCTTGATCCTAACTCAATGACTCAGACATATACAGATATGTCAGAGAAGATGAAGGTCGGTGGTGTATTCTACTCAATCTTCAACTATGCTGGTAGAGATATCTACAATACAGATGAGCATCTTTCACAGAATAAGATGATGTGCTCACTTACACCTGATGATTGTACTCCTGTTGTTTATGGTATGAGTACTTACGGTGGAAATAGACTTTGGACAATCGGTGCTAATACACAGTATCCTGAGCTCTGTATGGCTATCATCAACTACCTTTCAACACCAGATGGATACATGGAATACAACTATGGACCTAAGTCGCTACAGGCTACTCCGGATGCAACAGATGGCTGCTGGTACTATAAGGATGGAAAGACATATTTCACAAAGCTTGGTAAGGCTTGCGCAGAGGATAGAACAACTGTTATGCCAGAAGAGCTTGGTGGAAAGACATTTAATGATGGCTGCATTCAGATCAACAATACAACATGGTCAACATCAGCTACAAATCCTGTTTCAGGTGAGAGATATGATTGGCATTATTGGTCATCAGAGCAGACAGAAGCTAAGAATGACACAGAGAAAGACTGGAGATCTTTCGTAGCAGAAAAGCTCGGTGTTGAAAATGATTCAATCAAGCTTCCAGATGAGTATCTTGATGCTAAGACGCTTGCAGATGGCAGCAAGGCATTTAAGGTTGCTGTAGCAACAACTTATGCAGATGCAGATCAGTCAGCTGAATTAAAGGCTGCTTGGAACCAGGTTACAGATGCTATAGTTACAGGTTCATGGAATGCAATCTATGCTAAGTCAGATGATGAATTTGATAAGATCGTTTCAGATATGATTACTAACTGTTATGCACTTGGCTATGAGGACTGTCTTGCATGGTCACAGGAAGGTGCAGCAGAGAGAAAGAGACTTGAGGATATCGTTAAGTCAGGCGATTCTCTTACAGAATAATCCATGAATCAAAATATAAATTGAAATATGATTCATAGTAAATGTAAAGACTTGAAATATTGATATTGACTTTATAAACGCCGTTTTGTAAAATATATTACATTACGGCGTTTATATTATTGCTGATAAAAATTGTGTGTGTCGAAAATTTTTTAAACAGCTTCATAACGGATTATGTTGTTTGGAAAGTTTTGAGCAACTTCATAACGGATTATGCTGTTTGGAAAGTGCATTTAGAATTATGTACGGAAGGAGAATGGTTTGAAAGGATTTTTTAGTGTAGACGGACCTTTGTATAGATTTGTTGAAACTTTTTGGAGCTTGATTAAGTTAAATTTTTGCTGGCTCGTCACAGGAGCTCCGCTTATTGCTGCAGGTTATCTATGTGCCTCTATCAGTCAGCTGCTTGCGGTCGTACTGACTCTTATAGGAGCTGGCTTCCTTGGTGTATCTACTGTAACGGCGTTTTATGTGCTGCAGAAGATGGTGGATAATCGTGAAGGCTATATATTTAAAATGTTCTTCAGGGAGTGGAAAAAGAATTTAAAGGTCGGATATCCAATGGGATTCATCAACGCCATTGCAATATGGGCGATATTTATGGATTTCCAGCTTTATAATGCTGTGACTGATCCGAATGATAAAATCAGATATTTTTTTCTAGCAGGAGGCATCATTCTATCCATAGTGGGATATTTTACCTTTGTTTATGCCTATCCTTTGGCAGGCAGATATGATAATACCTGGTTTGCATGCATTAAGAATTCTTCAAGAATAGTATCAAGGTACTTTGGAAGAACGATGCTCATGACCCTTGTAATAGCCTTTGAAATAGCTATTTTCATCTGGAATCAGTTCCTCATGGTAATAGGAGCACTTATTGCCCCTGTAACTGTAATGTACACTATAAGCGGAATGTCCATGTATATGTTCAGGGAAATTGAAAAGGGAATTAATTCAGGCGATGATGGAAAAGTAAATATCTCAGCAACTAATTAAAATAATCCCGCAGGCGTTTCATTGCCTGTGGGATTTTTTATCAGCTGAGACAATATTAGTTAGTGTATAATTTTCGTTGGCAAGGAGGTAGGGAAATGACAGATACATATTTAATGCAAGAGGTGGCAATGATGTAGTAAATGATAATCAAGGTATAAATGAAATAGTATTCGGACCAGGAATCAATAAAGAGAAAATGATATTAAAAAGAAGTAAATAATAAAAAAGTTGTATTTGTGAAAAAAAATGGTATAATAGAATAGTTGAAAGGAGTGTAAATTATGGAAAAACAAAGAGTTGTTCCAACACTTAATAAAGTAGTAAAAAAGTGTTTGGAAGGTCATGGTTTTAAAAAAATAAAATGTAGACCATTTCAATATTTCAGGGTTATTGACGAAAAAATAATACAAGGAATTATGTATGAGTATAAACCACCTTTCTTACTTGAAGGAATTGAAAAAGGTATTACTTTTTTATGTGGAATGAATTCAATTTATGATCCTTTTTTTGATTTTACAGAGACAAACGGATTAGAAATCGATTTTAATCTTCGCGACCGGGAGATCTTATATTTTCCAAATTATTATACATTTAAGCAAGATACGTCTGAAAGTTTTCGTGAAGCATATAGCTGCTGGAATAGTATTCCTAGCAATAATGTAATTGTTTCGGATTTAGATGGTACTGTAGAAAATGTTTTAAATGTTCTAAATAATAGGATAATGCCTATTTTTGATCAAGTTAAGACTTTAAAGGATTATGTAGATTTTTATGAAAAATTCTACGATTTTGATTTGTATGTTTTTTTTATTAATAAGTGGTCAGCTGGAATCCCTGTTTTAATGGAAAAATATCCAAATCTCTGGAATTATATGGAAAAACTTTCTGATGAAGAGTATGAAAAGTTAAAAAAGACTGTACTTGAAAGAGAAAAAGGTTATCCTGAAAGAGCAAAAAAAGAACTTGAAGATTTTTTGAAAAAAAGAAGAAAAGCTATTAATAGAATAGAGGATATAACCAGACCAGGAAGTACTGAGCTGCAGAAAGAAATAGAATTGAATCAGGAAAAGGCAAAAAGAAATATTGAAAGCCTCAGAAAAGCAGGCATAGAAATATAAATTATAATCAGGAGGAAAAGAAAATGGATTTCGAAGAAATGTTAGGATTAAAGGAACTTGGATTAAAATATCAGTATGAATTGGCTGGATTTGATGGAGAAAATTTTACATATACTGTATATGTAGAAGGCGATGTGAAAGAAAAGGCCGAAAAACTTGAAAGTATAATTACAGATTATGCTGAGAAATACGAGGAAGAGGATGATTATATAGGTTATATAGATGTTAGTGTAAGTGGAATAGAAGGGCAAAATACTATTAACGTGTATCAGGATCTTGGAAATGCAGATACAGAAGATCAAAACCTACCACTTCATGCTGTATTAAAAGCGATTGATCAAATTGATGGTGTTATAAAGGTCGTAATTAATGAAGATAGTTCGTTTGATTTTTAAAAAATGATTTAGTAATCTTTTGGATTTACTTGATAGATTAAGCTAAACAGCGATAAAATGGAAAGGTGGTAAAAATGGGGGCAAACCTGGATTTTAATCAATTATATGTAATTGAACTTGATTTGTGTTTAGGGCTCTTTTATGCTAAACCATATAATGCAGAGAAAATACCTATAGATGAACTTAACGGATATAGATTTGGTAAATTTCCAAATGGAAAACCGGAAAAATTCGTTCAAAAAGGAGGCACTCGAGAGACAAAAAAAGGGTTTATATTGAATGGTTATGCAAACTTTCATTTATTTCATAAAAGATTAATAGAAGCATTTAAAGAAAGTGGGTTTACAGGTTGGAGTGCATATCCGGTTTCATTATACTGTAAATATGGAGATATAGACAAGGATTACTATGCATTTTCTATAACAGGGAAAGCTGGTGATTATGATATTAGCAAAAGTGAAATTATCGATGTTAAAACAGGTGATACTTTTTGCTGGATCGATAGGGACTATAAAGGCGTATATTTTGATCCTGCAACCTGGGATGGAAGTGATTTTTTTAAAACTAGATACTTCACACTTATCACTGAACCGGTAATGAAAGTGATTAAAAGTTTTAATTTGAAGGTAAATATTTTTAAAGCAACAGATTATATACTTGATTTAGAACATATAAGCTGTCGAGAAGATAAATTACCATGATGAGCTAAATACGGTTTTGATATATCAAGCACTGCATATTTGTAAGCGGTAAGTAATCGGAGTATATGAAGCAAGCGCTGTCTGTGGTATAATCTACAGGCAGCGCTTATACGATTTTTGGAATGGTAAGTCATTTAAAGAAAAAATGGGAGAGTAAATAATGAATTTTTGGTCGACTTTCATAATAAACTAAAGCTGTATGTTTGGGAAGTGCTTTTTTAGCACTTCCTTAATTTTTTTTTGCCAACGAAAATTATACACTAACTAAAGAATTGCAGGTGGATATTTGTAAAAAACTTCAGATTACATTAAAATAATGGTTTTATATTACATATTAGTTCTGCCGAATGTGACTAAACTGTCATCTTGAGAGTCACTGCAATGTCATAATAATGTGATATATTTATAGCTGTGAAGGGGAGATAACCCGAATAACAATAGATGATTCTGAGATGAAAGGATAAGATAATGGAAATCTTAAGATGTGAAGGAATATCAAAAATATATGGTTCAGGAGATACAGAGATAAGAGCTCTGGATAATGTAAGCTTCTCAGTTGAGAAGGGGGAATTTGTATCAATCATCGGACCTTCAGGAAGCGGTAAGTCAACACTGCTGCATATACTTGGCGGAGTAGATAAGCCGACGGAAGGAAAGGTATATATCGATGGTACAGACATTCACAGCCTGAATGAAGACAAGCTGGCAATCTTCAGAAGAAGACAGATCGGTCTTGTATATCAGTTCTACAACCTTATGCCGGTTTTGAACATAGATGAGAATATAGCACTTCCGCATCTTTTGGACGGCAGGGCGCTTGATAAGGAAAGGCTTGATAGTGTAGTCGAGCATCTGGGACTTACAGACAGAAGAGGTAATCTTCCGAACCAGCTTTCAGGCGGACAGCAGCAGAGAGTGTCCATAGGAAGGGCGCTTTACAGTCATCCTGCAATTCTTCTGGCGGATGAGCCTACAGGAAATCTGGACAGGAAGACGGGAGAAGAAATAATAGAGCTTCTTAAAGAGTCCAACAAAGTTAATAAACAGACACTAATTCTTATAACACATGATGAAGGTCTCGCCATGCAGGCAGACAGAGTAATCAGTATTGAGGACGGCCGCATCATTCAGAATGAACGTGTCAGAAATATAGTGTAGTGATACATTTCAGGGACAAAAGGTATTAGGTGAAGGTTAATAATTATATAAACAAAAATTATAAACGGGAAATGATTATGAAGAATAAGAAGATTATATTTCAGGTAACTAAGACATATATGAAGAAGAATAAGAAGCGTACCATTATAACATTTGCGGGTATTCTCGTAATGGTAGTTCTTATGACAGCCGTATTCATTGGAAAAGATACGGTAATGGACTTTATGAGGCGTGCTGTTGAAGCAGATCAGGGTAAATGGCACTATCAGGTCTATGATGTGACCGGGGAAGAAATTGATGAGATAAGTAAACTAGAGTCAGTGGATAAGCTTGAAGTATCAAAGCCACTTGGATATACGGATTTTCCTCAGAGCGTAAATGTAGAAACACCATTTCTTGAATTAAAGGGCTATTCAGGTGAACTCTTTGACTGGATGAATATAAATGTAATAAGTGGGCGTGCTCCTGAGAATGAAAATGAAATCCTGTTAAGTGAGCGGGCTATAAAGGATGGGGCTGATATCAGGGTTGGTGACACTGTAGAGGTGGATGCCTTTGATAGATATGTACATGCCTTTTATATGGAAGGTGAAGAGGAGAAGATTGCAGCAGGGAAAGAGCCGGGCGAAATCACGTTTGGTTTCATATTCACTGTCAAGCACGGTGATACAGTAAAGGCACCGGCGCATTTTGCATACTGGCCGGAAAATGATGAATTTGAAGAGATACATAAACCTACAGGTCTTAAGGGTACATATAAGATAGTAGGTATCATGGAAACTCCAAACTACGAAGCGGACGGTCATGGCGGCTATACAGCGCTGACAAAGACCGACACCTCTTTGGAAGATGGAGAAGTTGCAAATATAGTGCTAACCACAGATTTGAGGTCAAACGAAGATACAGAGGGCGAAATAGCCGGAATCATAGACAGTCACAGAACTGAAGCAGAGAGGGCTGAAATAGCAGAAAACGGAGTGGTTCATATGATGAAGGATGGAACCCGTATTCCGGAGGAAAATGGTCAGATAATAATAAATGACATGCTACTTGTATTTGCTGCAAAGGGAGCGGATTCCAACATTAATATGCTGATGATATTCTTCCAGGTCTTCTTCATTATCCTTATATCAGTAGCGTCACTTGTTCTTATTTATAATGTATTCAGCATGTCATATAAGGAGAGAAGCCGTTATCTGGGAATGCTTTCATCAGTCGGTGCGACACGCCGCCAGAAGAAATGGAGTGTATATTACGAGGTATTTGTTCTGCTTGCTATGGCACTTCCTGTTGGTATCATCCTTGGACTTCTGGTGGTTAAGGGTGGGATGATGCTTCTGTATCCTCATTTTTCTAAGATTATATCCAGTATTGCGACAAATGTTATCGCAGGAAAAAGCTGTGAGATTGATTATCATCTGATCGTAAATCCAATCAATATACTCTTTGTGATCATCTTCTCAGCTATAGCTGTATGGATATCAGCGTGGATTCCTGCTGTGAAGATCAGCAAGGTTGGTCCTATCGAGAGTATCAGAGGAAATGATGATACGGGCGTTAGGCTGCGAAAAAATGGTTATAAGACGTATCTTGGTCTGATGCTGAAGGGTCGCCCGGAGAGACTTCTTTCGGCGGCTTCTATCGGTAGAAACAGGCATTCCACCAGAGGAATCATCAGAAGTATTACAGTATTTATATCACTCACACTGATCACAGCATTTGCAGTCAGAAGCTTTACTGATTTTTTTAAGTCCAAGACGAATCAGGAGGATGTAACTGTAGGACCACGATATAAGGGCTATAAGTATTCCTTTATGTTTGATAGTAGTGACGCACAGTATTACTCAGGAAGAGATGATATAGTCAAATCAGATGAGGTATCTGATTATATCGAAATGCAGATTGAACTAGGGGGATATAATATATCTCTTTCAGACTATACTGAGGAGTTCAGGACTGATCTTAATAGAATAATAGATATGTATTATCCTGAGGAGAAGCCGGAGATTGTAGTTGAAAACTTTCTAGAGCCAACGGATATATGGGCTAATCCTGAGGCAAATATCATAACTCTTTCTGACTCTGATTTCACTGAGGTAGCTAAGAAGGCCGGAGTAGATATATCGGGTGCAAATCCTGTTCTGGTTTATGATACAGTCATTCTTTCGACAGATGAATATGAGTTTACATTTGAAGGAGCGCTTAAACCTGCCTATACATCTTATGAAGTAAAAAAGCCCCTTAACTATAAAGTCGGGGAGGAGATACATATGATGTATGGCGAGTATGATGTTAAATCAGACGAAGTCAGAAAGATAGATATACCGGTAACATTTTCAGGTTATATAGCTGCAAAGGACATAGAGGAATATTACAGTCTAAAAGGCGCTACTCTGTGGCTTATAGTCCCTGAATCCACAAGTGAGTATATAAGAAGTCTTACTCCAAAGAAGGATGGGATAATGGGAATAAGACAGATGCTCTTTAATGTTAATACAGATGATTCGAGGCTGATCAGAAATCTGTCACAGCTTAAGGATGAATTCGATAATAGCGCTATAAGATCGGCGTCACTTACGACAGGACTTACTGATTTTTTGGGCGCTATAACCAGGATAGTAAGTATCGTGGCGACATGTTTCACATTACTAATAGCACTTATCTGTATGCTTAACCTTTATAATTCTGTAATGGGCAGGAGGCTGTCAAGATATCAGGAGCTTTCTGTACTTAAATCCATGGGCATGACCGAAAATCAGAAGAGGAAAATGCTTCTGCTTGAAAATCTTCGTCTGATTCTGAAATCAATAATTTATTCAGGCATTATCACGGGAGTCTTTGTGGCTGCTATAAGATTTGTCCTGAATAGAAGATTTGGTAAGATGAGTTTTACGCTTCCGGTATGGATGATACTTCTAACGGTTGCCGGAAGTGTTATATCACTCCTGCTTTTTACCAGACTTTGCTACAAGGATGATAAGAATATTACCCTGATTGACGAAGTCAGAACTGAGCTTCAGTAATTCTTCGGGGGTGGGATATTGATTTTGGGGGGCTTATGTCTTATAATAGGCAAAGAGCAAATTATCTGAATATATTTGAAAATCAGAGGTAAAAATGAAAGTATTTATAGTTGAAGACGATCCGATAATTGTCGAAGGTCTTACCATAGCGCTGAGTCAGGAGGGCTATGATGTGGCTTCCTTCGGAAATGTAGCGGACGCAATAAAAGAAATAGAGTCAGAGGCGCACTACGATGTGTGCCTTCTGGACGTTAATCTGCCGGATGGAGATGGGTTTCAGGTATGTAAGGCTATACGCAGCAGGTCGGAGGTGCCGGTTATCTTTCTGACCGCCTGCGATGATGAGATACATACGGTTCTTGCTTTTGAGCAGGGAGCGGATGACTATATAGCAAAGCCCTTCCGTATCAGAGAGCTTATAGCCAGAATCAAGGCGATACTCCGTAGAACCAGAAGTGATCAGGGTAAGGAGGTTATAAATGTTGGCGGGAATACCGTTGATATAATGAGTGGAAAGGTTTTCCGTAACGGGGAGGAGATATTTCTCTCTGCAGTGGAATACCGTCTGCTGCTTACCTTTGTTAAAAGCAGGGGGCAGCTTCTTACACGCCAGCAGATACTGACAGCAATGTGGGATAGTGCGGGGGACTTTGTAAATGATAATACTCTGACGGTATATGTCAGAAGACTCAGGAAGAAGCTGGAGGAGCCGGGCGATAAACCGGTGATAGTTACGGTTCGTGGTGTGGGCTACCGAATGGAATAGGGAGTATATTCAGAGCTGCATTAGACAAAGTGGTAAAGAATACTTACTTTGGCGATTATTTGACCTGAATGTTACATGGTGTGAAGGAATAAGAGTATGGTATATATAATTGTGGGCATCCTTGTTTTAATTATACTAGGACTGATCATTTTCATTTTATTGCAAAAAAGGCGGCAGGAAAGACAGTTGCAGGAGCTTATAGAATATCTGACAAAAGTTCAGGACTTTTCTGAGCTTCCGGGGATGCGCGAGATAAATGAAGGACGAATGGGTATACTTCAGAGTGAGATATATAAGGTGGTTACTATTCTGAAGCAGGAATATTCTGCTGAACATAAGCAGAAAAAGTATATGTCGGATATGATGTCAGATATTTCTCATCAGTTCAAGACACCGCTTACAGCTATATCGCTTATGACTGAGCTTCTGATGAATCCGGAAGTGAGTGAGGAACATCGTCTTGAATATGCAGCAAGGATTGATTCCCAGGTAGGCAAGATGACCTGGCTTATAAAGAATCTTCTGACACTCTCACAGCTTGAGGCAGGAGTTCTGGAAATGAAATCTGAACAGATACCGCTTGCAGATATGATGTCTGAAATAGAGAGCAGTCTGGAGATTATGGCGGAGGCTTCAGAGGTGGAGCTTAAGCTGACGACTCCGGAGGCGCTTATCATCACAGGAGATAAGCACTGGCTTAGAGAGGCGTTAACCAACATTATCAAGAATAGTATAGAACATACTGCATCAGGCGGATATGTCAGGGTTACATCCGGTGATAACAATATATTTACCTGTATCACTATAACTGATAATGGAAAGGGTATAGCGCAGGAGCATCTGCCACATATATTTGAGAGATTCTATAAAGCTGATAATACTTCAAAAAACAGCGTTGGTATCGGACTTGCCATGGCGAAACAGATAATCAGTCTTCATGGTGGTACGATCGAAGTAGAAAGTGAAGTTAATAAGGGTACGACATTTACTATCAAGCTGTATCATTAGTGCTGATCAGAAATTGAAGCATTAGTTTAGGCTAGTGAAGATACTCTAAAGGCTATGAGAAGCTGGTATAACTTATCGAAGCTGAGTATTCTTCAGGATATACAATTATGAAACAAGCGCTGCCTGTGGTATAATCTACAGGCAGCGCTTGTGCGATTTTATGGTTGAAAATAGTTTCACAAGCAGATGATATTAGCGGAATATTTACGTCAATTAGTTTCCGCTTACCCTTTGACTAGCTTGCATTTGAAATTGAAATACTGTCAAGATCTGCGTAATCCTCTGATATCACTGCTGCATCAAATTCTCCGGAAGTAACATTTTCGGTTTCTAGGCTCTTTCTATATTCAGCAGGACTAACACCAACATACTTCTTGAATTTCTTGTGGAAATAGTCCACGTTCTTGTAGCCTACCTGCTCAGCAATTTCATAAACCTTATATTTATCCTCGATAAGAAGCTCCTTAGCGTGGTTGATTCTGATCTTATCAATATAAGTGTTGAAGTTCTCACCGAGAGTCTTACTGAATATCTTTCCAAGGTAAGCACTGTTGTAGCCAAAGATAGAAGCGATGGTCTCAAGCTTGATGTTATTTTGATGATTGTGATCGATATAATAAAGGATATCATCAAAAACGCTCTCTCTTGAAGAATTTCCGATTGAACTCATTATCATTTCATATTGCTCTAAAAGGAACTTGTTAATCTGGTACATATAATCAAAAGAGTATATGGCAGAAATAATCTCCGAGTTCGAAGGAAAGGAGATGGATATGTTGCTGTATGTACGGGTGATGTTCTCCTTTATCTGAAGGTAAAGATCAGCTATGAAGAACTTGATTCTTGTAATTTTTACATTAAGACCTGACAAATAATCCGTAAGCTCGTTCTGAACATTGGAAAGTGTTCTGCGATTGAAGCTTTGGAGATAATTTGTTATCTGGCTGCAGAAATTATTTAAATCGCCCTGTTCTATATTTGTATTATTTGGGTTGAAGTTGATAAGCTCCTCGAAACTTAAAATGTGCTGACCGCTCTCACAAAAGAAACGGCGGGAGATGAGCTTTTCCGCCTCAACATAGGATTTATAAATATCCCTTGGAGTCCTTACGATTTCACCAAAAGCAATGAAGAGATTATCTAGAGGGCTGCCCTTTTGAAGCTCTCCGTTCTTATAGTGAGATAGGAAGTTTGCAAATCTGTTCTGGGCAGAGGTGCCTCTTAAAATGATGATCTTTCTGCCAAATGAATTGATATTATCTATTTCATCTACATCATCAACTGATGCTACACTTAAAATGTCATGAAGTGAAAATGAATTGTTGGGAATTATTGAATTGTAGCTTTCTGATATTACTACCTGATACAAATCATCCTGAAGTCCAAAAGTCTCATAAGCGCTGTCAGGAAAATCCACATGACCTATTAATAATTCTCTGAGCATCTCTTTTCTAGCGAGCTGATGAATCTTTTTGGTATTACCTGATACAGCTCTCTTTTGTTCAAGAGTCTCAAATAATGAGCTGATTGATGAAATGAGCTTATGTCTAGCGATAGGCTTCTCAATAAAACAGCTGATTCCGTATGGGAAAAGGCTGAGAATACTAGTGAGAGAGGAGTCAGAAGAATGAAGTGAAGGTGTACCTGTCATAACGATCATTCCAGTGAAACCGGATTTACGATAATGCTCAATGTTTTCGTGACACGAAAATTTCGAAGCTAAATCTGAATCGAAAATTATGATATCCATTTTTTCGGAATCAGGGAAAGCAGTAGTTCCATTGTTCGAATATAAAATGACGTCATCGAAAGAAGCTGTAAGCATAGAGCATAACTCAGCCTTGTAAGAGTTATCAAAAGTTTCTATCAAAATATTCCACATAAAAGCCTCCTGGTTAACGAAAAAAAAACGAAAATTTACGCTAAAAGGGTCGTTAATCACAAAAATACTGGTAGAAACTATAGTATTTTTTAGCGTAAAAATCAGCTATATAATAAATAAAAAATAAACGATGGATATCGCTTATATTTAACTAAGCCCATTATAGCGCAAAAAAAGGCAAATATCAATAGAAAATTAAAAAAATACTGTAAAAAATTCAGCATTACGAAAGTTTCGTAAAATTCTAAATGTATTTACTATTTTACGTAAATTTTTAGTGGTAGTTTTTCGCTTTACAAAGCCACTGAAATGTAGTAGAATATAACGGAATGTTGTATTTATAAGGGTTTGACAAAAATTTACATATAAATATCGGCATAATATTTTTGTCTGATTTATTTTCAGACATAGGAGATAGTAATGGATTTTAAATATGGAGTAAAGAAAGGGTTCCCAATAGCGATAGGTTATTTTCCGGTTTCCTTTACGTTCGGTTTAATGGCGGTGCGGGATGGACTTCCGGTAAGTCTTGCAGTTCTGTTTTCGTTCAGTAATGTTACTTCAGCAGGACAGTTTGCAGGTGAAAAAATTATAGTAGCAGGCGGTGCTTATATTGAAATGGTGCTTACTACTTTCATTATTAACCTGAGATATATGCTTATGTCCTTATCACTTTCACAAAAGCTTGATGATGGTTTTAATCTTCCAAAAAGAATGATTACAGCCTTTGGAATTACAGATGAAATTTTTACTGTAGCCTCATTAGAGTCTAAAAAGGTCACCTTCCCGTATATGTGCGGTCTGATTTGTACTCCGGTCCTTGGCTGGACACTTGGTACCTTTTTTGGAGCAGTTATCAGCAATGCACTTCCGGCACTCCTTAGCTCTGCTATGGGAATTGCTCTTTACGGAATGTTCATGGCTATTATTATTCCGCCGGCAAGAAAGTCTAGCAAGGTATTAACGGTAATCCTTATGGCTGTGCTGTTTACCTGCATAATGAAATATGTACCTTTCCTTGGTTTTATTTCATCAGGCTTTAGGGTAATTATTGCAACAATACTTGCGGCTGGCATCGGTGCTTTTATTTTTCCAGTGGAGGATAAGGAATAATGGTTAGCTTTACTTATGGTCTTATTTCAGTGCTTCTTATGGCACTTGTTACATATATAATGAGGGCTCTTCCTATCTGTATTTTCAGAAAGAAGATTACTTCAAAATATTTTAATTCTTTTTTGGCATATGTTCCTTACGCGGTATTGGGCTCACTTACCTTTCCGGATATTTTTTATTCTACGGGGAAGCTTTATAGCGCGATAGTAGGAACAGCAGTAGCGCTTATTCTTTCCTTTAAGGGAAAGAGTCTTGTTGTAGTTGCAGTAGGGGCTGTAATTGCAGTGGCACTTGCTACTTTATTGCATGATTATGTGCTGGTAAATGTTTTTGCTATGGTGTAATATGCTTATGTTTTAGGTTGCATTTGTTCTAATTGTATTGGTTTAAAAAGTATTGGTTTATAAAGCAGAGGATAAAATTGTATTAATATATATATATAAAGGGGTAACATAATAATTTTCTAGGAGGAAGGTTTCTGTGGCTAAGGATAAAAAACTTCTGTTGCTTAATTCACAGGAAATATCAGCTTTTTGCGGGCAGATCGCTATGTTCGAAAGAGGAGGAGTGCCTCTTTATGAAGGTACGGCAGAGCTTGCAGATGAAATGGAGGATGTACGCTTAAAGGAGGTCTTAAATAAGCTTCATGAAGGTATAAGTGAAAATCTTCCAATTTATAAGGCTGTTGAAGAAACTAAGGCATTTCCAGAGTATATGGTCTATATGACAAAGATAGGTGAGGAGACCGGTAATCTTGAAGCGGTAATGGACTCGCTTGAGGGTTTCTATGCACGTGAGGCCTCACTTAAAGCAGGAATCAAGAGTGCTGTTACTTTTCCGATGATATTATTTGGAATAATGACAGCTGTAATGATGGTACTTGTTTTTAAAATCAGTCCTATGTTTAAGGAAATGTTTGATGAAATAGCAGGCGGAAATGCGGCAGATTCATCTGAAAGACTTATGAATACAGGCATGATCGCAGGCAAGGTATGTGTATTCATTCTTCTTGCATTGTTCCTGCTCATGATCGTTATTCTCCTTTTGACTAAAACAAGAATAGGTGGAAAATTCATTGGAAGACTTACAACCGGAATTTCTCCATTAAAAAAGATATCACGCGTTATTCAAAAGGGAAGATTAATGTCATCTCTTTCGCTTATGTTAAGAAGCGGCACTCCTATGGATGAGGCACTTGAGAATGTTGAAATGGGTGTATCCGCTGAATATGCTGGGAAAATAAAGAAGGCAAGAAAGTTTATTTCAGAAGAAAATGCTAATTTTTCAGATGCACTTAAAAAGGCTGACATTACTTCAGGAATGGAGAATGTAATGCTTTCAGTCGGTGAAAAATCAGGTACCCTTGACGTAGTAGTTGAAAAAATTGCAAAGCAGTATGACGAAGAAATATCAGAGGCGCTTGATGGAGTTACCACAAGACTTGAGACTCTTCTTGTAATAGTCCTTTCTGTAATGGTGGCAGCAGTGCTTATTTCTGTAATGCTTCCATTAACTAGTGTAATCAGCAGTATCTCGTAATATGCTAGCATAAGGGGATTTTTAGACGGAGGTAAGATGAAGGTAAATAAGGTAAATGTGGTGTATGGTTTTATTTCTGTCCTTCTTTTAGTCATTGTAATTGTTCTTGGAGTGCGCTTTTCAAATTATACTCAGGATCAGGAATCAGAGCTGGCAAAAGCGTCTCTAAAAAAGGCAATGCTCGAATGCTATGCAGCTGAAGGCTTTTATCCTACCAGTGTAGATTATTTGAAGGAAAATTATTTTCTTGATATTGATGAAGATAGATATTACATAAGCTATATGTCGATAGGCTCTAATATAATGCCAATAATCAGTGTGACAAAAAAGCGCTAAGGCGGTGTATTATGAATACGGGGAATAATAAAAAAGAGCATACTACCTGGGTCATGGGCGTAGCAAGTGTTACCATGCTGTTCATTACATTTATGCTCGTGTGCATGGTCGTCATTACCATGGGATTAAAGGTATATAAAAAGGTGGTCACTGATTCAAATGATAATTTTGAGCTTAGGACCAGTCTTGATTATGTTAAAACTAAGATAAGAAATTCAGATACGGCGGGTCTTACTAGAGTTGAAGAAATTGACGGTGTGGGCGTGCTTAAAATCGGTGAAATGATAGAGGGATCATGGTACGATACCATAATTTATTATTACGATGGAAGTCTGCGTGAGCAGTTCTGTGAAAAGGACGCTTATTTTGATCTTTCCATGGGAATGCCATCCTTTGATATTGCAGATTTTAAAATGCAGGAGCTAGAAAAGGGTGTCATTACTCTTACAGCAGTTAATAATGCAGGAGATACTGAGACATTAAATGTAGTTCTTAGAACTGATTAATAGGATTTAATTAGGAGAGGCTATGGATTCTGATAATAAAATAAGGAGAGCCGGTTTTAAGGCCTTTAGGCTCCCTCTTTTAGAGATGGTTCTGATAATAATAATTTTTATTATTGTCAGTGCAATGATAACTAGGATATTCATATCAGCGTCTGCCTATTCAAAGCGTGCTGCAGATTTACGTAAAGCAGACATATTACTTCAGAACGCAGCAGAGATAGTCAGGAAGGATGGCTTATCTGAGGTTATATTTACATATGGTCTATTAAGAAGCGGACAAGGTGAATATGGAAATGCCTTTGAAACAGGTCTTGATGAAGATTTTAATGCAACAAAGGAAGCAGAAAGAGTAGAGTATTATCTTGATGTCGTTCCTACTGAAAAGCATGCCGAGCTAGGGGATGATTTCTATCTTTCTAAGAACGGTAAATATGGTGTAATGATAGACGTATATGATAAGGACAGGAACCTTATTTCCTCTGTATCGGAGGTGTACGTGAAATGAAAAAATTAGAAAGTAAGAAGGTAAAAAAATACGGCAATTATAAAATGAATATAAGTGGTGCAATAATAGTTTTAGCTCTTGTGGCGGCCATTCTTTCAGTGTTTGCAGTATTATCAGCTAAAAATGCTTATCGTGAAATGAAGCTTGCTGAAAATGCAGACCAGAGAATAAAGGATTATTATACTGCTGATACAAAAATGGGCTTTGTTTTTAATGCCATCGATGATGCGCTTGCCCAAAACAGTCCTAAAAGTCTGAATGAGATTAATACGCTCATAGCAGAGGAATTAAAGAATGAGGGTGTGGAAAGCTTTATAAAAGAAGAGGAAATGATATTTACCATAGCTATAGATGAAAATCGAAAGCTTGAGGCATGTGTAAGTCTAGATTTTAGCAATAAGGAAATGAGAGTCCTCTCTTATAAGGCCATTCCTGCTAGTGAGGGCGATTATAGCAGTGGAATGATTGATATATGGGATGGCGTCATTAATATTGAATAATATTGCCTATATTACAGGTAAGCTATTAAAAAGGTATAAGTGTGCTAATAAATATCAGATATATTAACTGAAGGAGAATGTTTATGAATATAACAGAAATCCTAAAAAAAGGTTCGGAAATGCAGGCATCTGATATCTTCATAGTATCAGGTCAGCCGGTTTCATATAAAAAAGCAGGCGTCATCACAAGAAATCCAGGACCAATGCTTACTAAAGATGATTGCAGATCATTAGTTGATGAAATATATAGACTTGCTGATGCAGAGGATAGAGGAAAGCAGGGATATTCGGATGATGACTTTGCCATTTCCATTCCTAGCGTCGGTAGATTTAGAGTAAATATATATAAGCAAAGAGGCTCCTGGAGTGCAGTTCTAAGACTTGTAGCCTTTGAGCTTAAGCCTATAGAGCAGATGGGAATTCCTAAAAGCATTCTTGAATTTGGAGAGTTCAATAAGGGCATGGTCATTGTGACAGGCCCTGCAGGAAGCGGTAAAAGTACAACTCTTTCCTATATTATTGACTATATTAATGAAACCAGGAATTGTCATATTCTCACTCTTGAAGATCCTATCGAGTTCCTTCATAAGCATAAACAGAGCATAGTAAGTCAGCGAGAGGTAAGCATTGATACTGAATCCTACAAGGTAGCACTGCGTGCTGCAATGCGTGAGGCTCCGGATGTAATTTTTGTTGGTGAAATGCGCGATTATGAGACAATCGAAACAGCGGTTACTGCGGCTGAAACAGGACATTTAGTTCTTTCAACTCTTCATACCGTAGGCTGCGCAAATACAATCGGCAGAATAATTGATGTGTTCCCTGCAAATCAGCAGCAGCAGATAAAGACACAGCTTGCCATGGTTCTTAAGGCGGTCATTTCTCAGCAGCTTCTTCCGACAAAGGATGGAGGAGTAGCGCCTGCCATAGAAATCCTTAAGGTAAATAATGCCATCGGAACCATGATACGTGATGGAAAGGTGCATCAGATAGATTCAGCCATTTATGCAGGAGCAGCAGAGGGCATGATTTCAATGGATGCAAGCATTGCAGATCTGTACAGAAAGGGCGAAATCGATAAGGAAACTGCCTTTGCATACTGTTTGAACCAGGATGTAATGAAGAGAAATCTATCAAGGTAAATGCTGAAAACGAAAATACAAAATACAAAATATATAATACAAAATACATAATACAGAATACAGAATGCTAGGTGAGTTTTCATCTAGCATTTTTTTTAGGAAGAAAATGTGAATTTTAAATTAAGATACTTGAATAAATAATAAATGATATATGTTTTAATTGACGAAGTTGATATTTTGTGATATCATAATATGGGCTTTTTTTTAGTAAAGCTATTGCTATTTAAAGAAAAATAGAAGCGGAAATAGCCTGGCTAAAAAGTTACGATCAAATATTAGAAAAAAGATGGGAGGATGATCTCTTCCATCAGAGTTATCAGGAGGACAGCAGCAGAGGGTGGCAATCGGCAGAGCACTTATAAATAAGCCGGGAATCCTTATTGCAGATGAGCCAACAGGTAATCTTGATAAGAAAAATTCAGAAGCCATAATGGAGCTTTTAATTGAATTAAAGAATAAGTATAATATGACTCTTATCGTAGTA
>OMXJ01000012.1 GCA_900315015.1 uncultured Eubacteriales bacterium | reverse complement strand
GCTCATGGTTTCCTTGTACTTACAGACGAAGCAGAATTCTGCTATAAGGTAAATGATTTCTATCATCCTAATGATGAGGGCGGTATGGCCTGGAACGATCCTGAAATCGGTATCAAGTGGCCACAGGTTGAAGGAGAGTATAAGGGAAGTCCTTCAGCTGAAGGTTATACTATGGAAGATGGCACTAAGCTTAATCTTTCAGATAAAGATCAGAAGTGGCTTGGACTTAAAGATACCTTTAAATTCTAAAGGAGAATTATAAGATGAGATTTTTTGTAACTGGAGTATGCGGTCAGTTAGGGCATGATGTTGTAAATGAATTAATAAAGAGAGGGCATTTGGCTGTAGGAAGTGACATAGCAGATAGCTACTTAGGAGTGCAGGATGGCTCAGAGGTTACAAAAGCACCTTATGTAAAGCTTGATATTACAGATGAAGCAGCAGTTAAAAAGCTTTTTGCAGAGGGCTTTTCTGATGGAAAAATAGATGTAATAGTTCACTGCGCTGCCTGGACAGCAGTAGATGCTGCAGAGGATGAAGCTAATAAGCCGAAGGTAAAAGCAATCAATGCAGATGGTACTAAATATCTTGCAGAGGCTGCAAAGAATATAGATGCTAAGATGATTTACATCTCTACTGATTATGTGTTTAACGGACAGGGAGATACTCCTTGGCAGCCAGATCAGAAGGATTATGCACCTCTTAACTACTACGGTGAAACAAAGCTTATGGGAGAGCAGGCTGTAAGTAGCACTCTATCAAAGTATTTTATCGTGCGTATTGCGTGGGTATTTGGCCTTAATGGCAAGAATTTTATTAAAACCATGCTTAATGTAGGAAAAACTCATCCAGAAGTAAGAGTAGTTAATGACCAGATTGGAACTTACCATGCAACTAATGAAGGCGGCTTTATTAGCTGGTATGATTTCACAAAGGAAATATATAAGCAGGCAGGAATGGATACAAAGGTAACTCCTGTAACAACTGCAGAGTATGGACTTAGTAAAGCAGCAAGACCATTTAATTCAAGACTTTCTAAGGATAAGCTTGTGGAGAATGGATTTAAGCCGCTGCCGGATTGGAAGGATGCAGTTAAGAGATACTTAGAGATATTATAATAATAAGACACTTCGGGCAATAAACATTCAATTTCTTAAGTCATTGGAATTTTTTGCAAAAAAATTATAAAGACTTGCATAAAAATACGGATTATATTATAATGGGTCTGTATTGTGGGCAAGTCTTTTCTTATGCCTAAATACCATATTTTTGGATAAATTGGAGTTTTTATGGAATCCTTTGATAATATAATGAATTCAGCTTTTGGAGGGCGTATGTCAAATTATACAGCAGAAGAGATTGATAAGGCTACAAAAATGAGCAAGAAAAATGGTAAGACCGTGATGGAAAATCTCATGGAGCTTACCGGAAGAGGAATGTCCCCTTCTAGTTTTGGAATGAGCAGTAAAGACCTGGAGGGCCTGAACTCCATGCAGAAAGAACTTCTAGCCATGGAAAACGGCGGTATGGATGCTGCAGATTCCATTAGAGAAACTCTTTTAAATAATTTTAAGACTTTAAGCGAGACCATTGAGCAGCAGACAAGAATGCTTCACCCTGAAAAGGCAGACAAAAAGGATTCAGCATCAGGCGCAGCATCAAATAATGGTCAGAGCTTTGATATCAATAAATCCACAGGGGATTTAAATGCTGAGACAGCAAAGCTTACCTCAGAGCTAGAGCGCATGAAGAAGGAAATCGAGGCGACTAATGCTCCAGCAGAGCCTGAAATCAAGATTACTCTTGAGAGCTTTGAAGGTGTGGATGATGAGGTTAAAAAGAAGGTATTTGGCCAGGATAAGATGGTTAAAAAGCTTGGCGTTGCCTTTAAGCGTCCTTATGTAATGCCCCCTGAAAAGGGCTTCCCAAGAAATAGTATCTTTCTTACAGCACCAAAGGATACCGGAAAGCATACTGCTCTCGTTGCCTTTGCTGCAGAGCTTGCTAAAAGAAGCATCTTAGGAAGTGCTGAAATTAAGGTTATGGATTTATCTCTTTACCCTAATGCTGGTAATGAAAAGGTTTTCTTGCAGGATCTTTACGAGACCTTAAGTGCCCCTGCAGAGGTTATTCTTTTTGAGAACTATGCAGAGTGCCATACCTCTTACCTTACCTATATCGCTTCTCTTGTAATGGAGGGAAAGGCGACCCTCAGCGGCCGCTACGTAATGCAAAAGGGCCAGCTCATCAGCGTAAATGATTCCTTTACTACAAATGCTGTAGGAAGCTTTACAGCACAGAATAAGTATCTTGTGATATTAAGTGAAAAGCCTCTATCAAAGCTTGCAGATGTATTTGGAGCTCCTTTCATAAATGCTCTGGGCGATGTCTGTGAGGGCGCTGGTCTTGAGGATGAGGCCATAAAGAAGATTTCAGATAAAGAGCTTGATAAGCTGATTTCAAAGGCTGCCGATAAGCTAAAGTTCAGGCTTGAAGCAGAGGATAAGGAAGGCTGGCTTGAAGGCTCTCTTGCCGCTACAAAGAGAGGCGCCGGCGTAACTGGTCTCCTTGATTTTTATGAGAATATATATAAGGCCTTAGCAGGGCTTCGCCTTGAGGGTGATTATGCTAATGATACAGCCTTTGCCCTTAGAAATAAGGACGGTGCAGTACAGGCTGTACTAAAGAAAGTAAAAGCTGATTCTACGAATGTAGAAAATGGAACAACTGGTGTTTCTACTGAGACGGTAACCACCGATAATACTGAAGTAAATAGTAATAATGAAAAAGCAGAGGATAAGGATACCGACGCAGCAGAAGAGTGCATAGATCTTCTTAGCACCCTTCCAAAGGGCTATAGCGGTGAAATCGAGGCTGTTAAGGCCGAGATGGACAATATCGTAGGTCTTACTGAAATTAAGAAGTATGTACTCGGTCTTGAAGAATATTATGCAGTAATGAAGCGCAGACAGGAGGAGGGCTTAAAGGCCTCTGAGGTCAATAAGCACATGATCTTTACCGGTAATCCTGGTACAGGTAAGACAACCATTGCCCGCATCATAAGCCGTTATCTGAAGGCTATGGGCGTGCTCTCGGGCGGCCAGCTTGTCGAGGTTACTCGTGCAGACCTTGTTGGGCGCTATGTTGGTCATACAGCTCCGCTTACCACAAAGGTAATAGAATCAGCACTTGGCGGTGTTCTCTTTATTGATGAGGCATATAGTTTATATAGAGGAAAGGATGACACCTTCGGTCTAGAGGCCATCGATACCCTTGTTAAGGGCATTGAAGACCATAGAGATGACCTTATTGTTATCCTTGCTGGTTATTCTACAGAGATGGCAGAGTTCCTTACAGCAAACTCTGGTCTTAAGAGCCGTTTCCCTAACATAATCAACTTCCCTGATTACACAGGTGAAGAGCTGCTTGAAATTTCTAAGATTACAGCAAAGTCTAAGGGCTATGTTATTGATGAGGGCGTTGAACTTGCACTTAAGACCTATTACAATACCATTCAGGCAACCCGTGCAAAGGATGCCGGCAATGGACGTCTTGTTCGTAACAAGATTGAAGAGGCTATTATCAATCAGTCTAAGAGACTTGTTGTGGAAAAGGATGCCGATATGTCGCTTCTAACCTCGGCAGATTTTGATTTAAGCGATGTGTCAGGAGAGAAAAAGGGAATTTAGTTTTAGCAGAAAACAAGAAAATGTAAGCATATAGTTTTAGAGGAAAATAAGGAAATGTAAGCATATAATTTTTAGCAGAAAGAAACTGCTAGGAAACAGATTATAAATAATATAAAAGGGATTTGAAAGGAAGTAGTAAAATGGATAAAATAGGTGTTTTAGGAGCAGGAACCTGGGGTATTGCGCTTGCAAGGCTTCTTGCTAATAAGGGAGATGAAGTTACAGTCTGGTCTGCTCTTCCAGCAGAGATTGATGAGCTTGATGCGACAAAGAAGCATAAGAACCTTCCAGGCATGATGATTCCGGTATCCATCAAGTTTACAAAGGATATTAAGGAAGCCTGTGAGGATAAGGGAATTATTGTTTTTGCAGTACCTTCTGTATTTGTCCGTGGAACTGCAAAGTCTGCAGCACCTTACATCAAGGATCAGGTGCTTGTAGATGTTGCTAAGGGAATTGAGGCTTCAACTCTTTTCTCAATGACTCAGGTTATTTCTGATGAACTTAGTAAGAACGGTGTTAATACAAAGAAGATTGTTGCTTTATCAGGACCTACTCATGCAGAGGAAGTTTCAAGAGACCTTCCTACTACTATCGTTGCAGCCTGCGCAGATGAGGAGATTGCAAAGCTTGTGCAGGATGCCTTCATGACATCAAGATTCCGTGTTTATACTAATACTGATATCGCAGGTGTTGAGCTCTGCGGCGCCATGAAGAATATCATTGCTCTTGCATCCGGTATTCTTACAGGCGTAGGATACGGAGATAATACCCGTGCAGCCCTCATTACAAGAGGAATGACAGAGATTACAAGATTAGGTCTTGCCATGGGGTGCTCCGCCCATACCTTCTATGGTCTTGCAGGAATAGGCGATCTTATTGTTACAGCAACAAGTAAGTTCAGCCGTAATAACACCTGTGGTTACCTTATTGGTACCGGCAAGAAGCCAGAGGATGCCATTAAGGAGGTCGGCATGGTAGTTGAGGGCATCAATGCTCTTCCAGCAGCCATTAAGCTTGCTGAAAAGTACGGTGTTGACATGCCTATCGTATTTACTGTAAATGAAATTGTTAAGAATAATATCAGCCCTAATGATGCTGCTGTTATGCTTATGACTCGTGATAAGAAGTCTGAGGATATCTGATCCATAGACGCATGAATAGGTATATTGTATGAAAAAGATAGATGATGGTATTTTGAAGGGAAAGAAATTCCTTTTTGTTGCTACTGTAGCCAAGACTCATATCTGTGAGTTCCATCTGCCTTATATCCGCTATTTGAAAAGTAAGGGAGCGGTGGTGGATGTTGCAGCAAGGTATGATTTTGATAAGCAGGATGAAAAAGAGCTTTTCTTTAATAAAAAGGAAGATGAATATGCCGCTTTTAACGAGGAAAAGCTCTATAAAAGAGTAGCTGAGTATATGGGAGTTAGCAGTTATACTAATGTTTCCATAGCTAGAAATCCGTATTCTCCTGATAATATTAAGGCCTTTAAGAAATTAAGGGAGGTAATATCAGAGGGAAATTATGACATTATTCACTGCCATACTCCTATGGGAGCGCTTCTTACAAGGCTTGCAGCCATAGGTAGTAATAGCAAGGTGATTTATACTGCTCACGGCCTGCACTTTTACAAAGGCGCGCCTTTAAAGAACTGGTTGGCGTATTTTCCAGCTGAGTTTTTAACAGCCTTCTTTACAGATGTGCTTATCACAATTAATAAAGAGGATTATAAGACTGCTAAAAGGCTGCTTTTTGCTAAAAAGGTGCTCTATGCAAGGGGAGTCGGAATTGATACAGAAAAGTTTGCGCCGGATGCAGGACCTGGCATTAAAGAAGCCCTCCGTAAAAGGCTTGGAATCCCTGTAAATGCCTTTGTGTGCGTATCTGTAGGTGAGTTCATAGATAGAAAGAACTTTGAAACTGCCATTAAGGCTGTGGACATTGCTAAAAATGATGTAGCTGATAAGGGAAAGAGCAGGAAAATATGCTATTACCTTATTGGTGACGGAGCAAATAGAAAAGAACTAGAGGCTCTTGTAGATAGTCTGGATTTAAAGAGAAATGTTAAGTTTACCGGCTATAGAAGAGATGTTGCTTTGTGGCTTCTTGCATCAGATGTATTTCTTTTCCCGTCTTTCCAGGAGGGACTTCCGGTTGCTGTAATGGAGGCGATGTCAGCAGAACTTCCAGTAATCTGCAGGGATATCAGAGGGTGCAACGAGCTGATCATAAATGGCAGCGGCGGCTTTAGATTAAAGGCTGATGAAATGCTTATGCCTGTCGCTTTTGCAGAGAAGATTGAGCATTTTTATGATAATCCTGAGGATATTTCTGAAATGGGAGCCTTTAACCAGAAATGGGTGCAGAAATATGATATTAAACAAGTGCTAAAGAAAGTGATTTCAATTTATAAAAGCCTGCTTAAATGAAGGCTTTAGGGCATACTGATGAATGAAAAACAAAGTGTAAAGAAGAATTATCTATATAGCATGATCTATCAGCTATTAAAGGTAATTCTTCCTTTAATAACTACGCCTTATCTTTCAAGAGTTCTAGAACCTGATGGAAACGGCGTGGTAAGCTACACCTTTTCCATAGTTACGTATTTTGTATTATTTGCAACACTTGGTACTGCTACCTATGGAATGAGGGAAATTGCAAGGTCCAGGGATGATAAAAGCCTAAGTCTTAAGAATTTTTGGGAAATAGAAGCCTTAAGCCTTATGACTTCTACGGCTTCACTTTTTCTTTGGGGGCTTTGGATCTTAATAGCTCCTTCCTATAAGTTATACTATATTATCTTATCTGTGCACATTGTTTCGGCAGCTTTTGATATTTCCTGGCTCTTTCAGGGCTTTGAAATGTATGGCTATATAGTTAGAAAGGATAGTGCAGTAAAGCTTGTGGGAGCAGCTCTTATCTTCCTTCTTATTAAGGATAAGGAAGACACCTGGCTCTATATTTTGCTATATGCAGTAACAATCCTTTTGGGAAATCTTTCGATGTGGTTTAATTTAAAGAAGGTATTTCCAGAAGGTTTAAAGGTCACGGGAAAGCTTAAACCTTTAAGGCATCTTCGCTATACCTTTATATATTTTCTGCCTTCCATTGCAGGTTCTGTCTATCTTATGATGGATAAGACAATGCTTGGCATTATTACAAAGAGCGAAGAGGAAAATGGTTTTTATGAGCAGGCTGATAGAATAATAAGGCTTCTAGAGACGGTAATGTTTGCATTAACAGGTGTGCTGGCTCCTAGAATGTCCTATCTTTTTGAAAAAGATGAGGATAAGGAGATAAGAGATAGGCTCTGGACTGCCTTTGATGCGATGTTTCTGATTGCCCTGCCCTTCATGCTTGGACTTGCAGGAGTGGCCCGCGGGTTTGTTCCATGGTTCTTTGGCGAGGGGTATGAAAGGACTACGCTCATTATTTATTTTTTCTGCCCTCTGCTTTTTATAATATGCTTTAGTAATATTCTTGAGTCGCTTATTCTTATGCCATCTGGCAGGCAGAATCAGAGCACCATGGCCATAGCCATAGGAGCGGCTTGTAATTTTATTTTAAATATGATTTTAATAAGGCTTTGGGGAGCTGTGGGAGCAGCTGTGGCTTCTTGCGCGGCTGAGCTGATTATCAGCGGCATAACTCTTTACCTGTGCAGAGACTATGTTTTTGTATCAGGTTTTGCAAAGAGGCTCTGGAAAAAGCTTGTGGCAGCGGGACTCATGTTTGGAGCTGTTTTTTACCTGGGCGGAGTTGTTGGCGGAATTTTAGGTACACTTATTCAGGTGGCAGTAGGTGCAGTTATTTATTTTACTGTGTTAGTTATATTAAAGGATGATTTCTTCATGAGTTCATTGACCTATGTTTTTTCAAAATTAAAAAAGCTGTTGAAAAGGAACTGATTTTAATGTTTTTAATGAATGATAAGCTAAAGGCAAAGCGCAAAAATCACATGATGCACACCGTACTAATGCACATCGTGGACCTTGTTGAAGTGGGGGCGATGACGGCGGTGTTTGGCTATGTATGGTTTAATTACTATCTTAAGCTGGTCTATTTTCCGTTTTTTAGGATAGGTAATTACATGATCATAGCTCTTTATTTTGGTCTGTTTGCTCTTTTTTGCCATTTGTATTCGGGCTTTAAGATATCGATAAGCAGCATAAGCGGGCTTATTTATAGCCAGGCAGTTTCGATTTTAGTTACCAATGCTGTAATGTACGTGGTATTTATACTGCTAGTTAGAACCATTCCAACGCCGGTGCCGCTTCTGGTGATGTGTCTTGTGCAGTTCGGCGTCGGCGTCATATGGGTGCTGGAGGTCTACAGGCTGTATTTTGTGGTGAATAAACCTAAAAAGACAGTGCTTGTGTGCGATATGCGTCACGACATAGAAGAGCTCATGGAGCGCTATGAGCTTGATAATCGTTACAAGGTTATTAAAAGCGTAGAAATAAATGAGGCATTAAACGACATTGAAGAATGCCTTGGAGAGGCTGAGAATGTTTTCCTTTGCGGAATTCACAGCCATGACAGAAATGTAATTATTAAATACTGTGTAGAAAAGGATGTTTCGGTATTTGTCATTCCAAGAGTAGGTGATGTGCTTATGTCAGGTGCTGAAAACATGCATCTGCTTCACCTTCCGGTTATGAAGCTTGGCAGATATAGTCCTATTCCTGAGTACATTATTGTAAAGAGGGTTTTTGATATTTTCGTATCACTTCTTGGAATAATCGTTACTTCTCCTGTTCTTATCATAACAGCCATAGCCATTAAGGCATCGGACGGCGGCTCAGCTTTTTATAAGCAGGTGCGCCTTACTAAGGACGGCAAGGAGTTTAAGATATTGAAATTTCGCAGCATGAAAATGGATGCTGAAAAGTATAGCGGTGCAGTTCTCTCATCCGGTGAGGATGATCCAAGACTTACAAAGGTAGGTAAGTTCATCCGCAAGGTGAGAATTGACGAGCTGCCTCAGCTCTTTAATATTTTAAAGGGGGAGATGTCTGTTGTAGGTCCAAGACCAGAGCGCCCGGAGATTGCTGCCCAGTATGAAAAGGAGCTTCCTGAATTTAGCCTCCGCCTTCAGGTAAAGGCAGGACTTACAGGCTATGCGCAGGTTTACGGTAAATACAATACAACTCCTTATGATAAACTTTTGATGGATTTGATGTATATCGCAAAGCCTAGCATAATTCAAGATCTCATGATTATGCTTGCAACTGTAAAGATATTGTTTGAAAAAGAGAGTACTGAGGGCGTTGAGGGCGGCGATATCAGTAGTAATCCAAAATAGATGTCGCTGTAACCTTTATAATATACAGTGGAAACAGTAAAGATATAGAATAAAAAAATTAATTACAATTAGTGGAAACAGTAAAGATATAGAATAAAAAAATTAATTACAATTAGTGGAAACAGCAAAGAAATAGAGTAATTAATTAATTAATAAATAAATTAATTAGTTACAATCAGTGAAAATGGTGAAGAACTAGAGTAAAAGAACAATTGAAATAGTAATATACTGGGGTAAATACAGATAAATGGTAAGTATAAATAATGATAAAACTATAACAGTGCTTCTTGCCACCTATAACGGCGAGAAGTACCTAAGAGAGCAGCTTGATAGCATTTATGCCCAGGATGCGGACATAAATATCAAGGTTTTTGTTTCAGATGATGGGTCAAGTGATGGAACCCTTGATATTTTAAAGGAGTATAAGGGAAAATACGGCTTAGTGTATTCTGTAAGAGATAAAAATGAGAAAAGGGCAGTAAATCCAAAGCTTGATAAGGAGCTTCAGTCTGGAGCCTGGAGTAATTTCATGAGGCTGATAAGGCTTGCTCCTGAAAGTGATTATTATGCCTTTTCTGATCAGGATGATGTCTGGCTATCTAACAAAATTTCTACAGCGGTAGAACAAATAAGCAATCATTCCGATATTGTTTTGGGCTATGACAGTAGGGGTGGGAGCTATGAAAAGGAAAAGCCGGTTGTGTATTATTGCAATCCGATTACCGTAGATGAGGACCTAAAGGAAATTTACCGCGAGAACGTGGATACTAAGGATCCTGTTAAATATCTTCATTATACAGACCTTTATTCTACAGTTGTACACAATAAATGTCAGGGCTGTGCCTGCGTTATGAATAAGGCTCTTATGGACAAGCTTAAAATGGTAAGTCCTGATACCTTTATAATGTTTGACTGGTTTACTGTTACAGCCTGCCTTGCACTTGGCGGTACTGCCATTTTTGATAAGAGAGCATTTTTCTTATATAGGCAGCATGGCACCAATGTAATGGGAGATAAAAGAACCTTTATTTCAATGCTCGGCATAAGGGCAAAGTATTTCTTTAATAAGCCAGATCACAGAAGACAGTACATGTGCAAAAATGTTCTAAAGACCTATGGAAAGGAAATTCCAAGAATGAACAGGCTGATTCTTAAGGAAGTCGTTCAATATAGGAAGGATTTTTCTCATAAGCTTGCACTTTTATTTGACAGAGGCTTTTATCATGACGGATTAAATTACGCAGTTTCCTTTGCGGTTGCTGTTATTTTGGGGAAAATATAGCTTTTTAATTTTTTGTATACAAAAATGGCACTTGAAAAAACAGTTTTATATGGTATAATCTAAAATTGGTAAACGTTTTCGTACATATTTATAATAAGAATACGAAGAATTGTTTAGATTTTTAAGCAGATTTCTATAAAAAGTAGAAAAGTAAAGCACTTAGATACATTTTTGAGGGATGCTTGCAGAAAAAGCTGTAACAAAAAGAAAAACATAAAGGAAGGAAAATTAGAATTATGTGTGGAATTGTAGGTTATTTTGGTCATAAGCCGGCAGCCCCAATACTTTTAGAGGGGCTTTCAAAGCTTGAATATAGAGGCTATGATTCAGCTGGTATTGCTGTTAGAAATGACAAGAATGGGGAAATCGAGGTCGTAAAGGCAAAGGGACGTCTTAAGGGTCTTTCTGAAAAGACAGACGGCGGAAAGTCAGTTCCTGGTTCAAGCGGAATTGGTCATACCAGATGGGCAACTCATGGTGAGCCATCAGAGAATAATGCGCATCCTCATGTTAGTAACAGCGGTGAGGTTACTCTTGTTCATAATGGTATCATTGAGAACTATGCACAGCTTAAGGAAAAGCTTGCTAAGAAGGGTTATACCTTCCATTCACAGACAGATACAGAGGTTGCAGCAAACCTCGTTGATTATTATTTAGGAAAAGAAGGCGGAGATCCTGTAGCAGCTATTGCTCATGCAATGCTCAGAATCCGTGGTTCATATGCTTTCGGCATTATGTTCAAGGATCATCCTGAGTGCATCTATGCAGCAAGAAAGGATTCTCCATTAATTGTTGGTAAGAGCGACAATGGTTCTCTTATCGCATCAGACGTACCAGCAATTCTTTCAGAGACAAGACAGGTTTATTACATTGATAATATGGAAATTGCGCGTCTTGATGCTGAAAATATCACTTTCTATAACATCGATAAGGAAGTTATCGAAAAGCCGCTTGTTGAAATCAAGTGGGATGCAGAAGCTGCAGAAAAGGGTGGCTTCCCTCATTTCATGATGAAGGAAATCCATGAGCAGCCAAAGGCAGTTAAGGATACTATCAATGCTTATCTTAAGGATAGCAAGATCGATTTATCAGAGACAGGCCTTACAGATGAGGAAATTAAGGGCTTTGAGAGAGTTTATGTTGTTGCCTGCGGTTCAGCTTATCATGTAGGCGTTGTTGGTAAGTATGTAATTGAGGATATGGTTCATATCCCTGTTGAGATTGATATCGCATCAGAGTTCCGTTACAGAAATCCAAGACTTTCAAAGAATTCTTTAGTTGTTATTATTTCTCAGTCAGGTGAAACTGCAGATTCTCTTGCAGCTCTTCGTCTTTCAAAGGAAATGGGTGTTAAAACTCTTGCAGTTGTTAATGTTATCGGCTCTAGCATTGCACGTGAGGCAGATCACGTTATGTATACCTATGCTGGTCCTGAGATTGCTGTTGCTACAACAAAGGCATATAGCGCTCAGCTTATTGCTATGTACATTCTTGCAATGAAGTTCGGCCTTGTTAAGGGAACTGTTAATGAGGGCAGCTGTGCAGACTGCGGCGCTAAGGAGCTTGAAGAGCAGATTGCTAATAATTCAGGCAGTGCAGATGAGAAGCTTGCAAAGAAGTCAAAGAAAGCAAAGAAGGAAGAAAAGTCTCTCATTCCAGAGGAAAATGTATATTTCTATGATAATTTAGTTACTGAGCTTACAGCTCTTCCAGACAAGATCGCTAAGATCCTTGAGGATAAAGAAAGAATTCAGTGGTTTGCAGCTAAGTTTGCAAATGCTCAGGATATTTTCTTCATTGGCCGCGGCATTGACTATGCTATCAGCCTTGAGGGTAGCCTTAAGTGCAAGGAAATCAGCTATATTCATTCGGAAGCTTATGCTGCTGGTGAGCTAAAGCATGGTACCATCAGTCTTATCGAGAATGGAACTCTTGTAATCGGTGTTCTTACTCAGAACGCTCTTTTCGAGAAGACACGCAGCAACATGGTAGAGGTTAAGAGCCGTGGTGCTTACCTTATGGGTCTTACAAGCTATGGTAATTACAGCGTTGAGGATACAGCTGACTTTACAGCTTATATTCCAAAGACAGCAGAGTGCTTTGCAGCAAGTCTTGCAGTAGTTCCGCTTCAGCTTCTTGGTTACTACATCTCTGTAGCTAAGGGTCTTGATGTAGATAAGCCTCGTAACCTTGCAAAGAGTGTTACTGTAGAGTAGTATTTCTTGTCTTTTCTATTTAAGATATTGTACTGATGTATTGATAACTGAGATATAGTAAAAATATCGATGTAATTGAAATAGAGATGTATTAAAAATAGAAATGCCATGATGTTTTTATAATAAAATGATAATTACAGCCTCGTAATTTTACGAGGCTGTATTGCGATTAATTAGGAGTTTAAATTGAAAAATACTGCAGATTTTAATGTAGCTGCAATAAGCAGGCTCCCCAGAGAATATATCCGGCTAGACAAAGGAACGGATGGCTCTGATGAGCTTACATTAATGATAGGAAATACCAGGGTAGTAAGGTTAAGTACGCTTTTTGATTTCCTTCTTTTAATATGCCTTTGGCTATTTGCGGCAATGCACTTTGATACCAATGATTTTACGGGTTATAAATGGATGTATGAAATTCAAACACCGAACTTAACTTCGCATAAGGAGCTAGGCTATGAAATTGGGTTCTTTTATTCGTTGAAGCTAGGCTTATTTTTCGGAGTTTCATTTGAGTTTTATAGGGCGGCCTTTTTATTTATTTGTATGTTTATGCAATTTATAGCTGTTAGGAAAATGGGGGCAGCTTACTGGAAATATGCCATTCTTTATGTATTTTATCCCTATTTGCTAGACCCTATACAGTTAAGAAATTATATGGCTATATCCTTTGTAATGCTTGCGATATCCTTTATGGTAAAAAGAAATAGAAAGAGGGGCGACTTGATAGCGGCGTTTGTTTTACTTTTATGCGCAATTCCTTTTCACTATGCCATAACGCCGTATCTCATTTTTATGCTTTTAATTATTAGAAATAAAAAGCTCTATAATCTTCTTGCTGGTACGGTTACCTTAGGCTATATAGCTGGCTGCTTTTTGATTTTTAACTTTAATAAGCCTATAGCAGAGTTTTTGGGAAAGTTCAGAGGGGCACTAAGTAATTATATATTGAATGGGTTCGCATTTGACTGGAACGCCTGGGCAAAGTATATGCTGGTTTATATCATAATGCTGGTGATAGTTCTGGTATGGTTTAAGCTAAACGGTGAAATCAATGCGGATATTGATCAGATAAAGAGAGTTTTAATATTAAATTTTGCACTTATTAATTTTACTCTTTTGAATGATAACTTCAACCGTTTCTTTAGAGTTTCGGTAATGCTTCTTTGTATTTGCATGGCGATGAAGACAGATATGAGTAAAGGTGTGAATGATGGTATAAATGCTAGCGGAAGTGCTCAGATGAGTGTAAATTCCGGGCTATTACAGGATAGAAGATATGTTCTGTATAAATTCTTCTGCATTGCAGCCTTTGCTCTTTGCATATTAGCTTTATGCTGGCTGTTTATTCATACTGCAAGAGTTGATGAAATGTGGCTTAGGAATATAGATATTAACCTTTTTAAGAATCCTTTGTCATGCGCAGATCTTGTTCGTGAGTATGATGCAGTTAGTTTTGAATAATGTTTGGAAGGTATTGGAAAATGAAGAATAGTTTTGAAAATAGAAATACTAATGGCAAGGTGCTTCGCCTTGATGATATGTGCTGGTACGCTATTTTACATATCATTTTATTTGTGGCAGGAGTTCTAATAATCACGATTATTGGTTCAAAGCTTGGAGAAAAGTTTGCGGCTAAAAGGACTTCAGATGATAAGTATCCTGGTTATGAATTTGAAACAGGTGATAGAAATAAGTTTATTGGAATTGCTGATAATGTAGCTAATCTTCAGAAGAATAACTACAAGGCAAAAGAGTATGCAGCAAATTCTGTTATTACAAACCTTAATTATTCAGCGGTAGTTCATGTGAAGGCTAGATATAAGGTTACTCCAGAGCAGGGGGAAGACGGCGGTGATGTTTCAGGCATTGTAAAAAATGTTTTAATTCAGTATCAGTCAAGACTTAACTCAGATGAAATTTTTGATGCAGCTGCAGAAGCGGTAGGTACAAAGTCAGAGTACATAGCAGATCTTGTAAAGACCAGTGTAGATGCTTCAGCTTCTTCAACAGGTATCGTAGAGGTTACAATCATCGGTGGAAGTGAAGAATTCTGCAGAAAGATAGAAGATGCAGTTACAGCCCGTGTGAATGCACTTGTAAGTGATATTTCAGCTTCTTACGGAAAGTATTCTGTAGAGCTATTAAGTGAAGATGCTTTTACAGCGCCTAATACAGATGTTCAGAAGTACCAGATAGACCTTCAGAACCAGATAAATAATACTACAAATGCTATTAATTCTTCAATGAACTCTCTTACATCAGCTCAGTCGGAATATGTTATAGAACTTGTAGCCGGCATTCTTTCAGAAAACTATGGCATTACAGGTATTTACGATAATGAAATTAAAGAGGATGTAAAGTATACTGCAGCAGATGGCAGCAAAAAGAAGGCTTATACAAAATACGGAGCATCTTTCTCAGACTCAGCAAAGGCAGGTGCCGTTGCTGCAGCAAAGGCTAGCACACTTAAGAAGTTTAAGCTTTTAAGTGTTTTAGCGGGCATCATCCTGATGGTCTTTGTCATCGGATTTAAGTATTTATACGGCAGAAAGCTTTCAAGTGCCTACGAACCACTTGACTATGCAGACCTTACACCACTTGTTTGCATAAATGGAAACCGCTTTGATAGCTTCCTTAGAGCACCGATATTAAAGCTTCGTTATAAGTGCATGAGTGTTCTAAAGCAGGGAAAAACTATTTCAGCACTCATTGCCGAGGCAGAAAGTAACGGTGTAGGAAATGTATTCGTTGCTACAACAAAACTTACAAAGTCAGAAAAGAACCTCATTTCAGAACTTGAAAAGAAAGCAGCCGAAAAGCATATCAAGGTTACTAGCGGTGAAGCTGTAGATGCAGATCCAGCAGCAATTAAGGCGCTTTCAGAAGCAGATGCCATAATCCTTCTTGAGCAGGAGGGTGCAACTTCAAAGTATAGATTTGCGCAGGAGCTTATCTACCTTTCGTCAAAGAGCAAGAACGTACTTGGAACGGTTGTTTTATCATAATTTAAATTTTAAGCCCGGGCTTTTAAGAGCCCGGGCTTTTTTATTGGCATACTTAAGACAAAATTTTGATTACTAGGTCAAGATTCGAAAGTACAAAATCAATGCTCGGCTGAAGAAAAAGGATTATTCTTTATGAATCGTTTTATAAAGTTTTATATTGAAATAAAAAATCCATTGTGCTATAATCGGGGGTTGTAGAGAAATGGTTTTGGGCTAGATGGTTATAACCTTAAATCCATAAGAATTCAGGAGGAATGAAATGAGTAAAATTCGCACAAGATATGCACCATCACCAACAGGAAGAATGCATGTTGGAAATCTTCGTACAGCGCTTTATGCTTATCTTATTGCTAAGCATGAGGGCGGAGATTTTCTTTTAAGAATAGAGGATACAGACCAGGAAAGATACGTTGAAGGCGCAGTAGACATCATCTACCGCACCCTTAAGGAGACTGGCCTTGTTCATGACGAAGGTCCGGATAAGGACAAGGGAAATGGCCCTTATGTTCAGTCTGAGCGTGTTAAGAGCGGCCTTTACATGGATTACGCTAAGCAGCTCATTGAAAAAGGTGCAGCTTATTACTGCTTCTGCACCAAGGAGCGTTTAGAGAGCCTTAAGGAAGTGGAGTATTCAGAGAGCGGCGAAAAGACAGAGATTACTAAGTATGATAAGCACTGTCTCTACCTTTCAAAGGCTGAAATCGAGGCAAATCTTGCTGCAGGAAAGCCTTTTGTAATCAGACAGAATGTTCCAAGAGAGGGTACAACTACCTTCCATGACGTTATTTATGGCGATATCACTGTTAATAATGAAGAGCTTGATGATCAGATTCTTATCAAGTCAGATGGTTACCCGACCTATAACTTCGCAAACGTTATTGATGACCATCTTATGGGAATTACACACGTTGTTCGTGGTAATGAGTATCTTTCATCAACACCTAAGTATACTCTTCTTTATGATGCCTTTGGCTGGAAAGAGCCAGTGTACATTCACTGCCCACTTATCACAAACGAGGAGCATCAGAAGCTTTCAAAGCGTTCAGGTCATTCTTCTTTCGAAGACCTTATTGAGCAGGGCTTTGTAGAAGAGGCTGTTGTTAATTTTGTTGCACTTCTTGGCTGGAGTCCGGAAGGCAATCAGGAAATCTTCTCACTTGAAGAACTTGTAAAGGAATTCGATTATCATCATATTTCAAAGTCACCAGCTGTTTTCGACATGGTAAAGCTTCGCTGGATGGACGGCGAATATATCAAGGCCATGGCTGAAGATAAGTACCTTGAAAGAGCAGTGCCATACGTAAAAGAGGTTGTAAAGAAGCCTCTTGATTATAATAAGATTGCAATGCTTGTTAAGACAAGAATTGAAGTATTCCCGGACATTGCGCCTCTTATCGACTTCTTTGATGAGCTTCCAGAGTATGATGTAGCTATGTATACTCACAAGAAGATGAAGACTAATTCAGAGAATTCTCTTCAGGTGTTAAAGGAACTTCTTCCGCGTCTCAAGGCTCAGGAGGATTATTCAATTCCTGCTATCACAGAGCTTGTTACAGCTTATATTGCTGAAAAGGAAATTAAGAATGGTATGGCTTTATGGCCACTTAGAACTGCAGTTTCAGGAAAGCAGATGACACCAGGCGGTGCTTATGAAATCATGGAAATTCTCGGAAAGGATGAATCTCTCCGTAGAATCCAGGTAGGTATCGAGAAACTTGAAAAGGCTGTAGGGCAGGCTCAGTAATTAATTTAAAGCTATTGAAGCGAAAAACTCATATGAATTTACAAAAAGGAAACCGGATTTTGAGGTTTCCTTTTTTTTATGTGGATTTTTAAAGCGGGGGGGGCCCGTGTTTCTTTATGACTGAAAGTTTAGAATTTAAAACTCTCTTACGAAAACGAATTCGCTGATATAAGCGGTATCCATAAGTATCGTGTATTAATGTATTTATACTAAATTTATATAAATAATACAATTACGCATATTGCATTAATTGATTTAAATCCCGGAATATGTTAAAATTATAGTAATAATTTTGCTACTATCAAGGTTTTTTCACATCTTTTGGTTAACATAAGGTATGGCTGTTCATAGAAAGTTTAGGCTTTCGGAAATTCATGATAGTATAAAGAAAGGGATGTAAGGGATGAATACAAGAGTATATTTAAATGATGATTGGAAATTCTCACCGGGATTTTCTAAGGAGATGATGGGGGTAGATTATGATGCATCTTCCATGCAGACAGTAAGAGTTCCACATAATGTAAAGGATCTTCCTCTTCACTATTTTAATGAGGCGGATTACCAGATGATATGCGCCTATAGAAGAGAGCTTCGTATTCCGGCTTCCTATAAGGGAGAAAGACTTCTTCTTACCTTTGACGGAGTAGGGCATGATGTAACAGTTTTCATAAACGGAAAGGAAGCGGGCTCGCATCACTCCGGATACACTGCCTTTACCATAGACATTACGAATCTGGTTAATTATGGGGCGGATAATGTAGTTGCTTTAAAGGTAAATACAGAGGAGAGCCAGAATTATCCGCCATTTGGCTTTGTTATTGATTATCTCACCTACGGCGGAATTTACAGAGACGTTTATCTAGATGTAAGGTCTAAGGTCTATATCAAGGACGTTTTTAATCGTGCGACCTTTGATATGGTGCCTCTTAAGTACGAGGAGGTATTCGGCGAGGATGATAGCGTTGATGATTCAGGGCTTGAAGAGCCGGCTTTTAATCCTGAGCTTGAGGGTGCTGTAGGAGATCTTGCAAAAATCAAAATTAAGAATAGAGCAGGAAAGGTTTATGCCTTTTTAAAGAGCAGCGTAGAACTTTCAGAGATGCCGCTAAATGCGAAACTTGTGCAGTATATTCGCTTTAAGAAGAACGTAAATAGCGGCAAAGGAGCAGGCGAGTGGAAGAAGCTTGGCGAGGCTGAAGTTAGTTCTTCTAGCATGACCTTTAAGTATAAGATTGAAGGCATTAAGCTCTGGGACATTGAAGATCCTAATCTTTACGAGATTAAGACTGAGCTGGTTTTGGAAAAGCCTATTGATGAGCTTATCAATACCATAGGCTTCCGTGAGGCCATGTTCCTTAAGGACGGCTTCTATCTGAATGGCCGCAAGGTGAAGATCCGCGGTCTCAACAGGCATCAGAGCTATGCTTATGTTGGCTATGCTATGCCGGCTTCCATGCAGAAAAGAGATGCTGATATTTTAAAGAAGGAGCTGTGTGTTAATGCGGTTCGTACCTCACATTACCCTCAGTCTCAGTATTTTATTGATAGATGCGATGAACTAGGACTCCTTGTATTTACAGAGATGCCGGGCTGGCAGCATATTGGTGATGAAGCCTGGAAGGATCAGGCTGTTACAAATACCAGGGAGATGGTGCTTCAGTACAGGAACCATCCTTCAATTATTCTTTGGGGAGTTCGAATTAATGAATCACCTGACGATGACGCCTTCTACAGAAGAACGAATAAGGCGGCACATGACCTTGATCCATCGCGCCAGACGGGCGGTGTTCGTGCCTTTAGAAAGAGCCATCTTCTTGAGGATGTCTACACCTACAATGATTTCTCACACTGCGGCTATAATGCAGGCGTTGAGCCAAAGAGAAACATTACCTCCAGGATGGACAAGCCATATTTGATTACCGAGCATAACGGACATATGTATCCGGTTAAGTCCTTTGATGATGAGGAGCAGCGCCGCAATCAGGCAATTCGCCATGCAAGGGTCATCAATGATATGTATGGGCAGGAGGATATTTCAGGCTGCTTCGGCTGGTGCATGTTCGATTACAATACCCACAAGGACTTTGGAAGCGGTGATAAGATCTGCTACCATGGTGTAATGGACATCTTCAGAAACAAGAAGCTTGCTTCTTATCTTTATGAGAGTCAGGGCGAGGATCATCCAGTGCTTGAAGTTTCTTCCAGCATGGATATCGGCGAGCACCCGGCTAGCACAAGGGGCATTATCTACATTTTCACCAATGCTGATAGTGTTCGTATGTACAAGAATGATTTATTCCTTAAGGAATATTACGGCTATGATACTGAATTTTCAAATATGCCTCATGGTCCTATCGTGATTGATGATTATATCGGAGATCAGCTGATTACCAATGAGGGCTTTAGCAAGAAGCAGTCTGATCTTTTGAAGGAAATCTTCAAGTATGTAAGTCAGCACGGCATGAATGATCTTCCGGTGGACATTAAGGCTAAGGCGGCAAGGCTGATGGCTGTATATCATATGAAGATGCAGGATGCGACAGACCTTTATACCAAGTACGTCGGAGACTGGGGCGGTAAGTCTACCACCTACAAGTTCGAAGCTGTTAAGGACGGCGAGGTTGTTAAGACTATTTACAAGGCTCCTATGAGGTCGGTTTTCCTTACAGCTAATTCTGATAAAGAGGTGCTTCATGACGTTAAGCTCTCTGGCAGTGAATTTACGGATAATGCTGCTGCTGAGCTTTCAGACCTTACTCCTACATCTTACGATGTGGCTGCAGTTAGGATTCAGGTGGTTGATGATAATGGAAATGTGCTTCCTTTCTTTAATGATCCGGTTACTCTTGAGCTTAATAGCAAAAATGGTGCTGCTGAAATAATTGGACCTAAAGTTATTTCTCTTAGCGGCGGCGTTGGTGGAACTTACATCAAGACTACAGGTGTAGAAGGAGAGGCAGAGCTTATTATAAGAAGCGAACAGGCAGGAGAGGTTACTCTTAGCTTCACAGTTTCTAAATAGGAATTATAATATATTGGTTATTATGCTGCTTTAGGGTTAGGAAGTATGGTTTGTGATTTAAACCAGGCTAGCATGGGTAAGACTTGAATAAACCAGGCAAAGCATAGGTTAAGACTTGAATAAACCAGGCTAGCATAGGTAAGATATGAATAAACCAGGCTAGTATAGGTAAATGGAGGGTTTACGTATGGAAGATAAAGAAGTAAGGCTTACCAGTGAGGAGAAGACCGCCTATGGTCTTGCGGCTGTCGGTAAGGATATGGTGTACATGCTTTCGGCAAGCTATGTACTGTATTATTTCCAGGATGTTTTAGGAGTAAGCGCGGCGGCTATGGGTGTACTGCTCCTTGTAGCGAGAGTGTTTGATGCTTTTAATGATCCTATCATGGGTATTGTGGTTGCAAAGACCCGTACCAGGTGGGGAAAGTTCAGACCTTGGCTGTTTATTGGTACCATAACGAATGCGATTATTTTATTCATTATGTTTGCGGCACCGCCAAAGCTTGATGGAGCAGGGCTTTTAGCTTACGCCTCTGTTACCTACATTCTTTGGGGAGTTACTTATACAATTATGGACATTCCGTATTGGTCGATGATACCGGCATTTACAAAGGGCGGAAGAGAACGTGAGGGACTTACAACTCTTGCAAGAACCTGCGCAGGTGTTGGTTCTGCTCTTGTTACCATCTTTACAATGAGTATAGTGCATGCAATCTCAAAGTATGAGAGAATAGGTTTTAAGTGGTATGCTCTTATCATTGCAGTGCTGTTTGTTATTTTTGAAACCGTTGCCTGCATTACGATCAAGGAAAAGTCAACTGTAAATGTTGAGTCAGCTACCGTTGGGAAGATGTTTTCAGCACTTTTGAAGAATGACCAGGCTGTAGTTACTGTTATAGCTATAGTTTTGATTAACTGTTCGGTTTACATAACTTCAAACCTTGTTATATATTTCTTCAAGTATGATTTTGGTGGAACGAGCTGGTACAATAGCTATACTATATTTAACATGTTCGGCGGTGCAATCCAGATTCTTTCGATGATGATTGTTTATCCGCTGCTTAGAAAGAAGTTTTCTAATGTTAAGATTTTCTACATTACGCTTTTCTCTGCTGTTATAGGTTATGCAGTGCTTTTGGCCATTGCTTTTACAGGAATGGATAATGTATATATTCTTTTTGTTCCAGGCTTCTTCATCTTTGCAGCTAATGGTGTTCTACAGGTTTTAACCACTGTTTTTCTTGCCAATACGGTTGATTACGGTGAGTTAAAGAATGGCAGAAGAGATGAGTCTGTTATTTTCTCTATGCAGACCTTCGTGGTTAAGCTTGCCTCAGGCGTTGCAGCCTTCGTTGCAGCAATGTGCTTATCTATTAATAAGCTTAGTAATGCAGAAACAACCGAGGCTGATAAACTTGTTGATTTCTCGCTTAAAGTTTCTGATTCAGCTAAGACAGGCCTTAGAATGACAATGACCATAATTCCTGTCATTGGTCTTGTAGTGGCTATTCTTATCTTCAAAAAGAAGTTCATTCTTAACGAGAAGAAGATGGAAGAAATCACCAAGGAGCTGGAAGCTAAAAAGGCAGCTAAGTAGCAGTAAGGCAAAATATCTTATAAGCCTGAACATGCACCAGTGAGGTGCATGTTTCATTTAAGGAGAGGTGATGAGGATATGATAAAATTCCTAGATCCGTACATTATAATTGAAACAAAGAATACCAGTTATGTCATGAAAAAGCAGGGAGGACTTCTTTTGCACCTCTACTATGGCAGCAAAATTGCCTATAAGAGTGCGAGAGATTTAAAGTGCCTGGATTTTAAGCGCCCCTTTGTGCCGGGCAATTCCACTGTCTATGATGCACAGGGGGAGAGCATAAGCCTTGAGAGCGTGTGCCTCGAGGTAAGCAGCTACGGACACGGCGATTTAAGCACGCCTTTAGTGGAGGCAGAGTTTCCGGATGCAAGCTCCAGTATGGAGCTAAAGTTTAAACATGCAGAGGCTCCGGTCCTAGGAGTAAGTAAGTATAAAGAGGATGAGGGCGGCCTGGCTTCTAGAGAAAGCGGTTTAAAAGAGCAAAGCACTTTTGCACTTCCATATTCCTACAATGAAGGAAATGATTCAGAATATCTTAAGACCGTCTTTGAAGATGAAAATAGAGGCCTTAGGGTTGAAATCTTTTACAAGGTCTTTTCAGAGTGCGATGTTATATCAAGGATTACGAGGGTTACTTACCTAGGTGCGCCTGCAAGGGAGGAAGAGGTGAGAAGCTCTATTCTAAAGGAAGAAGTATCGGGTGAATTACAGGAAGAAGCCTCAGGAGGTGCTGCGAAGACAAAACAGCCTTTAGGAGAAGCTTCAGAATTGAAAAAGTGTTTTAGTAAATCACCTGATAAGGTAGTGATTAAGAGTGCTATGAGCCTGCAGCTAGATCTGCCGGAGCATGGCTATAATGTCACCACCTTTGGCGGTGCCTGGGCAAGGGAGATGGCAAAGCATACCATAGAGCTAAATCATGGAAGGTTTGTTAATTCCTCCTTTACCGGAACTTCTTCAAACGCAGCAAATCCATTCTTTATGGTAAGTGAACCGGCAGCCACAGAGGAGAGCGGCAGGGTATTCGGCTTTAACCTGATTTACAGCGGAAATCACCTTGAAAGCGCTGAGGTAAACCGCGAGGGCAGAACCAGGATCCTTTCTGGAATTAATCCTGAGAGCTTTGAGTGGACTCTGCGTCCTGGTGAGAGCTTTAATTCTCCGGAGGCAGTAATGACCTTTTCGGCAGAGGGCTTCACCACGCTTAGCCATAATATGTATACCTTCGTAAGAGAACACGTAGTAAGAGGTAAGTACAAGAAGAAGGTGCGCCCGATTTTGCTTAATAGCTGGGAGGCGGCTTATTTTAAGATTACAGAAGGTAAGCTTCTTCGCCTTGCTAAAAAGGCAGCAGAGGCAGGAATAGAGCTTTTTGTCTGCGATGACGGATGGTTCGGTGAAAGAGATGACGATACCAAGGGTCTCGGAGACTGGGAGGTTAATTTAAAGAAATTCCCGAATGGTCTTAAAGGCTTTGCTGAACAAATCAATGCACTTGGCATGGATTTTGGAATATGGGTAGAGCCTGAGATGGTAAATGTTAATAGTAATCTTTACAAAAAGCATCCTGACTGGGCTGTGGATATTCCTGGGCAGACTCATTCTGAAGGCAGAAATCAAAGGCTTCTTGATCTGACTAAAGAAGAGGTGAGAGATTATATTAAGGCTGCCATGGAAAAGGTATTTTCTTCTGCGAACATCGCCTATGTGAAGTGGGATTTTAACCGCGTATTTACGGATTATTATTCTAAAGGTGTAGAAGGAAGGAGCCAGAAGGAATTCTCACATCGCTATGTACTTGGTCTTTATGAGATAATGGAGCATCTGACTAAAAAATTTCCGGATATCTTATTTGAGGGCTGTGCAGCTGGTGGAAATCGCTTTGATTTAGGAATACTTTCGTTCTTTCCTCAGATATGGGCAAGTGATAATACCGATGCCCTCTGCAGAGCTGAAATTCAAACAGGCCTAAGCTATGGCTATCCGCAGAGCACCTACACGAGCCATGTTTCAACCTCGCCTAATCACCAGACACTTCGTAAAACTCCGCTGGAATCTCGTTTTAATATGGCCTGTTTTGGCGTTTTAGGGTACGAGCTGAATCTGGTGGATTTAAGCAGGGAGGAGTTTTTGAAGGTTAAAGCTCAGGTTGCTCTTTATAAGAAGTGGAGAAAGGTGCTCCAATACGGAACGCTTTATAGGGGTGGCTTTGCTGCGAGAGGAACTTATGGAAGCTTTGGCAGAAGAATATCACCGCTAGAGGTGGATGGAAATTTAAATTCAGGCAATGACTACGGTTTCATCACCGTTGCTCAAAATAAGAGCAAGGCAGTTGCGGGCACTCTCCATGTACTTAGTGTGCCAAATAGTCAAAATAATGTCTTCTTTGCCAAAGGACTTGACGAACAGACACTCTACAGCTTTGCAAATATTCCAGAAGACGTTAATATAAAGGGCTTTGGAGATCTGGTAAATACAGCTTCTCCGGTACATATAAAAAATGACTCAGCCATGCAGCGCACTATTGCAAGATTCTACAAGCTTGCAGGGGAAAAGGAGGAGGTTACGGCCTTCGGCGAAACGCTTATGAACGCAGGAGTTCAGCTTTCACCGAACTTTGCGGGCGTTGGTTTTTCTGAAAAGAGCCGCTATTATCCGGATTTTGGCTCTAGAATGTATTTTATAGAAAAGCAAGACGGTTAAGCGGATTTTGCGTATTTTTCATCTTTGACAGTTTATAAAGGTGAAGTCTAAAAGTAAATAAGATAGTAAGATAAATACAAAAAGCGTCGCGGGATTGTGCGGCGCTTTTTTATTTTACGTTTGCAGGAATTACTCATTGAATTTTTTATGACTCGAATAAATATGAAAAAACGAGATAATAATTGTAACAAAATCACAACAATTAGACCGTTGTAGAACATAAAAATTCTACAATAGTAGAATGTGAAATTTGATTAAATAATATAAGAAATCGCATACTTAAAGCCTTGGATTTGCAAGGGTTTCATTAAATATTACGAAGTTGTTACAAAAGAGTTGCAAAAATGCTTGACAAATTAAAATAGTTTTGTTATAATCTTTACGAATATTACAGAGAAAATCAAAAATGTTGAGGAGCGGCAGAGGGGAGACTGCTAAGCTTCAAAGTCGAACAACAAAAAAGAAAAGAGGAAATAAAAATGACTAAGAAGGTATTAGTTCAGATTATGGGGGACCGTATGATACGTAGAGCGGCAGCAACAATGCTTGCAACAGCAGTTATTTTTTCATTAGGAGTTAGCAGTACTCCTTCATATGCAAACGTAAACGAAGATAGCAGTGTAGTTGAAATTGAGTCAGAGGGTACAACCTTTAGTGCCGAGGCTCTTGCATCAGCAGCAACAAGCACAGTTTCAAGCGTAAAGAATGTAGTAGAAACAGCTTCATCATCAGTAGTAAAGGCTTCACTTGCAAATACTCTTGCTTCAACCATCCAGGTTTCAGAAGAGGAGGAAGAAGCAGTTGAGGTAAATGAAGATACTGATTATATCAATACAATAGTATCAGAGACTCTTACAGGAATCACAGCTTCTATTACAGGAAATGTTACTTCATCTGTATATGTATCAGCTGAAGAAAAGGAAAAGATGATTCAGATGGCTGGCACAACAGACATCCCTGATGATGTTCCAGAGGGTCTTACCTTTAAGTACAATAAGAAGTTTGTTAAAGAGGTTACAGCAGATGAACTTGATATGCTTTACAGAATCGTAGAGTGTGAAGCAGGTGATCAGGACGTATTCGGAAGAATTCTCGTAGCAAATGTAATTCTCAATAGAGTAAATACTAAGGGCTTCCCTAATACAATCGAAGGTGTAATCCTTCAGAAGCGTCAGTTCCAGCCAGTTACAACTGGTATCTTCTACAGAGCAACAGCTTCAGACCTTACAAAGAAGGCTGTAAAGAGAGCTCTTTCAGGTGAGGATTATTCAAATGGAGCAACTTATTTCTTCATGCGTTCAGCAACACCAAAGAGCACAGCAAGCTGGTTCGATACTCTTGACAAGTGCCTTAAGTGGGGCGTTCATGAGTTCTTTAAGGATTGATATTGATTATTCAAATACCGGTATCTTCGGATGCCGGTATTTTTTTTATTTGGTAAAATTTTTGTAAAAAAGGTCTTTTTAAGCCATTTAATCGTAACTTAAACGTTTAACTAAAAATGGTCGGAAAAACAAGTAAAAACTAGACAAATATATAAAAATGGTATATAATAGTTGTATTATTTGGTGGTGCGCGCGAATGTAAAATTTTGTTGGATTTGCGAGGTTGATGAAAAAGAAAAACGGGGGATAAATGTTAGGGGATAAAAAGATTATCGGCGTGTGCCTCACGGTCATTAGGGATGAATATAGAACAGAATTCCTAAGTGATTTGTATAAAAAAGTGAAGGGCACTGAGTACAAAATAATAGTGTTCGATAGTGTAAAAGATTTTTATACGATGGATGAATATGCGAAGGGTGCAGCAAAAATTTATAAGGCAATCAATTATGACGTTATTGATGCACTTGTTATTCTATACGAAAGCTTTTACAATAAGGACATTATTGATGAAATAATAGAACCGGCGAAAATAAAGAATGTTCCAGTCATTCTTGTGCACGGTGAAAGAGATGGGTGTTATTGTATAATAAGACGATATGAGACGGCATACAAGAAGATGCTCCGTCAGATATTTGATGATTATATGATACATGACCCTTTCTTTGTTGCGGGCATAAAGGGTGATGAAGCTAGTGAAACGAGATTAAAGGCATATAAGGCTGTCCTTAGAGAATTTGGTATTCCGTTCAGCGAAGATAATATAGGATATGGCGACTATTGGCATGGACCGACAAAGGAAGTAATGAAGAAGGTCTTTGATTCAGGAAGAATTATTCCGGAGATTTTTGTCTGCGCGAATGATACCATGGCTTTTGCAGTTATTGATGAACTGCAGGAGCATGGCTATAGGGTGCCAGAGGATGTGATGGTTACAGGTTTTGATGGAATCCAGGAGACCTTATACAGGAGACCTAGACTTACTACCTGTAAAGAGGACATTGAGATGCTGACGGAGCAGATTTTTGGAATCTGCCAGGGGGCAAAGGATGGAACCTTAAAGCCGGGCATTTTTCTTGAGTATTATAAGTATATTTTATCTGAATCGTGCAGATATAACGATCTTAACCAAGTTGATTATAGAAAAAGAGCAAGAGAGCTCTATGAGCTTAATGAAATGCAGATCTGGAGTGAGGAAAGTACCACTCGTGTTGCAGAGCATATCATAGATTGCACAAATCTTAACTCACTAGGAAATGTTTTGGCTGGGGCAATTTTTGAGGATTCTTATGTAAGCCTTAATAATGATTTCCTGCTTTCTGAGATTTCTGATATTGAAATAAATGATGAGAAGGAGCCGTTTACTGAAAAGCTTCTGCTCTTTTCTACCAAGAATACTGAAAGAAAGAAGGGGTCTAAGGCCAAGTACTTCAATCTTTCTGATATGGTGCCATATCTTGATGAGTGGCTAGAGGATGAATCGATGGTCGTGCTCAATGCGATGACAGTCGGCTCTAGGCCGTGCGGTATTTTCGTGATGTGGGTAAAGGATATCGTTCTTAATGCACCGATTATTGTGCGTGTTACTAAGATACTGAATCTTGCTATCAATAATCTTGTAAATAAGATATCTAGAAAGAAGCTAAAGAGGACAGTTGATAATTCTAAGAAGGTGGATCAGGTCACCGAGCTCATGAATCTAAAAGGTCTTGAGGAGTGGTTTGACGGCCTTTCTGTAAATCCTGATAATCATAGCAGGGGCATTATTGTCAGCATCTATAATATAAGGGATTATGAATATCTTCTTAGTACCTATGGATTTGATGATGTCGGAAAGATGGTTCGCTTTGTCGGTGAGGCCATTCAGCTATCGGGGAATGGTAAGCTGCAGCTTGCAAGAGTAACAGAAGAGAGCTTTTTGGCTGTTGTAAGTGTTGATGATAGGGTGATCGTAGATGAATTTATTGAGACCTCGGATACCATTTTTGCAGATGTTCTGGCTAAGTACAACAGAAGAGAAGATAAGAAGTATGAGCTTGAGGTAAATATCGGGCATACTGTTGTTGCAGCTGGTTGGAATGATTCAATTTTGACTTATATGAATCTTGCAAACGGTGAGATGCTGCTTAACAGCATGAAGAAAAAGAGAAAGACCGGTGTTTCTATTAATATCAATACCTCAAAGGAAAGATATAATGAGTTCAATCTCCTTGTTGAGAAGAATCTCTTTACCTATTACTTCCAGCCTATCGTTGATTTAAAGAACGGTGAGATTTTTGCCTATGAGGCTCTTATGAGGACCGGCAGCGGAATTAATATGTCACCTGTTGAAATTATTCAGATAGCAACGGAGTACAATAGGCTTGTGGACATAGAGTCTGCGACCATTAAAAATGTTCTGAAAAGGTACGCTGAAGATAATTCGAGCTTCTTTGGAAAGAAGATTTTTGTCAATTCCATTCCGGGCAGTCACATCTCTAGTGAAGAGATGGCTAAGCTTTCTAATGAATACAAGGATTATATCGGAAATATTATCTTTGAAGTGACGGAGGGTGCTGATTTATCTGATGCTGAGCTTGAAGGCATAAGGAATGTCAAGGGTGCAGATGGCACTGCCGCCGGTCTTGCCATAGATGATTATGGCTCTGGTTATTCTAATGCCATAAATCTTTTGAGATACAAGCCGGATCTTATTAAAATCGACCGTTTTCTCATAAGCGGCATTGACAAGGATGAAAATAAGAGGATGCTTGTTAAGAATGCAGTTGATTTTTCTAAGAAAAATAACATTAAGGTAATCGCTGAGGGCGTTGAGACAAAGGAAGAGCTTGAGGTGGCAGTCGAGCTTGGCTGTGACCTTGTGCAGGGCTACTATACAGCACGTCCGGCGCCAGAACCTATTGAAAGAATAAAGGATGAGTATCTTCATGCAATCCTTGATGCCAACATAAAAAAAGCGTTTGCTAGGGGAGCAAAGAAGTGACAACTGCAGTGACAACTGCAGAGATAAATGCAGTGACAAATGCAGTGACAAATGCGGTGATAAATGCTGTGGTAAAGATTGGTATCTATAGTTAAATGTTTGAAGATGTGATTTATGAAATGCCTGAGAGCCGCTGCTATGTAAGGACAGCGGCTCTTTTTGAAAAAATCAAAAAAAATTTAAAAAAGTACTTGATTTTTTGAAACTAATGATATATAATTATCAGCGTGCTTGAAAACAAGCAAATAGTTATTGGGCTATCGCCAAATGGTAAGGCACTGGATTCTGATTCCAGCATTTTCAAGGTTCGAATCCTTGTAGCCCAGCTTTGATGGATCGAAACATTTGTTTCGGTCCATTTTTTGTCGCTAAACTAATTTACGATTTTTATTTACTTTAAAGAGAATTTTTGGTATCATTATTATATATGCCCTTTTGCAAAAGTGCTTTTTGAAGAATGGCTTTTTGCTATGCGTAAGTCTTGCTCTAGAGCAGGGATGTAATGCACTATGGCCCTCTCTAGATATGGTACGAACTTAAGTGAAACATAGAGGCTAGAAGGCAGAGGGTAATTAACTTATACGGAGGATAAAATATGAATCCTTTAAAATTTGTATGGAATAAAGCTAAGAAATATAAAAAGAAGGCAGTCAAGGTTAAGAATAAGATAAGGCATGCTAATGATAATGCTTATTATTTTAATGAATTAAAAAAGCCTCTTCTTGAGAATTATATACTGTTTGAGTCTAAGGGCGGAGGAGATGTTGCTGGTAATATCTTTTACCTTTTAAAGGAGCTCAGCCTTGGTAATTATACTCATAAAGGGGAAAAATATAGCGTTGTGCTCGTTCTTAAGGAAGAAGAGCGTGAGCGCTTTACTAAGATCTTTACCGAGCACGGCATAGATATTCCTGAGTATATTGAGCCATCAGGCAGGGAGTATAAGCAGTATCTTGCAAGATGCAAGTATCTTTTTAATGATACCTCTTTCCCAGCCTGGTTCATAAAGCGCAAGGGACAAATCTATACCAATACCTGGCATGGAACTCCGTTTAAGGCCATGGGCAGAAAGGTAGAGAACCGTGCCTATGCCATAGGAAATGTTCAGCATAATTTTCTTATTTCGGATTTCCTTATTTATCCAAATGATTACATGAGAGACCGTTTCTTTGAGGACTACGGTCTTACAAAGCTTTATCAGGGAAAGGCTCTGATGAGCGGCTATCCAAGAAATTCGATTTTCTTTAATGCAGATAGAGGTGCTGAGGTGAAAAAGCAGCTCGGTCTTTCGGATAAGCAGCTTATCGTATATATGCCTACCTGGCGTGGAACTCTTACTAACAAAAAGGATAATCAGCAGGGAAATGACTGCTCGAATTACTTCCATGTGCTTGATTCTCTTATGGATGATAATCAGGTGATGTTTGTTAAGTTCCATATTTTTACAGCGGCAGACTTTGATTATAGCGACTATAAGCATATCGTGCCTATTACTGATGAATATGAGACTTATGATCTTTTAAATGCGGCAGATGTGCTTCTTACAGATTATTCTTCAGTTTTCTATGATTTTGCAAACTGCAGAAAGAAGATTATTCTCTTTACTTACGATGACGAGGATTATCTGGATGAGAGAGGACTTTACGTTTCCATAGATTCCTTCCCATTCCCAAGAGTTAAGACGGCAGAGGAGCTTGCGGCAGAGCTTAAAAAGCCAAAGGATTATGATGATACCGATTTCCTTGCTGAGTATGGCTCTTATGATTCGCCGAACTCACCAAGATATGTTCTTGAGGCGGTGCTCAATGATAATTATGTAAAAAAGCCTCTTCCTAAGGTGCTTCCTTCTGCTTCAACTGAGTATGTCAGCATAGGAAAGAAGGAGCTGATGCTTGGCATTGATGAGACTGATGCCATTAATAATCAGCTTCCTAAGGAAAAGATAGAGGATAAGAAGGTTACTGCTTATTATGTGCCTTCTGCAAAATCGGGCAAGGATGGCAAGAAGAATATTCTTGTTTATTGCTCGAACCTTTCAAGAAATGGTATTACGACTTCACTTATGAACCTTACGAATCTCGTAGATACTGATAAGAACAATTACTATTTCAGCTTCCTTCAGAGCCAGATGTCTAAGACTCCTATGAGAGTAGCAGGCATTCCTGAAAGCGTTGGAATTCTTCCTATGAGCGGAGCAATGACCGAAAAGAGCCTCTGGGAGACTCTTTGCTTTAAGCTCTACTTTAGTAAGAACATCCAGTGGAGTTTAGTGGTTGCAACTGTTAATAAGATTTTTAAGCGCGAGTGGAAAAAGAAGTTTGCCGGCGTTAGAATTGATGATATCGTGCACTTTACAGGTTATGCGCCTTTCGTTACTATGATGTATCTTAATAGCCCTGCTAGAAAGATCATTTTTGCGCATAATGACATGAGCGATGAAATGAAGGAGAAGAATAATCAGCATATGCCTACTCTCCTTCGTGCTTATAAGGAATTTGATGTTGTTGCGGCGGTTTCTGATGCCGTTAAGAATTCTCTTGTTGATAAGCTGAAGGTGCCTGAGAGCAGAGTGAGCGTTGTTGAGAATGCTCATTTCTACCAGGGTGTGCTTGAGAAGGCAGAGCTCCCTGTCATGCTTGATGCTGAGACTAAGTGCACTGTAACTGAGGAGAGATTAAAGGATATCCTTGAGGATAAGAGCCTTCTTAAGTTCATAACAATCGGCCGTTTCTCAGAGGAAAAGGGCCATGCCAAGCTTATACGTGCCTTTGAGAGTTTTTACAATCAGTTTAAGAGTGACGAGGCGCTTAAGAATAGTTATAAGGAAAAGTATGGAAGAAGCATCGAGGATGTAAAGCTTATCATCATGGGCGGCTATGGTGCCATCTTTAATGAGACAGTGCAGCTTGCTGCAGATTCATCTGCTTCATCTAATATTATCATCATTAGAGCAGTTTCAAATCCTTATGCGATTTTAAAGAAATGTGATCTTTTCCTGCTTCCGTCAGAAAGAGAGCCACTAGGTCTTGTTCTCCTTGAGGCTGATACTCTTGATGTGCCTATTGTTGCAGGAGACATTCCGGGCTCTGGTGATTTCCTAAAGCGCTACGGCGGCTTCCTTGTTAAGAATGATGAGGAGGGCTTTGTAGGCGGAATGAAGAGCTTTATGGAGGGCGAGGTTAAGCCGCTTCATATAAGGTTTGATGAGTATAATGACGGAATTGTTAAGAAGTTTGAGAGCATTTTGTAATTTCAGCTCTTGTTGGAGGAACTATGAGAATAGGAATTATTACTATTAATTCTGCATATAATTACGGCTGTGTTCTGCAGGCCTATGCGCTGCAGGAGTACCTTGTTAAATGCGGCCATAAGGTAGATCTTTTAAATTATCGTCCGGATGTCATTGATAAAGTGTACACCTTGTACCGTGAGAAAATTAAGTTCAAGACACCTGTATTACAGAATACCTATGATAAGCTTCGCAGAATGAAGCAGCAGCACGAGAGAAGGGCAACCTACGAGAAGGCTGAAAAGTTCGAGAAATTTATTAAGAAGACCCTTCATACAGGTATGGCCTTTAAGAGCTTTGATGAAATTAAGGAAAATTATGATCCAAGGGATTATGACCTTTTGATCACCGGAAGTGACCAGGTATGGAATTCTGATATTACAAAGGGCCTTAAGCCTGCATATTTCCTTGATTTTGATAAGGTAAAGACAGAGCCGGGCTTTGTTCGAAGAATTTCCTATGCACCTAGTATAGGCGTTGACTTTTTACGTGATTCTGAGGCTGATTTCATGAAGAAGTATCTTGAAAATTATGATATGATTTCAGTTCGTGAGCAGTCTGCCGCAGAGCTTCTTTCTGGCCTTACAGATAAGCCTATAAAGGTGGTGAGCGATCCTACCTTCCTGCTTGAGAGAGAGGACTATGAGTCTTTGGTTGAAAGAAGCGGCTTTACTACTCCTGAAGCCTATAATAAGAAGTTCAAGGGACCTTATATTTTAGTTCATGTAATCGGTAAGGATAGGGACGTTGTGCGTATTGCAGGTGCCCTTTCAAGGAGACTTGGCCTTCCTGTTATCCAGAACAGAAGAGATAAGACCTTTGATAATGAGCTTGGATCTTTTGCGTCGGCCGGTCCTGAAGAGTTTATCGGACTTGTGCGCGGGGCTAAGTACGTAGTTACTAATTCTTTCCACGCTACGGTTTTTGCTCTTCTTTACCATCGTAATTTCATCACTGTTCCTCATAAGAAGTACCCTGAGAGAATGGTGAATCTCCTTGGCAGCCTTGGCGTAGAGGGGCATCTTCAGTCTAAGCTCGGCGAGCTTGTTGGAATCCATGAGGATGAAGAGTTCATTGCTGCAAATAAGAATGACAAGGATGAGATGATTTTAGAGAAAATTGATTCTATGAGCGAGGATGAGCTCTTTAAGCCTATAGATTTTGATGAAGTTGATGCACGCTGGGCTAAACTCAGAGAGGATTCTCAGGGCTATCTTCAGGATGCACTTAGTAAGGTAAAAGTGTGAGTGCTATGCAAAGGAATAATTAAATTGCATGGTAAGGTAAAAGCGTTAAAGTGATAAGTACTCTGCAAGTCATCCTACTAAACAGGTGACTGGACAGCTGTGAAGGAGGAGAGAATGAATAATATAAAAAAGGTCTTAAGCCATATTTTTATTGATGGTCTTTCTGGAATGGCACTTGGTCTTTTTGCAACTCTTATCATCGGAACCATTATGGGTCAGATAGGTAATCTTGTAGGAGGTGAAGCTGGTACATATATCGTTTCAGTTGCTAATCTAGCAAAGACTCTGACAGGTGCCGGCATCGGTGTTGGTGTTGCTGCTAAGTATAAGAGCAGTCCTTTGGTAATTATTTCAGCTGCTACAGCTGGTATGATAGGAGCTTTTCCGGCCGTTACAGGTATGACAGAAATAACACTTGGTAAGCCGGGTGAGCCTCTTGGCGCTTTTGTTGCAGCATTTGCAGCTATTGAGCTTGGCAGCCTTATTTCAGGCAGAACAAAGCTTGACATAATCCTTACTCCTACCGTTTCAATCGCTTTTGGTTCAGTAGTGGGCTTTGTTATCGGACCTCCTATTTCAAGGTTCATGACCTGGCTCGGTAATCTTGTTAATGTAAATGTTGATGCACATCCATTTGTTGGAGGTGTAATTGTTTCTGTACTTATGGGAATTTTCCTTACACTTCCTATCAGCTCTGCAGCAATCGGTATTTCAATGGGAATTACAGGTCTTGCTGCCGGCGCAGCTACAATCGGATGCTGCTGCCAGATGGTAGGCTTTGCTGTTGCAAGCTACAGAGAAAACGGCTTCGGCGGCCTTATTTCTCAGGGCGTTGGAACTAGCATGATTCAGATGCCTAATATTGTACGCCGTCCTCAGATATGGCTTCCATCAATCATTTCTTCGGCGCTTCTTGCTCCGTTATCAACTATGGTGCTTAAGATGATAAGCTCTCCAGTGGGCTCCGGTATGGGATCTTCTGGTCTTGTAGGTCAGATTGCAGAGTTTCAGACAATGACCGCTGCAGGAATGAAACCTGCTATAGTGCTTGTTGAAATTGTAGTAATGCATTTCCTTCTTCCGGGTGCGCTTGTACTTGGAATTGCTGAGGTAATGAGGAAGGCAGGCTTTATAAAGAACGGAGATATGAAGCTTACTAATAATTAAGCTATGTATATCATTCTGTGAATGCATTGTAAAAGATAAATAACTACATTGACTTTTGTTAGTTTCAAGTTTAGAATGAAGTTGTTATAAAGAAAACGATATATATTTGATATTTTAGGAGGGAACAAAATGGCAATTTTACTTACAGGAGGCGCAGGTTACATTGGCACACATACATTAGTAGAGCTTCTAAACGGGGGATATGAGGCTGTAGTAATGGATAATTATACTAATTCATCACCAAAGGCGCTAGAGCGAGTTAAGGAAATCACAGGTAAGGATTTTAAGTCTTATGATGCAGACATCAGAAATAGAGAGGATCTTGAAAAGATTTTTTCTGAGAATGATATCACTGAGGTAATTAACTTCGCATCACTTAAGGCTGTTGGAGAGTCTGTTGAAAAGCCATGGGAGTATTATAGCAATAATATTGGTGGAACTTTAGTATTACTTGATGTAATGAGAAAGCACGGAGCAAAGAATTTTGTATTTTCTTCTAGTGCTACCGTTTATGGAGATCCTGCAGAAATCCCTATCACAGAGAACTGTCCTAAGGGTGTTTGTACAAATCCTTATGGCTGGACAAAGTCAATGCTCGAGCAGATCTTAATGGATATTCAGAAGGCTGATCCAGAGTGGAATATGGTTATTCTTCGTTACTTCAACCCTGTTGGAGCTCATGCTTCAGGAAGAATCGGTGAGAATCCTAAGGGGAGACCAAACAATCTTATGCCTTTCATCACTCAGGTTGCTGTTGGCAAGCGTGATGAGCTCGGTGTTTTCGGTAATGACTATGACACTCCAGATGGAACAGGTGTAAGAGATTATCTTCACGTTGTAGATTTGGCTAAGGCTCATGTAAAGGCTATCGATAAGCTTCGTACAAATCCGGGCTGTTTCATATGCAACCTTGGTACAGGACATGGTTATTCAGTTCTTGATATGGTAAAGGCTTTTGAGAAGGTAAATAATGTAAAGGTTCCTTATTCAATTAAGCCTCGCCGTGCTGGTGATATCGCTCAGTGCTACTGCAGCCCTAAGAAGGCTGAGTTAGAGCTTGGCTGGAAGGCAGAGCTTGGTCTTGAGGATATGTGCCGTGATGCATGGAACTGGCAGAAGAACAATCCTAATGGCTATGAGGACTAATTAGCGTGCTGTTTTTTGCGGCAGAAAGGCTGGTAATATGGCAAAGCGCAGTGATGTATATGGAATCAATATGATCAAGTTCTGCGATGATGAGGAAAAATACATCGCGGAGGGCTTAAAAGAGGGCGTAGCTCCTGAAAAGCTCCTTGAATGGCATGAGAAAAAGCTTGCCTGGCTTCAGCATGAGAGAATGATCCATCTTGTTGTTACCCTTATGACCTGCGTGGCCCTTATGGGGATATGGCTCATTGTCTATTATGCCGTAGTTAATATACCAGAGGTGGCTCTTCTTATGGGGCTGCTTATGCTCATTGTCATCATATTATTTGGCTTTTATCTTAGGCATTATTTTAAGCTTGAGAACAGAGTGCAGCATTGGTACCGCATTGCAGAAAAGCTCCACAACATGATAAATGAGAAGGAAGGGTTAAAGCTAAGGGGTGACACGGCTTCAGACCTTATAGAAATGAAGGATGTAAGAGCTAATAAGTAAATTTTAGGCAGCTATGATCTGTTGATCGTAGCTGCTTTTTATTGCAAATGTGCAAATGTAATAATTTAAAGTGTGATTAGGCATGAAATTTTGTAAGAAAAAATTATTTGTATTATAATCGGCTGTATGCTATAATAATTTCGTATGGGCTTTACAATTATAAGGAGTACGGAGGTAGTAGTATGAAGGCGCTTATTACCGGTGCAAGTGCGGGACTTGGACGCGACATGGCAATTCAGCTTTCAAAGAGGGGCTTCGATCTTATACTTGTTGCAAGAAGAGAAGACCGTCTTAATGAGCTAAAGGAGCAGCTTAAGAATATAGTAAATGTTCAGGTGTATCCCCTTGATCTTACTGATGAAAATGCAGTTAAGGCACTTTATAAAGAGTATTGCGAGCAGAATATTGATGTTCTGATCAATAATGCGGGCTTTGGAAGTGTGGGCTATTTTGATGATGTTACGGGAAATGGTCCGGATGGAAGTAATAGCTATGCTGTAGATTCCATGGACGGGCTTGATAACGACATTAACATGATAAAAACTAATGTCATTGCTCTTCATATGCTTACAAAGCTGTTTCTTCGTGATTTTAAGAGAAGAGACCATGGCTTTATTTTAAATGTGGCTTCGGTTGCCGGCTTTATGCCAGGACCAATGATGGCCACCTATTATTCGACAAAAAATTATGTTTATAGATTATCACAGGCTATCTTTCAGGAAATAAAGTATTCAGGAAGAAATGTTCATATTTCAGTGCTTTGCCCTGGGCCTGTCAAGACAGAGTTCAACAAGGTCGCAAAGGTTAGCTTTGGAATGCCGGGTGCAAATAGTAAGAGAGTTGCAAAGTATGCTATTGATAAGCTGTTTGAGGGAAAATTCCGCATAGTTCCAGGAGTGATGCCAAAGCTGTTCTTTGTTTTCTCAAGAATCATTCCAGATTCATGGATGATGCCTATGATAGGAAAATTCCAGAAAGCAAAGATCGATAATGCAAGAGATAAGAAAAAAAGCCATAGGTAATAGCTATGAGTAGCGGCTATGATATTCAGGCTGCTATAAAAACAGCTTATATAATATGTAAAAAACTGATCTGAGTCATCTTTTAGGGAGAATGCGAGGACGGTTGAAATAAATAAATTTTACCTTGAAAGGAAACTGACATGGAAATTAAGAGTTTGAACACAGAACTTAACACAAATGCTTACCCGGGACGTGGTATCGTTATCGGTAAGTCAACAGATGGAAAGTATGCAGTTACAGCATATTTCATCATGGGAAGAAGCGTTAATTCAAGAAACAGAGTATTTGTTGAAGACGGTGAGGGCATCCGCACACAGGCTTTCGATGAGAGCAAGCTTGAGGATCCAAGTCTTATCATTTATGCACCTGTTAGAGTGCTTGGTAATGATACAATCGTAACAAATGGTGATCAGACAGATACAATCTATGATAATATGAAGGCTGGTCAGACTTTCGAGGAGTCTTTAAGATGCAGAGAGTTCGAGCCTGATGCTCCAAACTACACCCCTAGAATCTCAGGTATCATGAATGTTAAGGACGGAAAGTACAAGTATTCAATGTCTATCCTTAAGAGCAACAACGGAGATCCTGATGAGTGTCTTCGTTTTACCTTTGATTATGACAACCCTAAGGCTGGTCAGGGACATTTCATTCATACATACATGGGCGATGGAAATCCACTTCCAAGCTATGAGGGTGAGCCTACACCTGTAGACATCACAGGAAATATCGACGAATTCACAAACGCTGTTTGGACAAACCTTAATGAAGATAATAAGGTTTCTCTTTTCGTAAGATTCATCGACATTGCTACAGGAAAGTACGAGACAAGAATCCTTAATAAGAATCAGTAAATGTAAATTATCAGAACCGGTGATAGAAATCTGCGTTCGGAATAAGTAATCCGAATCAGAAAACAGATATAACACTTAACATATGTTAGGCTAGAACATTGAAAGGAAGTATTAAAATGAACGAATTACAGTTAAAGTATGGTTGCAATCCAAATCAGAAGCCATCTAGAGTATATATGGCAAATGGAAGTGATCTTCCTATTGAAGTTTTAAATGGTAAGCCAGGATACATCAATCTTCTTGATGCATTCAATGGCTGGCAGCTCGTTAAGGAGTTAAAGCAGGCTACTGGTCTTCCAGCTGCTACATCTTTCAAGCATGTTTCTCCAGCTGGTGCTGCAGTAGGCCTTCCTCTTACAGAAATCGAGAAGAAGATTTACTGGGTAGATGATGATACAGAGCTTTCACCACTTGCATGCGCATATTCTAGAGCAAGAGGCGCTGATAGAATGAGCTCTTTCGGTGATTTTATTTCACTTTCAGATGTATGTGACGTTGCTACAGCAAAGCTCATCCAGCATGAGGTTTCTGATGGTATTATTGCTCCAGGCTACGAGCCGGAAGCTCTTGAAATCTTAAAGAGCAAGAAGAAGGGCAATTATGCCGTTATCAAGATCGATGCTGATTATGTTCCAGAGGAAATCGAGCGTAAGCAGGTTTTCGGTGTTACATTTGAGCAGGGCAGAAATAATGCTGTTATCGATGAGAACTTCCTTGGAAAGATAGTTACAAAGAATACAGACCTTCCAGAGTCAGCTAAGAGAGATCTTATGATTTCTATGATCGTTCTTAAGTATACTCAGTCAAATTCAGTTTGCTATGTTAAGGGCGGACAGGCAATCGGTATCGGTGCTGGTCAGCAGAGCCGTATCCATTGTACAAGACTTGCAGGCAGCAAGGCAGATAACTGGTTCCTTCGTCAGTGTCCAAAGGTTCTTGAGCTTCCATTCCTTGATACAATTAAGCGTCCGGATAGAGATAATGCTATTGATCTTTACATCGGTGAGGATTATATGGATGTTCTTGAAGAGGGCAAGTGGCAGAATATCTTCAAGGTTAAGCCAGAGGTATTTACTCGTGAAGAAAAGAGAGCCTGGCTTGATCAGAATACAGATGTAGCTCTTGGTTCAGATGCTTTCTTCCCATTCGGAGATAATATCGAGAGAGCTTTCAAGTCTGGTGTTAAGTATGTTTCTCAGCCAGGTGGATCAATTAGAGACGATAACGTTATCGAAGCTGCAGATTCTCACAATATGGTTATGACATTTACGGGACTTCGTCTTTTCCATCACTAATAAATAAAGAAATAATTCAATCGTAATTATTTTTTTCTATAAAAAGCCTAAATTGGTTATTGACTTTTTAGATTTTTCATATTATCATTTTAGACTGTATGGGTATGTTGGTAATTCGTTATTAAAAATGGAATGTTTTAACGAATTTTTCTTTCGAAAACGTTATAGTTATTCAAAATAAACGTTTTGGCATGCCCGGGGTTATGTAATGTTTAGAATTGTTATTAGAAAGGGCATTTACTGATGGAACAGCAGAAAGATGAAGTTGAGATTGATTTACTAGAACTATTTTGGGCTTTGCTCAGAAAATGGTGGATGCTTACCATAGTTGCAGTTCTTTGCGCAGCGATAGGCTTTAGCTATGCTAAGTTTTATTTACCAGAAACCTTTACTTCTTCTATTAGAATGTATGTAAAGAATTTAAATAGTACAGAGACGGTTTCTTCAGTTACTACGTCTGACCTTAATGCATCTAAGTCACTTGTTATGACTTACATAGTTATCTTAAAGGATCCGGTAGTTGTAGGCGAGGTTGCAGAAACTCTTGCAGAAAATCATGAGAGAGATTATTTAAAGCGTTATTTTGCTCTTGATGAGAATGGATGCCCAACAACCGGTTCTATTTTAAACTATGTTTCCATGGGTGCTGTAGATAATACTGAGGTTCTTAAGGTTTCAGCAACAACACCTGATGCAAAGCTTTCAGCAGAAATAAGTAATATATTTGCTGATGTTGCACCTGATTATCTTATAAGAATAGTTGGTGCAGGTTCGGTTGAAATTATCGGTGCAGCAGTTCCAGCTACTGTAAAGTCTGGTCCTAGCGTAAGCAGATATACAATCATGGGCTTCCTTATCGGTTTCATTTTAGTGGCAGCTGCCATTGTTATCCGTACTATCACGGATAATACCTTTAGGGATGCTGAAGATATTAATAAGAAGTTCGGTCTTTCAGTCCTTGGTGAGGTCATGGACTATGGTACAAAGAAGGATAAGAAAAAGAGGAGAAATGTCGATCCTTCGAAAAAAAATAATTTTAGTTTTGAAACTATTCTTAATAAGGAGATTCCATTTAGCGTAGTAGAGTCCTTTAAGTCAATCAGAACAAACATTATGTTTGCTGTTGCAACTCAGGGCAAGAAGGTAATAGCTGTTACCTCAGCTAACCCAAGTGAGGGTAAGTCTTCTACCACAACTAACATTGCTATCGCAATGGCAATGGCTAATGAAAAGGTTCTTCTTATAGATGGTGACCTTCGTAAGCCGGTTCAGCATAAGATTTATAATATAAAGAATGACTCGGGTCTTTCAAATATCGTTTCAAAGCAGAAGAAGTTTGATGCAGTTGTTCATAAGGCAGTTTATAAGGATAAGGATTGTGATGGCTTCGTAGATCTTCTTACAGCTGGTACAATTCCTCCAAACCCTTCAGAAATTCTTGCATCAGAGGCTCTTAAGAATCTTATTACAGAGGCTTCAGAGCAGTACACTGTTATCCTTATTGATACACCACCTGTAAACATGGTTTCAGATGTTTATGGCCTTTCAGATTCTATTGCCGGCATCGTTCTTGTTGCTGAGTTCGAGGGAACAACAAGCTATGATATCAAGCATGCGCTTGAGGGTGCTAAGCTTTCAAACGTAAATGTGCTTGGTGTTATCCTTAATGCGGTTGCTGGTTCTTCTACTGGCTACGGCTACAAGAAGTATGGCTATAAGTATGGTTACAAGTACGGTTATAAGTACGGTTACAGGTATGGCTATGGTTATGGTAACAATAACGAGAAGAAGGCTGAGGAAGCTTTAGCGGCTAAAAAAGAGCAGGAAAAGGCTACTGATAAAAAGTCTTAAAGCAGGAAGTAATTAAATAAGAAAAAAGAAGGACTGAGAAAAGAGCAGCTTCTAAATCTTAAAATAATAAAGCTAAATACCCATGGGCTTAGGCTCATGGGTATTGTTTGGTTTGTAATTAGGTATTCCCATAAAAACATAAAGTTTTTAATGTAGAAAGCATTAAGTGCTAAATCGGGAAAGCATAAAGTACTAAATCGTGAAAGCATTAAGCGCTAAATCGTGAAAGCATAAAGCACTAAATCGGGAAAGCATTAAGCAGTAAATACGAAAAACATAAGGTGTTGACAAAAAATGCAAAAGTGTTTTATAATGTAACGGCTGAATTTGATTTTTTAATAAAGAAAGAGATAAGAAAAATGGATAATTTAAGACAGGAAATAGAAAAGAGACGTACCTTTGCCATCATCTCTCACCCGGATGCTGGTAAGACAACACTGACAGAAAAGCTTCTTCTTTACGGAGGAGCCATTAATACAGCAGGTTCTGTTAAGGGCAAGAAGACTGATAAGCATGCAGTTTCTGACTGGATGGAAATCGAAAAGAAGCGTGGTATTTCAGTAACCAGTTCAGTTATGCAGTTCAATTATGAGGGCTATTGCATCAATATTCTTGATACCCCGGGCCATCAGGACTTCTCAGAGGATACCTATAGAACCCTTATGGCAGCAGATGCTGCAGTTATGATCATCGATGCTGCAAACGGTGTTGAGGCGCAGACAATCAAGCTCTTTAAGGTCTGCGTTCTTCGTCACATTCCTATTTTCACTTTTATAAATAAGATGGACCGTGATGCTAGAGATACCTTCGAACTCTTAGATCAGATCGAGAGCATTCTTGGCATTGCTACTTATCCTATCAACTGGCCTATCGGTTCAGGTAGAGAGTTCCAGGGCGTTTATGATAGAGATACAAAGAAAATCCTTAAGTTTACAGCCGCTAATTTCGGCATGAAGATGGTTGATACTACATTAGTAGAATTGGGCGATCCTAAGACAGATGAAGTTTTAGGTAAAGAGGCTCATGAAAAGCTTGCTGAGGAAATCGAGCTCATTGACGGAGCTTCTAGTGAGTTCGACATGGATACTGTTCGTGCCGGTAAGCTTACTCCTGTATTCTTTGGCTCTGCTTTAAATAACTTTGGTGTTTCAACCTTCCTTGAGCATTTCCTTAAGATGACTGAAAGTCCTCTTCCAAGAGAGTCAGACCAGGGATTGATCGATCCTATTGATAATAAGTTCTCAGCCTTCATCTTTAAGATTCAGGCTAATATGAATAAGAATCACCGTGATAGAATTGCTTTCATGAGAATCTGCTCAGGTAAGTTCGATGCAGAAAAGGAAGTTTATCATGTGCAGGGTGATAAGAAGATGCGTCTTCTTCAGCCTCAGGAGCTTATGGCTAATGAGCGTAAGGTCATTGATGAGGCCTATGCAGGCGACGTTATCGGTGTATTTGATCCAGGTATTTTCTCAATCGGTGATACCATCACAACGCTTCCTGATAAGTTCAGATTCGGCGGTATGCCTACCTTCGCTCCTGAACACTTTGCAAGTCTTCGTCTTGTAGATTCCATGAAGCGTAAGCAGTTCGTAAAGGGCGTTACTCAGATTGCACAGGAAGGTGCCATCCAGCTCTTTAAGGAATTCAGCGGCGGTCTCGGTGAGGTTGTTGTTGGTGCTGTTGGTGTGCTTCAGTTTGATGTTTTAAAGTACCGCCTAGAGAGTGAGTATGGTGTTGAAATCCGTTTAGATCCGCTTCCATACGAGCATATCCGCTGGATCGAGAATAAGGAAGAGGATATGGATCTTTACGCTTCAAGACTTAACCTTACAAGCGATTGTAAGAGAGTTAAGGATATGCATGATAAGCCTCTGCTTGTATTTATTCATGAGTGGAGTGTTAAGACAGTGCTTGATAGAAACGAAGGCCTTATTCTTAGCGAATTTGGTAGAAATTAATCAAAGGAGATTAATATGAGCGTTGACGTTATTATTCCGGTATATAAGCCGGATAAAAAGTTCGACAAGCTTATGCTGAGCCTTTTGAATCAGAGTATTTTACCTGATTCTGTGATTTTGATGAATACTGTGCCGGAAAATACCTTTCTCGATGCACAGTCCTTAAAAAACAGAATCAGAAGAAATTTGAGAAATAATAAGCCTTATATGACAAAGAAGGTCGATATCCGCATTGTTGATGTGCCTCAGAAGGAATTTGATCACGGTGGCACAAGAAGGCGTGCGGCAGAGCTTTCAAAGGCTGATTACATGCTCTTTATGACTCAGGATGCTGTGCCGGCAGATAATTACCTTATAGAAAAAATGCTTCATAAGCTCACTGGTAATATTACCAACGAGGAGGTTCCTGTTGCAGCCTATGCAAGGCAGCTTCCTGCTGTTAATGCTGACATTGTTGAAGGCTATACAAGGCTTTTCAACTATCCCGCTGAATGCAGAAAGAAGAGCCTTAAGGATTTAGAGACTCTTGGTATTAAGACCTATTTCTTCTCAAATGTCTGTGCTATTTACGATAAGAAGGCTTATCTTGAGGTGGGCGGCTTTGTTAAGAAGACTATCTTCCTAGAGGATTCACTTCTTTGCGCGGCTCTTCTTAAGAAGGGATATAGTGTTTACTATGCAGCCGATTGTAAGGTAGTGCATTCTCATAACTATACTGGAAAGCAGTATTTTAAGCGTTATTTTGACCTTGGAGTATCTCATAAGCAGTACCATGAGGTCTTTGATGAGGTGCCACCTGCTAAGGAGGGCGCAAAGCTTGTTTTTTCAACTATAAAGTACCTTTTAGGTCAGAGAGCCTTTATGGGCATAGTTGATCTTGGGGTGAAGAGTGCGGCTAAACTTTTTGGCTATAAGCTTGGTAGAATCTATGATAAGCTTCCTAAAGCTTTAGTTCGCAGGCTCTCTAGCAATCCAGGCTATTTTGATTGATAAAAGTGGAGTAGGAGTAGGTGTATGTTACGTATTGCGATTTGTGATGATGAGAAGGAGATGGTTGAAAGTCATAAGACAGTTGTAGAATACTGTCTTAAGTCTAATAGTGAGACCGGCGAGATTATTACCTACACTTCTTCAGATAATATTCTATACGATATAACTGAGGATGGATTTTACTACGACCTTATTCTGCTTGATATTGAGATGCCGGGTTTTAGCGGCATGGATGTGGCCGGTAAGGTAAAGCCCTTTCTCCCTAATGTCAAGATCATTTTCATTACCTCTCACATTGAATTTGCAATAGATGCTTTTGAGCTTTCAATATTTAGATATGTTCCAAAGGATAGACGAAAGGAAAAGCTTCCTCTTGCTGTATCAGATGCGATCCGCCTGCTTTCGCTTGAAGGTGGCAAGGTCTATACCATTTCAACAAGTAGCAGACTTGAGAAGATTCCTTATAGGGATATTCTTTATATTCAAAGAGATGGAAAGAATGCTGAGATATTTTTTGGTGAGGAAAGTACTAAGGTCAGAAAAAGTCTTCAGCAGGTATTTGATGAGCTTGCTGCAGAGGAATTCATTTTTACGGATAGAGGTTGCATTGTTAATATTATTCACGTAATGCAGGTGAAGGACGGCGAGGCTGTTATGAAAAATGGACTTCATCTTCCAATCAGCAGATCCCATCTGCAGGAGGTCAAAGATAAGATTAATTTATATTGGGGGGAGCATTTAGGATGAAATTAGTAATGATTATTACAGCAATTACTATGTTTCTTCATATTTGCGGTGGAGCCTTGGTGAACGCTAGGGCGCTTTCTAAATGTAAAATAAATAAGAAAGAAATTGCACTTGGATTTATTGTCTGCCTTGCAGTTTCTTTTTTTGTTTTTAACGTAGATATGTCGGCTGATAAATATGCTGTAATTTGCTTTGCCGAGGCTCTTTGCGTATGCATTGGAAGCATGGTCTTTAGGGGAGCGGACAGAAGACTTAGTCTTTTTTTGGCTATTAGTTATGAATTTGTGACCGTGCTTTTTACAAAGCTCTTAGCCCTTGGCTTTGTGATTTTGACAAAGGATGCGGCGTGCTATAAGATGCTTGAGGCTAAAGGAAGCTACGTAAATTTAGCGGGAGCAGTTATTATTATGGCAGCGCTCTTTTTATTGTTCGCTCTTAAGAAGGTATCCAACAAGTTCCTTATGAGAGCAGGAAGCGTCTTTGCTATTTTAGCAATGGCAGCCATTAATTTTATTACTTCAAATGGAGCCACTGGCATAGATAATGATGAGATTTTCTCACTGCAGTACTATGCAATCTTCATTCTTGTGTCGATTTTGGTGTTCCAGATGCGCAGGCAGTATGATGCAGAGAAGGAAATTGCAAGGACGAAGGAAAATGAAGCGATGATCCTTGAGAGGGAATATCAGTCGCTTAGCCGCAGCTATGAGAACAACGCTAAGCTGTTCCATGATTTTAGAAATCATTGCGGTGTTCTTAGAAATTTTCTTATAAAAGGAAACAGCGATGAGGCTCTAAGCTATCTTGATGAGCTGACTGGAAGTGGAAGTACCCTCACGGTCGGCGTCTGGACAGGTGATGAAACGGTTGATTATTTGATAAGCAGCAAGAAAAAGCTTGCAGAAGAAAAGCAGATAGCCTTTACCATAGAGGTCGAATTTCCTCGTAATACAAACATAAAGAGCAGTGATCTTTGCGCTATCCTTGCTAATCTTTTGGATAATGCCATCGAGGCCTGCTCTAAGGTAGAGAATAAAGAGAAGAGGAAAATGAGGCTTCTTATTAGGAGAATCCAGCAGATGCTGGTAATTAAGATTGAAAATACCTATGAAGTCATGCCGGTAGAGGAAGACGGTGTATATAAGACAAGCAAAAAGGACGGAGGCCTCCACGGCTTTGGAATAAAGAGCGCTAAGGCAGCAGCGGCTAAATACGACGGTGTTCTTAATTCTAGCTTCAAGGGAGACTTATTTACTTCGGTTGTTACACTATCGTTTTAAGGGGCTAAATAGTTAGATTTAGCTTAAGGCAGTCTGAATATAATTGAATATATAGTTGTTCTTGAAATTAAAAGGGAAAAATGAAATTTACGGACAAAAAATTACCATTCGTGGACATTTACGCACGAATGGTTTTTTTATTGTAAAATTGCATCATCAAAGAGATACAGAAAATAAAACTTTGAAGAAAAGGAGAATAAAAATATGAGACATGGAATTACAAGATTGGTTATTGGAGCTATACTTGCGGCAGGAAGCGTTTATGGATTAATTGCAGGAAAGGGCAGCAACATGATATTTGCTATTGTATTAGGAATAGCATATTTAGCTTCAGGAATTATGATAGTAAAGAGGGAAAAGGAAAATAAAGGAAGAGGTAAAGAAAATTAAGAAAACTTCGCATAGGGTCAGGGAAAAGGCAAAGAAAAAAGTAAAGGCAAAGGTATAAAGCAAAGGCAAAGATATAAAGCAAAGGCAAAGAAAAAAGGAACAGGGGAAAGAGATATGAATACTTCGAAAATACTTGAAATAAACGGATTAAAGGCGTGGTATAATCAGGATAATAAAATCCTTAAGGATTTTTCTCTTGATTTATATGAAAATGAGGTTGTGGGCCTTATTGGATTGAACGGAGCAGGAAAGACAACCTTCCTTAAGGTACTTACAGGGCTTTTGAAAGGCTTTGAAGTAAGTGATAAGAAATATAAGGGAAAAGACTTTGATTTTAGAAAGAATTCCTTTAAAAAGGACAGATACATTGTCTTTGCTGAGGATAGAGCATTTCAGTATTTTACCTTTAGAGAGTACCTGACCTATGTAAGCGGTGCTTACAAAAAGAAACTTGAAGGCGTTAATGAGCTGGTTGCTGGCTTTCACTTTGAAAAGTATGAAAATACGCTTTTAAAGGATCTTTCAACGGGAAATCAAAAGAAGGCTTTCCTTATCACAGGCTTTGCACTAAGGCCGGAAATACTTCTTTTAGATGAGCCGGTAAATGGCCTGGATTTTCAGAGCACAGAATTTTTATATAAACAAATTGCAGACTATAAGAAATATGGAACCTTATTATTTTCATCCCACATTCTAGAGAGCATTACTCTTACATCAGATAGAGTTCTTGTTTTAGAAAACGGAAGAATTTCAAAAAGCTTTTTGGGAGATGAAATTAAGCCAGAGGTAATCAGGGAGGCACTTCAATATGAAGATGATATTTAATGCATTCGGTAAAAAGCTGTTTGGTAGCAAATATGAGAGACTGTTAAAGAATCTTTTTATCGCGGGAGTTTACTTTACCGGGATGAAGTCCGCTGACATAAGTCTTTATGTAGCTCCTTTCATTATTTATTTTAGCAGCTTTGCTTTTACCTTTGGAATTATGGTTACTGCTTTAAATTCAAAGGATGCCTTAGAGCAGCATAGACACATGGTAATGATGCCTTTTTCAGATAAGAGTCTGATATTTTCATACATTTCTGCTACTGGCCTTTATGTCTTATTAACTAGAACAATGATGCTCTGGGCACTTATTTTTTCAATAAATAAGCTTGATATGAAGGTGCTCATCTGCGCTGTACTTGCGGGGGGTTCTGCAGTATGCCTTTGCGCAGCAGTTTATGCTAATAAAAAGCTTAGAGCAGTATCCTTTATTCTGATTGCACTTTTGATCGGAAGTATATTTGTTCTCCGTGAGAGCTTTGGTGAAATGAACGCTTTTGTGATGATGGGATTTTTTGGAATTGTAGTGCTCTTATCACTTCTAATACTTAATGGTGCTGATGGCTATATCTTTTATGATGCAGCAGTTTCACGCGGGGCTAATGCAGGAAAGAGAAGAAGTCATAAGCATAACCTGGTATGGACTTATCTTTTTAGATATCTTTTTTCACATAAGAACTATCTCGTTAATTCCGCAGTACTGTTGGTACTTGCAGTGGCAATTCCTTTTGTACTTACAGATGCATTGCCAGATAAGGAGATTACAAAGTACTTCATATATATAGGCTTTGCTATTCTTTCTGTAAATACACCGCTTTATATTCTCGTTTCCTGTGATAAAGACCTTGAAAAGGGAATACGTACTCTTCCAGGAGGGGGAAAGACCTTCCTTTTACCTTATGGAGCATTTATTTTTACGTATATTTGCACTGCTTATACAGTATTTCTTGTAAGCTGGAATATTAAGTATTCTTCAGTAGATGCAAGGGTGATTACGCTTGGAGTTATTCTTGCTGTCATTGGAACAATAGTTGCTACCGCACTTGAATACTACTGCCCGATTACAAAGTGGGAAAATGAAACTGATCTGTGGCATCACCCAAGAAAATATATTGTTCCGGTAGTAGTACTTTTACTTGGAGGCTTACTCGGAATGGTGTTTGGAATTTGATTTAAATAATGCTTGACATTTTATGAGTGTAATGATAGAATGCAATTGTGAAATAAATAACAATCATAATTAAATAGAAATTTCTTCGGGGCAGGGTGTAATTCCCGATCGGCGGTATAGTCCGCGAGCTTAAAAAAGCTGAACCGTTGCAACTACGGTACCGACAGTATAGTCTGGATGATAGAAGAATGAATTGAAAGCTTATTTAGGTGAGCCGAAATTTGAGCTTTGATTTGGAACTTTAAGCCCTGTGAGAATTCACAGGGCTTTTTATTTTTTCAAAAAGCTACTAGGGGAAGTTTCTAAATCTTTTTTATGGAAACAGGAGGAAATCATGGAAAAGTTTATTGAAAGAATGAAAAATCTGCCTGAGACTTTAGGTAAGCTCGGAGCAGCCGTTTCAGAAAATTTATCATTTGTAGTGATAAGTGTTGCTATAATAATAGCATTTATTGCTCTTGCAAGATATGCTGAAAATGTTCTTGCAAAAAGACGCGGTGAATCTGTAGACAGAAATAAGAACCGCACTAAGAGAGTAGTACTTATAGGTGTTCTTTCAGCAATAGCAATGGTTCTTATGCTTTTTGAGATGCCATTATTCTTTGCACCAGGCTTCTACAAGCTTGATTTAAGTGAGGTGCCTGTTCTTATTGGAACCTTCGTAATGGGACCTTCAGCAGGTATCACCATTGAGTTCATCAAGATCTTACTCAATCTTTTGACAACTAGCACATCAACAGCCTTTGTTGGTGAAACCGCTAACTTTATTATTGGAATCAGCTTTATTGTTCCAGCAGGCATCATTTATTATGCAAAGAAGTCAAGAAAGACAGCAGTTATTGGTATGGCTTGTGGAATGATCCTCTGTATAATTGTAGGTTCATTACTCAATGGATATGTCCTTCTTCCAACCTACGCAAGAGTATTTGGTATGGACATGAGTGTTCTTATAGGCGAGGGAACAAAAAAGAATGATGCAGTTTTAAATCTTTCAACCTTCCTTATGTTCATTGTTGCACCATTCAATCTTTTAAAGTGCCTTGTAGTTTCAGTTATTACCTTCCCTATTTACAAGCCAATCAGCAATATTGTTAAGGCTGATTATAGCCAGGCAGTTCCTGATATTAAAGCGAATGTAGCAGTTAAGTAATATCAAAAAAAATATTTCATTTTTGTATAAAATTTGGTATAATATATGAAGATCAGAGCGTCAAACTTTGACGCTCTGTTTTTTTATTGGAGCGCTTTTCACTCCCGTTTTCGGTAATGCAGAAGCGTTGTGAGTAAAAGATACGTAAAAGGATACGTAAAAAGATAAGTAAAAAAGATACGTAAAGAGATACGTAAAAGAGTGAATTTATAAAAGAGGGTTTTGCAAATGCTTAAAATCGGAGTTTTTGATTCTGGAATGGGCGGAATAAGTGTCCTGAATGAATGCTATAGAAGGCTAGACGGTGTTTCTTATGTGTTTTATGCTGATACAGACAATGTTCCATACGGCGATAAGAGCAATAGTCAGATTTTTAAATATACTAAGAATGCATTTGATTTTTTGTTAGGGCAGGGCGTTTCTGCCATAGTTATTGCCTGCAATACTGCAACAAGTGTTGCTGTTGCAAGGCTTAGAAGTATTTACTATGCAAGAGAAGGGCTTTCAATAATAGGCATGGAACCAGCGGTAAAGCCTGCTGTTGAGACTGCCAAAAAGCGCATTATGGTAACTGCAACGCCTGTCACTTTAAGAGAGGCAAAGCTTAAGAATCTAATTGATAAGGTGGATAGCCTTCACCGTGTTGACATGATGCCTCTTCCGGGCTTGGTTAAATTTGCTGAAAAGGAGCAATTTGAAGGCGATGAGGTCGAGGCTTATTTAAGAGAGTGTTTTGAGGATACAGATGTAGAAAAGTATTCGTCGGTCGTTTTAGGATGTACTCATTTCGTCTATTTCAAGCCGGTTTTCAGGAAGATATTTGGCAATGATATAGTGCTTATTGATGGCGCAGAGGGTACGGTAAGACATTTAGGAAATCTGCTTAATGCCAATAGTCCAGACGATGTCTACGGCAGTGGAATAACTCTTAAAAGAGCTGAGGATTATAATAAGCTGCCTGTGTATCCAGAGACTGAATATTTCATGTCAGGAAGATTTGCTACAGATGATGAAAAAGCGCATATAGGAAGGATGCATGCCCGCATTCAGAAGATGATTGATGATGGAAGTTTCTTTAATTGAAAAATTTGAACTTTTTGTGAAAAGCTTGATTTGATATGCGATTTTTGATATAATATTCGAAATATATAAGAATGTGTAAAGTTGTGTGTTAAAAGGAGGGAAAGAGGATGAAATGTCCGAATTGTGGTAGAGAAATAAAAGAAGAAGATGCAAATTTTTGCTTTTATTGCGGCGAATATTTAAAGCCGGATCCAACGGGTGCTTTCAAGAACCGCTTTGCAGATACTCCTACAAATAGCATAACGAGAAGTATGAATGAAATAAATGGCATTCCAAATGATAAGGCAGCAGATGAACGCCTTAGACAGATCATTTCTCTTAATGAGAATGGTTCTAAGAGCACTGCAAATAGCAACACCGGTGGTTATGCGAATTTGTTCGGAGGCGCAGAAATTAATAAATCTGATGCTAAAAAGGTAGTTCTTTATGCTGATGACGTTCAAGATGAAAATACACCAATATCATTCTGGGGATGGATGGGAACCTTTGTGTGGTTACTTATTCCAATGATCGGATGGATGGTATTTGCGATAAAGATGCTTGTATGGGCATTTGTTTCACCGAACATTAATAAGAGAAATTTTGGAAGAGCGGCCATGATCGTAATATTAGTATTTCTTATCTTCTTGGGCTATTTGATGAGTACGCCTCAATATCAGGCAACCTTCCAGCAGATGATGCAAGAGTATACAAATTCTGGAATGTAAGTAAATAATGATAATATTTTCACTGCCCCTTGTCTAGGGCAGTGTTTTTTATTTGAATTTGTAATAATTTTTACTGTTGATATATTTTAAAGTATTGGTATAATGTATTTATAGAAAAAAATTGCAAGGAGGCTTTATGGGCAAAAACGACAGGCTATGGTACACATCACCTGCTACCGAGTGGAAGGAGGGACTTCCTATAGGAACAGGAAGACTTGCCGCCATGATTTTAGGTGATCCGCACACAGAGAGAGTTGCGCTCAATCACGAGTGGCTCAATACTGGCTTTGGCAGAAATCGTGAAAATGAAAATTCAGCAAAGTACCTTAAGAAGGTGCGTGAGCTTTTAAAGACCGGAAAAAATGAAGAGGCTGCAGCACTTGCAAGTAAGGCCTGGGGCGGAAATGGCGGAATGAGCGGAAGACCTACTAGAGAGGATTCCTTTCAGCCGGCAGGAGACCTTTATATTACTGTAGATAAGTCTGAAAAAGAGGAAATTACTGACTATAAAAGAACTCTTGACCTTGAAAATGGTCATGTAAGAGTTGAATTTGATAAAAATGGAAAGCATTTTGTTTCTACCTATATTGGTGATAGTGTTGATGACCTTTTGGTCATTGATATTTCAGCTTGGGGAGAGGCTTTTGATGCTGAGCTTGTTTTAACTAGAATAGCAGACCCTAGATGCTTTATCTCTCCTTCGGCGTGGAATGATGATGCTGTATTTACGGAGAATGTAAAGGAAGAGGGGTGCTCTGCAAAGCTCTACTTTAATGGAAATTTTTATAATGGTCAGTTTGCTGATAAAAAGACTTCAAATGGCCTTAAGGGAATGTCTGCAAATGGTCTTAAGTTCCTTACAGTATGCGATGTAAGAAGTATCGGCGGTGAGGCTATTGCCTATCTTACAGATGGAAAGAGCACCAATGAAAATGCTGAGGCTCACGTTAAGATAAAAGATACAAGAGAGCTGATTTTATTCATAAATATCGGAACCAATGCTAAGTATGAGGATGCCTGGGATGAAATTAATGCCTATGATATTCCGTCTGCTGATTTTAATTCTATTTATCAAAGAAATCACGCTTATTATACAAAGCATTACGGAAGCCTGAGCCTTGAGGTACATACAAAGTATGATGACCTCCATCCGAATCTTAATTCGATGAACTCGGTTTATAGCATTGAAAAGGAGCACGTTGAGCATACTACCGATAAGCGAGTTGAACTCTTTAAGAACGGCGGTGAGCCGGATCTTCCGGTGCTTTACTTTAATTACGGCAGATATCTTCTTTATGCCTCCTCTGCAAGAGGAACTCTTCCTGCCAATCTTCAGGGAAAGTGGAATGAGGATATTTATCCGGCCTGGGACTGCGATTACCATAATGATATAAACATTCAGATGAATTATTGGCCGGCAGAGGCGGGCGGACTAGCTGAATATACCAATGCACTCTTTGAGTACATGAACACCATGTGGGAGCCGGGAAAAGAGGCTGCTAAAAAGCTCTGGGGCTGCAAGGGTGTCTGGTATCCGCTTTCTAGTGATGTCTGGGGAAGATGCACCCCTGAGACCTATGGATGGTCTGTATGGGTTTCTGCAGCGGCATGGTATTCAGAGCATGTATGGGCACATTTTGAGTATACTCAGGATTACCGCTTCCTTTATAACTTTGCTTATCCTTTCCTTAGAGATGTGGCTAAATTCTATGAGGATTTCTTATATAAGGATGAGAAGGGAGTTTATCAGATTTCTCCATCTCAGTCTCCTGAAAATCATTTTGTGGGCGGCGGTGAGCCGGTTTCACTATGCATAAGCTCAGCTTCTGACATTGAGCTCTGCTTTGAGGCACTAGACCATGCTGTTAAGGCAGCTGAAATTCTTCTCGATATAAAGAAAAAGGATGCAGCAGGCTTTGAGGAGCTGAACGGCGTTGGAATTGAGATAGTTACTGAAGAGTCTGATAGTATTTCAGAAAATGCTGCAAAGGCTCTATATGCGGGTGTTCCTGAGGATAGCAGAGTAAAGGATACCGAGCGCTTTGCTGCAAATATTAAGAAGTGGAAGGAGCTTAGGGACAATCTTCCAAAGCTTAAGATAAATGACAAGGGAGGAATTCTTGAGTGGGATAAGGAACGTGAAGAGGTTGAGCCTTCTCACAGACATATTTCTCATTTGATAGGTGCCTTCCCGGGCGATATTATTACAAAGAGAGAAACTCCTGATTTTTTTGAAGCAGCTAAGAAGTCTCTTGAGCTAAGGCTTTCAGCTGGCGGTGGACATACCGGCTGGAGCAGGGCATGGACAGCTTGCATGTATTTCAGGTTCGGAAACGGAGACGCAGCACTAGACCATCTTCGTGCTCTTATTGGAGACTTTGCAACGACCTCGCTCCTCGACCTTCATCCACCACGCATCTTCCAGATAGATGGTAATCTTGGTGGTACAGAGGCTCTTCTCCTTATGCTTCTTCAGAGCTATCATGAGGAACTTGATATTCTTCCGGCACTTCCTACGGATTTCGTAAACGGAAATGTTCAGGGAATAAGGGCGAGAGGCGGTTATAAGCTGAATATCTACTGGAGAGCAAATGCTCTTGAGTATGCAGAGCTTCTTCCTATAGCAGATAAGGAATGTAAGCTTGTTGATAAAAAGGATGTTAAGTATGAAATCTACTGTGAGGGCAACCTGGTTCCATTTAAGAAGAAAAAGGGCCTCATTACCTTTGATGTAGAGGCAGGCAAGATTTATACTATTTCAAATGCAAATGAAATTTTGGGTGGATCAGATGGAAATTAATGATATGAATTCAAATAAGCCTACCTACGAGGTTGGGCAGCATGTTACCTTAAAGAAAAAGCATCCGTGCGGCAGCAACTCCTGGACCATTCTCAGAACGGGAATGGATTTTAGACTTCAGTGCGATGGCTGCGGCCATATGATGCTGATCAGCAGGAAGGCTTTTGAAAAGTCAGTAAAGGGGATTATTTCGTAAAGGGCTGCAAGTTCGATAAGATAATATACTTATAACGCTGTAATTTTTTAACGATTATGGTGTGAAGTAAAAGGAATGCAAAATAAAACAGGATGTAAGCGGCTTACATCCTGTTTTTTATTATTTTTGGGTTTTAACGTCCGGATTTGTCTTTACATTTACGATTACGCAGGTACTAATGTTAAATTCCTATGTACTTAGTTAATACCATAGTACTTCTTTATGTACTTTGCAATTGCTGCATTTAGCTTTATGAAGTAATCGTCTGTTGATAATTCTGAATCTTCCTTAGCTGTGACCATTGAGTTTGTAATGAGGCTTTCCTTTACATCTGAGATATCGGTCTTGAAGATTGCCTTCATTATAGCCACGGCATCTATGTAGCCCATAAAATCTCCACCGGTTCCATCCTTCTTGATGGCTGAAACAGATACTGACTTTGTTCCTGCAAGTGAAGAATGAACTCCGTATAAAGGAATGAAGGTTATGTCGCTAAATACCATCATTCTCTTCTTAATAAGCTCGCTATTTTCATCGTCTGTCATAAGGTAGTATACCTTGGCATCAGGCTTTTTGTACGCCTCAACGTGATAAGCCGCACTTACTGCACCTGCCACATTTGCGCCGTTCTCACAGAGAATAATGATATCTGCATCGCGCACATTTGTATAGGTATCGTACTTTTCACCTGTTAAGTAGATTATTTGATCGCCGAGGGACATGTTCTCGTGGATGCATGTTACTACATTAGGCTCCATTCCATATGCGGTAAGCACATTTGTAAGGGTATCCTTCATCTTTGCATTCAGCATGTAATTGCTTCCGATAAGAAGGATCTTAGGCGCTTTGTTCTTGCTAGCATCAAAGGTGGTGTATGCTGACTCCTTTTCGGAGAACTTAACAGCGCCTGAAGCGGCTGTTTCTGCATCAATAGTTCCATCGAAGTAAAGCTCGAGGTATGCCTTAAGTCCTGTTGAAAGAGGATTGTCGTGATAATATGATGAATTTAATCCGTCAAGTACTTTTACGAACTCGGTTATTTCAGTTGTAACATTTACATCGCTTTTCGTACCTGTTCCTGAGTAAGTGGTATTTGCTTCCTCTTCGCTGAGCATGTTAGTTAGGATTGAACGGCTAAGTGGAAGAGCACCGAGAATGTCACTTGATTGAATTTCCTCAGAGTACATTGTCTTAACGAAATCCTGGGCAGCAGAGGTATTTGTACATTCTGCATTTATTCCGACCATTCCGACCGGTTCGAAGATTCCGTTTGCTGTTGCAATCTTTACATCTGAGTTCTTTATAAGCTCTGTAAGTCTTTCAGCTGCAAGGATTGTACCAACTGATGCAACTCTCATATCCTTCATGCCGTTAGCCTCTTCTGCTGAAGGTATCTTTGAGAAGGAGGATGAAGAATAAGCATACTGCTCAACTGCAGGTGCGGCAAGAGCAGCGAAGGTTTCAAGAACTGACTGCAGCTTTGCTGAATCCACTACATTTGAGCTTGCGATGTTACCGTGATAGAATGAAGTGATGATATCAGCGATTTCAAAGCTTCCCTCGTTCTGGAAGAACTTTACATTATTATTCATTGCATAGTTCTTCATTTCATCAAGAGAGCCGCTGTTTTCTATAAGGCTTGCTCTGCCGTAGTAAAGATAAGCGTTGAAGCCTACTGGAAGGGTATATACATTTTCGGTCGGTTCTGAATAAATGATTTCCTTAAAGAGGTCGCGTCCGACAACGAGAGGCTCTATGAAGGAGGTGAGTGAAAGGAAGCTGCCATTTGCAGCGAATTTAGAAGTATCAATTCCGTCACAGATAATTACATCGGCGGCATTTTTATTCTTAAATTCATCACTTAGAATCTGACTGTAAGAATCTATGGTGCTCTCTGCCATTGTTTCAGAGGCAGGCTGGTAAATTACGTTGAGTGAAGGATGCGCCTTAGCAAAGGTAACTACGATTTCCTTCATGATAGGGATTCTTTCATAAGAAGAAATGGTGAAATCCTTCTTTTCGGTTTCCTTACTGAGTTCAGGACGGTAGATCTTTGAAATGTAATAATCGCCCTTCTTGTTTGATGAAAGAACATAGATGCTTCCATCGGCCATAAGAGTACGGAGCTGAGTAACAGAAGGCTTTCCGAATATAACTGAAGTGCCCGAAAGGAGAGTGGTGAGCTTTCCTGTCGTCTTTGAATAAGAATAAACACCGTCCTCGCAGGAGATATAGATCTCATCAGCTTTTGATTTGTCAGAGGTTACAGAGCTGTCGTGAGTAATGATCCTGAAGTCGTTTGCCTCTGAAGCTGTCTTTGCAGCTGTAAGAGAAGCCTTATGCGCCCAAAGTGAAATGGTATTTGATTCATCGGCCTTTGAGGCAAGCTTGGAAGTAACTGAAACCTTTGTATTAGTGGAATCCAAAGGAGTCTTAACGATTCCGTTAAAAGATATGTTCATGGTGTACATGTACGAATCATCGAGAGTAGAGGTATTTCCAGCGTATCCCGGAGCAGAAGCTAAAAGCTCACCGCTATTGAGATTATATGTGTAGGAATTACCTATCTCATCAGTGATGGTCATGTTATGTCCAAAAAGAGAAAAGCTTTTGGCTAAAAGAATATTCCCATCGCCGTTCTGACGGTAAAGACCAGTAACACCGACCTGCTCAAGATACTTCTTATCCTTAAGATATCTATAGAATACCTGCTCAGGGTCCTTTTGGGTCTCTTTTTCTTCGCTCCCAGTAGCCTCGGCTGTGCTTTCTGCCGCTTCACCATTTTCCTCTGAAGTATCATCAGCAGGAGTGATTACCATGTCTGAGAGCTTGTGCATGAGAATGTAGAGGTTTCCATTATCTGAATATTCGAGCTTTTCGATAACGTAGTTGTTTGAGCTAAATTCTGGAAGAGCAAGGAAATCAGGGTATGCAACCTCGAATTCTTCCTTTTCAGTGTTGTAAATGTATTGCTTGTAGCCCATTGTAAGAGATTTATCCTTATTATAGAAACAGGAGTACAGCTCTAGCTGAGCAGCTTCTGTATTATATACAAGGTCGAGGGGCTCTTCACCGTCATCCATGTCTGGAAGTGAAAGGTAGGTTTCTGTATAGCTGCCTAGCTCGATCTCCTTTTCTGTATTGACCGGCACATCAGGTCTTGTCTGTATGAGATTGTATAGGTAGAAACAACCTCCTCCAAGCCCTAATATCAGCAAAATAACAATTATTTGCTTTATTTTTCCCATATTTCCTCCATAAGAAAAATTTAATAAATTAAATTTTCAGTAATTAAGATTTTTTTTCAAAATGAAATAAAAATACAGCATCTGTCCGCTTTTCGAGCCGGATTCAAATGCTGCGGATTTCAAAATAATAAAAAAAAAAATATATATTGACACCTTGCCAAAAGTGTGCTATGATGAATAATGCGCCTTTATGTGGAGTATTATGCCATCAGCTTTTATTCTACCACATAAATCGCAAAAAGTAAACAGTTTTTATTACTTTTTATATAAACAATCTAATTCAAGGAGTGGACATTAATGGAGAAGAAAAGGATGCGTCTTATCTCAGTAGGCGGCGGACAGCGTTTGAGCTTTTCGCACCAGAAAGAAGTCCTTGAGATGCCAAACCTCATTGACGTACAGAAGGTATCTCATCAATGGTTTATTAGTGAAGGCCTTACAGAAGTATTTCATGACGTTTCTCCTATCGAGGACTATGGCGGAAAATACAGTCTTGAATTTTTATCATTCAGTCTTGGCGAGCCAAAGTATACGATAGCTGAATGTAAGGAACGTGATGCAACATTTTCAGCACCTATGAATGTAAAGGTTCGTCTTCATAATAAGGAAAAGGACGAAGTTACAGAACGTGAGATCTTCATGGGCGAAATGCCTATCATGACACCGACTGGTACATTTGTAATAAACGGTGCAGAGCGTGTAATCGTCAGCCAGCTTGTTCGTTCTCCTGGAATTTATTATGATATAACACATGATAAGAACGGTAAGAACATGTACTCATGTCAGGTTATTCCTAACAGAGGTGCCTGGCTTGAATATGAAACAGATGCCAATAACATCTTCTACGTACATGTAGACCGTAATCGTAAGGTACCTATCACAGTATTCCTTCGTGCAATCGGTCTCGGAACAAACCAGGAAATCGATGAAATGTTCGGTGACGAAGAAAAGATCAAGGCAAGCTATTCAAAGGATAGCACAACTTCACATCGTGAAGGTCTTCTTGAGCTTTATAGAAAGCTTCGTCCAGGTGAGCCTTTAAGTGAAGATTCAGCACAGCAGCTCATCGATGGCATGTTCTATGATGCACGTCGTTACGATCTTGCACATGTTGGCCGTTACAAGTTCAATAAGAAGCTTCATTTAAAGAGCAGAATTACTGGCCATGTATTAGCAGAGACAGTAGTAAATAGAGACGGTGAAATTCTCGCAGAGGCTGGAACAGTTGTAGATGAAAAGCTTGCTACAACAATCCAGGACAGTGCTGTTCCATATGTAATGATCCAGACAGATGAAAAGAATGAGAAGGTAATCTCAAATCTCATGGTAGACATCGATGCATATGTAAAGCTTTCTGCAGAAGAAAAGAAGGATCTCGGAATAACAGAGAATGAGGTTTATTACCCTGTTCTTGAAGGCATCATCCGTGATAATAGTAATATTGACGATATCAAGGCAGCAATCAAGCGTGATATCAGAGATCTTATTCCAAAGCACATTACATTCGAAGATATAATTGCAACTGTTAACTACAACATGCATCTCGAATACGGTATTGGTACAAAGGATGACATCGATCATCTTGGAAACCGTCGTATCAGAGCTGTAGGAGAACTTCTCCAGAATCAGTACAGAATCGGTATGGCAAGACTTGAAAGAGTTGTACGTGAAAGAATGGGTACAACCGATCCAGATCAGGTAAAGCCAGAGAGCCTTATCAATATCAAGCCTGTTACATCAGCCATAAAGGAGTTCTTCGGTAGTTCACAGCTTTCACAGTTCATGGATCACAACAATCCTCTTAGTGAGCTTACTCATAAGAGACGTCTTTCAGCTCTTGGTCCTGGTGGTCTTTCTAGAGACCGTGCCGGCTTCGAGGTTCGTGACGTACACTATACTCACTATGGAAGAATGTGTCCTGTAGAAACACCTGAAGGTCCTAACATCGGTCTTATCAACTCACTTGCATCTTATGCAAGAATCAATAAGTACGGCTTCATCGAGGCACCTTATAGAGTTGTTGATAAAACAGATAAGGAAAATCCACGTGTTACAGATAAGACAATCTACATCACAGCAGATGAAGAAGATAAATATGTAGTAGCTCAGGCTAATACAGAACTCGATGACGAAGGACATTTCCTCAACAAGAATGTTTCAGGACGTTATCGTACAGAAACAGCAACTTTTGCAAAGAACAGAATCGACCTTATGGATGTATCACCAAGAATGGTATTCTCAGTTGCTACATCAATGGTACCTTTCCTTCAGAACGACGATGCTACACGTGCCCTCATGGGATCAAACATGCAGCGTCAGGCAGTTCCACTTCTTTTCACAGAAGCAGCCGTTATTGATACAGGCATGTCAGAAAAGGCAGCTAAGGACTCAGGTGTTACAGTTCTTGCAAAGAGCAATGGTACAGTTACATCAGTTTCTTCTAACGAAATCATCGTTCAGAATGATGAAGGAGCAACTGAAGATTATAAGCTCATGAAGTATCAGAGAAGTAACCAGGGTACTTCATATAACCAGCGTCCTATCGTTAATAAGGGCGACAAGGTAAAGAAGGGTCAGGTTATTGCAGATGGTCCATCAACCTGCGGCGGAGAGCTCAGCCTTGGTAAGAACCCTCTCATCGGTTTCATGACATGGGAAGGTTACAACTACGAGGATGCTGTTCTTATCAGCGAGCGCTGTGTACGTGATGATCTTTTCACATCAGTACATATCGAAGAATTTACATGCGAAGCCCGCGATACAAAGCTTGGCGCAGAAGATATCACAAGAGACGTTCCAGGTGTTGGTGACGATGCTCTTAAGGATCTCGACGAAGACGGTGTAATCCGTATCGGTGCAGAGGTTCGTGCAGGTGATATCCTTGTTGGTAAGGTTACTCCTAAGGGAGAGACAGAGCTTACAGCAGAAGAAAGACTTCTTCGTGCAATCTTTGCAGAAAAGTCTAGAGAAGTAAGAGATACTTCTCTTAAGGTTCCACACGGTGAGTATGGTATTGTTGTTGCAACAAAGACCTTCACAAGAGAAAATTCAGATGAGCTTTCAGCAGGCGTTAATAAGTCTGTCAGAGTTTATATTTTACAGAAGAGAAAGATCCAGCCAGGTGATAAGATGGCCGGACGTCATGGAAATAAGGGTGTCGTTTCAAGAGTACTTCCAGTTGAAGATATGCCATTCCTTCCAAATGGTAGACCTCTTGATATCGTTCTTAACCCACTCGGCGTTCCTTCTCGAATGAACATCGGTCAGGTGCTCGAGATACACCTTTCACTTGCAGCTAAAGTTCTTGGTATTAACATTTCATCACCAGTATTCGATGGAGCATCTGAGCAGGATATCAGAGACATGCTTCAGCTTGCTGATGATTATGCAAATATTAAGCTTGAAGATTTCCAGGATAAGTACAATGGAATTATCCCAGATGATTTCATGAATTATCTCGTTAAGAATCAGGCACATAGAGAAGAATGGAAGGGCGTACGTATCGGTCTCGATGGTAAGGTACAGCTCAGAGACGGTCGTACAGGCCAGCCATTCGCTAATAGGACAACAATCGGTTTCATGCATTACTTAAAGCTGCACCATCTTGTTGACGATAAGATCCATGCACGTTCAACAGGTCCTTACTCACTTGTTACACAGCAGCCACTTGGTGGTAAGGCACAGTTCGGTGGACAGCGTTTCGGAGAAATGGAAGTTTGGGCTCTTGAGGGTTACGGTGCATCACACGTACTTCAGGAAATCCTTACTGTTAAGTCAGATGATATTGTAGGCCGTGTAAAGACATACGAAGCAATCATTAAGGGTGAGAATATTGAAGAGCCTGGTATCCCAGAGTCATTCAAGGTTCTCCTTAAGGAACTTCAGAGCCTTGCTCTTGATGTTTCAGTTCTTGATGAAAATGGTAATGAAATTGAACTCAATGAAGACGTTGAGGGCACAGATAATAGAGAAATCAAGGCAATGATTAGCACTGACGACGAAATGAACGAGCAGGAACTTGGCGGCAATGGATACAGATTCACAGAAGGCGCTGAGGACGACAATCTCGATAATTTTGAGGACGGATATACAGCTACTCCTGATTTCGGAGGCGATGACTTTGGTTCATCAGGCTTCGGTGAAGCTGGTTTCGATTCTGACGACGATCAGTAATTTAAAATTAATTAGCATATAACCCTGGCTAAAGGCTTTAGCTAAGCTTAACTTAGCATAGCTTAACTTAGCATAGCTAAGCTTAACTTAGCATAGCTAAGTTAGGCCTTTAGCATCAGGTAGTTTATCTAGAAAGGAATGTGCATAATGCCAATGGAAATTGCTGAAAATAATGCATCAATAACTTATGATTCCATAAAGATCAACCTCGCATCTCCTGAGAAGATCAAAGCTTGGTCACATGGAGAGGTAACTAAGCCTGAGACAATCAATTATAGAACTCTTAAACCAGAGACAAATGGTCTTTTCTGCGAAAGAATTTTCGGACCTACTAAGGACTGGGAATGTCACTGCGGAAAGTATAAAAAGGTTCGTTATAAGGGCGTTGTCTGCGATAAGTGCGGCGTTGAAGTTACAAAGGCAGCAGTAAGACGTGAGAGAATGGGTCATATCGATCTTGCAGCTCCTGTTTCACATATTTGGTATTTCAAGGGTATTCCTAGCCGTATGGGTCTTCTTCTTGACATCACACCAAAGGCTCTTGAGAGAGTTCTTTACTTTGGTGCATATATCGTTCTTGATCCAGGTAAGGTTCAGATCGAAGAGGATTCAAAGAGTAAGGAAGGTGTTAAGATCCTTACAGATCTTAAGGAAAAGGATATCCTTACAGAGGCTCAGTATCATGAGCTCGTTGAGAAGTATGGCGAGGACTCTTTCAGAGCAGCAATGGGTGCTGAAGCTATCCTTGAACTTCTTCAGAAGGTAGATATGGAGGCTCTTTCAGAGCAGCTCCGCAAGGAGGTTACAGACAAGTCTGGCCAGGTTCGTGCCCGTGCCATCAAGAGACTTGAGGTTGTAGAGGCTTTCAGAAAGTCAGGAAATAAGCCGGAATGGATGATTCTTCAGAGAATCCCTGTTCTTCCACCTGATCTTCGTCCTATGGTTCAGCTCGATGGTGGCAGATTCGCTACATCAGACATGAACGACCTTTACAGACGTATCATTAATAGAAACAATCGTTTAAAGAGATTATTAGATCTTCATGCTCCTGAAATCATTGTCCGCAATGAGAAGAGAATGCTTCAGGAAGCAGTAGATGCTCTTATCGATAATGGTAGAAGAGGAAAGCCAGTTACAGGCCCTGGAAACAGAGCCCTTAAGTCACTTTCTGATCTCCTTAAGGGTAAGCAGGGACGTTTCCGTCAGAACCTTCTTGGTAAGCGTGTTGACTATTCAGGACGTTCAGTTATCTGCGTAGGCCCGGAAATGAAAATTTATCAGTGCGGTGTGCCAAAGGAAATGGCTATCGAGCTTTTCAAGCCTTTCGTTATGCATGAGCTTGTAAAGCAGGAGAAGGCATTAAACGTTAAGCAGGCAAAGAAGATGGTTGAGAGACTTGAACCTGATGTTTGGGATGTACTTGAGGATGTTATTACAGAGCATCCAGTTATGCTTAACCGTGCACCTACACTTCACAGACTTGGTATTCAGGCATTTGAGCCGATCCTTGTAGAAGGTAAGGCTTTAAAGCTTCATCCACTTGCATGTACAGCCTTCAACGCCGACTTCGACGGTGACCAGATGGCTATCCATGTACCTCTTTCAGTAGAAGCACAGGCTGAGTGTCGTTTCCTCATGCTCTCTTCTAACAACCTTCTTAAGCCATCAGATGGTGAGCCGGTTGCAGTTCCTACACAGGATATGATCCTTGGTATGTACTATCTTACAATTGGTCACGATATCGACTTATCAGAAGATCCAGAGATCGCTGAAAAGCTTAAGGATGCCCCAGTTTATACAACAGAAGAGGAAGTTAAGGCAGCAATCAATGAGTCTTATGATCAGTTAAATGCTGGCAAGATCTCAATGGATGAGGTATTGTCAGAATATAGTCTCATTAAGTATAGAGTAAACGTTGATGCAGAGAAGGGTGCACAGAGAGTAATCATTTGTAGACCTAAGGATCTTTTCGGTCTTTACTATGAGGATTTCAACACAGCTTTCCTTGCTTATGAAAATAATGAAATTACTCTTCATCAGAAGATCAGAGTTCATATGGGAGCTTATCGTCTTAAGAACGTTCCAGATGGACAGCCAATCATTCCATTTGATAAGATCCCGGATGGCGCAGACCCGGATGACTATGAGTATGTTTCAAAGGTAGTTACATCTACAGTAGGTAGACTTCTTTACAACGAGCTTATTCCTCAGGATCTTGGTTTTGTTGACAGAACAAAGCCTGAGAACTTCCTTGAGCCGGAAATAGGCTTCCGTATCGCAAAGAAGCAGTTAAAGCAGATCATCGAGAGAAGCATTAATATTCATGGCGGCACAGCTACAGCTGACATGCTCGATAAGATCAAGGCAGTAGGTTATAAGTATTCAACACTTTCAGGTCTTACAGTTTCTATCGCAGATATGACAATTCCTGGCGACAAGAAGGAAATCATTGCAGAGGCTGATAAGAAGGTTGAAAGAATCCAGAAGGATTATAGACGTGGTAACGTTACAGAAGATGAGCGTTACAAGGAAACAGTTAAGGTTTGGGAAGAGACTGATGAACTCCTTAAGACTAAGCTTCTTGCAGGTCTTGACCATTACAACCCAATCTACATGATGGCTAACTCTGGTGCCCGTGGTTCTAACCAGCAGATCAAGCAGCTTGCAGGTATGAAGGGTCTTATGGCTGATACAACAGGTCGTACAATCGAACTTCCTATCAAGGCTAACTTCCGTGAAGGTTTCGACGTTCTCGAATACTTCATTTCAGCACATGGTGCTCGTAAGGGTCTCTCAGATACAGCTCTTAGAACAGCCGACTCTGGTTACCTTACAAGACGTCTTGTCGATGTATCTCAGGAGCTTATCATTCGTGAGAAGGATTGCTGGGATGGTGTTGATGAGAAGGAAATCCCAGGTATGTGGGTAAAGGCTATCAAGAACGGTAAGGAAGACGTTGAGAGCCTTGAAGAGCGTATTACAGGTAGATATTCATGCGAAACAATCTATGACGATAATGGAAATATGATTGTTAAGCGTAACCATATGATTACTCCGGCTCGTGCTAAGAAGATCATGGCTACTAGTAAGATCAAGGAAGCAGGAGACAATGCTACAGTTAAAATCCGTACAGTTCTTACATGTCGTAACCATGCAGGTGTCTGCGCTAAGTGTTATGGACGTAACCTTGCTACAGGTGAGCCTGTTCAGGTAGGTGAGGCTGTTGGTATTATCGCAGCTCAGTCAATCGGTGAGCCAGGTACTCAGCTTACAATGAGAACCTTCCATACTGGTGGTGGTGCCGGTGCTAACATTACACAGGGTCTTCCTAGAGTAGAAGAACTTTTCGAAGCTCGTAAGCCAAAGGGTGTTGCTATCGTTTCTGAAATTTCAGGTAGATGTGACGTTCAGGAGAAGAACAAGAATAGAAAGGCTAATGAGAAGGTTCAGTACATCGTTACTGTTGTAGGTGATGATGGAGTTCAGAAGCCTTACATTATCCCGGTAGACTCAAAGATTATTCCAGCTATCGCTGAAGGCGGTGATTATTACATCAAGGCTGGTGAGCCTATTACTGAGGGTTCAATTGATCCTCATGATATCATGAGAATTAATGGTGTTAATGCAGTTCAGGATTATATCCTTAACGAAGTACAGCGTGTTTATAGAACACAGGGTGTTGATATTTGTGATAAGCATATCGAGATTATCGTACATCAGATGCTCAAGAACGTTCACATTACAGAAAGCGGAGATTCAGATTGGCTTCCTGGTGAGCAGCATGATTACCTTGAGTTTGACGACGAGGTTAAGAGACTTACTAAGGAAGGTAAGACTCCTCCAGAGTGCGAGCAGATCATCCTTGGTATCACAAAGGCAGCTCTTGCAACAAGTTCATTCCTTTCAGCAGCTTCTTTCCAGGAGACAACAAGAGTTCTTACAGATGCTGCTATTAAGGGTAAGGTTGACCACCTTATGGGTCTTAAGGAAAATGTTATCCTTGGTAAGCTTATCCCAGCTGGTACTGGTATGAAGGTTTACCGCGACCTTAGTCTCTCAACAGATAATGAGGTACCTGAGCAGCTTGATTTCTCAGAGGAGGAAGATTTTGCTGAGGGCGGCTTTACAGCTGATGAGTCTAACGCTGATGCTGATAGCGACGGTGATGACGGTGATGGTCCACTTATCGACTTAAGCGAAGCAATGGATGAAGAGGAAACTGATGAGCTTGATCTTGAGGCAGTTGCCAATACAATCCTTGATGATGATGAAGATGAAGATTTTGATGATTTTTCAGACGATGATTCAAAGAAGAAAAAGAAAAAGAAGAAGTAATTGACTTCTCCTTAAAATAAGAAAAGGGCAGTTCCGATAGGGGCTGCCTTTTTTTTATTACTAGTTGCGGGGAAGCGGGTTTTGTGGTAGTATTTTAAGTAGATTGCGAAAAGCATATCAAGCTATTGAACGTAGAATAGGAATAGTTTTGTGGTAGTATTTTAAGTAGATCGCAGTGGAGGATATGTTGATAACTTCTACAATATGAAAGACGGGGGTTTAAGATGGTTAGAGTTTATAAGGCGAATGTAAAGCTTGGAAAATCGATTAATGCTGCTTTAGATGAAATCAAAAAGGACATTGAAGGCGGTAAAATTAAGACTGATGAGGATATTGTGAAGGTAGATATTGCACCTGGCACCTATAGGGAGAAGGTATCATTTACCGGAGAAATCGACCTTGAGCTTGAAGGCGGCGGTATTGAAGCTAAGGATACTGTCATCACAGGGAATGAAGGCGGCTTTGACATAATGGAGGACGGTGTAAAGAGAGGCACTTTTAATTCTTATACGATGCATTTTCGCACTAAAAGTCTTAAGCTAAGTAATTTGACGATTAAGAACGAGGCTGCGCCAGGTGGGGAGAGAGGTCAGGCAATTGCCCTTTATATGGATTCTAGAAGATGCTTTGCTGAAAATGTAAGCCTGATTTCAGCTCAGGATACGCTTTTTCTTGCACCACTCCCGGAAAAGGAGCGTGAGGAAAATGGCTTTAAGGGGCCAGGTCAGAATTTAGAAAGACTTGCGACAAAGAGCTTTTTCGTAGAGTGCAGCATTACAGGAGATGTTGATTTCATTTTTGGGGGAGGAAATGCCACCTTTACAGCCTGTAACATAATTTCTACCACAAAGGGTCAGCCGGAGGGTGGAATTAATGGTTATGTAAGTGCACCTTCAGAGGAAAATCCTGATAAGGAGGGGTATTCCGGCTTTACCTTCAAAAACTGTAATTTTACAACTGTAAACTGCTCTGATAATTCAGTATTTCTAGCTCGTCCGTGGAGACCTTACGGTAAGTGCAGCTACATTGGCTGCACATTCGGTCCGCATATAAAGCCGGAGAAGTTTACTCCATGGAAAAAGGGAGAGGATATTTCTAATAATTTTAGTGTCACTGAAGTTTAAGCCTTTGAGAATTATTTATTAAAATTTTGCAGATGTCTTGTCAGATGTAAAGTTATCTGTTATAATAGTTGCAATATTTCAACTGCGGGTTACCACATATTTAAATGGATACGATATTATCAGCTAGATTACCACATATTTAAATGGATACGGTATTATCAGCTAGGTTACCAGTCAATTAATAGGTGAGATATTTAACCTGCGGTGTTTTGCAGAATTATACAAAGAGGGATATGCGTATGAAGACAGATGTATTGATAGCAGGAAGCGGATGCTCGGCACTTTACGCCGCCTATAACCTGCCTAGGGATAAGCAGATTCTGTTGATAACTAAGAGAGATCTTGAGACCAATGATTCCTTTCTTGCGCAGGGCGGTATGTGCGTGTTAAAGGAAGAAGGCGACTATGAAAGCTACTTTGAGGATACCATGAAGGCAGGTCATTATGAAAATGACCCGGTTTCAGTAGAAATCATGATAAGAAGCTCTCAGCGCGTGCTAAAAGATCTGATTGCCGTAGGTGCGGATTTTGCAAAGAATCCGGATGGAACCCTTGATTATACCAAAGAGGGCGGACATAGCGGCAACCGCATAGTCTACCACGAAGATGTGACAGGAAAGGAAATTACCAGTCACCTTCTTGCAGCTGTAAAGAAGCTTGACAATGTTACACTTGTAGAATATACAAAGCTGATTGATATTATTGAAAAGGACAATGTCTGCTACGGCGCTATTATTAGAAAGTCTGATGAAATCAGAATATCCAGGGGTGGAAAGAGCCTTACTAGGGAGGAAGCAGGCTTTGATGATAATATCCTTGAAAAGGTCGAAGCAGATGTGACAATTTTAGCAACTGGCGGCATCGGCGGTCTTTACCGTCATTCAACAAATTTCCGTCATCTGACAGGAGATTCCATTGCCATTGCGATAATGCATAACATTGAGCTAAAAGACATCAATTATGTGCAGATCCATCCAACTACCTTTTATAGCGAGAGAGAAGAGGATAGAAGCTTTTTGATTTCTGAATCTGTACGAGGTGAAGGCGCAAAGCTCTATGACAAAAATATGAAAAGGTTCGTAAATGAGCTTATTCCAAGAGATCTTTTGACTGCTGCCATAAGAGAGCAGATGGAAAAGGATGGTACTTCTCATGTATGGGAAGATATGAGGACCATTGATCCTAAGGAACTTAGGGAGCATTTTCCTAATATCGTAGGGCACTGTGAAGAGATGGGCTATAATCCTTCTGATGAGTGCATTCCGGTTGTTCCGGCTCAGCACTATTTCATGGGAGGAATAAAGGTAAATCATGAGTCAAAGACCAGCATGGGCAGGCTTTATGCAGTAGGCGAAACAGCCTGCAACGGAGTTCATGGAAGAAACCGCCTTGCTAGCAATTCGCTGCTTGAGAGCATGGTATTTGCACAAAGGGCAGCTCTTGATATTACTAAGAATTACATCCGCGGAGGCTATGGAAGCATAAATTTTGCAACGGGCGAAAACTGCGAAGAGGATAAGAGAGCAGCAATACTTTCAGAGGTCTTGCTAGATAATTACATGGATGATGATGCTATCACTGAAAAGTATAGAAGACTTGTCAGAGAGGAAATCCAAAAGGCAGATAAGGCCGCTGAGGGCTTCAAGGATGAAGAAGAATATGAAAGAATAAAGAGAGAAAAGGAAGAGGCTAAAGCAAATCATAAATGACGAAAGGATGTGTAATTGTATGTTTGATCCAGTTACTTTAAAATTAAATGTTGATCCACTTATTGAAAGTGCTCTTAGAGAGGATATTTCAAGCGAGGATGTCAGTACGAATTCAGTAATGCCAGAGGCTAAGGCAGGAAAGGTTGATCTTATTGCAAAGGAAGATGGTATAATCTGCGGTCTTCAGGTCTTTGAAAGAGTTTTTAAGCTTCTTGATGAAAAAACAAAGGTTGTTTTTTATGCTAAGGACGGCGATAAGGTTGAAAAAGGAAAGCTTCTTGCAGAGGTTTACGGCGATATAAGAGTGCTTCTTTGCGGAGAGAGAACAGCACTTAACTATCTTCAGAGAATGTCAGGTATTGCAAGCTATACCAATAAGGTTGCATCATTACTTGATGGCTGCAAGACAAAGCTTCTTGATACTAGAAAGACAACTCCTAATAACCGTATTTTTGAAAAATATTCAGTAAGAGTAGGTGGTGGAAATAACCACAGATATAATCTTTCAGATGGTGTTCTTTTAAAGGATAATCACATTGGTGCAGCAGGCGGTGTTAAAGAGGCTGTTACTATGGCTAAGGCTTATGCACCATTTGTTAGAAAAATCGAGGTAGAGGTAGAGAACCTTGATATGGTGCGCGAGGCTGTAGAGGCAGGTGCGGATATCATCATGCTTGATAATATGTCACATGAAGACATGGAGAAGGCAATGGAAATCATAGCCGGAAGGGCTGAGGTCGAGGTTTCAGGAAATGTTACTAAGGAGAATATAGCAAGACTTGTAGATCTTGGCGTTGATTATATAAGCAGCGGTGCTCTTACTCATTCAGCACCTATACTTGATATTTCTCTTAAGAATCTTCATCCGGTAGATGAGCAGTAAAGGTAAGGATATGATAGACAGGCTGCAGAGCTTTAATAACATAGGAGATTGTTATGACTACACGTGAAATGCAGGATGAAATCATCCGCTTAAAAAAGGAAAAGGATATATGTATTCTTGTACATGCATATATAAGCCATGATATAGTAGAGGTTGCCGATTATGTCGGTGACAGCTACGGACTGAGCAAGCAGGCAGCAGCAGCGCCTCAAAAGAATGTACTTATGTGCGGTGTTAGGTTTATGGCAGAAACCTGTAAAATTCTTTCACCAGAAAAAAGGGTCTATCTTTCTCATTCAGAGGCAGGCTGCCCAATGGCCGAGCAGATAGATAAGGAGCTGATTGAGGCGTATAAGGAAAAATATCCTGGTGTACCTGTAGTTGCATATATCAATACAACTGCAGAGCTTAAGACAGTATGTGACGTATGCGTTACTTCAGCATCTGCGCTAAAGATCGTTAAAAATATGGATGCTGAAAAAATACTCTTCATACCGGATAGAAATCTTGGCGGTTGGATAAAGGAAAACTGCCCGGAAAAGCAGATAGATCTTATGAATGGAGGCTGTCCTACTCATGCCCAGATGAGCATAAGAGACGTAGAAAGAGCAAAGGCAGCGCATCCCGGGGCAAAGCTCTTAGTACATCCGGAGAGCCGTAAGGAGGTAGTAGACCAGGCAGACTATGCAGGTAGCACAACCGGCATAATGAAGTATGCAAGAGAAAGTGAAGCTAAAGAATTTATCATAGGAACTGAAAATAGCATAGTTTCGCATCTTCAGATGGAGTGCCCTGATAAGCGTTTTTATGAGCTCTCAAAGGAGTGCGTATGCAGAAATATGAAGCTTACCACCCTTGCAGATGTCTACAATATGGTAAAGTACGGCGAGGCAGAAGAAATCATTATGGACGAAGAGACCCGTCTTGCGGCTAAAAAGCCTATTGATAAGATGCTTCAGTTAGGCGGCTGATAAGCTATAGAGCATTAAAAAACAAATGTGAAATAATTGTGAATTTTAATAGCACGCTATTGACATATGTTTAATAGTGTGCTATTATTTTGTGAATTAAAACAATAGTATACTATTAATAGTTCGCTATTAATAGTGAACTATTGATATATATATATAAACTAACCGGGGTTTTGGGAGGAAGTAATCCTGCCCCAATTAAATTCAAAAAAGGAGGTTAAAATGTCAGAAAAAGCTTTTGAGGAAAATGAAGCTGATGAAAGCAGGCTTTGCTGCGATATCAGAGAAAATCACATAGGGCGCCTTATGAAGATGATAAGTGATGCCATGGAGAAAAGAGCAAATAATGATTTAAGAAAAGAGAATCTTACCTTTATGCAGATGGTTCTGCTGTGTATTTTATATAATCAAAAGGATTATAAGGCAAGCTTTAAGGATCTTGAAAAATGGCTCGGTGTAGCGCAGTCTACTGTAAATGGTATAATTGCAAGGATGCGCAGTAAGGAGCTCATCGAGGTAAGGGTAAGTAGCACTGATAAGAGAGTAAAGGTTGCTGTGCTCAAAGAAGAAGGAAGAAAAAAGTGCATTGAATTAGAGGAAAGTCGAAGGAAATCTGAAGAAATGCTCTCAAAGAATCTTTCGGATGAGGAAAAAGAAGTATTTGTTTCTCTTTTAAAAAAGGTTCTTGCAGCAGTTGAAAATAGTGAGAATGATTAAAAAAATATATAGGAGAAAAAGAATGGGAAGAATTTTTAAGTATCTTAAAGCGAGGCAATGGTTATACGTTTTTTTCTGCCTTGTATTTGTCGTACTAGGCGTATGTCTCGAGTTGAAAATGCCTGATTATATGTCAAAGATAACCATGCTTGTTGAGACACCAGGCAGTGAGATGAGTGAGGTGTTAAAGCAGGGAGGAATGATGCTGCTCTGCGCTGTAGGAAGCATGATTACAATTATAGTGACCAGCTTTTTTGCCGCAAAAGTAGGAGCTGGCATCTCTAAAACTCTTAGAGATAATGTCTATAATAAGGTAATGGATTTTTCCATGGAGGAAATCGGACGTTTCTCTACAGCAAGTCTTATAAATAGAACAACTAACGATATCACCCAGGTACAGATGCTCTTTGTAATGGGCTTATCAATGGTTATTAAAGCACCTATCATGGCAGTCTGGGCAATCATTAAGATTGCAGATAAGAACTTGCAGTGGACCACAGCTACGGCTGTTGCTGTAGGAGTGCTTATTCTTATGCTTCTTACACTTATGATTTTTGCTGTTCCTAGATTCAAAAAAATCCAGACTCTTACTGATAATTTAAATAGAGTTACCAGAGAGCAGCTGAACGGAATACGTGTTGTAAGAGCATATAATGCGGAAAGTTATCAGGAAGAAAAGTTCAAGGTAGCAAATGATGCTCTTACTAATAACAATCTCGTTGTTCAAAGACTTATGGCCATAATTGGACCTGTCATGACACTTATCAGCTCTGGTCTTTCTGTAGCAGTTTACTGGATAGGTGTCATCCTTATAGAAAATGCAGCGGTTGCAGATAAGCTCACCATCTTTTCTGACATGGTTGTATTTACTAACTATGCAATGCAGGTAATCATGAGCTTCATGATGTTTGCCATGGTATTCATTCTCTTCCCTAGAGCGCAGGTTTCTGCTAAGCGTATTTTAGAGGTTCTTGACTGCAATCCTAGAATAAAGGATGGAATGGGGTGTGATAAGGTTACTGAAGCAAAGGATGGAATGGGGTGTGATAAGGTTGCTGCAACAAAGGGCAGCATTGAATTTAATAAGGTATCCTTTAGGTACCCGGATGCAGGAAGTGATGCCATTTCAGATATTTCCTTTAAGGCTGGTAAAGGAGAGACTGTTGCTATCATTGGAGCTACAGGTTCAGGTAAGACGACACTCATCAACCTTATTCCAAGGCTTTTCGATGTAACGGGCGGTGAAGTCCTAGTTGACGGAGTTAACGTAAAGGATTACACACTTGAAGAGCTGCGCGATAAAATCGGATATATTTCACAAAAGGCAATCTTATTTTCAGGAAGCGTAGAGTCTAATATCGGTTACGGCGGAGGAAATAGACCTCAGGCTACGGAAGATGATATTAAGAAAGCAGCCAAAATTGCTCAAAGTGATGATTTCATAAGTAAGATGCCGGATGGTTATGCTTCACGTATAGCGCAGGGTGGAACTAATGTATCTGGTGGACAGAAGCAGCGTATTTCCATTGCAAGAGCTATTGCTAGAAAGCCGGAAATTCTTATCTTTGATGATTCCTTCTCTGCCCTTGATTACAAGACAGATAGAGCGCTTCGTCAGGCGCTTGAGGATAATCTTAAGGATACAACAAGAGTGATTGTCGCACAGAGAATCGGAACTATCCGCAATGCTGATAAGATAATAGTTCTTGAGCATGGAAAGGTTGTAGGAATTGGAAAGCATGATGATCTTTTAAAGAACTGTGAGGTTTATAAAGAAATTGCTGAGTCACAGCTTTCAAAGGAGGAACTTGCAAATGGCTGAAAAGATTAATATGGGAAATAATAGAAGAGGACCAGGAGGCCCTAGGGGTATGATGAGACCCGGCGAGAAATCCAAAGATCTTAAAGGGGCACTGAACAAGCTCCTTAAATATATGGGCATATATAAATGGCCAATGATGATAGCTGCGGCTTTTGCAATGATAGGTGTAATTTTAAACCTTATAGGCCCGGATAAATTAAAGGATATTACAAAGCTCATTACAGATGGTCTTTTTACTGGAATAGATGTAGATGGTGTAATGAAGATTATAAGATTCCTTATAACCATTTATATAATAGGCGCGGTGCTTACTTACTGCCAGAGCTTTATCACCTCAACGGTTTCTCAGAGGTTTACTCAAAAGCTCCGTTCTGAGATTTCCAGGAAGATAAATAGGCTTCCTCTTAAATACTTCGATTCACATTCTGTGGGCGATGTTTTGAGCCGCGTAACTAATGATATCGATACTGTCGGACAGGGAATGAACCAGAGCTTTACATCTCTTGTTACTGCATTAGTACAGATCATCGGTTCTCTCTTTATGATGTATAAGACAAACTGGATTCTTGCTACAGCGGGTGTTTTCACTTCTATTTTGGGCTTTGTAATCATGTTCGCTCTCATGGGAAAGTCGCAGAAATACTTTGTTGCCCAGCAGCTCCAGCTTGGTAATCTAAATGGAAATATCGAGGAGGTTTATTCAGGACACCTTGTAGTTAAGGCTTATAACGGTGAAAAAAAGGCCAGAGCAGAGTTTGAAAAGCTTAATGATGCACTTTACAATAGCGCATGGAAGAGTCAGTTCCTTGGTGGAATAATGATGCCTATCATGGGCTTTATAGGTAATCTTGCATACGTTGTCGTATGTGTAACTGGTGCAGCCCTTGCCATTAAGGGAATCATAGGCTTTGAAACTATCGTTGCTTTTATGATGTATATCCGTTTCTTTACTCAGCCTCTTCAGACCTTAGGTCAGGCAGGCAGCAGTGTACAGAGCGTTGGTGCAGCAGCTGAGAGAGTTTTTGAATTCCTTGGTGAGGAAGAGATGGCAATAGACGAGCCTGAAAAGAATTCAGATGGTACCGTATTTACTCTTGAGGGAGGAAAAATCAACGGAAATATTGATTTTGAGCATGTTAAGTTCGGTTATGACCCTGAGAAGATAATTATTCATGATTTTACACATCACGTTAAACCGGGGCAAAAGATTGCAATCGTTGGACCTACTGGTGCCGGAAAGACCACTTTAGTGAATCTCCTTATGAGATTTTATGAGATAAATGCCGGAAAAATCAGTATTGATGGCCATGATATAAAGCATCTTACAAGAGAGAACATCCACAGCCTCTTTGGAATGGTACTTCAGGACACCTGGCTATTTGAAGGTACTCTTCGCGATAATATCGTTTATGGTAAGGAGGGTGTTACAGACGAAAGACTTGATGAGGTTTGTGCGGAATGCGGAATCAGTGACTGGGTATCCGGACTTCCAAATGGCTATGACACAGTTCTTGGCGATAATGTAAGCCTTTCAACAGGTCAGAAGCAGCTTGTTACCATTGCCAGGGCGATGGTCGAAAATGCGCCTCTGCTTATCTTAGATGAGGCTACAAGCTCAGTTGATACACGTACAGAGCTTCAGGTTCAAAAGGCCATGGACAAGCTTACAAACGGCAGAACAAGCTTTGTAATAGCACACCGCTTATCTACTATTAAGAATGCTGATTGCATCCTTGTACTTAAGGACGGCGACATTATTGAGTCAGGTAGTCATGACGAACTTATTGAAAAGCGCGGCTTCTACGCAGACCTATATAATAGCCAGTTCGAGCAGGTGGAGTAGTGAGAAGAAGTGCAGTGCGCTTTCGTGAATTAGTAAATTACTAAGAACAAAGTACAGTAAGAGCTTTATGATTGCAAAGAGCAGTCAGTGCTTTGAAAATGTAGATATATAATTTCGAAAATAATAAGGCTTTGCCAATTCGGCAAAGCCCTATTTTATATGGAACCAATAATTTAAATACATTGCCTACAGCTTATCATACTGATTCTGAATGAAGAGTCTTGACTTTTCAGCTGTTTCAGGTTTTGTGTTTTCAAGTGTAGCCTGAATATAAGGCTTTCTTGCTTTTGCAAATTCAAGGATCTGGGTGTAATCCATGTCGCCCTCGCCTGCGCCTATGCTCTTTACATCTCCGTTTTCTAAAACACAGTCCTTGATGTGGATTATGCTTACATAATCTCCAAGCAGATTTATAGCATTAGCTATGGTATCGTTTCTAGCCTCGTATTTGGCCGGAGAAACAAGATTTACCGGGTCAAGGATAATTGATAGGTTAGGAGAGGAAATCTCCTTTAAAACGGTCAGAGCGCGTTCAGGAGTGCATACTATATGTTTCCATACTGGCTCAATGGCAAAATTGACTCCGAATTTTTCAGCTGCCTCAACTACGGTGCGAAGGTTTTTGATAAAAATATCAAGAGCCTTGGTAGAAGTCCAGTCTGCCGGGTCAGTTTTATATTCGGTATTTGTGTTTCCGGTTTCAGTACCAACAACGCCTACGCCAAGCATTGCGCCAAAGCGGATGTTGGTGATGTACTTTTTTATGGTTGCAGCAAGCTTTGCCTCGTCAGGGTCAGCAAGGTTCTTGTAGCAGCCAAGGACAGCTATATCAAGCTGCTGTTTATCAAAGGCGTGCTTTAAGTAAGCTGCATATCCAGGGGTAAGTGCCGCATCATCCCATGTCAGGCCTTCAATTTTGCTCATCGCAAGATGAACGCATTTAAAGCCCTGGTTATGGACATTTTCTATTCTTTTTTCAAATTCCACCTTGGCAGAATCGTGTAAACGTAAACCTATCTGCATATTTTATCTCCTCTTTTTGTATATTATAAGTGCCGAGTACTTTATCAACGCGTATCGCTTGTATCACCAGGCAGTGTGGTCTACTGCAATGTATTGTCGCTGCCAGGATTAGTACTGTCCTCTGGATTTTTTCCCTTAGCAAATACAGAGTTCTCAGCCTTTTCAAGGTCGAGCTCTGTTAATCTTGAGTCATCCGCAGGGGCAGGATCGGCAGGTTCAAAGAAAATGAAGCCAAAGCCTGCTGAAACGAATACATAAAATAAGAATCCGTTATAATTGCATACATATGCTGTAAGGCCTATAATGAGAATTATCTGCACGGTGAAGATTATGTATTTTAAAGAAATGAAAAAAGCGTTCTTTATAGTGTTCTTTATGGTATTGTTGAATCTTGATAAAAGTCCGAAGGAATAAAGGAGTGTCAGAATATAAGGTATCCCGATTATTCCTGCGCCGATTCTGAGTATCATCTTAACTGCGGCATTGTCTGTAAAGCTACCTGCAATGATGAAATCCATTACAAGAATGGCACCAACGAGTGCATAAATAATGAACATGACAGTAGCCTGCTTGAAATTTTCCTTAAAGGATTTAAAGAAGTTAGAGACAGGGTAGCCCTCATCACGGTGCAGCTTTATCATCGAGTAGTTAAGTGCTGTGGTACTAGCGCCTATGGTTATTATAGGGAGCGAGCAGATAAGCCATATCAGATATAGCATCCAGATATTGCCTATTGCTACCAGACACTTGATTACTGGATTATCCAGTGAAAAAATTCTCTTAAGCATAAAATCCTCCGGTTTAATCAACGAGCTTTCCATCAATAACTACATTCTTCTTAGAAATATGTTTTACATTTTCAGCGATGATACCGGCCTTGCATACCTTATCGATGCCATCGGCCATTATCGCATCACCGGCCTTTGCATTCTCGGCAAAGGTTACTGTTATGTTTTCCATTGAGACCTCCTCGATAGGCTTTTCAGGAAGACCTAAGAAGTAAGAAGCACAGTATTCTGCATCCACTGCATCTATGTTCTTAAAAGAAAGCCTCTTAATGGTAGGAGTTCTGTAATCAACCGGAGCAGGATTTTTGTCCTGAACGTAAGGAGTATGACCATCAGGATCACAGAAATAGAATTCGTTAATGGTGAAAGGAGCGAGTACATGCTTCATTTCAATGTTTTCAAAGGATACTGCATCTATGACTGATTTTTCGCCGCGGCCTCTTCTTGTTTTAATTCTGAGACCTCTGTCTGTATCGTGGAATATGCAGTCCTTTACTGTTACGTTAAATACGCCACCGGCGATTTCAGAGCCAACAGTAACGGCACCGTGTCCGTACTCCATGAGGCAGTTGCTGATTATCATGTCGCTAGTGGTCTTGCCGTAGCGGTTAGCAAGATATATCTTGCTCGATTTGATAGCTATGCAGTCATCTCCGAGAGAGAAGTGCATGCCCATGATCTTAGTATTTGTTACGCACTCAGGGTCAAGGCCATCAGTATTTGGTGAATCCTTTGGATTTTGAACTTCAGTGCAGTATATGCTAAGCTTATCACAGTTCTGAGGGTGTATAGTCCAGGAAGGTGAATCCTTTAGAGTAAGACCTATGAGTGTAAGACAGTTACAGTTAAGGAAGTATAAAAGCTTTGGTCTTCCCACTGTGAAGTGATTCTTATCAAAGGTCCACCAATTATCGTAGGAAGCCTGGCCGTTAATTACGCCCTCGCCGTAAATAAGTACGTTATCTGCTCCTATAGCTGTAAGTGCAGCTGCCCTGGTTGAAAGAGGGTTACCTTCCCAGCTGCTAAGAATTCTATCGTCGCTTTCATCATAGTAAGGCGTAACAGCAGGAAGAATAGGAATATCCTCAGCTTTTGTTGTAAGGATGATTTCAGCACCTCTTGCAATCTCAAGCTTTAAGCCGCTCCTCAGGAAAAGACCGTGAGTAAAATACTTTCCCTCAGGAATAAGCACGCGGCTATCCTTTGCTGCACACATGATGGCAGCAGATATGGCAGCAGTGTCATCATGAACTCCGTCGCCAAAAGCGCCGAATGACTTTACGTTTAAAGTTTCGGTTTCGTACTTTGTTCTAAAGGCTATTACAGAGAGAGGGGCAGTGCTGTTTGACTTATTAGCACAAGTGGCATCTGAATCATAGGTGTACACGCATACGGTGTACTCTGTATTAGGCTTTAGATTGTATAACGGAGTAATTACCTTATCGGTTGTTCTGATCTCATTAATGATCGGTGAGATAGTATTTGAAAGCTCGTTTCCGCTTACTACGAGCCTGTATTCCTGTTTAGTGTTGTACTTGCTGCCATCATTGATTTTGATGACTGCAACTCTTGATGATATATAGAGTAAGCTTGTCTCCATAGTATCCTCCCTTATGAAAGTGTTTTTGTAGTATTTCCAATAATTATACCATAAAAAAACTCCGGTGCATAGTTTATTTTGAGGAATAAACTTTAGCACCGGAATAAATTTTAAAACTAGTTTCTAAAGCATCAACCCTTTACACTACCAGCTGAAATACCTTCTACGAACTGGTTCTGAGCTGAGAAGAATACGATAAGTGATGGAATGATGGAAATGAGAGAAATAGCAAGTACTCTGTTCCATTCAAAACCGTTATCAGCATCCATTGAAAGCTTTACGAATATTGCAAGTGGATACTTTGCAGGTGTCTTAACATAGAGCAAAGGACCCATGAAGTCGTTTGATGACCACATGAACTGGAAGAGTGCACATGAAACGATAGCTGGCATAAGCATTGGAACATCGACCTTGATAAGTGTCTGCCAAGCGTTACATCCATCGATTTTTGCAGCTTCCTCAAGTTCCTTAGGAATGTTTCTTGCAAACTGGATAAGCATGAATACGAAGTATGTATCAGTTGCAAAGAGTGTTGGTGCAATGATTGGAAGATAAAAACTTGAATCTACCCAACCTAATTTTGTGAACATTACGAACATAGGGATGTTAAGAACTTCCTTTGGAAGGAAGAGCGTTGACATAAGAAGTGCGAAAAGGATTTTAGATCCAACGAACTTAAATCTAGCAAAACCGTATGCTGTAAGTGTTGAAGAAACAACTGTGAAAACAACCTTAGGAAGAACGTATGAATAAGTATTGAGCATAGCCTTCCAAACGTTGATATCACCGCCGTAATTCTGAGTTACGGCCTTTTTATATCCGTCAAGTGTAGGGTTCTTTGGAATAAGACCGATACCTGAGAATATTTCTGAATTAACCTTAAAGGTAGCAGATACCATCCATAAAAGAGGGTAGATCATTATGATACCGACTATTATGAGAATCGTATATCTGAAAATAAGCTGTAAAGTTCTTCTATTCTTTCCTACTGCGTCCATTTTATTCTCCTTTCGTTATCAATTTTCATCATCTGAGTAGTATACCCAGTATCTCTGACTTACGAAAGCAATGATCGTAAGAACGAGAAGGATGAGGAATAGTATCCAAGAAATAGCACTCGCAAGACCCATTTCATATTGCTCGAAAGCATACTTATAAACGAAGTATGCAACAAGTGAGGTTGACTGAAGAGGTCCACCGTTTGTAATGATGTATGGTCCGTTGAATTCCTGGAATGCCTGGCAGAGCTGTGTTACGAGGTTGTAGAAGATAACCGGAGTGATAAGAGGAATGGTTACGCTGAAGAACTGTCTCCACTTTCCGGCACCATCTAGCGAAGCTGCCTCATAAAGATCTGCAGGAACGCCCTTTAGGGCTGCAAGGAAAATAACCATTGAAGAACCGAACTGCCAGATACGTAGTAAGCAGATAACCCAGAGAGCCTTGCCTGGATCAGCAAGCCAGTTAGGACCTTCAACACCAAAGAAACCGAGTATGGTATTGATAATACCATCATTCTTAAATACTGCCTTCCAAAGAACAGCAACTGCTACAGAACCACCAAGGATTGATGGAACATAGTAAGCTGTACGGAAGAAATTAACGCCCTTGATCTTAAAGTTAAGAATATAAGCAATGAAAAGAGCTGCTATTAACTTTAAAGGAACTGTAATGAATGCATACTTAAAGGTAATCTTAAGAGATTTCATGATCTTTGAAGTAGTGAAAACTTTCTCATACTGGAAAAGACCGAACTTATGAATACCATTGAAGAGATGCATATCAGTGAAACTGTAGTAAAGTGATGTTGCGAAAGGGTATACCTTAAAAATGATAAAGCCGATAAGCCAAATCAAAATAAAGAATAAACCGACATTTCTTTTAAAGAACTTGCTCTTATGAGTTGAAGCTGCAGAGTCCATATTTCTTTTTCTCCTCTCATTATTTATTAGATGATGCCTTTATAAGTTCTGCGAGCATCATCATGAACGGACCAACGCCCTTTGAGTCGTTTGAAACTATTGGTTCTGAAAGATAGTAGCTTTCGGTGCCGTCTCTTTTTTCACCCGGTCCGAGACCAGCAACCATGCAGATATCCTTTAGAACAAGATTTGTAGAAGAAACATAATTGACATTATTAGCTTCGCACTTTTCCTTTAAGATATTACGCTCATCGGTAGATGAAGCATCAACGATCTTTTCCTTGATGAGTGCTTCAGCAATTTCGATGCCGACTGGTAAATACTTCTCAGGAAGGAGGAGTCCGAGTCTTACGCCCTTAAGAATAGCGTAAGCAATCATTTCACTTCCAGAGGTTTCGAGGTAGTTGCCAGGATAATCCTTCTTTGCTGTGAGCTGATAGAAGAGTGAGGTCTCAGGATCCTTGTACTTAAGGATTCCATTCACGCCCTCCTTAAGGAGATCAGCAAGTCTTCTGTAGCCTTCATAGATCTGATGGTCCATCTCAGAAGCTGTGTCTGCAAAAGACATAAGGAGCCAGCCCTCTGAACGGAGCCAGAAATTCTTTGAAAGACCAGTAACCTTGTCTGCCCAAGGCTGAAGTCTTGCTTCATCATAAGCGTGATAGTAAAGCTCCTTCTCCTTGTCAAAAAGAATCTTTCTAACATTTTCATACTGACTTAAGATATCGTTGTAATTCTTACGTCCGTTGAATTTTGTTTCATAAGCCATGTAAAATGGCATAGCCATATAGAGGCCGTCAAGCCATACCTGATTTGGATAAATGTCCTTATGCCAGAAGTTGCCTGCCTTATTGCGAGGCTGCTCCATAAGGCTGTCGTATACGAACTGGATGGCTTTTCTGTATTTTTCAGCGCCGGTATAGCTATAGGCAAAATAAAGAACTTTGCCAGCATTTATGCTGTCTATACTATGCGCGGTGTTTTCATAATTGGTAATGATGCCTTCCTCGTTAACACACTGCTCGAGATAACGGATTACAAAGTCAGCGTATTTTTTATCCCCTGTAGCATCATATAAATCTGCAGCGCCCTTGAGCACGCAGCCATCTTCATAATTCCAAGTAGGTTTGTAATTTGTATAACCATTGAAAAAATCGTCTACAAATTTTATCGCACGATCGTACATATGTCCCCTTTGCTATTACAATCAACAAAATTTGTCGTTTTATAATGTATTAATTATTTGATTTTTGAGAATAATATATGCGGTGCAGCCTTCAGCTGGAAATAGAAGATAAGCACCGCATATTAGAGTTTAAATTGATCTGGGAAGCTTAGAAAAGCTACCTGATTAGAATCTTAAGTAATGCTTTTTATTACTTGCTAAGTGTTGCTCCGACACCTTCGATAAGAGCATCTGCAGCCTGCTCAACTGTGTAGTTGTCATAGCTGAGGTTACCGAATACATCATAGTAAACACCGTCGCTGCCCTTAAGTGAAGAATCCTCGAACTTAGCATCTAACTGGTAATCACACCATGCAAGAACCTTTGAGTTAGCCTCTGCAACCATTTCATCAAGAAGGTTCTGTGATGTACAATTAGCAAGAGCTGCAGCTGAAAGAGGAATACCACGCTGTGAGTTAAGAAGTGTTGTACCTTCATCCTCGTTAAGAAGGTAGTTCATGAGCATTGCGCTCTCGTGTGGGTGCTTTGTAGTAGCTGTGATAGCGAATCCGAGAGAAACCTTTGTGAAACCACCCTGGTTTGAACCCCAGTCTGTGAAGTAGTTACCTACTACCATTTCCTGTCCCTCTGCAAGAGCACTTCTATATTTTGTAGCTGATGAATCCCACTCAAGGATACCAGCATAGTTACCATTGATCCACTTTGAGTTCTTATCAAGAGAATCAGCACCATCACCAATCTGGATAGCGAGTGTTGGCATTACGTGATTGTCTTCAAGAGAATCGATGTATGAAAGACCATCCATGATCTCTTCCTTTGTATAGTTAAGAGCACCGTTCTCAACCCAGTTCTTACCATACTTGCTTTCAAGATAGTAAACCATGCAGATCATTCTATCGTACTCACCAAGTGAGAGTGGATAGTAATCATCACCAAGAACATCCTTGAAAGTCTGACCAGCGGCAAGAAGCTCTGCGTTTGTTGTAGGAACGCCGATGCCTGCCTTGTCAAATGTTGTCTTGTTCCAGTAGAAGATACGACCTGTCATTGATACAGGTACAGCCTGAAGAGAATCGCCTACCTTACAAAGGTCGAGCTTGTCCTCTGGATACTGTGTAAGATCGAAGGTATCAGCAACTGTGTTAAGGTCAAGGAATGTTGAGCCATCTGATGAATAAGATTCAATCCAGTTCCAGTTGATCTGGTTTACATCAGGAGCTGTTCCAGATGAGAACTGTGTAGCCATAGCTGTCTCCCAATCTGACCAAGCACCGTAGTTGTACTTAACTGTGATTCCAGGATACTTCTTCTGGAAAGCTTCGATAGCTGCGATTGTAGCTTCGTGTCTAGCATCGCCGCCCCACCATGAAATAGAAATTTCACAGTCTTCATAGCCCTTGCCTGAATCTGTTCCGCTGTTTGAATCAGCAGCCTTTGTTGTTGAGTTTGCCTTTGTTGTAGCTGATGTGTCACTGGTCTTATCACCGCAGCCTGCGAATGAAAGAGCCATGAGTGCGCTAAGGCTTAATGCCATAAATCTCTTTGCTAATTTCATTTTTATTCCTCCTCTTATTAAAGAAATTAGTTCTTTTTTTACTTACAAACAATTCCATATTATGAAATGAAAGGAAATATAAAAAAGGGATACCATTTCTATTTCATAAAATAATCAAGTTCAAATTAAATGGTGTTGTAAGTGCTTACATTTATATTATCACAGTTTTGTGCAAAATGCAACAAAAAACTTTGATTTTTTTAAAAAAAATTCCATATTTTTAAACCTGCCCATTAAGATTAAACAAAAAAAGGTACAATTTTAAACAGTTTGAAGGTAAAAAGCAACAAAAATATATGAAAGAAAATGAAAATAATAAATGAAAGAGTTTTCAAAAACTACTTGTAATTTTATTAGGAAGAGTGTATAATTAAGCTAGGATATAATTATCGTGAAAACGCTAACATACCTATATTTAGTATGTTTAGCACTATTTGTAAGAAGTAGTAATTGTAAGATGTAAGAATTAGGAAAACGATTAAGATAAACGCACTTTTTCCGTGATTTATGAAAAAAGTTTCATTAATTCTGTTTATTTTATATTTATAACTTTTTAATGGAAATGTTATCGGAGGGGTTAATAGTATGACAATTTACGATGTCTCTAAACAATCGGGAGTTTCAATTGCTACGGTTTCAAGAGTAATTAATGGAAATGCGAATGTTAGACCAAAAACCAGAAAAAAGGTACTAGATGTAATTGCAAAGAGCGGTTATACTCCGAATGCGTTTGCAAGAGGTCTTGGCCTTAATACCATGAGGACCATAGGAATTCTATGCGCAGATTCATCAGATATATATCTTGCAAAGGCAGTATATTATATAGAAGAATATCTTCGTAAAAATAATTATAATTCTGTTCTTGCCTGCACTGGCTATGACATTGATAATAAGAAGAAATCCCTTGACATGCTCATGTCGCAGCATGTAGACGGTGTTGTAATGATAGGTTCTAACTTCGTAGGTCAATCAGTAGAAGATAATCAGTACATATTAGATGCTGCAAAGTCTACTCCTGTTATGCTTCTTAATGCAGATGTGGACAGCCCTAATATTTATTGCACGCTCTGCGATGATCTTAAGGCGATGCAGGATACTGTCGGATTGTTCCTTGATAAAGGAATTCAGGATGTTCTTTACTTATATAATTCACGTTCTTATTCAGGACTTAAGAAACTTGCAGGCTGCCAGTCAGCTTATCTTATGAGAAGTCTTCCTATAGATACTAAATATCAGCGTCTGTTTGAAGGCGCAAGAGATGATGTAGACGGAGTAGTTAAGTTCCTTGAGAGCATAAAGGCAGAGGGTCTTAAGTTCAGCGCAATCGTTGCATCAGATGACATTCTTGCAAGTGCTTCTGCAAAGTTTGCAATTAAGAATGGAATGAAGATTCCAGATGACATTCAGATAGTAGGCTATAATAATTCTATTATTTCTGTTTGCTGCGAGCCAGAGCTTACAAGTGTAGAAAATAGACTTGAGAAGATGTGTGCTCAGCTTGTAAAGACTCTTATATCAGCTCTAGACGGAGAAGAGCCACCTCAGAAGGTCGTATTCTCAGGAGAGCTTATCCAGAGAGCATCTACCAGATTATAGTTTCGTGAACTACCCACCGCCTAAAGGCAGTGGGCCTGTGTTAAATGGTTCACCAGACTGAGACAGAAGAAATATAATATAAAATAAAGAGAGCTGCATTGAAGGATGCAGCTCTCTTTGTGTGAGGGTATGAATTATATTTAAAAAAGGAAATAGCTTTTTTAGGCGTTTATAAATGACCCACGGGCGAAAACCCATTATCTTTAGGTGGTGGGTAGTTTACCTCTGAACGCCGCCTGATGCAGCTCCTGCAACGAGTGCAAGCACTTCATCAGCTGTAACGATATTTGAATCGCCTTCGATAGAATACTTGAGTGTTGACGCTGCAATAGCACATTCGATGGTCTTCTGAGGATCGAATTCATTGTAAATTCCATAAAGGAGACCTGCGCCAAAGGCATCACCAAGACCTACACGGTCGATAACTACAGTATGATATCTTGAGCTGTTGTAAACCTGTCCGTTTGTATAGTACATTGCCTGCCAATAGTTTTCATTAGATGACACTGAATCAAGATGATCGATTGCGATAGCCTTGAAACCATACTTTTCTGCAAGGTCGGCTGCAATCTTATTGATGTCAGCACCCTCAAGAGGGATACCGAAAACATCAGTAACTTCCTCGTCGTTAGCAATGCAGATATCGATATATGGCATGTACTGAGCCATGACCTTCTGAGCCTTTTCTCTGCTCCAGAGCTTGCTGCGGTAATTTACGTCGCAGGAAACTGTAACTCCAAGCTCCTTTGCTGCCTTTACAGCTTCAAGCGTAATAGCTGCAAGAGAATCACTGAGAGCTGGTGTAATTCCTGAAAAATGGAAGATTGAAGCATCAGCGAAGATTTCCTTCCAGTTAAAATCTGAAGCAAGGGCAGTAGCGATTGAAGAATTAGCTCTATCATAAACTACCTTAGAAGCACGCTGTGATGCGCCCTTTTCGATGAAATAGATACCAAGTCTGTCGCCGCCGCGAGCTATGTTTGAAGTATCAACGCCCCATTTTCTGAGGGTATTAACTGCGCACTGACCGATTTCGTGTGCTGGAACCTTTGAAACAACAGCACTAGGAACGCCCATAACAGCAAGTGAAACTGCAACGTTTGCTTCAGCGCCTGCATAAATTGCCTCAAAAGACTCGGCCTGAACTATTCTCTTGTAACCAAATGGTGAAAGTCTAAGAAGAAGTTCACCGAAAGTAACCACCTTTTTATTCATGTTAAAAACCCTTTCTTAATAGGAAGAAATTCCCTTGTATATTTTTGTTGTGCACCCAAAGTGTACATATACAAGTATATATTTACTTGCACATATTTACAAGTGCGTATTTTTATGTAAGTTTTTACATTTGTGTTTTACATTTGTGTTTTTAAATCTGCGTTTTTCTATTTGTGTTTTTGAATTTGCGTTTTATGCACGTATCAAAATGCACATATTTAAATATGCATTACAGGCTCTTGAATACTTCGTAAGCACCCTCGGCCTTGATTCTATCAAGGAGCTCTGCAACCTTGTCTGTAAGACCTTCATATGCTGAAAGATCCTCGCCCCAGAAGCTCTCGTTTGAAAGAACTGCCTTTGAGAGAGTCTTTGAATCGTCGTCCTTATGAGCTGCGTAGAATTCAAGTACAGGAGCATCGTCCTTGATTGCATATTCTCTGTCACCGTTCATTGCCATAAGACCATTTTCTGTGATCTTGTAGTTATCCTTAGAACCTGTGATTCCAGCAAAGAATGCAATATAGAAAGCAAGTGAAGCTGTAATGTTCTTAGGAAGCTTTCCGAACTTTTCTACATAGCCCTTGAAGGATGGCATTACTCTAGCCTTCCACTTTGAGGTGGAATTGAGTGTAATTGAAAGAAGTGCATGGTCAATGAATGGATTCTTGAAACGCTCTGTAACAGCAGCGGCAAATTCCATGCAGTCATCCTTTGGAAGGGTGAGAGTAGGAATGATCTCATTATAAATTGTATCATTCATGAACTTTGCGATAACTTCATCATGCATGCAGTCACGAACGATTGACTGACCTGCGAGGTAAGCGCCAAGAACAAAAGAGGTATGAGCGCCGTTGAGGATACGAACCTTGCGCTGCTTATATGGTTTGTGATTAGCTGTAACAAGAACAGGGAGCTTTGCCTTTGCAAAAGGAATTTCCTCTGCGATTGAATCAGGACCTTCGATTACCCAGAAACCAAAGCATTCTGCAGTATCGACACAGTTGTCCTTATAACCATTTTCTTCATTTATCTTATCAATTTCAGCACGTGGATAACCAGGAACAATTCTGTCTACAAGAGTAGAACAGAAGATATTCTCATCATCGATCCACTTTTCGAATTCACTTCCAAGCTTCCACTGCTCGATGTACTTCTTAACGATCTTCTTAAGCTCTTTACCATTATCATCGATAAGTTCACATGAAAGAATGATGAAGCCCTTGCCTTTTTGTGAACCAAAGAGCTTGAAACGCTCATAGAGAAGCTGTGTAAGCTTTCCAGGGAAGCTGTTTGCTGGCTTGTCCTCGAAATTGCATGATGGATCATAAGCGATACCAGCCTCTGTTGTGTTACTTACGATGTAACGAAGGTCTGGATTTGCAGCGTTCTTAAGATAGTTTTCATAGTCAGCATATGGGTTGATGCAGCGTGATACACATGAGATGATTCTCTTATTATTTACAGCACCGCCGTTCTCAAAGCCTCTAAGATAGAGTGTATAGAGACAATCCTGAGCATTTAAAAGATCTGAAAGTCCCTGTGCGATAGGCTGGCAAAGAACTACTTTTGAATTAAAGCCGGCACGCTCGTTCATGCAATCTATAAAGTAATCAACGAAAGCGCGGAGGAAATTTCCTTCTCCGAACTGAAGTACTCGCTCAGGAGCATCCTTTAAAAGATAACCATCATAATTCATGGCTTCAAGAGTCTTATAAGATAAAGTTTCCATTTTGTGTTTTAAACCCCTTTCATTATTATTTGTATTATTGTTTGTTTTAGCTATTTGTTTTAGCTATTTGTTGTAGCTATTTGATGTAGCTGCATGTTGCAATTGTTAATTGCATTTAATTGATAAGAACATTTTACAATTACGGCCGTAATTTATTACTGCCGTATTTTATTACTGCCGTATTTTATTACTGCCGTATTTTACGTCCATACGGTCAGATTATTTCAATCAGTTAAATATGGTGTTAGCAGGTAACGCCGTCCCGGGATCGGGATAATGGTCGTGTTCTCATACCTGTTAAATATGGTGTTAGCAGGTAACGCCGTCCTTAAAAATCGCGATATCCTTATAGAAGGAGAGCTCGCTCTTTACTTTCTTTCCTTCAGCAACCTCCTTTACGAAATTAGCGAGGTTCATGGCTGTATCATTGATTGATTTTCCTTCTGTAACAATGACACCTGCATTAAAATCAATCCAACCTGGCTTTTTCTCGAAAAGCAGAGTGTTAGATGAAATCTTAACTGTAGGAACAGGAGATGAGAACGGAGTTCCACGTCCTGTTGTGAAAAGCACAAGCTGTGCACCTGATGAAGCAAGGGCAGTAGCAGCTACCATATCGTTTCCCGGAGCTGAAAGAAGGTTCAGACCTTTGTTTATAACAGGCTCTGAATATTTAAGAACGCCTTCTACTTCGCTCTTTCCGGCTTTTTGAGTACAGCCAAGAGACTTATCTTCAAGAGTTGTAATTCCGCCCTTTTTATTTCCTGGGCTAGGATTTTCATAACATACCTGATTGTAGCGTCCGAAATAATCCTTGAAATCATTTATGAGATCGACAGTCTTTTCGAAAAGTTCTTCATTTGCACATCTGTTCATGAGGATCTTTTCAGCACCGAACATCTCAGGAACTTCCGTGAGGATGGTTGTTCCGCCGTGTCTAATAAGGAAGTCGGAGAAAGCACCGACGGTTGGATTTGCGGTGATTCCTGAAAGTCCATCAGAACCTCCGCACTTGAGTCCGACAATAAGTTTTTCGCTGCTTATCGGAACTCTCTTATCCTTTGAAGCATTGTCTATTAATTCAGAAAGGAGCTTTATTCCTTCTGAAAATTCGTCTGTGAAATCCTGTGCAACTAAAAAACGCACTCTTGACTCATCATAGCCTTCAAGATAATCCATCATTACAGGGATGTTGCTGTTTTCACAGCCAAGACCTACAACAAGAACGCCGCCTGCGTTTGGATGCTTTATGAGGTCTGCAAGGATATGACGGGTATTTTCCTGATCGAGCCCCATCTGGGAGCAGCCATATGGATGAGTAAAGCCTACTATGTCATCGATACCTTCTTTTCTGAGCTGAGCATTACCAGCTCTTTCAAGCGATTTGACAAGACCATTTACACAGCCAACAGTTGGGATAATCCAGATATCATTTCTGATGCCGGCCCTTCCATCTTTACGAAGATAGCCGTTGAAATAAAAAGGCTCTTCCTTTGGGAAATCAGTCACCTGTTTTGTATAAGTATATTCATTTATATCACCGAGAGTTGTTTTGATGTTGTGAGTATGAACATGGCTTCCGGTGATTATATCTGCGGTGGCAGTGCCAATAGGATTGGCATATTTTATTATTTTACTGCCGGTTTTTAAATCACAAAGCGCAAATTTGTGACCTTGTGGTATGTCTTCTGAGAGAACCACCTCTAATTTATTAGAAGGATCTGATGCACTGATAAAGGAAGTAACCTCTCCCTTACCAAGAGGAGTAAGAGCAACTGCTACATTGTCGACATCATTGATCCTGATATATCTCTGCATATTTACCTGCCATTCTGCGCTTTTAACACTCTCCATATTTCTTACAAATGTAAGCGCGTTACATATGAGAAAAAACTGTTTAAACTGTTTAGACTGTTTAAAGGTTCAGTAATTCTTTATTCAGTAGTTACATTAAATGTGAGAAAATAGCCCATCAGAGCGGCTAGGGTACCGCCCTTTGAGCTATTTAAAAATCACAATGTAAACGCTTACATATATATTACAACAATTTTTGAAATATGTCAACAATTTTTTTAAAAAAAGTGGTTGCAAATATCGAAAAAATGTTATATAATATGCTTATGTAAACGCTTTCATAAAAGAAGGCGGCGAAAACGTGATTCTTTCATACTTTTAAAGACTTTTGTGGAAAAAAATGAAAGAAAAAAATAATAATTACAATTAAAAATTAAATATGCTATCAGATTCGAAAGGAGATTTATAATGAAGGAGTTTATGTCAGAGGACTTCCTTCTTTCAACACCAACTGCTAAAAAGCTTTTTGATGTTGTTAAGGATGCACCGGTGCTTGATTATCATTGCCATATCAGCCCAAAGGAGATTGCTGAGGATAAAAGATTTGAAAATATCACTCAGGTCTGGCTTTACGGAGACCATTACAAGTGGCGTCTCATGAGAGAAGCCGGAATTGATGAAAAGTACATTACCGGAGATGCTTCAGATCATGATAAGTTCATGAAGTGGGCAGAGGCACTTGAAACTGCATTCGGAAATCCACTTTACCATTGGAGCCATCTTGAGCTTAAGAAGTATTTCGGCATTTCAAAGCCTCTTAGCAGCGATACTGCAGAGGAAATCTGGAATGAGACCTGTGAAAAACTTAAAGATCCTGCTCTTTCAGTTCGCGGAATTGTTAAAATGTCAAATGTAAAGCTTATCTGCACAACAGATGATCCTGTTGATTCATTAGAGTATCATAAGCAGATTGCAGAGGATGAGAGCTTTGATGTTCAGGTTGTTCCTGCTTGGCGTCCTGATAAGGCTCTTAATATTGAAAAGCCTGATTTTACTACTTATATAAATAAGCTCGCTGAGGTTTCAGGAGTTACAATAGACAGCTTCAGCGCTCTTAAGGAAGCTCTTTCAAAGAGAATGGATTTCTTCTCATCAATGGGCTGCCATGTTTCAGACCATGCTCTTCAGTATGTTATGTATGCACCAGCTGATGAGCTCACTATCAATAAGGTATTTACAGATAAGCTCGCTGGCAAGGAGCCATCAAATGAAGAAATGCGCATCTACAAGACAGCATTCATGAGCTTTGTTGCTGCTGAATATAAGAAGCGTGACTGGGTAATGCAGCTTCATATCGGAGCAAAGAGAGATAATAATACTAATATGTATAAAAAGCTCGGTCCTGATACTGGTTATGATAGCATTTATAATTATCTGCCAGCAGATCAGCTCTGTGATTTCCTTGATAGCCTTGAGGTAAATGGAAATCTTGGAAAGACAGTTCTTTATTCTCTTAATCCAGCTGATAATGCAATGCTTGCTACAGTTCTTGGCTGCTTCTCAGACAGCTACGCAGCAGGTAAGGTAATCCAGGGTATTGCTTGGTGGTTCAATGACAATCTTAAGGGAATGCGCGAGCAGATCAGTACTCTTGCAAGCATCGGAAATATCAGTGTATTCCTTGGAATGCTCACTGATTCAAGAAGCTTCTTATCATATACAAGACATGATTATTTCAGAAGACTTTTCTGTGATATGCTAGGTAGTGCAGTTGAGAACGGTGAGTTCCCAGATAATGAAAGAGTTCTTACAAAGCTTGTAAAGAATATTTCTTATAATAATGCAGTTAAGTATTTCAACTTTAACTTAGATACAATTTAAAATTTAATAATGCAGTTAAGTATTTCAACTTTAACTTAGATACAATTTAAAATTGTATGTAGCTGGAAATACTGATAATGAGCATTGATAAAAACATTGATAAAATGTTGATGGAAATAATTGCGAAATTATTGATAAAGATTATTGATGAAACAATTGATAAAAAGTGTTGAGGTAAGCTGATTTATAGAGGAGATTTAGAATCAGCTAAAATGAATAATTTGAAAAAGGAGAGAAAAATGGAAGTTAGGACAGCAGCATCACCAAAGGATTCAAAGTATTATGATACTAAAAGACTTCGCGAGGAATTTTTCATCGGCGATCTTTTTAAGCCAAATGAGATAAAGCTTGTTTATAGCCATATCGATAGAATTATTACAGGTTCAGCAGTTCCTACAGACAAGCCACTTGTTCTTACAGCAGGTGCTGAGCTTAGAGCAGAGTATTTCCTTCAGAGAAGAGAAATGGGTGTAATTAATATCGGCGGCGCTGGTACTATTACAGCTGATGGCAAGGAATATAAGGTAGGACATAAGGAGGCTATGTATCTTAGCCGCGGAGTTAAGGATGTTGTATTTGCAAGTGACGACGCTTCAAAGCCGGCTCATTTCTATATCAATTCAACACCAGCTCATTGCGAGAAGAAGACAGTTCTCATCAAGCTTGAAGGTGAGCCATCTGATGACGTTGTTATCGTAAAGCCTGAGAATAAGGTTGAGTGCGGATGTCTTGAGGATTCAAATCATAGAGTTATTAATAAGTTCATCGTTGCAGGACAGGTTGATACATGCCAGCTTTCAATGGGCATGACAGCTCTCAAGCCGGGTTCTGTTTGGAATACAATGCCATGTCATACTCATGACAGAAGAATGGAAGTTTATATGTACTTCGATCTTCCAGAGGATGCATTCGTTATGCATTTCATGGGCGAGCCACAGGAGACACGCCATATCGTTGTTAGAAACGAGCAGGCAGTTATCAGTCCTAGCTGGTCAATTCATGCAGGCGCAGGTTCAAGAAACTACACCTTCATTTGGGGAATGTGCGGTGAGAACCAGCAGTATGATGACATGGATCATATTAAGAATCAGGATCTTTTATAATAAGATCTGCTTTAACTAAGGTTTTCCCTTTCGGAGAACGTGTATTTATGATGGTATCAAAAGTGGCGGCGGCTGTTCCCGGGGGCCGTTAGCTACCGTAAAAGCTTTTTGATATAGATAAAATATGGGATATGGGGCTATCCCGTATTTTATTTGAAATTATCTTCCGGCTTAAAGGCCAGGAAGTTTAAGGCTATATATGGTTTTAAAAAAAATAAAAAATTACGGAGGATTTGAACATGGAAGATTTTACAAAGAAGTTTTCTCTTGCTGGTAAGGTAGCTTGGGTTACAGGTGCAACTTATGGTTTAGGCTTTGGTTATGCTACAGCTTTTGCACAGGCAGGTGCAAAGGTAGTTTTCAACGATATCAGCCAGGACAAGGTAGATATGGGCCTTAAGGCTTATGCTGAGCTTGGAATTGATGCAAAGGGCTATGTCTGCGACGTTACAAATGAAGAGCAGGTTCAGGCAACTCTTAAGAAGATAGAGGAAGAGGTAGGCGTTGTTGACGTCCTTGTTAATAATGCTGGTATCATCAAGAGAATTCCTATGACAGACATGACTGTTGAGCAGTGGAGACAGGTTATCGACGTTGACCTTAATGCCCCATTCATCGTTTCTAAGGCAGTTATTCCTGGCATGATCAAGAAGGGCCATGGAAAGATCATAAACATCTGTTCTATGATGAGTGAGCTTGGACGTGAGACAGTTTCAGCTTATGCTGCAGCTAAGGGCGGCCTTAAGATGCTTACAAGAAACATCTGTTCAGAGTATGGTGCATATAACATTCAGTGTAATGGTATCGGACCTGGTTACATTGCTACTCCTCAGACAGCTCCTCTTCGTGAGAAGCAGCCAGATGGTTCAATGCATCCATTCGATAGCTTCATCCGTGCTAAGACACCAGCAGGCCGTTGGGGAACTCCAGAAGATCTTCAGGGAACAGCAGTTTTCCTTGCTTCAGATGCTTCAGACTTCATCAATGGTCAGATCATCTATGTAGATGGTGGTATCCTTGCTTACATCGGAAAGCAGCCATAATTTAAGATTTTTTAGTCTTTGAATTTTTACTGAGCCGTAGAGGCTGCGGAAAAGCGGCGCTTATGCCTATTATCGCAGCCTTTTATGGCTTAGTTTCATAAATAGAATAGAGGTAGAATAATGAATATCTATGATGAAATATATGCAAATGGTATTGTACCTGTAATTGCACTTGATGATGCTTCAAAGGCAGCAGGTCTTGCACATGCTCTTGTTAAGGGCGGTATTTATGCAGCCGAGGTTACCTTCAGAACAGATGCTGCTAAGGAAGTAATGCAGGAAATGAAGAAGGCTGAGCCTGAGCTCTGTGTTGGAGCAGGTACAGTTCTTACTAAGGCAAATGCAGATGCAGCCAAGGAAGCTGGAGCTAAGTTCCTTGTAAGTCCGGGACTTAACCCTGAAATCGTTAGATATGCGCAGGAAATCGGTGTTCCAATGATTCCTGGAACTAATAATCCAAGCAACATTGAGACAGCGCTTTCACTTGGACTTACATATGTAAAGTTCTTCCCGGCTGAGCAGAGCGGCGGCATCAAGATGATCAAGGCCATGGCAGCTCCTTATGGCAAGGTAAAGTTCATGCCTACAGGTGGAATCAGCCTTAACAATATGATGGATTACTTAAGCTTTGACAAGATCTATGCAGCAGGCGGAAGCTTCATGGTAACTAAAAAGCTCCTTGATGAAGAGAACTGGGATGAGATTACTAAGCTTTCTAAGCAGGCAGTTGATAAGATGCTTGATTATAGAATTGTTCACGTTGGTATTAATGCTGCAAATGCTGATGAAGCAAGAAGCATAGCTGGTCTATTCAGCCAGAGCTTTGGCTTTGCAAATAAGGAAGGTGATGCTTCTATCTTCTCTAGTGACAGTATTGAAATAATGAAGGCTAATGGCAGGGGAACAAACGGACACATCGCCATCGGCACAAAGAGCGTTCCTCGTGCAATGTACCGCATGGAGAAGGCCGGCGTTAAGTTTGATGAGTCATCAAGCTCAAGAGCAGCAGATGGACATATAAACTTTATCTACCTTAAGGGTGAAATGGGCGGCTTCGCAGTTCATCTTAAAGAGGTCTGAATATATCAACTTTGATTAATCATACTAAATCAGCTCATGCCGGACATTTTCCGGTATGAGCTTTTTTGTGCATGTTTAAGGTCTTTCTTAAATTGATTGGACGGGACTATATCAAGCATCGTTAAGCACCTCATCCATCATATCATCAAAGGATGCGTATCTCTTGTAGGTGCCGGGATTCTTCTTCATTTCATCATATTCAGCAAGTGCAGCTCTTGTCTCGGCATTAGGAACTCTTTTAACCTCAAAAGGAATACCATCATTATTTACTAAAGACTCAGCAGCCTGTTTAAGATCAGTATCGACACGAACATTGATATTTGTTGTAGCCATGATATCCTCCTTTCTATTGCATTATCATTATATCATATTCTGCAAGCGTTGCCAATACTATGTAAAACGTTATTTTGCATGGTGATGAAAACATTATGATATAATCCTAAAAGTCGTGTAATAAGCACTCAAAACGATTATGTCGGATTAATGCAAAGTTTCAAGCATAGCAAGAATACCCTATAATAAGCCCATTCAAAAATGGTAAGATGTGAATACTCGCTATATTAAAATTAAAAAAAGTACTTGACAAATGAAATTAAATTGTGTACAATCTAAGTATAAAGATTGCACACAATTAGATTTAAAAAAATTAATTCATAAGACTTTAATCTCAAAGGAGGATATGATGGGTATTTACGATTATTCAGTTAAGAATACTAAGGGAGAAGATGTTTCACTTAAGGGCTTTGAAGGAAAAGTTATCATTATTGTTAATACAGCAACAGGCTGTGGTTTTACTCCTCAGTATAAAGAGCTAGAGGAAATGTATGAAAAGTATCATGACAAGGGTCTTGAAATCATCGATGTACCTTGCAATCAGTTTGCCGGCCAGACACCTGGAACAGATGAAGAAATTCATGAGTTCTGTACACTTAAGTACAATACACAGTTTCCTCAGATGAAAAAGAGTGATGTAAATGGCGAAAATGAGCTTCCACTTTTTACATATCTTAAGTCCCAAAAGGGCTTTGAAGGCTTTGGAAAGGGCATTAAGGCAGTAGCAATGAATGCTCTTCTTAAGGGCATTGATAAGGATTATAAGAATAATCCTAAGATAAAGTGGAATTTTACTAAGTTCGTAGTTGATAGAGAAGGAAATGTTGTTGCAAGATTTGAACCAACAGCAAGCATGGAAGAACTTGACAAGTGTGTAGCATCTTTATTATAATGGCAGTGGCTATGTTCTATTAAGGGTTTTATATTATTGAAGTGAATATAGGCAGGAAAAAGAAGGTTTTTTAGTTAAAAATACAAGGTGTGTGACACCGTAAAATATGGAGGTTTTTATTATGGTAGTAAGAGTAGAAAATGATAATATGGATGAGGCTTTAAAGAGCAAGTTTGCAGTAGTTGATTTCTCAGCAACATGGTGTGGTCCATGTCAGATGCTTGCACCAGTTATGGAGCAGCTTTCAGACGAGCTTGATGGCCAGGCTGATTTCTATAATGTAGATGCAGATGAGAATCCGGAGCTTTGCGCTAAGTATGGTGTACAGAGCATTCCTGCAATCTTCCTTCTTAAGGATGGTGAGGTAGTTGCAAAGACAGTTGGCGCACAGCCAAAGCAGCTTATGGAGAAGTTCATCAAGTCGAAGATGTAATAGCATTGAAATACGGGTGATAATAAAATGAAAGAGAATGATGACGAGTATGCAGCAATAAGGTTGAAAAATCAGTTGTGTTTTCCTATTTATGCATATAGCAAGGAAATTGTAAGAAGGTATAAGCCGTACCTTGACGAGATAGATCTTACCTATACTCAGTACATTGCCATGATGGTAATGTGGGAGCATAAAAAGATCACTGTAAAGGAAATGGGCGAGCTTCTTATGCTAGATTCAGGAACTCTCACACCTGTGCTAAAAAAGCTAGAGCAAAAGGGGCTTGTTGAAAGAAAAAGGGACAAGGAAGATGAGAGAGTTCTCGATGTGAGCATCACTAAAAAAGGTGAAAAACTTCAGGAAGAAGCGGTTCATGTTCCTGAAAAGATGGCTTGCTGCATGAGAATTACTCCTGAGGAATATAAGCAGCTCTATGAGCTATTATATAAGCTACTTGGAAAATTAGATGATGAAAATATAGATTCAGAAGATTAAGGGAGAATTGAATATAGAAGAAGGCTGTATGTTTTAAAGAGCATACAGCCTTTTTTTCGTGTCTTTACCTCACTTCTTTCTTCCACCAAATACGTGTAGGATTTAAGTTGGGGAGGGGCCTTGAAAAGTGGATTAAGTAAGGGTTTAGAACAACTTTGCGAGAGGTGAAAGTTTGTTTTTTGAAATTTGAGGGGTAAAAATCATAGTAAAAATGAGCGGTGAAACAAGCTGAATATTGCTTATGCTTAAAAAATAAAAACAAATGAAATAATTATTTTTACAGTGCTTAAATAGGCAGTTTAAGCACTTGATCTATGGGATATATTCCATTACAGCAACAAGTGTTGTTAAAATGAGACGTTTTTTTTATTTATTATGTAGAAGAAAAAAATGGAAATTGACATTTCTGTAAAAAATTGTTCCACAAATAAAGCGTGTGATATTTGTGCAAAGTACTGAAATTGGCTATTTAAGGGCGTTTGGGGCTTGATTTTTTCGCGAAAATGGGGTAAATTCACAGCGACAATCGATTGATTTTTGTAAAAGGAAAAATGTTGATGGAAGAATATCTTGCATTCTTAGATGAGGATAAGGATTACATCTTGAAATTAGTAGATTACATTCGTTCAAATGGTCCGAAAGAAATCCAGCCCTTAGTCTTTACAGAAATAGCTTCCCTTAAGTCTTTTGAGGAAAAATCAAAAATTTTGCTTTATGTAGTTTCAAAAAAGCAGTTCGAGGAAAATGAAGCCTGTTTCAGTGAGCTTAAAAATAGTACTGTAATACTAAGTGATAATGCGTCGTTAACTCAGGAGAAAAAGGCACCTTTGCATATTTTTAAATATCAGTCAGCAAAAGAAATTATGAGATGCCTGCTTCTTCAGGTGAAAAGATCTAATGGAAGCGTAGCCCTGTCTAATGATAAGGCATTAGATAATAGTGAGTATTATGAAGGCGATAATGCAGGCGATAATTCAGGAGGAGATTTCCTGGATACTACAGATAAAGCTGTGCCGGTTGTGACTTTTTATTCGATTGCTAGAGAAGAGGGAGGAATCACCTTCATAAAAAAGCTACTTAGAAAGTCGAGAAAAAGGAAGAAGAGTCTTTTTATTTCATTTGATATTTTTGAAAGTAATCTGACTGGCGAAGAAATATGTGGGAATTTATCTGACGTTTTATATTATTGCTGCGAAGCACGTTTTTCAAAGGACGACTTTAAGAGGCTTACAACTTATGCAGAAGATGCAAAGCTTGATGAAGAGGAGCTTTTACTGAAGGAAAAAGGACTTGGACTCTGGAAGAAGATGCAGCTTTCCATATGCTCTAGCAGAGGAGGCTTTGACTATTTGTGCGGTATTACCTCGCTTAGTGATTTTAATGAGCTAAAAGAGGATGCAATTTCAAAAATGCTGCTTATCATAAAGTATTACTCGCGCTATGACAACATCATAATCGATGCTGGAAGTGCAGGAAATCACCTTTTGCAGCTGTTTGAGGAAAGTGATGATATTATACTTGTAGACAGAAGTAGCAGCAGAAGGCCTTCAAAGAAGACTGATAAGATGAGTGATGGCGCAGGAGATGCAGATGAGAGCCCTAGGATCCGAAAGCTTAAACGCTTTATGAGTGTTCGAGGAAATGAAGAAATGCTTAAGAAAATCGAGGTGAGACTTTTAGATGAATAAGGATGAGTTAAGACGCACCTTATCAGATAGAGTTGTTGATACGGTGGATTTAAGCCATGAAATTTCAGATGATGAGCTAAGAGATGAAATTGACGGACTGATCTGCAGGGAAGCAAAAAGCCTATTTATAAGTATTTCGGAAAGAGCAGAGCTTAAGAAGGATATTTTTGATTCAATAAGAGGTCTTGACTGTCTTCAGACGCTTATAGATGATCCTGATATCACTGAGATAATGGTAGATGGAAAGGACAAAATCTTCATCGAAAAGGGCGGAAGGCTAATGGAAAGCGGAAGGCACTTTGATTCTGCTGAAAGGCTGCTTGATGTCATTAATCAGATTGTAATGCAATCTAACAGAATGATAAATGAGTCTAATCCCATTGTCGACTGCAGACTTCTTGATGGCTCGAGAGTAAATGTGGTTTTATCACCTATTTCGCTTGATGGGCCAGCGGTAACTATTCGAAAGTTCCCAAAGGAAGTAATGACTGTTAAAAAACTCATTGAGATAGGCTCATTAAGCGAAGAGGCAGCAGATTTTCTAAAGAAGCTGGTAGTTGCAGGCTATAACATCTTTGTATCCGGCGGAACTGGAAGTGGCAAGACGACATTTTTAAACGCACTTTCAGGCTTTATTCCAAAGGATGAGAGAATTATTACCATAGAGGACTCGGCAGAGCTTCAGATAAAAGGAGTGCCAAATTTAATAAGGCTTGAATGCAGAAATGCAAACGTAGAAGGAAAAAATGGCATAAGTACCAGAGATCTCCTTAAATCCTCGCTGCGTATGAGACCGGACCGCGTAATCATTGGTGAAATAAGAGATGCTGCGGCCATAGATATGCTCCAGGCCCTTAATACAGGACACAACGGTATGAGCACCGGACATGCGAATTCACCCTATGATGCCATATCAAGAATTGAGACCATGGTGCTTTTGGGAAGTGAAATTCCGCTTCTTGCTGTAAGAAAGCAGATAGCTTCTGCGATAGACATCATTGTTCAGCTTGGAAGGCTGAGGGATAAAAGCAGAAAGGTTTTAAGTATCGTTGAGCTTGATAAGAAGGTTGAGAATGGAGACATAGGGCTTAATACTCTTTTTGAATTTAAGGAGGATGAGAGCTCTAGTGAAGATAAGGTAATCGGAAGGCTTGAAGGCTCGCCTACAAGGCTAAAGAACAGACAGAAACTTCAGCATGCAGGAATCAATATTGATTGAAAAAAGATATGCAAATGAAAAAGAATTTACAAACTAAAAGAAAAGAGAATGATCTAAAAAGTCGTGTGGAGACAAAAAGCTCTAATGATCCACCGATTTATACCTATGGGAAGACAGATTATGCTATATGCATTTTAAAGCACCTGCTTTTTTCACTTGTTGCAGGCTATTTGTTTTTTCACAGACTAAGTGCAGCAGGAATAATATTTTTATTTTTTCCTTTAAAAATTATAGGGGATAAAAAGAAAAAGCGCGAAAAGGATGAGCATAAAATAAGTAATGAATTTGTAGATGCGCTTAATTCTTTAGCATCAGCCTTTGAGGCTGGATATGCTCCGGAAAATGCCTTTAAGGCAGCTATAAGGGATCTGCAGCTTATTTATGATGACACAAATGTAGTTTTGAGGGAATTTAAGCTTATTGATTATAAAATCAGCATGGGAATGCAACTTGAAACAGCGCTGTGGAGCTTTGCTGAAAGAACAGGGATTGCAGATGTGGAAAGCTTTGCTGAGGTTTTTTCTACAGCAAGAAGAAGCGGAGGAAATCTTATTCAGGTAATTCGAAATACCAGTGGAATGATAGCAAGTAAGCAGGAAGTTAAAAATGAGATGGTTACTGCTATTACTGAGAAGAAACTTGAGGCTGAAATAATGCGACTAGTGCCTTATGGCATTCTAGTTTATTTTCATTTCTTTTCAGGAGATTTTTTAACACCGCTATATACCACTCAAAACGGAATACTTACAATGGTGGGGGCTTTTTTGACCTGCACCGTACTTGGCTTTTATACAGATAAGCTAACGGACATTGAAGTTTAAAAGACATCTTGCCTTGAAGCATTAATTGATAAAAGGATTAATGGATTAAAGATTTAAAGAATTAAAAGATTAAAGATTTAAAGAATTAAAAGATTAAAGATTTAAAAGATGAATGCTTTAAGTGATTGAGAAAGCTTAAGTATAGCAGTACAAAGACCATGGGAAAGAAAGGGACGAAAAATGGATAAGAAGGTTAAAGAGAATTTAGAGATACTTAATCCTCTTGAGGATTCAAAACAGGTAGTTGCTGAGTATAAGAAATCTAAGATTAAAAAGGTTGCGCTTGTTGCTGCAACAGCTGGAGTATTAACTGTTGCAGTAGCCTGCAGTGCTAAAAAGGAAACTGAGGTAACAGAGCTTGACAGACCAGATTCAGGACAGGGCAGTACAACTGTAGAAGTTGTAGCAGATAACGGCGAGAATGAGATTACCATTCCGGTAGATATTGATGAAAAGGTATTAACCGGTGATGACCTAGATCTTGCCTTTACTGAGGCTGAAAAATGTCTTGATGAGATAGTTCTAGGTGAAAATGAATCCTATAACGATGTCTGCAAGAATCTTTCTTTTCCAAGTAAAGTTCCTGGAACATCCATAGAGCTTACCTATGAGACTGACATACCAGACCTCATTGATAACTATGGTAATGTATATATGGAAAATTCACCAGAGGGCAACGTAGGAATTTTAGTACAGATAAACATACATATGAAGTATCAGAAAAAGGAAAGAATCCATATAATTTATGCCTACGTTCCACCTAAAAAAAAATAGCAGATGAAGAACCTAGCTTTGATGAAGAACTAAAGGCGGCTATAGCTGCAGCTAATCAGGAAAGTCAGTATGACGGAAAATTAAAACTACCTGACACTGTTGGAGGAAAGAAGGTTACCTATAAAACTCCGGGAGATGACAATGTATGGCTTATGCTCGTTTTGTCAGTAGTTGCAGTTCTAGCTGTTTATGCAGGGCTTGATGCAGATCTTGAAGAAAAGAGAAAGTTACGTGATGAACAGGTAATGATTGATTACCCTGAAATCATAACAAAGCTTACCATGCTTCTTTCTTCAGGAATGACCATAAGGGGGGCTTTCACTAGAATCAGCAAGGATTATGCTAAAAAAGGCACTAAAAGATATGCTTATGATGAAATACAGCGTACAGTAAATGAACTAGAGGTAGGAGTTTCCGAGACAGCGGCTTACCAGAATTTTGGAAGAAGAATGAGACTTTTGGCCTATTCTAGAATGGTTACAATAATTGTGCAGAACCTTCAGAAGGGTTCAAAAAGCATAATTCCACTGCTTTCTCTTGAAGCGTCCCAGAGCCTTATGGAAAGAAGGGAAAATGCTAAAAGAAGAGCTGCGGCAGCAGGGTCTAAGCTTTTAATTCCAACAGGCGGCATGCTGCTTGTGGTATTGATAATCATTATGGTACCGGCTTTTTCAAACATGTAAGGCAAGGTTTTTAAAAGCAAAAAAATCTTAAAAAGTAAAATTCTCAAAAGTAAATTCAAAAAAGTAAAATTCTCAAAAGTATAATTCAAAAAGAAAAACTCAAAAAAGAAACTTCAAAAATTCAAAATAATACTTCAAAAAGAA